>JAYVSO010000035.1:0-78661 GCA_043775315.1 Verrucomicrobiota bacterium
CGCCCTCAGTATCTCCGATCCGCCGGTCATAGATGTCATACCCTACGACTACGACATCTATGCTCCGTCCAGATAGGGGTGCTCCGCGTGACGCTTACCTTTTTGTTGCCCAGATGGAACAAAGAAAAAGGGCCGTTCCTTACGGAACGGCCCTTTGCATGAGTGTGTCGGCCTAGAATTTCTTGTTCAGCTGGACGTAGAAGCTCCGCAGCAACGGGCTGTGGAGGTCCGCCAGATAGGCACCGTTGGCACTGCCGAAGCCGTAGTAGAGCGGCGGCGGAGTGTTGAGGAGGTTCTTGATTCCACCGGTGAGTGTCACCTGCCAAGGCAGCCGGTAGGAGGCCTGGATGTCGTAGGTCACCATTTCGCGGACCGTTTGGTCTTCACCATTGTCATCATTCCAGTAAACAGGTCCGACGATGTTGGCGATCGTTCCCAAGGTCAGCTGTTGGTAATTCCAGAACAGGGAGATGTTCCCGCGCAGCCGAGGAAAGGCGTCTTCGCCCGCACCCACGGTGCTCGCGAATTCAGTGTAAGCAGCACCCGGGAGATCCGAGGCCCGATAGGAATCCAAGTAGGTCCCGTTGGCCTCGAACGTGAAGGTTCCGGCCGACTTGGTGTCAAACCTCCAAGCGAGACCGAAGTCGATGGTATCTACGATCGTGCTGCCGAAGTTGCTGTAGCTGTCGTCAAACGCGATCACGGCTCCGGCCGGCAATCCGGTCTCGGGGTCCGTCAGGGCGCCAGCGCGTCCATCATACGGCGCACGGACGTAGAACGGCCGGGCGGTCACAGGATTGATGTTCGCCGGATTGGCCATATAGCTCTGGCCGAACGTGCCGCCGTAGGAACCAACCTCGCCCACCCGCTGGATCTGGAAGTAGTCGGCGTGGAGCGTGAGTTTCCCGGGGATGAACTCGAACTTGGGGGTATAGACCACGCCGAAGTTCCAGCTCGAGGATTCCTCAGGAGTCAGGTTGGGATTGCCCGCAATCGTATTGAAGATCTCGCGGAAGGCAGACGATCCCGGACGCAAGGGATCCGAACCGCCATTGCGCAGCGCATAGAATGAGTTGAACAGCTGCGGCAGCGAAGGCGGACGGAAGCTCTCGCCCCATGACACGCGGAACAGCCATCCACCGTAGGCCTTGGTGTCATCAAAGGGACGCCATGCCGCCGTGAGACGGGGTTTCACCGTGTCACCGAAGTCGCTGTAGTTCTCGGCGCGGACAGCTGCACCCAACTCGATCGAATGGAGCCCGGGCAGGCTGAAGTTGTTGCCCAAAAGCGGCACCTTCAATTCGGCGAATGCGGACGTGACCGAGCGGCTTGCGTCAGATTCCACGGAGGGAACCTGACCGGCGACACCGCCGTCCTTCTGCAACTTATCCTTGGTCTGGAGGTAGATCTCAGAACGATGTTCACCGCCTGCGGCATAACGAAGCGTGCCGGCCGGAATGTCGAACAGGTCGCCGTAGATCTTGGCGTCCTGGCTCATCAGTTCCGTCTGCCCGGAGTCCGTCGTGTTGGCCAAAATCCCTGAAACAACGCCCGCCGGATGGGTGAAGTTCGGACCGGCGAACGGGTTGAACGCGGTCGCAAGGCTCGTGCTGTTGAGGGCCGACTGCAAACCCGCCAAGGTCACGTTCCCGCTGTTGTTGCGGACGGTTTCCGAGCGGTTGTAGAGGAAGGCTCCTTCCCAGTCGTGGGAGGTGGATCCGACTTGGAAGTTCCCCTTCAGGCCGCCGAGCAGACGATACGTGTCCGTCTCGATGTTCTGGATGCGATTTCCACCCTCGGTCAGACGAATACGAAGACTGCGGCCAGTGGCGGGGAGGACGACTCCGAACGGGTTGTAGGGATTGTTGACCGGAACCGTGACACGGTTTCCAACGACACGAACGCCATTCACGTTCGTCACCGCTCCGACAGGCAAGTTCCGTCCGGGACCCTGGCCTTCGAAGTCGATCGGCGAAGGCGCCAACTCAACACGGGCGCGGGTGTTCCGGTAGGAGAACTCGCCGAAGACCTCGAGCTTGTCGTCGAATACCTTCTGAGTCAGGTAGGCGAACGCCCCGAGCGCCTTGGTCTCGGGAGTCAGCTGGGAATACTGAAGGTAGTTGAACGGGTTGTAATTGTAGTCCGGGTTTACCCGCGAGTATTGGGCCGGGGTCGCGAAACCGGTGGTCCCACCGGGAGGCGCAAGGCGGATGTTCCCGCCGGCCGCATTGTAATAGGGAGTCCCGACCAACCCGGGGGCGTTGCGCGGAATGTCCATGTATCCGGGCCAGCCGCGGGAACTGCCGGCGTTGAAGCCGTTTGGCGAAAACAGGCTGTAGTCGGTATTGGCGGAGAACGGACGGTCCCGGTTGAAGAGGGCGTTTTCCTGGGCGTAATCAAACGCGAACAAGAGGGACGTCTTGTCGTTGGCCGCACCGACGGTGAGGCTGCCGGAGACTTTGCCGACGTCGCTGTCCGTCGTGTTCTCGTAGCTGAAATTGAGCTCGGTTCCCTGATAGTTTTTCTTCAGGACGATGTTGATCACACCGGCCACGGCATCGGCGCCGTAGATCGCGGAAGCACCGTCGGTGAGGACTTCGACCCGCTCGAC
Source organism: Verrucomicrobiota bacterium (assembly GCA_043775315.1). GTDB lineage: Bacteria > Verrucomicrobiota > Verrucomicrobiia > Limisphaerales > CANJSG01 > CANJSG01. Next base: position 2,612 of record JAYVSO010000035.1, read on the forward strand.
CGCTGCGAGCGGAAGGGCGTTGAGATCGACAAACACCTCGGTATTGCCGTTCGCGTAGGCGTAGGGCGCGATCCGCCGGCCATTGAGGAGGACAAGGGTATTGTCGGCACCGAGACCACGAAGCGACACGCTGCGGGCACCGGAGGCGAAACCAGTGCCCTCATTGTTGCCGGACAATCCACCGAAGCTCGCCTGGGGAAGCGTGCGGAGCAGGTCCGAGATGGCGCGCGGCGCCAGTTGCTGGATCTTCTCCTGGGAATAGATCTGAACGGGTTGAGCGGTCTCCGACTCGGCGGTCGGAATGCTGGATCCGGCAACGACGATCTTATCGAGCTTCGTCGGAGCGTTGGTCGTTTCGGCCGCTGTAAGTGATGCTCCGGGCAGAAGGCCAAGAGACGCGATCGAGCCAGCTAGGAACTTCCGATGAAGGCGACGATTCCTTTTAGTCATAGTGGATGAGGTGGTTGGGTTGAGGGCTACAATCGATTTGTTTGATCTGATGTTACGAATGCGCAACATATTTTTGGGCTTTTTCATGGCGGAAACACCGACTGGGTCAAATTACCCGTATCACTCTTCGCCGAACGGTGTTCTAAATGCCTGTGGTCGACGCGATACCTTACCACACCGCACGGCAAACTAATGGGTTTGCATTAGGTCCGATCCGTTGCTCCCTTAACCAACTTTCGCGGTTCGCCAGCCGACGCGACACTCCTTTGTCGCAGTAAAGTCCAGTAATGAGTTCAAACCAGCCAATCGAATCGGAACCAGTCTTTTACAGGATCGCCACATCGGTCTCGTTGCACATATTCTTGATCGGCCTCGCTGGCACCCTCGCGCGGCCTCCTGTCCCAGTTCCTTCAAAGCTTGAACCCCTTATCAACGAACCGGCCAAGGTCGAACTCATCGAGGAAAAGCCGCCGGAAATGATCGTCGAGAAGGAACCTCCTCCTGCGGAACAGGAGAAAGTGGAGGAAGTCGACGAAACGCTTCCCCCAGTGACCGTGGACGCTCCGGAACCGGTAGTGCAGGAGACCCAGTCGACCTTGAGCCTGCCATCTGTTGCCGCCGCAAACGCCGTGGTTGAGTTCGCTCAATATGTGAAGGGCAACGTTAGGGTCGCTTCCGATTCCCGGTTTGCTTCCAGCGGTTCAGGACTCCCGACTGGCAAAGCGGCATCAGGTCCGACCCGCCTGTCCGGCCGTGGCGGTGCGGGTGCTCCGATTACCCTTCCACCTTGGGCGACCGTATACCCGCCGGAGGCGGCCCGCGAAAAAGCCAGTGGGACCGTTGTCGTCCGGTTTGTTTTCGACCAATTCGGCAACATCACGGAAGCCAAGGTGGCGAAGGGAAGCGGATTCCGCTCCCTCGACAGCCACTTCCTGCGCGCCATTAGGAACGGAGTTCCCAAGCCGGAGTTCATGGGCGTCACAGGCACCTATGACTGGGAGATGGAATTCACCCTGAACTGAGCCTTTGATTTTAGACTCCGCCTTCAACTCCCAACCGCAGACGTTCCAACCATGCTAGCGAACATCATTTTCGAAACCTTCACCAAGGGCGGCCCGATCATGTGGCCGCTGCTGATCGTCTCCATCGTCTCCTTCGGCTGTGTGGTCGAACGCGCCGCGTGGTGGGTTTCCGAAAGCCGCAAACGGGAGGACGCCACGCTGGACAAGGTCTACGGCGCCCTTTCCGACGGCGACTATGAAACGGCATCCCGCGTGGCCGAGGGTTCCCCTGATCCACGGGTCCGCGTGATCTACCGGGGCCTCCATCACGCTCAGAGTTCCCTCGTAGGCGCAATGCAGGTGCAGGCCGGCGTGGAGCTTCAGCGGGCAGGACGTTTTCAAATGGTCATGGACACCGCCATCACCTTGGCGCCGCTACTTGGTCTGCTCGGAACCGTTACCGGCATCCTGAATTCCTTCTCCGGGGTGGGAGACAGCGAACTTGCCGTGTCGAAGGTCTCGGGAGGAATCGGCGAGGCGCTCATCGCCACCGCAGGCGGGCTGGGCGTCGCGATCCTCACACTAATTCCCTTCAACTACTTCAACTCAAGGATTGCCAGGCTCCAGTTCGAGCTCGAAAACGCCCTCACCAACACCGAAGTCCTGGTCGATTCGGCGAAGAAGAAGGGCTACGACACCCAAATCTGGCGGAAAGGAGAATAGAATGGCTGGAGGAAGCTCTTCATCATCGGCCCCTGCGCGCTCAGGGCGTCTGGGAAGTCCGATCCCGATCCGCAAGGCCCGCATCGAGATCATCCCCCTGATCGACATCATGTTCTTCCTCCTCGCGAGCTTCATGCTGGTAAGCCTGAGCATGATCAACATGAAGTCCATGAAAGTGAGCCTGCCGACGTCCCAGGCCAGCTCCGCACAGAGCAAATCCAAGGACATGGTCAACGTCAGCGTGACCAAGGATGGCTCGGTCTATCTTTCGACGATGGGGGACGGACCGCGTGACCTGAACAAGAAACTCGTCGCTCGGAACGAGTTCAGCCAGATCCTAGGCGCCATGTTCCAAGTGAACACCAACACCCGCGTCTTCATCGTCGGCGACAAGGAAGTCTTTCACGGCGACATGATGGACGTCCTCGGAAGGGTGCGCGCAGCCGGCATCCAAAACGTGGCATTCCAGGTCAAGGATCCAACTCACGCCGGGACCCCTTCGGCCAAATAGCGATTCAACGATCCGATCCCTACGAATGAACCGTTTCTTCCAAATTCTGAACACGCTGCTGGTCATCGGACTCACGATTCTTTGCATCGTCCAGTGGCAACGCGACACCACGCAGCGCCACACGATAACCGGTTTCGTCAAGACCAACGGCGTCCTCCAAGTCGAGGTCGAGGAATTCGAAAAGAAATTCAAAGGCGCCCAGGCCGACCTCGACGGCTTTCGCTCCCAGATCACCAAACTTCAGTCCCTGACCGCCGAGCAGGAGGGCGTCATCCGCACAAACCGAAACGAACTGGCCAAGGTCACCCGGGAGCGAGACAAGAGCACCAACCAACTCGCCGGACTCGCCAACACGATCAAACAGTTTCAATCGGCCGTTTCGAACCGCGACGATGCCATAAAGAAGTTGAACGACGGGATGAAACAGATGATCGACGCCAACAAGGCCGCGGCCGACAAAGCGAACGAGGCGGTGGTCGCCGCAAATTCCCTGACGGAAAAGCTCAACGAACTTGTTGGATCCATCAATCGGGTCTTCACGGCCGGAGGGGAAAAAGCCGACCAGGAGAAGGTCGTCAAAGCCCTGCTCGAAGACCTTCGCCCAACCGTTCTCCGCCTCTTCCCACCCCAAACGGGCACGCCTGCGCCTCCGGGGAATACAGTAAAATAATTGGGGGCTGTGGACCGGGGCTGCGGGAAAATTGAAGTGGCGGAGAGATGGGGATTTGAACCCCAGGTAGGGTATTAGCCTACTCACGCTTTCCAGGCGTGCGCCTTAAACCACTCAGCCATCTCTCCGCCGGACCGCGAAATGTCAGGGAGATTTTCCTGCGAGGCAACAGTTTAGTTGCCGCCCTGCGCCTGTTGCATTCGCCGCCTGAATAGCGTCCATTAAATGCAGTCTACTTAACAAGCGACGACAGCCATGGCCAAGCGGTTGACCGGACATACGGGCTAAGCAAAGCCGGCCGAAGTCGCCAAAAACGTTCGTATGAAGATCCTTCTGTTCCGGCGTCTCGGGCCTTTGGCCCTAGTCGGGGCCTCAGCCGCAATGATCGGCTGCAGTGAAGCCAGCCAAGGTCGGCTCACTTCCTCCTCCAACTCGGCAACCACGGGGGTTCCCGTGGTCTCAATCGAACCACGACCCGCGGTCGCACAGGTCCTTCAAACCGGTTCCCCCGCGACAGTTTCACCCACACCCGTCGCCGCCATGCCGTCAACGTTTGCATCAGGCCCCGTGGCATCTCCCGCGCCGGACGCGATTCCCGAAAAGCTCCGCGACATCGTCAAGCTTGCGGACGCAAAGGTAGCGCCCGAAGTCGTATTGGCGTTGATCAACCGGAACGAGACCGACTACGCGTTGAACGCCGATGAAATCCTGCTGCTCCGTCGCCGCGGCCTCGACGAAGGCGTCATCGTCGCGATGATCCGGCGTCCTGTCGAAGCGGCCAGCGCGCGGATCGAGCAGCAGATCGCCGCCACTCCTGCGCCGGTTGTCACTGCTCCTCCTCCGCAGCCTGCGCCTGAGCCCGCGCCACAAATTGTCGCTGCCCCACAAGTCCAACCGGCACTGCCGGTTCCCACGCAGACGGTGGTCGTCCAAGCGCCGGTCCAACCCGTCACCGTCCAATACTTCCAGCAGTCCCTCTCGCCCTACGGATCATGGATCCAAGTTGATGGCGTTGGACTCTGCTGGCAGCCGACGATCGTCGTGAGCGACCCGCTGTGGCGTCCCTATTACCAAGGCGGCCGCTGGGTCTACAGCTCCTGCGGCTGGTATTGGCAGTCGGACTACAACTGGGGCTGGGCCGCGTTTCATTATGGCCGTTGGTCCCGGCACAGTCGCCACGGCTGGGTGTGGCATCCCGACACCGAATGGGCCCCCGCGTGGGTTTCATGGCGACAAAGCCAGGACTATTTTGGTTGGGCCCCGCTTCCGCCCGGCTCCCACTATCGGGCTGGTTTCGGGTTCAGCTACCAGGATCGCAACGTCGGCATCAGCTTTGGCTTCGGCCTCGGCTACGACGACTTCTGCTTCGTCCCTTCCCGCCGCTTTTGCGACCCTAGTCCGTGGCGGCACGGCATCGGACCGCGAGAACGGCAGGTCGTCTACAACCAGACCACCGTTATCAATAACTACGTCTCCGGAGACAACAACGTGATCATCAACGAAGGCATTGGTCGGACCCGCATCGCCTCGGCGACCGGCCAACGGCTGGATCCCGTCCCGATCCGCCAACTACCGGCGCGTGAACACAACGGAAACCGCGCCGACTCCCTCGTCGATGGCGGACGTTCCATCGCGGTTTATCGCCCCGCACAGATCGAGAACGCGCCCCGCAACATCGCGCCGGCGTCCGGACGTTCGATGATGCCGTCAGCGGCAGTCGGATCGCCTCGGGACTACACGGGGGGAGCTCCCAGTGGCCGAAACGGCGGCGGTAGCGACATCCGCTCGAACCCCACGACCGGCAGGCCGGGCGCATCACAACCGAACCTGCCTCCGCAGCCCACGCTCCCGGCGCAGCCCACATTGCCCCGTGACCGTTCTGGCCGCGTTGAGACCCCTGCACTGACGGTTCCGCGCCTGGTCGAGTCTCCCACGGTCTCGCGACAGCCCGTGCAATTGCCCACAGTCTCGATGATCCGTCAGCAACCGCAGCAGTCCGTCGCTGTTCCGTCTACAGCCCAGGAAAGTCCCCGTGGCGGCCGCAACGACTACACGCCGCGCTCCGGCCGAACCGAAGTCCTGGCACAACGGGAAACGCGTCAGCAATCACCCGCTCTGGCCAATCAATCCCAGCAGTCCGCCATCATCGCGCAGCCCCCGTTGGCCCGATCGGCCGTCCCAACACCTCGTTATGAATCACCGGCTACGCCAAGCGCTTCTTCCGGCCGCGATTTGAATCGCGAGCAGTATTCTCCCGCGCCCCGGCCAGAGCCGCAGGCCCGCGCCTACGATTCATCGACGACCCTCGGTCGTGCGGCGATCCAGCAACAGCAGGCCAATCAACCCGCGACTCAAGCGCCGGTCGCCCGGCAGATCAGCGTGCCGCCGCCGACACCTGCGCCTCAATCCTCGCCTGATCGCGGACAACGCGACCAATCGTCCGGCCGCTCCGGCCGTGACAAGGGCAACTAGCCGGACCTCGTCCCGTCACAACGGCCGTAGGACCCACGTCCGACGGCCTCTTCTGTTTCGTCGATCGGCCATAGTCAGCACGCTTGCCGTCCGGCGCGGCTGCGGCACGCTCTTCCCAATGCAACGCCCCATCGCTGCCGCCATCCAGACCGCCGCCGTCGCCCTATTTCTGACCGCTGCGTCATCCGCCCTAGCCCAGGCCAAACCACGCATCGCCAAGCTCGATGACCTTCCCCGCTACACCTACGCGGTCACAGGCACCGCGGCCGAAGTGGTGACCAACGCCGCCGTCTTCCAGGTCATCGCCGACAAGGCCCGCGCCGACATCGCGCGCGACCTCGACAAGTATCTCATCGAGGACAAGACCACCCTGAAGCGCCTCAAGAGCGCGCTCCTCGGCTTGAGCCAACTCGCCGGCAGAGACGACGAGACGTTGAAACTTATCGAAGAAATCCGCGCGCTCGAGGACAAGCCCGGCCTCAAGCTCACCACCGGCATCGTCTCCGAGGCCCGCATCGAAGCCAAGCGCAAGGCCGGTTCCACCACGGGCGAAGCATTCCGCGCGGCCTTCCGTGAAGCCCTCTCCCGCAAGGTCAACGCCCTGCCATGGGCCACGGTGCAAAACGAGATCCGCGAGTTGAAGGGCAACATCGAGATTCGCAGCGCCAGCCTTCTCCTCGGCATCATTAGCTCGCAGATCGAGCCCGTCGTGCAGGCGAACAAGGGCCTCAGCCGCGAACTCGCCGAACAGCTCATCTCCATGCGTTCGGCTTTGCTCATCCAACTGCCGCTGAAGGAGGACATCCTAAACGTCCTCGAAGCCGTCACTCTTGCGAAACGCGTCGATAAGAAAGACATCTGGGCCGACCGCTCCGTCACGCTTCCCGCCAAGGCCCCGCTGAATAATGTCGTCGTCGGCATCTGGGATTCCGGCGTCGATACCGCGATCTACAAGAACCAGCTCTTCACAAATCCGCGCGAGAAGGCTAACGGCAAGGACGACGACAACAACGGGTTCGTCGACGACCTGAACGGCATCGCCTTCGACCTCCACGCCAACCGCGTTCCCGAACTCCTCGTCCCTTTGGGCGAAGCCGCCAAACGTTCCGGCGATCTCAAGGCCGACATGAAAGGCCTCCTCGACCTCCGCGCCTCCATCGACAGCCCGGAAGCCTCCGCGCTCAAGAAGAAGCTCGCCGCCATCGAACCGGCCAAGGTGAAGGCGTTCATGGAAGACCTCGGCCTCTTCGGCAACTACGCCCACGGCACCCACGTCGCCGGCATCGCCGTCGCCGGTAATCCTTTCGCTCGCATCCTCACCGCCCGCATCACCTTCGACTACCACGCCATTCCCGAGAAGCCGACCGTCGAGCAGGCACGGAAGAACGCCGAAGCCGCCCAGGCCACGGTCGATTACTTCAAGGCCAACAACGTCCGCGTGGTCAACATGAGCTGGGGCGGCAGCCTCAAGGATGTCGAAGAAGCGCTCGAAGCCAACGGTGCGGGCACCGACGCCAAGGACCGCGCCGCCATGGCCCGCGAGATCTTCCAGATCGAGAAGCTCGGGCTGACCAAGGCCCTCGCCAGCGCACCCGGCATCCTCTTCATCGCCGCCGCCGGCAACTCGAACAACGACGCCGAGTTCGACGAGATGATCCCGTCCGCCATCCGCCTGCCGAACCTCATCACCGTCGCCGCCGTGGACAAGGCGGGCGACCAGGCGCCCTTCACCAGCTTCGGTCCCACCGTCATCGGCTACGCCAATGGCTACGAGGTGGAGAGCTACATTCCCGGTGGAGAGAAGATGAAGTTCAGCGGCACCTCCATGGCCGCGCCCCAGACCGCGAACCTCACCGGAAAGCTCTACGCCATCGACCCGAGTTTGACGCCCGGCGAAGCCATCTCCCTCATCCGCCGCGGCAGCGACGCCTCGCCGTCCGATCCCCGCATCAAGCTCATCAACCCCAAGCGCACCGTCGAACTCCTCGACGAACGCATGGCGGAGAAGTGAGACAGCCTTCCCCTTGGATCACTTCGCTTTCAGCGGTTCATTGTCCGGCGGTTCCATGAAGAAGCGGAGGAACTTCAGCTCTCCGGACGCGGTATCGACCTCGGCATGAACACCGATGGTTTGTTTGGCCCGCTCGGGAGTGTCCCACTCGAACCAGAGGCGAGAGAGATGCGTGCTGCCGTGGGTGTTCGGCTGGAACACCTGGGGGCGGTTGATCTCGCACCAGTCGGCGATGTCCTTCCTCCCCAGCTTGCGGATCGCGGCCACGACCCTTTCGATGGCATCCGCCTCACCGAGCTTGGACGGACGCTTCATCGTGTGCGTCCACCAGCCCGCGTCGGGGTTTCTGAAAAGCCTGTCCGGAGTGGCGAAGCCCCCGGGTTTCCCCGAATCGAGCCAGAACTTCCAGTTGTCGAGGGTCCATAGCGACATGGTGTATCCCGGCTTGAAGGGTTCTCTGGCCTGCGGCGTGTCGAAGGCGTTGGTCCTGAGGATTTCCAGCACCGGCTTCAGCTCGGGAAGGATCGAGGCGAGCTCCTTGATCGCGCGGAAGTCCCTGGGTGCAGTAGCCATGTGATGCTCCCATGATCCTTCCTGCGGGGGATTTGTAGGTGTGTAAGTTTTTTTGGGACGAAAAGGGGGAAGGGAACAGCTGATGATCTGCGCCGACTTGCGAGCCCACTCGATCTCGAACGAACGAAAATCGTCGTATCCGGGTTCATACCAGATTAGGAGGAAATAGTCATCGTCGCTATTGGGATCCTTGGCGTTCTTCGGATCGAGATCCCCAAAGCATTCCGGCAGACCGAAGCCCAGCTCTGCGATGAAATCCCGGCTCCGCTTCACGGCCTGCTCAAGGGTCAGAGCGTTGGTGCCCACGGGACGTGTTCTGAAGTTGCCGTTGTAATGGCCGCTCTTCGTCGTCATGAACTCGTTGAGCTCGGGGCCGCTTTGCACAACCGTTTCGCCGTTGGTCCATTCCAACTCATGTAACCCCTTCGTGTCTGTGGTATTGGTCCGAATATGCTGGCCCGTCAGTCTGACACCTCCGTGCCTCTCCATCGCGGCCAGAAACACCTCCAGCGATGCACCGAAAGTGCACGAACCGTTGGTCACCAACAAAAGGATAAACAACAGCAAAGACCCCCACCGAATATGGAGTCTAGACACCGGCAGATTCCCGCCTTGCTGATTCCCTTGTTGGATCGGCTTGCTCATTTTTGTTCTTGGGTTTCTTGATTGGAACCGCGTCGCTCGGTCAATCCGTCCAGTGACCCCATCGGCTACCTCTTCAGGTGCTTCGCCAGAAACGCCCGCACCTTCTCGTTGATCTCCGGGCCGCCGAAGCCGTGGCCGGTGCCTTTGACGACGTGGAAGATCACGTCCACGCCGGCTTTCTTGAGCGCCGCTTCGAGGAGTTCGCTCTGGTTCAGCGGCACGGTCGAATCCTTGTCGCCGTGCATGATGAGGAACGGCGGATCGTCGGCCGTAACGTAGGTGATGGGATTGGCCCGGGCGGCCTTGGCCTTGTTGTCCTGCACCGCCCCGCCGATGAGTTCGGCCTCGGGCGCGTTGGGCGCGTCGTGGTTGATCGTGCTGGGGAACCGGCTCATCTGCGTGAAGTCAGTCGGTCCGAAGAAGTCGACGACCGCCTGGACGCGGCTGGAGACGCCGAGGTTCTCGCCGGTGTCGAACTCCTTCACGTCGCCAGAAGTTCCGAGCAGAGCCACGAGGTGTCCGCCCGCCGAACTGCCCCACGCGGCGATGCGGTCGGGGTTGTAACCGTGCTCCTTCGCGTGGACGCGCAGCCAGCGGATGGCCGCCTTGCAGTCCTCGATCTGCGCGGGGAAGACGGCGTGCTGGCTCAGGCGGTAGTTGATGCTGGCGACGGCGTAGCCCTCCTCGACGAAGATCTGCGCGGGTGTGCGTTCCTTGTCGCCCGCCTTCCACGCGCCGCCATGGACCCAGACGATGAGCGGCGCGTTGGTGGCTTTCTTGGGAAGGTAAAGATCGAGCTTCTGGCGCGGATGGCCGTTGGCCACGTAGGCGAGATCACGAAGGATTTTGCCGTCGGTCTGCCGGGCTTCGGCGGCGGCACGCATCTTCCTCCGCACCTCCGCGGGCGAAGCGATCGGCATGCGTTCGGCTTCTTCGCGTGACTGGCTCTTGGGATCGGCTGCCATGCTTGGTCGTGCCAACAGGAGTGCAGCCAGGAAGAGAAAGCAAAGCGGCTTCATGGATACCGCCTAGGACGACCCCGAAGCGGGTCCGTTTACCAGCGCAAATTCAGTGGATCCTGAACGTCTTCATGGCTCCGTCGAACGCGAGGAGCATCCGCGGGCCGCCTTCGCGGGTGTGCGATGCGGTGAGCATGAACTTGTCGTCGCCCTCGCCGGGAAAAAGGTAGAACGCGTGCCAGAGCTTCTGGCCGTCCGATTCGCTGAAAACGATCCACCGTCGGCCCTTCAGCCCGGCCGTCGTGGTGAAGCTGCATTCCTCCTGGAGCGTCGCGCCGGCCATGAGCTTGCCGATGCTGTGTTTGCTACGCTCGGCGTATCCTTCGAAACGCAATGGCGCCCGTTCGCGGGAGGTGGCGATGTTCGGGGCGAATCCAAGCAGGGTTCGCCCGGATGCCACGAGATACTTGCCGGACCGGGAATTGACCGCCGACCAGCCACGCGGCATCCGGTAGGCGAACCCGCCGTCCGGATCCACCAACTCGTCGCCCAGCTCGCTCGCCTCGGCCGAGGACAATGACGGCAACCTGCCAGTGGGGTTGGGGGAATCGGCCTCACCACAGCCGGAGACGAGGCTCAGGATGGTGGCCAGCAAGACGGTCAGAGGATATTTCGGGTTCACTGTCATCGCATCGGGTCAAATGATCGATCGATCCACCCGGTTCATCGTAGTAATCGCGGCACCACTTGAACCGGTCTTCGGTAAATTGGGACACAACTAACCGGGTCCAGGCCGGACTTCGGGTGTCTTCAAGGTCAATTTGGTAGTGGGTCAGTTTGAAATCTGGCCGGAAAGTTGATCCTCGCGGCTGGGTTGGTTCTGTGGCATTGATCGGACATGGCTCAATCCAAGAAAGCGACGAAGGCACCGGCCAAGAAAGCCCCAAAGCAGAAACGCGACTTTGCTCAAGTCGCGCTCGCTGTGGTCGAGAAGGCTACGGGCTCAAAATTGCCGGAATCAGGCACCAAGCGGTAGGTTTGGAGTTTCCCCGTGTTTCGGGGAAGCAATGTCCAGCTTTAGCTTGAACTCTGCATCAGTGGCGCACGTTTTCATTAGGAACGTGACGTTTGAAAGGTGTTCTTTAAGGGCTGGATGCCCGTAGTCCCGCGTCATGTGCTGATGATGTTTGCGTGCTCTTTTCCCTGTCGATTCATTCCGTGGATTCTTCTTCCTCAGTGCGTCTTTCACACCCGGCGCAAGTCGTGAATATACGATGTCGTTTGTCCAATGACCCACATAGCTTGGCTTCTTTGTCGTATCTGATCGGAACTCAATGCCTTTAAGCCGGAAAAGCTGCTTGTAGAATTCTGGTTCAAATATACGGCTCCACTTCGCCCATTCATCCGTGAGGTATTTATCCAATATCTTCTGAAGGGCAACCCGGTCTCTGACCTCTTGGTAGCCAGTGGCCTCATCAACCAAAGCAGCGATTCCAACACGAGCCAGACCTCGCATGAGTATGTCCGCTTGCATGGCAATATGGATTTGATTGTGCGTCAACTTGTCTGCGTCTCTTGCCTTTAGGAAGACCTCGCACACTTGAGGTAAAAGCTCTGCCGGGTAGCCGAAAGCCTTCGCTCCTTTTATTGGCTTGAAAACCACTTGGCTTGACGTCACATACAACTCTTTATCTATGAACGGTTTAAGATTTTTTGCCGTCAGGAATGCCGGCAGATTGACGTCGCCATCGTAGTAGTCTCTTCCCTTTGCTTGGCGTGCTCTTCCGAGTGCTCGCATGAAATCACTTTGAGTGAGCAATCTCCTTCCATCTTCAAGCACAGCGCAGTGGATGGTATCCCCGCCCAACGGGAGATCACCCTCATGGGTAGCCCTTGGTAGATTCCATCTAGCTGCTGCCGCTGCCGCTGCAATTTCACTGCGTTCCTCTGGGCTCAGGCTTTCAGCCCTCGCCAGACCACCTTTTGATTGGATGCTGTCGCTCATGCCTTCTGTTTATGCTTGCTAATGCTTTCAAGCAAGCATTAAATCGCCGCCATGAACAAGCTCTCAACCGAAGACCGAGCCAAGATCCTTCACTGCTTGGTTGAGGGAACTTCGATCCGCGCCACTTGCCGCCTTACGGGAGCCTCAAAGAACACCGTGACGAAGCTCTTGGTTGATGCCGGACGGGCCTGTTCAGCCTACCAAGACAGGGCGCTGCGCGGCCTGCGCTCCAAGAAGGTTCAATGCGACGAGATTTGGTCTTTTGTCGGCGCGAAGGCGAAGAACGTCACCGAAAACGGGAAGGAAAAAGGATGGGGCGATTGCTGGACGTGGACCGCTCTGGACTCCGATTCAAAGCTCATCATTTGCTGGTTCGTCGGCACCCGCGATGCTGGATCGGCTTACCATTTCATCCATGACCTGAAGGAGAGGCTGGCCAGCCGAGTTCAGCTTACCACCGACGGGCACCGGGCCTATGTCTCGGCAGTCGAGGATGCCTTCGGTTCGGATGTTGATTACGCGATGCTGGTCAAAATCTACGGCAACGAACAGCAGCGCGGAGAGGTCCGTTATTCGCCCGCCGTGTGCATGGGCGCTCGAAAGACCGTCATCAGCGGCCAGCCGGAGTTCAAACATGTCTCCACAAGCCATATTGAGCGCCAGAACCTATCCATGCGGATGGGAATGCGCCGGTTCACCCGTCTGACAAACGCTTTCAGCAAGAAGGTTGAGAACCACGAACACGCGCTGGCGCTCTATTTCATGTTCTACAACTTCGCCCGGATTCACCAAACGCTTCGCGTCACGCCCGCCATGGAAGCCGGGGTTTCGGATCACGTCTGGAGCATCGAAGAGATTGTAGGGCTGATTGACTCGGAAAATTCAAACTGACCCACTACCGTCAATTTCGGCGATTTGACACGTCGTAGCGCGATCCCCATTGTCCCCGCCCCTATGAACAAGACTCCAAACGTGGCTGTCATCGGCGCCACTGGGGCCGTCGGCCAGGAACTCGTGAAGCTCCTGCATGAACGCAAGTTTCCTGCGGCCTCAATCAGACTTTTCGCGTCCGCGCGCTCGGCCGGCAAAACGGTCGAAGTGGCCGGCAAGAAGTTCACCATCGAAGAAGCCAAACCGGGAGTCTTCGCCGGCATCGACATCGCGTTCTTCGCCGCCGGAGGATCCGTCACCCGCGCGCTGGCGCCCGACGCCGTGAAGGCCGGATGCCTCGTGATCGACAAGAGTTCGCACTACCGGATGGACCCGGCCGTGCCGCTCGTGATTCCCGAGATCAACCCCGAGCAGCTCAAGAACCACAAAGGCATCATCGCCAACCCCAACTGCTCCACCGCCGTGACGCTCATGGCGCTGTGGCCCCTGCACAAGGCCTTCGGTCTGAAACGATATTTCGCCGCGACCTACCAATCCGTTTCCGGCACCGGCGCCGAGGCCGTGCAGGAACTCGATTCCCAGGTCCACGCCTATGCCAAGGGCGAAGCCATCACCAAGAAGGTTTATCCCTACCAGATCGCCTTCAACGTCATCCCGCAGGTCGATTCCTTCGGCCCCAACGGCTACACTGGCGAAGAGACGAAGATGATGGAAGAGAGCCGGAAGATCATGGGCCTGCCCAATCTCAAGGTCTCGGCCACGACCGTCCGTGTGCCCGTAGTCCGCGCGCACTCGATCGCCATCAACGCCGAGTTCGAACGCCCCGTCAGCGTCGAAGCCGCCCGCGCGGCCATCGCGGCGTTTGCCGGAGCGGAACTCGTCGATGACCCGGCGAACCGCGTCTATCCCACGCCGCTGGACTTCACGCGCAAGGTGAAGTGCGGCGTCGGCCGCATCCGCATCGACACCGCCTTGGACAACGGCCTGGCGCTCTGGGTCAGCGGCGACAACCTGTGGAAAGGCGCCGCGCTCAACGCCGTCCAGGTGGCGGAAGAGCTCCTGAAGTAGATTCGATCGCCGACCCGTCAAAGCCCGCCGTGATGACTTCGCGGCGGGCTCTTTTCGAGAATCGAGATTCGCGGCCGAACTCTCTCTCGAACCATGCACGAAAACGGGGCGTAGGCTTTCGCCCACGCCCCATGAAGTGCCAAACGCGCCAACTTACTTGAAGTTTGCCGTGACCGAGACCGCCTGATTCATCGTCACCGAGATCGTGCGACTCGTGCTCGTAACGGCGCCGCTCCATCCGATCCAAGGTGAACCGGCGGCCGGTGTTGCTGTCAGGGTAACCACGGTTCCCGGGGCAAACGACGTTCCGACCGGGCTCGTGGCCACGCTTCCCTTGCCAGCCGTCACAACCGTCAGCTTGTAGCTCGTCGACGTGCTTCCGCCGCCGCCTCCTCCTCCGCCTGTCGCGGTGCTTGTCTTGAGGTTTACCGGCACCGTGGCGAAGCCGCCGAGGGAGTTCCACACGGTCGCCTGGGTCGGCGCGGTGGCAAGGATCATGGAGCCTTTGAAGACGCCCTGTTCCCACTGCATCGTGCCGAACGGAGCCGCATCAGGACTGCCGCCGTAGGTCAGGATGGCATTCGTGAACGTGGTCGAGGCCTGCACCTTGAACATGTGGGTGTCGGTCAGGTAATCGGCCTGTAGGATCGTCACCGTGGGGATGGGATTCACGAACACCGTCGTGGTGAGCGAGCCTCCGTTGTAGGTGGCCTTGATGGAAACGCCCTTGCGGCCGGCGACCACCGACGACATGGCCGTGACCGAGGCGCTATACGCACCCTGCGCCACGGTGATCGTCGCAGGAACCTGCAGTGCTCCGACGTCTCCGCTCGTCAGGGTGATGACCGCTCCCGCGATCGCGCGGGGGAAGTTGTTCAGCGAAACGGAGACGGTCATCGGCTGGCCGCCGACGATTTCCTGCCCGGTCAACGACGTGAGTGAAATCACGGGCGCGGGGCTCAGGGTGACTGTGCCGGTGGCGGTCGTGCCGTTGAGCGACGCGGTGACGGGAACGGCGGTCGTCGCGGTCACGGGCGCGGTGTTCGCGGAGAAACTCCATGCGCTGTAACCCTGCGGCACGGTGACGGACGCGGGCACGGCGACGAGCGAGGTGTCGCCGCTGGTGAGCGCGACGTTCGCCCCACCGAACTGCGCGGGGATGTTCAAGGACAACGTGCCGTAGGTGGAAAAGCCGCCTTCGACCGTGTTGAGCGTGAGGGAGGACGCCTTCACGACGGGAGTGAGGGCGAGTCCGGCCGCCCGGCTGACGGCACCGTCGGTGGCGTAGATCTTCAACGAACTGGGCGCGGTGAGCGTCGTGCCGCCGGTGGTGATGCTGAACACGGCGTTGCTCGCGCCTTCAGGAATCACGAGCGAAGCTGGCGTGGCGGCGAGCGTGGTGACGGTGCTCAAGAAGCTGATGTTCACGCCACCAACGGGCGCAGCGCCGCCGAGCGCGACGGTGACTTGCACGTTGTCGCCGGGCGCGACGTTCGCGGGCGAGAGCGTGAGCGACGCGAGCTGCGTGGGCGCGGGCGCGCCGGGTGCGAACACGACGCAGATTGCTCCGGAAGGAATCGCGAGGCCGCTCGGATGATAACCGCCAGCGGTGTTGTAGGCGTAGCCGACGACGTTGCCATTGGCATCAATGCCCGTGGCGACGGCGTTGCTGTAGCCGGCGGGGAGATAATGGTTCAAGTCCACGACCCCGTCCGGCGTTCCGTTCCAAGTGAGCGCGTGGCGCACCGAACCGTAGGCGCCTTGCGCGCCTACCCAGCCTTCGCCGACTTGCTGTGCCCCGCTGAGCGAAGTGACTTTGGAATCAGTGTAGCCGGCGGGATGCAGATCAACCGCCGTGTCCGCGGAGCCGCTCCAGAGCAGCGCGTGTTGCGAGTAAGTCGTGCCCGTCAGCAGCAAACCCCAGCCGCCTTGCTGCGTGCCGGAAGTGCAGGTCGCTTCGGATGCGGAGCAGCCGGGCGGATGCAGGCTCACCGCGCTCGCCGACGAGCCGTGCCATTTCATCGCGCTGCTGGTGGTGTGGTAGCCGGAGGAATCGCCGTCCGGATACGCGAGCGAAGAAACGTAGCCGACTTCCTCGCCGTCATGACAGCCCATGGCGCGCGAGTAGGGATACGTTGTCCCGAGCGGATGCAAATCCACTCCGCTCGCCCCCGAGCCGTGCCAGGAGTAGGCGTGAGACGCGGTGACGAAGTAGCTCTGGTTCTGCGCGTAGCCCACCTGCTCGCCGTTGTGGACACCGAGGCAATACGAGAACATGTAGCCGCCGGGATGCAGGTCCACGCCGGAGCTGGCTGAGCCGCTCCAGACGAGCGCGTGCGTGCCGAGCGGGCCATAGCCCCAGCCGCCCTGCTGCGAGTCATCCGAGCAGAGCGCCTGCGAATAATAATAATTCAGCGGGTTGAGATCGGTGACCGCGAGGGCGTTGCCGGAAAGGAGCACGGCGTGATAGTAGCCGTTAGCCTGCGTGGCCGAGCCGGCCTGGCGACCGGACGAACCGCTGGTGAGTTTGCCGGATGAACTGCCCGCCGGCGTGAGGTCGTTGGCGTGATACTCCTGCGCCGAGGCCGCACGGGCTAGCAGGCAACATGCGAGGGCGAGCTTGGGGATCGACCGTAGCCAACCGCCGGACCGATGGACTGTTCGTCCATCCGACCTGCGACTGGGCAACCTCCCCGAACGTTCGGAGACCGGTTTTGTAGCTGGGGTGTTCATTGTATCTTCAGGGTTGTTTGTTGGTTGCCTGCCCTATCCACACATTGTGGAGAGCAGGCCGACGTTCCCTTAGCAGCGGCGATACCAGCCGTCTGAAATCCGCTATTCGTTCCGTTTTTAGGGTGATTCGCGCACTTCGCAAAATGCTCCCGACCGTTCGCGGAACAATCCTGTAGAAGCTTGCTCCGCTCTCGGAACAACGAGCTCTCGAATCCACCGCGCCAAATGACAGATGGAAAATCGGAAGCCCGGAGACGACCCAGACCTGCCGAAGATCAGAAGTTCAGCCGGAGACTGGCCGTGACGGTTCGCTCGCGCGGAAGCCTCCCGAGGAGGTTGAGCGCATTGAGACGGTAGTCGGAATCGAAGATGTTCAGCAGCCCGATTCTCAGCTCGGCATGGCGACGCGGAAAGCGGTAGCCCACGGCGAGGTTGTGCTGCCATAGGTCCTCGTCCGCCACCAACGCGCTCCGTCCGCCGTTGTCCTGATGCAGCCACACGCTTTCCCATTGGGAGAACACACCGGACGAATGGTGGAAGTTCGCGGCGAGCGAGAGTTGATGCAGGAGCGCCTCTTCATCACGCGACACGCCATCGAGTCCGGCCAATCCGGCGGGAAGCTCGGGGAACCGTTCGGACAAGGTCGCTTCGCTCAGCCGATAGCGGGCGCTCACGGAGAACGAATCACCAATGAGCTGCGCCGCGTAGGCGGTGAGGCTGCGTTCGCGGAACGTCAGATCCTGCCGCGTGCCCGAAGCCGAATCAGGAACCGGCAACAGGCTGCCGTTGGTCAGCACGCCTACGACGCGGTCGCCGGTGGACCGCAGCCATTCGGCCTCGATGCCGAACCATGTGCCGCTCTTGAACGACTGGTCGAAGCCGATGCCGACGCTGTCGAACTTCGTGCCGGGCACGATGCCCGAAACGCTCTCGGGAATCAGGCTGCGGAACGCCTGGTTGAAGCCGCCGAGCTGCGTTGGTTCCAGACGAACGCTGTTGTCGAAGAAGAGTCCGCCCAGTGAACGCGAGTAGGCCGCCCGCAGGAGCCCGCTCTTCCACGGCGTCAGCAGCAGCCCGGCCTTCGGCGAAACCAAGTCGCGGGAGGCTTCGCGATCCGAGATCGGGGCGAGGTCCGAGTTCTCGGGGAAAGTCAGATGGTCATAGCTCACACCGCCGATGAGCCGGAGCGCGCTGAAGACGCGCCATGAACCGTAGGCGTAGGCGTTGCCGCGCTGGAGGTCCGCCCTGGCCCGCTGGTCGGTCACGTTGCCCGTGAACGCGCGATCCAGCGTCGCACGGGACTCCACCTCGCCCGACTGCCAACGTCCCCCGACGATCAACGACGCCGTCGGGGTTTCCCAGACCTGCTGCAGTTCGGCGGACACGAGAGAAACGCGGCTGTCGAAGTTCAACCCGAAGCCCGGCGGCGTGCTGA
Source organism: Verrucomicrobiota bacterium (assembly GCA_043775315.1). Classification (GTDB taxonomy): domain Bacteria; phylum Verrucomicrobiota; class Verrucomicrobiia; order Limisphaerales; family CANJSG01; genus CANJSG01. The sequence continues at coordinate 20,759 of JAYVSO010000035.1, forward strand.
TGCTCGTCGGCCCGGCCAAACCCTGGCGGACGAACAGGACATTCGGCTGTGGATCATGCAGCGACAGCTCGTCTTCCAAGCGCGCGACCAGCAGGAGCGTGTGGCTTCCGGGCGACCATTCGTGATGCCAGCCCGCGTAGAGGAAAGGCTCCTGCGTTTCATCGACTCGGAAGTCGACCTTCGCCCGATTCGGATCCGCATAACGGGCCACGTCTCCGGCTTCGGATGTCATGCGGCCGACCTGGAGATAGGCATCGTCCGCCGGACCAAAGCGTTGCTTCAAAGTCAGCGAGATCGCGTTCCGCTCGCTGTTTCCGTTGGGCTGTTGGCCGTTGTTCCGCGTGTAGTCCGCGTCCGCGGCGTAGCTTAAGCCGCCGACCGTGCCGAAGAACGAAGCGGACTGCCGCCAGTCGCCGCCGCTGGCGTATTCGGTGAGAGAACTCACACCCAGCGGGCGCGGATCGAAGAAGCGGAGATGCTCCTGTTGCGACAGATTTTGCGAGAGGTTCCCCGCCCCAGCAGGCGCGAGGAGGTTCGCCACCAACTGTTCCGACTGGCGCGCGGTTTCCAGACGCAGATCGAAGCGGTTCACGTCATCCCTGCTCTGGTGGCTGTTCGCGAGGAACAGGTGGCCGGAGAAATTCGCGTAGCTCTCGGCCACCGCGCTGGCGGCGGCGTGGTGGCTCACATCGACGAGGCCGGCGTCGCGATACAAAGCCGCCAGGTTCGCGCTGCGCACGGAACGATCCGCATCCAACAACAGCTGAGAGCGGAACGGCGCACGGGAATCGTTGCGGGCGGCGGCTTCCTCCATCTGGCGGATGGATTCGTTGAGCCGGTTTTCTTGCCGCAGATGCAATGCCGAGTAGGACCAGCCCGTCGGATCGTTCGGGTCGAGCGTGCGCGCGAGGCGGAACTCCTTCTCGGCGGCCTTGGCGTCGCCGAGTTCGCTGGCCGCTTTCCCGAGGTAGGTGCGGAACACGCTGCGCTGCGGCTCCAACGCCGCCGCCGCCTGGAACGATTCACGCGCCGCCTCGAACTGCCGCTGTCGCATCAGCACCAGACCGCGACCCAGCCACGCTTGTGCGAAGGCCGCGTCCAGCTCGCGGGCATGATCGAACGAGGCCAACGCCTCGGCCTCCCCGCCCTGCTCCAGCAATACGAATCCACGCAGCGCCCAAGCCGGAGCGAGCCGGGGTGACACGGCGATGGCCTTGTCCAGCGCGAGCAAGGCCGGACGCCGGTCGCCAAAGGCAAAGGCAAGTTCCGCGAGGCGCGCGTGGTTGAAGCCAGAACCGGGAGCCAGCTCGACGGCCCGGTCAGATGCCGCGCGCGCTTCAGGAAGTTTCGCACGCGCCTGAAAGGCATACGACCGGGCCAGCCATTCACTCGCGCTGGTCGGAGCAAGCTCGTTCAAGTTCGCGTCGCCACGGACAACACCGATCAGTTCCTTCAACGCGCGGTTGCCGGGAAGCGCGGAATCCACTCCGCCAAGCAGCTTCTCGGCTTCCGTCACTTGACCCACCGCGAGGAGCAACGCGGCGCGGAATTGAACCACCGCGACTCCATCACCCGCGCCTGGAGCCGGCATGGCGGCGAGCGCGGCGATCAGATCGCCTTGGCGATACCGCTCCAACGCATCGGCACAAGCGGCCCCATCCACAGCCGTCAGCTTTAGATCCCCGGGAACGATTACGGCGGGATAGTAGAGAGCCCACTGGATGGCTCCCGCGACGTTGACCAAAGCCGTGCGCTGCGGTGGGCGGCCGTTTTGCAGGCGGAGATCCTCGCCGGGCGCCATGGTGATTTCGCCCGAGTCGGCCGTGAGAGAAACGCGTCCGTCGATCAGGGCGAGACGCACGACCGGTTCACCTTCGGAGACTTCGAGCAGGAACTCGGTTCCCCGGATCGCCCCAGCCGCGAGCGGCGTGTCGAACTCGACGTCGGAAGGTTTCTCGCGGTTGAAGAAAAACAACGAACCGGACGGCAACGAGAACCGGCGCTTCTCCGATTGGCGCGGAGGCAGGATCTGGAGCGTGGTGAGTTCGTTGAGCCGGATCACACTGCGATCCGCCAACTGCAGGGCTGCCCGGCTTTTCGCCTGGGTGCGGACGCGGTCGCCGGCCTTCAACTCGGCGCCGACGGCCGCGTTCAGCCAGTTGGTCTGCCCGGCCAGGATCATCTCCACGCGCCCGGCGACTTCGATCAAACGGCTGGTGGAATTGGTATTCCCTCGCTCGCTCTCGGCACCGTCTGCGACCCATGCCAAGGCGAGGAAGCAGAGCAGCAGGAGTAACGGGTGACGCACGGACGAACTCTGCCGCCAGCCCGGCCCAAGATGAAATCCAGAAACCACGCGGATCTTGTCCTGGGTGTTTTGCTGATGGATTCGAGTCATGGGTTGGATGGCTTAAACACCGAAGCAGGACCGTCCCGGATTGGACGATCCTGCCGCCGGCGGGCTTGGGTCAGTGCGTGGGAGTTCGGGTGAAGGAAGCGGCGTCGGTGTCGTTCAGCACGCCGTTGCGGAATTCTTTCCGGACGAAGCTGCCGCCGTTTTCGCCGATGAAGCTGAGGGCGTATTCGTCCCACTTGTCCGCCTTGAACTGGACCACGACCTTCGCCGTGTGGTCGCCGGTGACGGTGTAGGTGTAGGTGAACGAGGAGGTGTCGCTGTCGCCCGTCTGGACTCCGGCCGAGGCCGATTGGAAGGCGAGCACTTCGGGCGGCACACCCGTGAGGAACGTGTAGGTCTCGCCGACCAGCGCCACCGAAGGAGTGCCCGAGACGACTCCGCCGGTGGGCACCTGGCCGACGCTCATGGCGGATGGCGAGAAGTAGCCGGTATCGGAACCACGCAGGACGCCGTTGCGGAACTTGCGCTGCACAAACTGGCCGGAGCCGCCGCTGGTGAAGGTCAGGTCGAAGTCGCTGCGGCGGCCGTCCACGAAGGTGACTACCAGCGTCGCGGTGTTCGAGGCTCCGAGCGTGTAGGTGTAGGCGAACGGCTTCGCGGGATTGTCGTCCCCGAGACGTTCATTGTCCTCCTGCTTCACACCGTCCGCTGCGCCGATGAAGTCGAAGCGTTCGGGAAGCGCGTCGAACTGGAACAGATAGACGAGGCCCGCGAGGGAGGACGGACGGCTCACGGGAACGGCGTTCGTCCCGGCGGAAGTGGTCCGAGGCGGATTGGTCAGGCTGCCGGACGGGCTGTTGCTGTTGCTGTTGCTGTTGCTCAACTGGAAGAGCCCGGCCTCGCGGTTCTTCACCCGGCCACGGCGGACTTCCTCGCTGAGGAACGTGCCACGATCCGGCGCGGCGAAAGTGAAGGTGTAGGTGTTTGTGCGGCCGTTGGTGAAGCGGACCTCGGTCTGCGCTTCGTTGTCGCCCGTCTTGGTGAAGAGATAGTTGAAGGCGTTGGTTTCGATGCCTTCGACCTTTAGGCCGTTCGTCCCGGTCATGAACCTCAGGCTCTCGGGGGCGAGGTCGTCGCCAAGACGGATGGTCGTGCCGGAGAGTCCCCAGGGCGCGAGCGTAGAGTTGGTGCCGGGCTCGACGACGATGCGGAAAAACTTGTTGGAGCTGGAGCCGTCGTCGTTGCGGGTGGAGGCGAGGCGGCGCTGGCGGCGGCCGCTGCCGAAGACGGGATCGGCCACGTCTTCCCAATGCTGGAGATCGGCGGAGCCCTGGAGGCGGTAGATCTTGTTCGTCTCGGTCTCGAACTGCGTCTCGACGGCGTGTTCGATCTGGACCGAGTAGTATTGGGCGCGCACCTCCGAGGAGAAGCCGATCAGGGCAAGCAGGGCGATGGGGAGAAGTTTCATGGTGTGGATGGGGTTGTCGGTTGAGGAGGGATTCCTCGTTCTGCGTTACCATTAGCAGCCGCTTTGCCATCCCTCCGAAACCGGGTTTCAGCCTCTATTGACAGGCATTGTCTCCTCCAGCCTCCCAACCGCGTTCCAACCGTGGAACACCTGTTCCGACATCGGATCGTCGGGCACCGAACCATTCGGCGACGGGCGACCTCGCCGGGGCCTTGCGCTACTTCTCCGAGGACTTGGCCACTGCCGAATGCCTCGCCGCCAGCGACCCAGCCAATGCTGCGCCTGCTTCGACGTGCTCCACGCCATGAAACAACGCGGCCTCCACTTCGATCCGCAGTTGGCGCAGATCTACCAGCAACTCGCGGAGGTGTTCGGCGGCTGAGCGGAACGATGCAGTCGAAGGTAGGGCGGGCTTCCAGCCTGCCGCGTGCTGACAGGTGGTCCCGGGGCTTCCAGCAAGCTGAGCCACCCGCACCGTTTGGTTCCAGGTCGGGAACGATTGGTGGGCAGAGGACTGCCCGCCCTACCGACGGGCGGCACACGAACCCACATACCCGGTAGGGCGCGTCACTCCGTGCGCGCCGTGGGTGCCTCCGGAAACGCGAGACGGTCCGGCAACGCCGGTTGGCAGTCGGCGGCGGGCAGAGGACTGCCCGCCCTACCCTTACGCGGCGAATCGGAGGAACAACGAACATCCAACATTCAACGTCGAACATTGAAGGAGTGCCGCGCTCCGCAAGGCAGGCCCTCACTCCACCCGCACGCGGTAGAAGCGGCCGGTCTGGTCGGGCGCGTTGGTCAGAGTGATCCGGGCGCCGTCGCCGGGGAAACGTGCGGGCCATTCCTGCCAGGTTCCCGCCACGGAGTCGGCCTGTTCCACGATGTAGGACTGTCCCGTGATGGTGGAGAACGACACGACTCCGCCGGGAACGGACGGAATCGATTCCAGCAAGGCCGGAACGAGAACCTTCAAGGGAAGTGTCACAGTGACCGGGTCACCCACGTGGTTTGAAACCGTGACCACGTAGTCGCCCGAGTCGACCGGAACGACGGCGTGGAGCGGGAGCTGGGAATTGGTCGCGCCGGTCAGCGCGACGGTGTTCTTTCGCCATGAGTAATGCAGCGGCTGGCTGCCGACCACCGGCGAATCAAGCACGAGCTCGCTCCCCGCGCTCACCCGGCGCAAAATCGGCTGACTGAGCAATGTCGGCGCGATAGGCGGACGAAGCACGTCGAGCTGGTAGTTGAGCCGGGCGACTCCCTTGGCTCCGTTCACTCCATCGATCACGACCGCGTAGCTGCGGCCCTTCAACGTGGCGAACTCCACGCGCGCCGCACCACCCAGGCCGACGGTGGCCGTCTCGCAGCGGATGGGGATCAGGTTGGCGTAGTTGGTCAGGGGCGGAACGTAGGCGTAGGCGGCGAGCGCGGTCGGGAACGCGCTGCCGATCGTATCGAGCACGACCGTGCCATTGGTCGGCGCCTGGTAGGCGAACCAGTAGGATGCACCGGGCGCACCGGAGCAGTTGGCGGGCTCGGTCGGATCGGCCGTGGCGAAGGTGGTGTTGAATATCTGGGAACCGTTGTAGCCGCGGACGACTCCGTCCTTGAGGCGGCGAACGGAGGAAAGCACCGGACGAATGCCCGCCGTGCCGTCCGTGCCCACGAGCGGCGTGTCCAACGCGTCGAGGAGCTTGTCGCGGGCGAGGGCGTTGGTCTGGCCGTCGGAGTTGATCTGGATCTCCACCGGCGTCGTCCAGAAACGCACCCGGTTGTTGGGCCCGCCGTTGCCGATCGTGACGCGGAGCGCATAGCGGCCGACGTTGGTGGCCTGCAGGCTGGTGATGACGTAGTTCGTGCCCTGGCCGTTGGGCAGGTCGGCCTGCTCGTTGGAATCCTCGTTGAACCGCCATTGCAGATGGAGGTCGGTCGAGGTCTGGAGATTGACCGTCAATGTAACGGTGTCGCCCTGCTTCGCTGCCTGGTCGTTGGGAACGCTCACGACGACCGGCGGCGGCGAGGTAGCGTTGATGAAATCCCAACGCAGACGGACGGACCCGCTCGCACCGTTGAATCCGTCAACCGCGATCTCGTAGCGTTGTTCGGCGATGGCGCCGAACTGGATCAAGCTCGTCGGCTCCGCTCCCGGGGCATCGTCGTTGTGCGCCGCCTCCTTCAACTTGTCGAGCGCCGCGTTGGTCGGATTCTCGAAGTAGTAGGCGGAAAGCAACGTGTCGAAGCCGCTGCCTGCAGTCCAAAACGTGGCGATGCCGTTGGTCGGAGCGACCCAGGATATCCAGACTGAGCGGCCACCCTTCTCCCCGCCGTGCCTTGGCTCACCCGCTTCGACGCCCGCGCCAACGTTGCTTCCACTGATATTGCCGGAAGGGTCCAACGTGACTTCACGATTGGCGAAGATGTCCTGCAACACCGGATCAGCGGCTTTGGCCGGCAACGCAACCAGGACAAGGAGCACGGAGACGAAAACAGCCAGCCACACAGGTCGGCATCCCGGCTTCTGCAAAGCCGGACGCGGTCCATTGATCTGGTAGGGTTCTCGCATAAGCACTAGGTCCAAGCATGGTTCCAAGCAGCATGCCTGCCAACCCGCTGAATCGCGCCGGCGTTCCGGCTAAGGGAACATGACGCGGCAAGGCGTTCCGAAAGCGGTTCGGGCGTTCCGGAAGCGGAACACCGACTCACTCCTCGGAAGCAGGCCGAAGCTCGGGCCATTTCTCCAGGCGGCGGAGAAGCGTCTGGGGAGAAATGCCGAGCTTCGCGGCCGCGCGCCGGATGCCTCCGCGGCATTCACCGAGCGTCTGTTTGATGAGCTGATACTCCTGCGCTTCCACCATGTTCAGTTGTCGATCTTGCGGCGGCGCCGCGACGGACTTCGTTTCCGTGACGGCGGCGGAAACAGGCGCCGCAGCGGCCGAACGACGGAGCCGGTTTAGATCCAGGGAAAGCCAACGCGAATCGGCATCGGTGCGGAGAAGCGATCGTTCAAGGATGTTGCGCAACTCGCGGACGTTGCCCGGGAACTCATGGGTCGTCAGCGACGCCAGATCGTCCGGCTTGATGAGCAACCTCGTGCGCTCATAGCGCGAGCAAAGGTTGCCAAGAAGCAGTTCGGCGAGGCCGGGAATGTCTTCCCTCCTTTCGCGAAGCGGAGGCAGCTCGACCGTGAACACATCCAGGCGATAAAGCAGGTCCTCGCGGAAACGGCCCGCATGGACTTCGTCCGCCAGCACTTTGTTCGTGGCCGCCACAAACCGTCCGGTGAAAGCCTGGGCCTCGGCCGCGCCGAGCGAACGGAACTCACGGGACTCCAGGAGACGAAGGAGCTTGGCCTGAAGATTGAGGGGAACCTCCGCGATCTCATCAAGGAAGAGGGTTCCATTTGCTGTCGATGCCGCGAGGCCAGGGCGTTTCCGGTCGGCCCCGGTGTAGGCACCCTTTTCGGCTCCGAACAGTTCCGCTTCGAACATGTCCGCAGGCATGGCGGCGCAGTTCACCGGAACGAATAGCGCCTTGCCGTCGGGATGCGAAAGCTGATGGAGAATCCGGGCGGCCACATCCTTGCCAGTGCCGGTCTCGCCCGTGATCAGGACCGTCGTCGCCGAATGCCGCGCCGCCTGGCGCAGGTGTTGGACGACCTCCTTCATGGCCGCCGATTCGCCGAACCATTCGGGTCCGACATCCGCTCCCGGCTTGGCTTCCATCCGCAGCCGGGCGCGACGCAGGCAATCGGTGAGCGCGTCCAGTTCGACGGGTTTGGTCAGATAGTCAAAGAGCCCGTTGCGGGTGAGGTTGATCGCTTCGCCCAAGTCCGGCGCGCCGGTGATCATGACGATCGGAGCGTCGGGTTGGCGACGGGCCAGATGCGAATAGAAGTCGTAGCCCTTGCCGTCGGGAAGATGGTTGTCGAGCAGGACGAGATCGAAGAGCCGCGCAGCCGAGGCTTCTTGCGCCGCGGCGAGATTGCAGCACACGACAGGATCGCCGCCCTCGTTCCGGACGACGCTTTCGGCCAGCGTCGCGAACGCGGCATCGTCCTCGACGATGAGACAGGCAAAGCGCGTGGACCGGTTCTCTTTGGGATTGTCTGGCATCAGTTTCGAGAGTTTGGGTCGACCTTCATTTCTTTCCAAGGCTGGACCCCACAGCCATCAGAATCTCATCGAGCGCAAAGGGTTTTTTGAGCGTGTGGATCATTTCGTCGGCCAACTCGGAAAAAGCCGGAGAGTCTTCCGTGCCGGTCACGATCACCGGCAAATCAGGAAAGGCGGAGCGCACTTCCGGATACACGAAAAGAGCCGCATCGACGATCACGAGGCGAACATCGCCCTCATGGTCCTTCACCAGTTTCAGCGCCGATAGGCCGTCAGAAGCCGCCAATACCCGGTAGCCATGCGCGCGCAGCCCATCCGAAACAAGGTTGCGGATCGACAGTTCATCATCCGCGACCACAACCAACTCACCCGCGCCTTCGGGAATCGGCTGCTCTGCCCCGTTGGCGGCGACAACCGATTCGTCGGGTGCCCGTGGCAGGAGAATTTCAAACGTGGTGCCCTGCCCCGGTTCACTCTCCACCCGCAGGAAGCCGCCGTGGTTTTTGACGATGCGCACCACCGTCGATAGACCGATGCCGGTGCCGAGTCCCTCGCCTTTGGTGGTAAAAAACGGTTCAAAGATCCGGGCGCGGATCTCAGGCGGCATTCCGGTGCCCGTGTCCGCAACGGTGATCGACACGAAATCGCCGGGGCGTGCTTCCGAAAAATCGCCGAGATCGGCGCCGGCGAGCACGACGTTGTCGGCGACGAAGGTGATGCGCCCGCCGTCCGGCATCGCATCACGCGCATTCACGCAAAGGTTGAGGAGCACCTGGTGGAGCTGGATCGGATTGCCCCGAACACTCCACAGGTCGACCGGAAGAAACGCCTCCACTTCGATTCCGTCCGGAAAGGAATCGCGGACCATCTTCTCCATCTCTCGAACCAGCGGACAAAGCGAAAGCCGCTCCGTCTCCCCTTCCCGGCCCCGGGCGAAATGCAGGACCTGCCGGACCATCTGCGCGCCGCGATGCGTGCTGGCTTCAATCAAGCCAAGGATGCGGGCCGATTCTTCGTCGCCGCCCCTCCGACGAAGCATCTGGACGCCCATGAGGATCGGGGAGAGCGCGTTGTTCAAGTCGTGAGCCATGCTTCCGGCGAGCGACCCGATCGTCTCCATGCGCTGCGTGCGGAGGAGCTGCGCCTCCATCTGTTTCTGGTCCGTGATGTCGGAACTGATGAGGAGCAGTTCCTTGGGCGCGCCCGCTTCGTCGCGGATCAACGTCCATCGGCTGGAAACGACGAGGACACTGCCGCCCTTGGCTTGAAGATTCAGTTCGCCGTTCCATTCGCCGTCGGAAACCGCCGAGGCGCGCGCCGCATCGACAGCCGCCTTGTCCAAGGCAAAGAGCGGTTCGACCACGTCGCGAATTAGCCACTCGTTCTCCTTCCAACCAAAGAGCGCCATCGCACTCGGGTTCGCATAGCGGACGCGGCCGTCGAGTTCCTGGACGAGAATGGCGTCGTGCGCCTTGTCGATGAGCGCGGCCTGCTCGCGGATACGCGCTTCGGCAATGCGTCTGGCGGCCTCAAGCCGGCGACGGGTTCGATACCATTCCACCGAGTGGAAGAGGAACGAGCCGCCCAACGCGCCGGGCAGCTGCACCACGGCCACGATCAGCCACGGAAACCAGACACCTCTTTCAAATCCTCGCACCGAACAGACGACCACGGCCACGCAACCGAGCACCGCGACAACGGTTGCCGGAACGGGCCGCAGCCAGGTCAACCCGGCGCCGAAGGCGATTCCCGCCAAGACCAGTAGCGCGGTTTCCTGCTGGGGAGAAAGGCGCCCCAACGAGTCCTGCCGGAGAAGATTCAGCAACTGCGTGGCGTGGACTTCCACGCCGGGCATGAAGGGATAGCGGGAGGTGATCGAAGTGAAGGGGCTCCTGAATTCATCATGCCGTCCGCGGATCGATTCCGTCATCGGCCGCGCGCCGACAAGCACGATCTTGTCGCGGAAGAATTCGTCGGGGACCGACTTCGCATCCAAGGCATCCATGTAGCGCACGTTTGGAACCGTCAGCGAAGGACCGTAGTAGCGCACCCACCGGGCGTTCCAAGCGGCCATCGACGTGCTGTCGCCCGCGCCGCGAAGCCTGAGCAGTTTGGCGACGGCCCAGACAAGACTCGGCTGTTCATCCTCCACGATGCCCGAGAATTGGCGCCGAATCGCAAAGTCCTTGTCAATCGGTTCGTCAGCGAGGCCCCAGCCGGCGGCGGCGTCTCTCAGCGGTTCATGCGGCAGCGAGAGCGTCGTCATCCTCAGCCAGTCCCGGGTGCCCGAAGTCTGGTAGTTGGAATCGGCGTTGCGGTCCGCGGCCAGAATGACCTTGCCGTTCCGGCGCAGTGCCGTGGCCAGCTTGGAATCGGAACCAGGATCCGGAGACGCGTCGGCAAACAAGATGTCGAACACGACCGCCCGGGCCTTCGCGTCCGTCAAGCGGTCGACCAACCGGGCATGCAGTTCTCTAGGCAACTTCGCGGCCGAATCGCGGCCTCCATCCTGAAAGGACTGGAGATCCAAATAGACGATGACCACCCCGGCCTGGTCCACCGTTCCCCCGCTCTGCCCGGCGAGCTGGTGAAGGCTATCGTAGCTGCCCCGGATCAACCCGCTCTCAGGAAAGTTACGCGCCAGCCAGCCAGTTGCCGCCAGAACGAACGCCAGCGCAATGGCGGACAGCAGGCGGTGGCGATTCGGGTTCGGCTCGGTCATTGCGGCGGCGCCAGTGTGGGCCAACTCGCGGTCCATGGCACACACCGATCTTGTCTGAATGAGACCACACCAACCCGCGCCAGTCGGGCTTCGCAGACTCAACGGGACGCCGTCGTCGCCGTCACGTCGAAGCACGCGCCTTCCTTGGTGCTTCGCACATAGATTCGTCCATCCGACAGCGCCGGATGCGACCAGCACTTGCCGTCAAGAACATCGGCGCGGGATTTCTCCTTGTATGCGGACGGGGTCGCTTCGACGAGGATGAGCTCTCCCTTGTCGCTGAGGGCCACGATGTCGTTGCCGGCGATGATGACGTTGCCGGGACCGAATCCTGCCTGCTCCCACTTCACCTTGCCGGTAGCAATTTCAACGCACTTCAAAGGACCGTTGCCGTATTCCTTGAAGCCGAACATGCCGTAGAGATGCCCGTCCTTGTAGACCGGCGTGCTCCAGTGATTGGCGACAGGTTTGTCGCCGGTGATGCGGTAGAGCTGTTCGGTGCTCCACTTGCCGTCCTGGGTCGAAACGCGGAACGCCGCCGAACCGACGCCGTATCCGGCCGCGCAATAGACGATGTCGCCGCCCACCACGGGAGCCGCAGCTGTCGAGACGCGGAAAGGGAAGGACTGCTTCCAAAGGAGCGCTCCATCCTTCGGAGCGACCGAGACCAATCCCGATTGGGTGAAGAAGATGATCTGACGAATGCCGTGGATGGTAGCCGGGACCGGATTCGCGTGGGTCATCTTTTCGTCGTGGGCTTTCCAAACGGTCTTGCCGGTGACCTTGTCGATCGCCAAGAGGGATTGCCCGGGACCGCCGCCGGCGACGAACACAAGATCGCCTTCGATCAAGGGCGACGCGGCGCACTTCCAAGTGATGTTGCGCCCTGCATGTTCGCGGATGATATCACGCTTCCAAAGTTCCTTGCCGGTCTTCGCATTAAGACATCCGAGCACCAAGTCGGCAGTCAGCACGTATACTTTGTCGCCGTCCACCGTGGGAGTGGATCGCGGACCGTCACCGCCTTTGTTGTCAGCGGTGCCATCGTTGCCGCCGTCAGCACCATACTTCGCCGGGGTAAAAGCGGTGCTCCAGAGCTCTTTCCCGTTGTTCGCATCCAAGGCGACGCACGTCTCTAGCGGAACTCCATCGACGTTCTTGGTCACCAGCGTGAACACACGACCGTCTTTTACGGAGAATGAACTAAACCCGGCTGCAGTCGGGACCTTCCATACCTGCTTGGGCCCCTTCGCGCTCCACGGTGCAACGGACACTCCCGGCACAGTGCCGTCCACCAGCGAACCACGAACGTTGGGCCAGTCGGCGCGCGAGGACAGCGAGCCGACGAGAAACGAACCAGTCAGGACCAATGAACCGAAACTAGATTTCATGGAGTGATGCTTAAGATAAGTCGTGGACTTTGCAACCTCGGGCATGAGGATCGCCGCCATCTTGGAATGCATTGCCGTGCAACCGCTCCCGAAGAACCCGAATACGAGACGGCGCCAATCGTCCAACCATCATAACGGGCTTGTGAAACATTTCACAAAGGACTTGCGACACCTTAGGTGGCCGCTAGCTTGACCCGGCGAAAGTCGAAAACCGATTCTATGAACAAGTCATCCACCCTCCTGAGTTTGGCCCTGATTGCGGCCGCTCCCAGCCTCATCGCCGCAGACCTTACCGGCAAAGTTTCCCTCAAGGGCACCCCTCCGGCCCCAGCCCAACAGCCGATGAAGGAGAACATGTGCGGCAATCCTGAAGCCTACGTCATCAAGAGCCGCCAGTTCGTGGTCGGCAAGGACAACGGCCTTGCGGGCGCCTTTGTCTATCTCAAGTCCGGAACCGGCGTGGATGGCAAAAAGTTCGCCCCTTCTGCGGACAAGCCAATCTTGGATCAGGTTCACTGCGAGTATCAGCCTTACACCCTCGGCGTTCTGGCGGGTCAAACTTTCTCGGTGAAGACCAGCGACCCGGTTCTGCACAACGTGAATTCGACCCGCGCCAAGAAAAACACGGGCAAAAACTTCGGCATGCCTACCAAAGGCCAGGTCAATGATATGACTTTCGGCAACCCCGAGATCATCCAGTTCCGGTGCGATGTCCACCCGTGGATGACCGCGTGGGTGGGCGTGTTCGAAAACTCGTTCTTCGCCACCACCGATGCCGACGGCAACTTTTCCGTGAAAAACGTCCCGGCCGGCAAATACCAGGTGGTCGTTTATCACCCAAAGACCCACGGCGTGAACGAAGGAATCGTTAAGGAAGTGACCGTCGGTGACGCCGGCGCGAAGGAAAGCTTCGAGATCGAATACAAAGCCCCTTAAGAGGCTCATCCATTTCGTGAGCCGCCGGGACTTGTCCCGGCGGTTTTTTCAGCACTCAACCGCCCACTAGCCAATGCAAAACCCAATCCCTCGGCACATTCGGATCCTCGCGATGGCGACAGCCGTCGCGACGCTGTTCCTAGTCTGCATTGGCGGCATGGTGACGAGCAAGGGCGTCGGCATGTCGGTGCCCGATTGGCCGAACAGTTACGGCTACAACATGTTTCTCCTGCCTTGGGACAAATGGAGCCAAGGCGGGATTTTCTGGGAGCATTCCCACCGTCTCAAGGGCGCATTCGTCGGTCTGCTCACGATGAGTCTCGCCATCTCGTTATGGTTGTCCCGGGTCCCTGATTTACTGCGCAAACTGGGGCTCGTGGCGTTTTTCGGAGTGGTGCTGCAAGGCATTCTCGGCGGATTTCGGGTCGTCTTCGACAAGCATGGCTGGGGAGCCGAGTTCGGCGTCATTCACGCTGCGGTCGCTCAACTTTTCTTTTCTCTCGTCTGCGTCATCGCGTTGATGACGACCCGGCGTTGGCAATCCTGGAACCACGTCGGTCCACGCCATTCCGTGGACTCCAACCTGCGTCGCTGGGCTCCGGTTCTGACCGTCCTCATTTTTGTGCAGTTGCTCATCGGCGCGTCGATGCGCCATCAGCACGCTGGCTTGGCAATTCCCGACTTCCCGCTCGCGTATGGAAACGTCTGGCCGGACACATCTGCGGCAGCCGTTGCGGGATACAACCAGACACGCGTCTCGATGATCTCCTACAACGACATCACCGCGGGCCAGATCATCCTCCAGATGGTTCACCGGATCATGGCCTACACGATCGCCGGATTGGTCATCGTTTGCTGGTGGCGGACGCGAAAGGCCCACCTGGTCGGATCGCCGCTTCGGCGCTTCGCGAATACGTGGCTAGCCCTGATCCTCGTGCAGGTTACCCTGGGCGCGGTGACCATCTGGACGAAAAAGGCGGCCGACGTCGCCACCGCGCATATGGCGGTCGGAGCGTTGTCGTTGATGACGGGAGCGCTCTTCAACATGGCAGCGTTTAGATTGCTTCCGTCGTCGCAATCCCAAAGGCTCCCGCGTTCGCCGGCCGACGTCGCCGCACGAACCGCGTGACATGAAGGCTACTGCCGAACCGATACAATCCCCCGCTTCAGCCCAACGGGGCTTCGTGGCGGTCTACTCGGATCTGTTTAAGGCCCGCCTGACTTTCCTCGTTGTCCTCACCACCGTCGTCGGATTTTTCGTCGGGACCCGAGGTCCCATTCACCCGGTTCTCCTTACGCTGACCCTCGTCGGGACGGCAATGGTCGCGTCGGGTGCCTCCGCGTTGAACCAGTATATCGAGCGCGAACACGACATCCGCATGCGACGGACCGCGACCCGCCCCCTGCCGGCCAAGGAACTCTCTCCCGGACATGTTCTCCTCCTCGGGGCGATCACGTCGCTGATCGGTCTTGGCATCCTTCAGTTCTGGGTGAACTCCCTCACCGCTCTCCTGGGCGCCGCCACTCTCCTCAGCTATCTGTTCGTCTACACTCCGCTCAAGCGGCTCACCACGTTGAACACCATCATCGGCGCGATCCCCGGTGCCCTGCCGCCGTTGATGGGTTGGGCCGCTGCCCGGAACGACATCACGCTCGGAGGGTGGTCCCTGTTCGCGATCTTGTTTCTTTGGCAACTCCCGCACTTCCTCGCCATCGCCTGGCTCTACCGCGAGGACTACGCACAGGCGGGCTACGTCATGCTGCCGGTGGTGGATCCGGACGGCGCCCGCACCGGCAGCCAGGCCGTCAGCCATTCGCTCCTGCTCATCCCCGTCAGCCTCGCGCCGTTCATCCTGAAGCTGGTCGGGACGGCATACCTTTTTGGAGCCCTCGCAGCGGGGATTGGAATGTTCGTGATGGCCTGGAAATTCTCGAGAAGCCTGTCGGCGATGTCGGCACGCCGCCTCTTTTTTGCCTCGATCATCTACCTTCCGCTGATTCTCGCGCTGATGGTTTTGGATAAGTCCTGAAGCCTTTCTGATTACGGACTCTCATTTTTTAGCGCACAAGCGACTGAGCACTTGAACTTGTGACCTGAATGGCTGCATTTAACTCGAAACGGCGTTCTACAAATTCCCGAAACTGACCCTATGGCACAGCAGACTACGGCGCACGGAGCGCACACCGAGCACGGTGGACACGATCACCACGAGCTGAGCTTCTGGCGAAAATACGTGTTCTCGACGGACCACAAGGTCATCGGCCTGCAATACGGGCTGACGGCCTTTTGCTTCATGCTGATCGGCCTATTCCTAATGCTGGCGATGCGGTGGCAAATGGCCTATCCCGGCAAAGCGTTGCCTATCGTCGGTGGGCTGCTCCAAGCAATCTTGGGCGATCTATGGGTCGGCAAGGACGCGGCGGGAGTTCCCGGCGTCATGCTTCCGGATCTCTACAATTCCTTCGGCGCGATGCACGGAACCATTATGGTCTTCCTGGCCATCGTGCCCATCGGCGTCGGCGCGTTCGGCAACTACGTCGTCCCCCTGCAGATCGGTGCGCCGGACATGGCGTTCCCCCGCCTCAACATGGTCAGCTACCAGAGCTACCTGCTCGGCGGCCTCCTGATGCTCGCCAGCTTCGTCATGCCTGCTGGCGCGGCGAAGTCGGGATGGACCTCCTATTCCCCTCTCGCGAGCGTCAACGACCTGGCGCACGCCATCAATGGCCAGACCATGTGGCTCATCGGAATGGTCTTCAACATCTCCGCCTCGCTGCTGGGATCGATCAACTTCGTCACCACGATCATCCAACTCCGGGCGAAGGGCATGAACTGGATGCGTCTGCCGTTCTTCGTCTGGGCCGAGTTCGTGACCGCTTTCCTCCTGATCCTCGCCTTCCCTCCGCTCGAAGCCGCGGCGGCAATGCAACTCGTCGACAACCTAACCGGTTCGAGCTTCTTCCTGCCTTCCGGCATGGTCGTCTCGGGTCAGCCATTGAACATCAGCGGGGGCGGCAGTCCTTTGCTTTGGCAGCACCTCTTCTGGTTCCTCGGACATCCCGAGGTCTACATCCTCCTCCTTCCGGCAATCGGCATCGTCGCGGAAGTGATCGCCAACAACACGCGCAAGCCTCTCTGGGGCTACCGCTCGATGGTATATGGCGTTCTCGCGATCGGCTTCCTCTCCTTCATCGTCTGGGCCCACCACATGTATCTCACGGGCATGGGAACGAAGATCAGCACGTTCTTCCAGACGACAACGATGATGATCTCGATCCCGTCGGTCATCCTCCTGACGTGTTTGTTCATCTCGCTCTGGGGAGGATCGATCCGGTTCAACGTCCCGATGCTCTTCTCTCTGGCCTTCCTCGTGATGTTCGGCATCGGCGGCATCACCGGCCTGCCCCTCGGGTTTAATGCGAGCGACATCCAACTGCACGACACCTACTACGTCATCGCCCACTTCCACTACGTAGTCGCCCCGGGCATTATCTTCGGCTTTTTTGCGGGAGTTTATTTTTGGTATCCCAAGATGACCGGCCGCTACCTGAACGAGTTCTGGGGCAAGGTCCACTTCTGGTTGTCCCTCATCTTCATGAATGCCGTGTTCTTCCCGATGTTCATCCAGGGTCTCGCCGGAATGCATCGCCGCATGTCCGACGGCGGAGCCACCTACGCTCTTTCCAATCCTCAGAACCAGGGCGTGGCCGACGGTCTCAGTGACTTCGTCATCAATCTGAACAAGCACATCAGCTGGGCGGCCCTGTGCCTCGCGATCGCCCAGATTCCGTTCATCCTGAACCTCTTCATCAGCATCAAGAAGGGCCAGAAGACCAATTCCGACAATCCTTGGAAGTCCACCACCCTCGAATGGCAGACACCGACCCCTCCTGGACACGGCAACTTCGACGTGGTGCCCAATGTCTACCGCGGGCCCTACGAATACAGCGTTCCCGGGGCGAAGGACGACTTCACGACACAGAACGAGCCGCCCGCCCGCAAGAGCGACACCAAGAACACCTCTGCCAAGTAAGCCATGGAAATCCCTTACACGACAAAGCCAAGACCCGACACGGCCCTCTACAATGCCAAGGTCGGCATCTGGCTGTTCCTCGCTTCCGAAGTCATGCTCTTCGGCGCCCTGTTCTCCTCCTACATCCTTCTCAGGGTCGGAGCGGATCCGAAACTGGTCTGGCCCGCTCTGGCTGCGTGGCCGCACCACTCGGATGGCCTGTTGAACGTTCCCATGGGCGCGATCAACACGTTGGTTTTGATCGTTTCCTCAGTGACAGTCGTCATGGCGTGGGTTTCCCTGAAACTCAAAGACTTCAACAAGTTCTTCATCTTCCAGGGTGTCACGATTGTCTGCGCGATGGGTTTCTGCGCCATCAAGTCCTTCGAATACGCGGCCAAGTTCTCCCACTACCACGTCGTGTTGAACGACGGCACGGCGATGACGGGCCATCTGGAGCCGAAGCAGTATTTCACGACCGACAAAAAACTCCGGGCGGCGAACGTCGCCGAAATCGAATTCGTCAAGGACCCCGCCCCGGGCCACGGCCACGCTGCAACCGGCGGTGCCGCCGCCGCTCATGACGACCACAAACCGGTCAAGATCAAGATGGCCGACGTCCAGCGCCTCACGTTCTGGGGCCCGCAGCAGAGCACCTACTTCGCGATCTACTTCACGATGACCGGCCTCCACGCCTTCCACGTCATTGGCGGAGCGCTGGTGATCGCCTACCTGTGGATTCCCGGCGCACGGATGTGGAAGACCGATCCGGAGCGTTTCACCAACCGGGTCGAAGTCTGCGGCCTATTCTGGCACTTCGTCGATCTCGTCTGGATCTTCCTCTTCCCCGTTTTGTATCTCCTCTGAACGACACGCATCCTATGGCTGAACACGCACACGCCGACCATTCCGTCGACCACGACCACGAGGCCGAGCACATCAAGGCCCACGTGAAGGTCTACCTGCTGATCTTCGGAATGCTCATCCTTGGCACGATCGTCACCGTCGGGATCTCCTATGTGGACTTCGGGGCCGCATGGATCAACATCACCATCGGCCTCATCATCGCCAGCATCAAGGCCACCCTTGTGGCCGGGTGGTTCATGCACTTGATCTCAGAAAAGAGGATGGTTCACTCGATCCTCATCGTCGCCGGGTTCTTCTTTGCGGTCCTGGTGGCCCTCTGCATCTGGACCATGGCTCCTGAAAGTCTGATCGGCGGCGGCAAGAAACAACACACCACCTCGGTTCCGGCAACCCACGAACCAGCGGCCGCGCCCGCCCACTGAGGAACGCTCATGTCACTCAAAGCCCTGCACATCGTCTTCGTCACCGCTGCCACATTGCTGACGGCCGGCCTCGCGTTTTGGTTCCTCCAGAACCACTCCGAGACCAAACAGACGGTTGATCTGGTTCTGGGTGTCGGCTCCGCCGTGTCCGCCGTGGTCCTTGTGATCTACGGACGCATCGTTTTCAAAAAGCTGAAGAACATTAGCTACCTATGAAACGCTCCACTTTGATCCTCATGGCGGCCGTTGCCTTTCTGATGGTGGCCACGTTTGATTCGTCCGCCTGTGCGACCTGCTTTGGCAGGACCGACTCCCGTCTGGCCGAAGGCATGAACATGGGCATCCTCGCCCTGCTGGCCGTGATAGGCTCCGTCCTCGCCGGCATAGTGAGCTTTTTCGTCTACGTCGCCAAACGCTCCGCCGCCTGTGCCGCCGAAGACGCCTTCAACGACGAGGGCTCCGTTGATTTCACCGAAGATTCCCCGACCGACAAAGACTAAGCATGGACAAGATCGATTTCCCAGGAACACCGGCCAACGCCTCCCATCAAGGAGCCGGGATTGACCAACTCCTCATCTACGTGCACGTCCTGATGGCGGCGTTGTTCGTGGGTTGGCTCATCTACTTCCTCTATTGCATGGTGAAGTTCCGCGCTGGCGCGAACCCCAAGGCGGACTATGTCGGCGTGAAGAGCCACATCTCGACCTATCTCGAAGGCGTGATCGCCCTGATAGAAGCGGTGCTGCTGATCGGGTTCGCTATCCCGCTCTGGGCGAAAGCCACGGCGGACTTCCCCAAGGAAAACGAAGCCACCACGCTTCGGATCGTCGGCCAGCAATTCGGATGGAACGCCCGCTACCCCGGACTCGACGGACAATTCGGCCGGAGCGACATCAAGTTTCTCGCCACGGACAAGCTCGGATTGGATAAGTCCGACCCTGTGGGAAAGGACGACTTCGTCGTCTACAACGACATCGTGATCCCGAACAACAAGCCGGTCGTCTTCCACATCAGCTCGATGGACGTGATCCACGGATTCGCCGTCCACTCGATGCGCGCCCAGCAGGACGCGATGCCCGGGCTGAGCATCCCCATGACTTTCACGCCGGCCAAGGAAGGCACCTACCTCGTCACTTGCGCGCAGCTTTGCGGCAACGGCCACGGCGGCATGCGCGCCAGCATCACCGTCAAGAGTCAGGCCGCTTACGACAAGTGGTTTGCCGAGAAGTCCAAGGGCGGCGCCGGTGCCGGTTCCTTCGACTGAGTCGGTTCGCTTTTTTTGAAACCCTCAAACCCGAGGTTGCACCTCGGGTTTTTTGTTCCACGCTTTGACCGCATTTGTTCCCAGATGAACCAGAAATCACATGAGCGTCTGACGTGGGCGATCCTGTTCACCGCGACCTTTGCGATCGCGATCGCCTTCATCCGGGAACGCTCCAGTCACGGAGCGGATCTTCCCGTGCTCGCGACCGTTCCCGCGTTCCAACTGACAAATCAACTCAGCCAGCCGATCAGCCTGGAATCGCTCAAGGGCCGCGTCTGGATTGCCAACACGGTCTTCACCACCTGCCCTTCCCTGTGTCCGAAGTTGACCCGTCACTTCAGCGAACTTCAGCTGGAATTCGCCACCGAGCCCGACTTTCGGCTGCTTTCATTGACGGCCGATACCGAACGCGACACCACGGCGGTGCTGAAACGTTACGGCGACAAGTTTGGAGCGGATCACCAGCGATGGAGTTTTCTCACCGGAAACAAATCGGATGTCCAACAGCTCGGGGTCAACGGCCTCAAGTTCATCATGACCGACAATCCGCTCACCAACCGGGTCGATCCCGACGATCTGTTCCTCCACGGTCCCTACTTCGCGCTCGTTGATCGTTCAGGACACATCCGCGGCTGGTATGACGGGTCCCTGCCCGAGAAGCGCGAAACTATCCGCCACGCGATCCGGACACTTCTCAAGGAACGTTGACCGTGGACCCCTCGATACTTCCCCCGATCAACGCGACCCTCAATGGCATCGCGACAGTTCTCCTGACGCTCGGGTTCATCTTCATCAAGTCGGGCAACAAGCAGGCGCACAAGACATGCATGATCTCCGCCTTTGCAACTTCGGTGATCTTCCTCGTCTGCTACGTCGCGCACAAAGTGCTCGTCCGCGGCGTCCACACGCCGTTCGGTGGGGAAGGTGCGATCCGGGTGATCTACTACGGCATGCTCATCAGCCACATCATCCTCGCGATCGCGATCGTTCCGATGGTGCTGATGACCATGAGCCGGGCGTTTAAGGAGAACTTCGCCGCGCACAAGGCCATCGCCCGTTGGACATGGCCCGTGTGGATGTATGTCTCCATCACCGGCGTCCTCGTCTACTTCTTCCTCTACGTCTGGTTCCCCAAGAAATGACTCACGAGGGAAGCAGTGAGTTCACCAGGGTGCTGATGGCTTTTCCATCAGCGCGGCCGGCGGCCTTGGCCTGAGCCGTTTTCATCACGAGGCCCATCTGCGCCTTGCTGGTCGCGCCCGTCTCCTGAATGGCAGCCCGCACCAGGTCCTCCAGCTCCCCGGCCGATAGCGCTTTGGGAAGGAAGGTTTCCAGAACAGCCAGCTCGGCCTTCTCGCCGTCGGCCAAATCGGGCCGTCCGCCCTGTTCGTATTGCGAGATCGAATCCTTCCTCTTCTTGGCCTCGCGTTGCACCACAGCGAGAAACTCGACATCGGAAAGCGTCTCGACTTTTTTCTCGATCTGAAGATAGCCGATGTCGGACTTGAGCAGCCGGAGCGTGCCCAGCCGCACGGTGTCCTTGGCGAACATCGCCGCCTTGATCTCGGCCGACAGTTTTTCGTTGGTGGTCATTGTGAAATCTCCCGTCAGGTTTGGAGGTTCTTGATGGCATCGCGGACCCGCGCGGCCTCCTCGTAGTCCTCACGCTGCACCGCGTCTTCGAGGGCGGATTCGAGCTTCTGCCGTTCGGTCAGCGGCTTCTTGCTCCTCAGGAATACGAGCCGCGCCTCGAGCGACTTCAACTCGGCGCTCTGTTCGGCCAATTCGGTCCGGTTGTTGTCCGCGTAGGTGGTGCGGATGTTCTCCATCTCATCCTCAAGCTCTGTGATGGCTCCCGGCCAGTCGTCGGAGGCAAGCCGATCGGATTCCAGAGCCCGGCCCCGCATCATGAGGAGCTGGGGTTTGAACTGCTCCAACGTCCAGATCAGATCGGCGTTGTCGCAGTGCTGCCGGACGAACTGCATCACCTCGAGGTTCCTCATCGTGTCCCGCAGAACTGCGGGGAAATCCTCGAGATGGAACAGGCAGATGTAGCGGTGATGGAACTGGATGAGCTCCTGCTGGAACTTCGCGAAGTCCTCGGGCTTCAGCTGGAAGGGTTCATCCGTCACCTGTGCCGCCTTCTGTTGGTAATACTCCAGCCATGTGGGATGACCCATGGGGAGTTTCCCGTCGGGACGGCCTTCCGCGTTCATCTGCAAGATGCCGAGATCGACCCGGAGCTGGATTTTCTCCATGCCGTCCCTGCCTTTCACGCGACGGACAATCACTTCGCCTGGATGGAAATCCCACGCGCCGAGAAGGGGTCCGATGTCGGAGTTCATGCCCGAACTATCGGAACGGACCGAAGGGCAGTCAACGAATCGAAGTTGGCCGCCGCGGTCATCTCCTCCTCAAAAGACGGCCAACGTATCCAGCACCGCCTTGATGCGCGGCACTTCGTGCGTCCGGAACAGGTCTGTTCGGCCAAGAGCCGCCAGAAGGCAGAAGAACGGTTCTGCCGAACGCACTTCGTCGCCGAAGAACTCGAACGCGTGGGGCAAGGCATGGCAGGTGGGAAATCCAAGCGTCCTCAAGCGGAAGGTGTTCAGAAACACGTTCATCTGGTGGCGCACGCGCACGGCGCTGTCCTGGAGGTTGCGATAGTAGAAGCCAAGACCCGGATCGATGAAGATTTTCTTCACCCCGTTGCTGTTCGCCACCTCGATCTGACGGGCGAAGAAGTCCTTCATCATCGCCATCGAGTCGGACGTGAAATCGAAGTCCGAGACTTCGCGGACATTTGCGCCCTGGACGTAGCAGATGATCACGCCGCCATCGTGGTCCGCGACCATGCGGAACATCTCGTCCGACCGCGCCGTTCCAGTGAGGTTGAGAATCCTGGCACCGGCCTCGAAACACGCTCGTGTGACCTCCGGACGATATGTCTCAACCGAAACCACCGCGCCGGATCTGGCCAGCTCCCTCACCACCGGTAGCAAACGACCGCTCTGCCCGGCGGCGTCCACCCGTTCGGCGTGGGCGAGCGAGGACTCCGCCCCGATGTCGATCACCTTCGCACCCTGAGCCACCAACACCCGCCCTCGATTGACGGCGGCATCGGCGCTGAGACAGACGCTTTCGCGATACCATGAGTCAGCCGAGAGGTTGATGACACCCATGATGGACGGCCGGTTATTCGAAGCGAAGTGGACGTCTCCGATCGAGAACTCGGCCACCTGCGCCGCCAGGTCCTCGCGATGAGCAGCGGCCAATGATCCCAGCATTTCCAAGGACAACATGTCCGCGAAGCTGCCAGCCACAGTCCCCGATGCAAGCGGTCGAAGGAAAAGAACCCCCCGGGAAGAGAGCGAACAAGGAAGTGGTGCATCCGGGTGGGATCGAACCACCGACCATCCGCTTAGAAGGCGGATGCTCTATCCAACTGAGCTACGGATGCACAAGTGACCGCCACCAACTCCCGGCTCCGTTCGCGACTCCGCCGCGACGAACCGCATCTCACCCGTTCTAGACGAAGGCTCGCATTGACGGCAAGCCCAGGGTCGCTCTGCCGAAAGGTCGCCGGCTTTGTCGCAGACGGATCCTGCGCAGATCAACACATAGCATCCGGCTGCTACGAGACGGTGTCTGGCGGTTTCAGGATGCGGGCAATTAGTTCTTCGATGGCAGTCGACCAAATGTTGCCGCCTCTCGACTCGAGCCGCATTTCGAGGAGCCAGTCGCGAGACATAGGCGATGCCTATGGAAAACCTATGAAACAAGTATTTCAATCGCGACGACCCCCGTGCACTGATGTGGATCGACGAGACGCATGTCGGATTCGCCGGGCTCAATCGTTTCGAAAAATCAACCACAAGGTACCCATGTCAACCGAAGCCAAATGCCCCTTCAACCACGGGGCTAGCCTCCCGACCATGAACCAGGACTGGTGGCCGAACCAACTCAAGGTCGAACTCCTGCACCAGCATTCTGCCAAGTCCGACCCGATGGGCGGGGACTTTGATTACGCCAAGGAGTTCAAAAGCCTTGACCTCGCGGCGTTGAAGAATGACCTCGCGGCGCTGATGACCGATTCGCAGGACTGGTGGCCGGCGGACTTCGGTCACTACGGCGGCTTGTTCATCCGCATGACCTGGCACAGCGCGGGCACCTACCGCACCGGTGACGGTCGTGGAGGCGGCGGTCGTGGCCAGCAACGCTTCGCCCCGCTCAACAGTTGGCCGGATAATGTCAGCCTCGACAAAGCACGTCGGCTTCTTTGGCCGATCAAACAGAAGTATGGTCGCAAGATTTCGTGGGCCGACCTGATGATTCTCACGGGCAACGTCGCGCTCGAAACGATGGGCTTCAAAACCTTCGGCTTCGGCGGCGGACGGGTGGACACCTGGGAGCCGGATCACGACGTCTATTGGGGCGCCGAGAAGACCTGGCTGGCCGGCGACACGCGCTACACCGGCGACCGCAATCTCGAGAATCCGCTCGCGGCAGTGCAGATGGGTTTGATCTACGTGAACCCCGAAGGTCCAGAAGGCAATCCCGATCCCATCGCCGCCGCGCGCGACATTCGCGAGACCTTCGCCCGCATGGCGATGAACGACGAGGAGACGGTGGCGCTCATCGCCGGTGGTCACACGTTCGGCAAGACACACGGCGCTGGCCCGGCCACCCACGTCGGGCCTGAGCCGGAAGCGTCCGGCCTGGAAGCCCAGGGCTTCGGCTGGAAGAACAGCTTCGGCAGCGGCAAAGGCGGCGACGCCATCACCAGCGGTCTTGAAGTCACTTGGACGACGACGCCCACGAAGTGGAGCAACAATTTTTTCGAGAGCTTGTTCGGCTACGAATGGGAACTGACGAAAAGCCCAGCCGGCGCGCATCAGTGGAAGCCCAAGGGCGACGCTGGCGCTGGCACCGTGCCGCACGCGCACGACCCGTCGAAGAAGATCGCGCCGTCCATGCTGACCACGGACCTCGCGCTGCGCTTCGATCCCGCTTACGAGAAAATCTCGCGGCGCTTCCTCGCGAATCCCGCGCAGTTCGCCGACGCCTTCGCCCGCGCGTGGTTCAAGCTCACGCACCGCGACATGGGGCCGCGTGCGCGCTACCTCGGCGCGGAAGTTCCAGCAGAGGTGCTCATCTGGCAGGACCCCATTCCCGCAGTGAACCATCCGCTGATTGACGCGCAGGACATCGCCGCGCTGAAGGCGAAGATTCTCGCCGCCGGTCTGTCCGTCTCCGAACTCGTGTCCACCGCCTGGGCGTCGGCCTCCACCTTCCGTGGTTCCGACAAGCGCGGCGGAGCGAACGGCGCACGCGTTCGTCTGGCTCCGCAAAGATTCTGGCAAGTCAACAATCCGCCGCAGCTCGCCAAGGTGCTCACCGCGCTGGAGGGCCTCCAAAGCGCGTTCAACAAAACGGCTGCGGGCGGCAAGCAAGTCTCGCTCGCTGACCTCATCGTGCTCGGCGGCTGTGCCGGCGTCGAACAGGCCGCGAAGAACGCCGGTCACACCGTCACGGTTCCGTTCACGCCGGGCCGCATGGACGCCGCGCAGGAGCAGATCGATGTGGAATCCTTCTCCGTGCTCGAACCCATCGCGGACGGCTTCCGCAATTATCTCAAAGGCAAATACACCGTTCCGTCCGAAGCACTGCTGATCGACAAGGCGCAGTTGCTGACCCTGACCGCGCCCGAGTTGACGGTGCTCGTCGGCGGCCTGCGCGTTCTGAGGACCAACGCGGGCGGCACGGCGCACGGCGTCTTCACCAAACGTCCCGAGGCGCTGACCAACGACTTCTTCGTGAACCTGCTCGATATGGGCACGGAGTGGAAGCAGGTCTCGCCGGACGCCGACGTGTTTGAAGGCCGTGATCGCAAGACCGGCGCGGTCCAGTGGACCGGCACGCGCGTGGACCTGATCTTCGGTTCCAACTCCCAGCTCCGCGCGTTCGCCGAAGTCTATGGCTGCGCCGATTCGGAGAAGCAGTTCGTTCAGGACTTCGTCGCCGCCTGGAACAAGGTGATGAACCTCGACCGCTTCGACCTCGCGTAACTCGCCCGGTCGAATCAGCCCTTGCCGGCTCTTTTCAATTAAAGAGCCGGCAAGGGCTGAACAGAGGCAGTCCATCCGGACGGCCATCACGTCGACGGAGCAATCTCGAACACTCGCAAACCAAACCGGAGCAGCTCGCGAGCGAAACGCTATTCGCCGACCTGGATGTCCGTTTCAACGCGGCCTGAAGAAAGCCGGTCGTGGAGTTCTTTGGCGCGAAGCAAAATTCCGGCGTCGAAACGATTGGTCCAGACATTGACTGATGCCTCACGCGCGGCCGGTGCGGCGAGGTAGTCAGGCTTGGGCAACTTCGGGTCAACCGCAGCCAATCCGTTCGCGGCGAAGTAGCGGACGATCGGATACCGATCCCGCATCGCCTGCATAAGCAGTGGACCGGCGAAATCAACAGACGCCTTGTTGGTGCTTATGCCTCCGAGCGCCCGGGCGGTAAGCCCACGAACCAGCGCATCGCCTGCGGCAATTGCCCGGGCGGCTTCGGGTTCATTGAACTGGTCCGGCCCCACCATTCCGATGGTCGACGACTTGGGCCACAACCTCGACGATTCACGGATCGCCCAATTCACCGACTTATCGAGGTGGCATTGATTGCAGGCATTCGGTTTTCCAAGGACGACAGTATCGCCCGGCCGCGGGATCGAAATGTCGTGGGTTCGGTGAGCATCCATGACCCCGAACGTGACCTTCGGCATGTGGCACTCGTAGCAGGAACTGCCCGCCGAGGCCGCGGAATGCTTTGTATGCGCGACAAGGTTTTCCGGTGAGGCGAGTTTTGGATGGCACTCGGTGCACGCGGCATTGCTCCGCTTTCGCTCCGTGATCATCCCCTTGGGATCGCCGCCGTGCATGGAATGGCAGGAGATGCAGGTGATACGGTTGCCGGGTTGTCCGGACGAATGGCACTTCGAACGAAGAAGCTCTTGATACTCGAAAGCGGATAGGCGCGGTGAGCCATCGCCCCAGAACCGGGTATCAAAGCCCATCGCACCGACCTTCGTCTCCTTCTGGATCGGTGCAAAGAACGCATGGAGATCCTCGCCGGCGTTGTAGGGATCGCCCTTTGTCATGATCTCGCGGATGCGGTCGATCGGCTGCGGCACACGTTGGCCGTGGCAATGGCCGCAGATCTGCATCGCCCGATCGGAATCGATCTTTCCCGGATGCACGATCTGCTTTGGCGGCGCATCGCCGGCATGATCGAGCCACAGCTGCTTTGTCGCGGGCTTGGCCGCCGATTGCACATGGTCGAGCGCCAGCCCGTGGCACGAACCGCAGCCGATCCCCAGTTCGGCTACCCGGCTATCCCACGTCTTCTTTTCCCAATCGTAGCCGGGCACGGCCTTCGTGTTGTGGCAGAAGATGCAGTTGGAGTTCCACTCGGTGACGTGATGGCGGAAGTCGGGGCCGTCGGGGTAGAAGAAGGATCCGTTGAGATGCATCCACCGGCGGTTCACCAGATCGAAGGCCACGGGAAGTCGGACGTGCCGCGTGCCGTCCAAGGTGAGGTATTGCTGCATACGACGGGAACCAACGGTTCGCACCACAGGCAACGACTGCGCCCTGCCCTGTTCGTCACGGAGCTTCATCGCGAAGTTCGTTCCCTCGCGCACCATTTCGGCCGTGACCCCGAGATAGGTGATCGAGTTCGACCGGACGAAGTCGCCGAGCACCGTTTCCGGGGTAGCATCCTGGGTCATGGTCCGATGAAACGTCCGATGCCATGAATCGAACTGCTCCTTGTGGCATTCTCGACACTCGCTCGAAGGCAGATGGCCATCCGTCACGCTCGCCCGGCGGCGGACACTGGTTGCCGGTGGATCCACCGCCAGTGCGATCCAGGTCGCCGCCAAAAGAAGCGGGAGCGTGATGAATCCGATGATGGCACGCGGGAAACACATGGTGAACGCTGATGGAGGCTAACCAAGAGGCACCGTCGCCCGCGAGCCGGATGATTTTCAGAACCGGATCGAAGCTCATCGATACCGGACCAAGTGGTCCGTAAGTGGTTCATAAGTGGTTCATAAATCCCCAGCGTGCGCTGTTCCGCGACGGCT
This sequence comes from Verrucomicrobiota bacterium, assembly GCA_043775315.1. Lineage (GTDB taxonomy): Bacteria > Verrucomicrobiota > Verrucomicrobiia > Limisphaerales > CANJSG01 > CANJSG01. The sequence continues at coordinate 48,450 of JAYVSO010000035.1, forward strand.
ACCCGCGGCGGCGGCCGGATGGATACGCGGTGGCGTCATCGGGCTGCGGACCAATCGCTGTCCTTCCTTGAAGCACAATGCCCCCAAGACCCACCCGGAGGACAAATGTGTTCCATCTGGACGCACAGTCGGAACGGGGCTTGCTAGCGTGTCCGGTTGTGATCTTCGTTTCTCAAAGATCTCCTATGCTGAAATCCCTTATCGACCGCGCCGGGGAAGTAGCCCGACGCCTTCGCGATCGCCCGCCGTTTCTGGTCACGGTGTTGACCTTTTGCGGGTCCGCCACCTCGGGCCGCGCCGCGGCGGCGGATGACTACGCCGGATACCGCTACGAGGACTACCGCGAAGACAACGGCCGCATCCACATTCGCACACACACGATTGCCTCGCAGGCAGAGCTCACTCCCTGGCTGACCGCCAAGGGGAAATATGTCTACGACGGGATTTCCGGAGCCACTCCCACCGGTGCGCCGGTGCAGGTGGGCAGCGACAAGATTCCCACCGCGGTGATCCACGATATCCGGCGAGCCTACAGCCTTGAACTCCCGATGAAGTTCGGGATCCACGGGATCGCCCCGTCGTTCTCCGTCAGCCGGGAATCCGACTACGAATCAATCAGTGCCGCCGCGACCTACAGCATCGAGCTGAACCAGAAGAACACGACGTTGTCGATGGGTCTGAGCCGGGACTTCGACCGGGTGATCCCGAACCGCGGCACCTACATCGCCAAATCACAGGACAAGTCGAAGCTGGACGTGATGATCGGAGTCACCCAATTGCTGGATCCCGAAACCATCCTCACGGCGAACCTGACCCTCAGCTACGTCGACGGCTACCTCGCGGATCCCTACAAAGGCGTCAACTTCTACATCAACTACCTCGACCCGTCGTTCGACCCGTCGCCGTTGGGACTGAAAGCGGAGAAACGACCGGGGGAGCGCTTCGATAAGATCGCCCATGTATCGATGACCCGATTCATCAAGCCCCTCAACGCGAGCGTCGAAGCGGCCTATCGATTCTATCACAACGACTACGGCATCTTCTCCCACACGGCGTCGATCGCGTGGTTCCAGAAGATCGGCTCCAGCATCGTGGTCTCGCCAATGTTCCGCTTCTACAACCAGACCGCAGCGGACTTCTACACGATCCGTGTCGTGGGTGATCCGGCGTTCCCGAACGGCGTGGACTGGGACGCGGATTTCGGGATCCCGGGAGTCGGCACCGCGCCGGCTCATCCGGACCTCTATTCCGCCGACTACCGGCTCTCCCAGATGAATACCTACACCGTCGGCGTTGGGTTGACCTGGAAGATCAAGGACCGCGTCTCGCTCGACGCCGCCTACAAACGCTACATGCAGCAGGGCCTCGACAGCGCCACAAGCGACAAGGCCTACGCCGATGCCCACGTCTGGACGCTCGGACTTCGCGTATGGTTCTGAACGCCCATCCAGTCCTCGACCGCGTGGGCCGCACCACGACGTGGGAAACCAGTGGGGGCATGACGACGCTGGCGTTCCAGGCGATGGGAACGCGATGCGCCGTCAGATTCTCAGGAGACGGCCGCGATATCCGAAGCCTTGGCGAACGGATCGCCGTCTGGACCGCCGGATTCGAGATGCGCTATTCGCGCTACCAGCCGGACAGCCTGGTCTCGCGAATCAACTCCAACGCCGGGATCGCCTGGACGGAGATTGACGCGGAAACCGAACGCCTTTTCGCGCTCTGCGACCAACTCGTGTTCTTCACCCGGATGGCGTTCGATCCAACGGCCCTTCCGTTGATCCGCTTGTGGGACTGGAAAGCCCTAGACCTGCGGGTGCCGACCGACCCGGAGGTGAATCAAGCGCGCGCGCTCGTCGGCTGGCGCAAGCTCGAACGGCGGAACGGCGCGGTTCGCCTCCCGATTGCGGGAATGGAGATCGACCTCGGTGGCATCGGGAAGGAATACGCCGTCGACTGTGTTGCCCAAATGGTCGCGGAGGCGAAAGTCCCGGGGGCGATCGTCGATTTCGGCCAGGACGTGCGCGTCGTGGGCCTGCCTCCGGGAAAACCATTCTGGCATATCGGCCTCGAGGATCCCCTCAAGCCCGGCAATTGCTGGTGCGGTGTGGCGGTCAAGGATGCCGCGGTGGCCAGCTCCGGCGACTACCAGCGCAGCCGCATGTCGGGAACCCGAAGGATCGGCCACATCATCGATCCCCGGACCGGATACCCGGTCGACAACGGCTGCCGCGCCGTGTCCGTCATCGGGCCGTCCTGCACCTTGGCAGGCATCCTTTCCACAACAGCCTTCGTCCTCGGACCTCGCGAGGGATTGCCGTTGATCCAATCTCAACCCGGAGCTGCGGGTGTCATTTCTACCGACACCTCCCGCGTCCACACCCGTAACTTCCATGAATTCTGTGTCACCTGATCGCTCCCGCGCCATCCCAGCCCTAGCACTCTTCCTCGGCCTCGCGGCGGCATCCGTGCTGCATGCAGCGGGCTGGAAGGAAGGTGCGGCCTTGCCCGACCTGAAGGCGTTCGGAGTCACCGGCAAAATCCCGGAGAATCTCAAAGGGAAGGTTGTCCTCGTGGACTTCTGGGCCACTTGGTGCACGCCCTGCAAGGCGTCCTTTCCTGCGATGGACGAACTCCAGAAGAAGTATGGGACGAACGATTTCGTGGTCATCGCCATCAGCGTCGATGAGAAAAAGAGCGCGATGACCAAGTATCTCTCCAAGAACCCGGTCGCGTTCACGACGCTTCACGACTCCGCGCAAAAGCTCGTGGCTGTTGCCGATGTCGCGACCATGCCCACCAGTTTCCTGATCGATCGCACGGGCAAGATCCGTTTCGTCCACACGGGATTCGAGCCGGACAAGACGAAGTCCGAGTATATCCGGCAGATCGGTTCGCTCGTAAAAGAAAACTCCTCCAAGCCATGAAGACAAAACGTTTCCTCCTCGCCGTCGGGCTCTCAGTTCTCGCGTGGAACGCAACCGGCTGTGCCAACGTCAAGCCGTGGCAGCGCGGCACCCTGGCGGACTACGTGATGCGCCCAGACCGCGACCCGATGACCGAAGGTTTGAACGAACACCTTTGGTTCTCCCGCGAAGCAGCCTCCGGCGGACGGGGTGTCGGCGGCGGCGGCTGCGGCTGCAACTAGCCAGAACCAGCTTAAACATATCATTGCGGATGAATTCTCAGTTAAACACTCACTGGCGGGTGTTGCTCATCTCACGTCATACAAGGCACCGGATCTGCTTAACACCAACATGTCTCTTGTTTCCTAAATCCGAGAAAGACCAACCGGTCCCTGATGAGCTTTTCCGAGTTCGCATAATCCGAGTTTAGCCTTATTATCCTAACAATCCTCCGTCTACGTCCGCAAACCCGTTAAACAACCGTTATGAAAAAATCAAACCGTTTCGTGTGGTTCGTCCGTGGCTCCCTGTCCGCAGTGGCCGCTTTTGGTGTCCAAATATGCGTTCACGCTGGTGGTCCCCCGGACGATTTGACTCTGGATCATCCCAAGGTCAAAGCAGCCATCACCGTCCAAAATTCCGTGACCCGTGATCTGATCCGCATACCGGGCATTCTCGGAACTGCAGTCGGCCTCGACGACAAGGACGCACCCGCTTTGATCGTCTATGTGGATCAGGATTCACCGTCGCGTGCAGAGATCGTCCGCAGCCTTCCGCCCCAGCTCCGGGGTGTCGGCGTCCGGGTGGAGCCGACCCAGAAATTTCGCGCCTTCGCCAATACCGCCAAGCAAACCGTGCCAATCCAACTCGGCACATCGGGCGGATGGAGCTACGATCTCGCAAACGGCTATTGTTGCGGCGGAACTCTGGGGTCGTTGATCCAAGTCAACGGTGTCCAATACATCATGAGCAACTACCACGTGCTCGAGTCGGACATTGTCCTGGGTGGAAACAATCTCGTTTCGGCCTCGGGCCAGTCGGTGATCCAGCCCGGATTGATCGACGTGGGTTGCAACTCGGCCAACGCCCAGTCCGTAGGCACGCTGGTGAAGCTCAGTTCGCTGCCGGGCTCCAACGTGGATGTCTCCATCGCGCAGGCTTCCAGCGGCATGGTGAGCACCGACGGGTCGATTCTTGGCATCGGCACGATCTCCAAAACCACTTTGCCTCCGAAGATCAGAATGGGAGTCAAGAAAAGCGGTCGGACGACAGGCCTGACGTCCAGCAAGATATCCGGCCTGAACGCCACGATCAGCGTTACCTACGAAAATGAATGCGCCGGCGCCACAGCATTCACGAAGACCTTCACCGGACAAATCGTGATCTCGAATCCCGGCAGCTCGTTCTTAAACTCCGGGGATTCTGGTTCTCTCATGGTCGAGAATGTAACCACCAATCCTAGGGCCGTAGGGCTTCTCTACGCCGGTAGCAGCACCAGCGCGATCGCCAATCCAATCGGCGAAGTGCTGACCTTTGTCGGAAGCAAGCTTGGCGGCACGGCCAGCATGGTGGGCAATTGATGGTTCTTATGGCTCGCAAAAGCCAGAGATGGTCGAAGCCCCGCATGTGGACGGGACATGCGGGGCTTTTCCTTTTGGGCGTTTCTCTGCTCTGCACCCAAGGCTGCATGCAACACCGACTTTCCCGCGAATCATCGGCTAGCCGACGCGACATCAACGCGGTCATTTCCGACCATGAGCGGGAACTGCTCGCTCTTCCCGGTGTTGTCGGGGTCTACGTGGGGCTGCTCGACGACGACAAAACTCCCTGCTTGAAGGTGATGGTGAAGACGAAAGACCCCGACTTGGTGCGGCGCATTCCCCAGCACATCGAAGGTCATCCCGTTGTCGTCGAAGTCACCGGCGAGATCAGGCCGTTCCGGTAACCACTCACTTCCCAAGAATTCCCAATCTGTCGTATGAGGGCCCAACTCAATGGTCTCCTTCGCTGCCAGCTCCCGCCCATCCTGCTGGCTGTTTTGCTCCAAGTGGCTCCGGCCGTTCACTGGCTGACCCAGCAGATGGCCCAACCCGGAGGCCTGGTCGCCATCGTCGTCAAGATCGGCGGCATCTCGGCCGCCCTGCTTGGCGGCGCCCAGTCGATGTCGGGCGCGACCACTTGGGTCTCAAGCACCAATCCTCCGGCCGGCGGTGTCGGGATCGCCTACCAGTATCGACTCCAGACTTCGGGCCTCGAGACGGCCAAGAGCTGGAGTGCGACCAACCTTCCCCCAGGAATCTCCATTCAAAGCAGCATCGTTTCCGGCATCACGGTTTTTTTCGCCAAGGGAACGCCGACCCTCGCTGGAACTTTCAAGGCGTCGCTCACGGCATGGGAACTCCCCAATCAGGGCGGAGCCTCCGCATGGGACTACGCAACCTTTGTCATGACCAATCTGACTTCATCTGCCGTCGCTCCAAGCATTGGCACGGCGCCTCAGACGCAACGAAGGCTCCCGGGGACCAATGCCACGTTCTCGGTGACAGCCAACGGAACGACTCCGTTGGCCTATCAGTGGCTGATGTTCGGGACCAATCTCGCGGGCGAGACCGGTTCGCTCCTTGTGATGACCAATCTCAGCGACGCGAGCGCCGGAACCTATGCGGTCGTGGTCACAAATTCGGCGGGTTCCGTGACCAGTGCGCCGGCGACTTTGCTAATCGCCAAGCTGCCGACCATCACCAACTCCCTCGCCAACCCCGGCATCCGGATGGCCTTCTACGGTGAAACGGGCGTCACCTATCGCCTGGAATTCAGCGGCTTCGCCGATTCAATCAACTGGAACGCCGCGACCAACTTCACCCCGACACAGGACGCACCCATTACCCTCACCAACTCCTCATCACCCGGCACCAACACGTTTTTCAGGCTCAGGCTGTTGTCACCTTGAAGTCTCCTTCGCAAGCGGCATCTTAATGGCGATGTATGCCGTGTGTCATAGATGGAACAGGACCATGATCCCTCTTATGACCCGAATCTGCGCGTTGTTGGTGGCCTTCTGGCTTCAGGCTTCCCCCCTACTTCGCTGGGCATCGAGTGATCTGTCCTCCGGCAATCTCGCCGCGATCGTGGTGCGCATAGGCGGCGTGTCGGCGGCCCTGCTGGGAGGAGTCCAGGCGGTGTCCGGTGTTTCCACATCTACTTTCGACGGCCCATTCGACCTGAACGGGGTGGTCGGGCAGTCGTTCAGCTTTCGACTCAACATTATTCCGTTCCCCAATCGTGACATGCAGGGCTTCACCGCCTCCGGCCTGCCGCCCGGGATCGTGATCCAGCGCCTGGGCGTCAACTCGGCCCGTCTGTTCGGCGTTCCAACCCAAGCCGGAACGTTCTTCGGAACCGTTACGGGATGGCGATTCGATCCGCCTAGCGGCGAATCCGTCAGTGACACGGTCACGTTCACGGTGACTGGCGGTGCCACACCCGCGACGATCGAACTACAGCCGGCAAGCGTCCGTCGACTCCCCGGAACGAACGCAGTCTTCACCGTGCTCGCACAAGGGACGGAACCCATCACATATCACTGGAGAAAAGACTCCGTCGCCCTCGGGCTGCAAACTGGCAGCACCCTGACCTTGACCAATCTGACAACCAACAGCGCAGGCACCTACTCCGTCATTGTCAGCAATTCGGCCGGAACGCAGACGACTTCCGGCGCGGTTTTGTCCATCGCTTCCCGGCCCGTCATCAGTCCCACAAAAGTGAACAACTCGATCCGCCTGGCGTTCACCGGGGAAACCGGCGTGACCTACCGGCTAGAAACAGCAACGAACGTCGCCGCGACGACGTGGAACACGCTGACCAACCTGACACCGCTCACAGACGGCCCATTGGCGGTCACGAACGCGCCAGCTTCGTCGAACCTGTTCTACCGCCTACGGCTACTCGGGCCTTGATCACTTCGCGACGGTCCTGGCCGCTCCGATCGGCCTTCCGTATTGGTCCACTTCGATGTCGACGGGCACCTGGATCGTCCGCCCATCGGCCGTTGTTTCCTGGCGCCAAGTCCTCACAACACGGCGTGTGTTGTTGAACGGAACACTGCCTGCCGCCGCGACGCCTTCACCGACTCCCACGACTGCACCTGCGACGTTGCCGCCGACCGCGCCGACTGCTGATCCGATTCCACGGCCGATGGCCGGCCCGGGCTGCCTGGGGTTGGTGATTCCCGGACGGTTCGGGTCCGAGGCGCAACCTGCAAGGGCGAGGCCGGCAATCGAAAAGATCAGCAACGAAGAAGCGATGTTCAGTTTCATAGGATTCACTGTTTCCGTCCCGGAAAGTAAGCCTTCCAGTCACGCGTGCAATCTCGTGCTCGCTCTTCCGGATTTCCCGCACCAGTATTCAATCCATGCCCGCCCGCGCTCTGATCGTTGCCACGCGCAATCGTCACAAGGTAGAGGAGATTGCCGCCATTCTCGGTCCCGAAAACCTCTGCCTTTCACTCGCCGATGCACCGGGCTCACCCCACGCGGTGGAGGACTCGACCACCTTCGAAGGCAATGCCGTCAAGAAGGCCATGACCTTGGCTGTCTGGCTTGCGGCGAACCCCACCGCGCCGTTCTGGGAAAAGGCGGCCGGCCTTCCGGGATTCGTCCTCGCGGACGATTCCGGCCTCGAGGTCGATGCGCTCGACGGGGCGCCCGGGGTTCATTCCGCCCGCTTCGCCGCGATCGATGCCGGAGCGCCGGGTAACAGCTCAGACGCCGAGAACAACGCCAAGCTGGTCCATATGCTCGCGAACCGTGGCATCGACCACGCCGCCGCCCGCTTCCGCTGCGCCGTGGCCTTGAGCCCGGTCCACCCGGGCGCCACGCCCGATGAGATCAAGTCCACCTCGCGCACGTTTTCCGGAGTCTGCGACGGGCACATGACCCTGAAGCCCCACGGGACGGGCGGCTTTGGATATGATCCCCTTTTCATCCCGGCAGGACGTGACGAGTCCTTCGCCCAACTCACCCGCGATGTGAAAAACCGCATCAGCCACCGCGGGAAGGCGCTCGAAAAACTGAAGACCGCCCTCGCCTGAGCCGGCTGAAAACCGGAAGAAGAAGCAGAAAGGCGTTGCTCCCCGTTTCGTGTTTAGGAGTAGTATCGGGGACTGATGAACAGCGCCGCCCTATCCGCTGAACCGACCAAGCCCGCGATTGCGACGGCGAAGACCGGACCGTCCCTGCCACCCGTGCAGAGGCCCACGAAGTCCGTGTTCAAACTCGTCGGCGAAGTGCTCAAGCACGGTGGCCCCGGCTACCTCCAGTTCGCGATCACCAACGTCTGCAACGCCGATTGCGGCTTCTGCGGTTTCGCCCGTTCCAAGTTCGATCCAAAGGCCCGCCGAAGCGTCACGCTGCAGGAAGCCAAGGACGTCATCGACCTCTCGGTGAAGAACCACATCGGCTACCTCCTCTTCGTCGGAGGCGAACCGCTCGTGCACCGCGACCTGCGTGCGATGACACGTTACGCGGCCGAACGCAGCATCCGGCCGATGATCTGCACGAACGGAGCCTTGTGGAACGAACAGAACATGGCCGACCTGGCCGACGACGGCCTCAGCAGCGTCATCATGTCGATCGACGCGCACGACGTGGCCAAGCACGAGGCCAACCGCGGACTGCCCGACGTCTGCCGGAAGATCAAACGCGCGAACGAGTTCTTCCACGCCCGTGGCATCCAGACGACCGCGAGCATCACGGCCAGCCGATTGATCGAAGACTACGCGAAGCTTCCCGAGTTCCTCGAAGCGCTCGGCTTCACCAGTTGCACGTTCAGCTATCCGCTCACGTCGCTCGCGAGCAGCTACCTCAGTTTCAGCGACAGTGGCCTGGTCAACTTCTCCAAGGACGAACTCATCGGCCTGTTCGAACAGATCAAGAAGATGAAACGCAGCAGCGGCTATCCCGTCGTCAACCCAACGGAGTCGCTCGACGAGATGCAGCGCCATCTGCGCGGTGAGAAGGAGAAGTTCAGCTGCCTCGGCGGGCACAAATACTTCTACCTCGACTGGCATCTGAACCTCTACCGATGCCATGCTTGGGAGACTCCCATGTGCAACGTCTACGATTGGGATGATTCAAAGCTCATCCGCGACGGCTGCACTAAGTGCATGATCGACTGCTACCGCGATCCAAGCGTGCTCCAGTTCGTGGCCATCAGCGCCAGCGACGCGTGGAACGCGGCCAAGAAAGGCAAGCTGGTCACCGCGGCGAAGCACGTCTTCGACTCGCGGAACCTGACGTCCCTGAAGGCCGTCTGGGACGACCGGAAGTGGATTGGCAAGGTCTGAGCTGATGGCCCGGATGAGAAGCATGCCGGCATCGGAATGCCGGCGAAGTGAGGAATCTGATTGACCGTTTTTCCGATGCAGGGCCGATGATTCGAGCCTCTGGTCGTTATTGTTTTCTGAAGCCATGCCGAGAAGTTCGAAGAAGATAGCCGTAACAACACGCTCCGCCGCCGCGGCGCGTTATGACGCGAACCACACCGTCCTGCAGAAGACCTATGGCGCCCTCGCCGATCTTCGCAAGGAGCTGGCGGAATCCAAATCCGCCGTCGCCGAACGTGCAGAGGTGCTGAACCTCTTCGGAACATGCGCGGACTCGCAACGCGCGTGGCTCCTGCTCGAGGACTACTTCGAGAAGCTGCACCTCTCGCGGAAGGATTTCGTCACGGGCGAGTGGTGGCCGAAGATGATAGGAGCGACCGGCAAGGCGCGCCTCGAGGAACTGGCCCTGCTCTTCATGCGCTCGAACCGTTCTCTGCCGAACGAGCTGATGGCGTTCGCCAACTTCGACCGCTTCGCCGAAGTGGAGAAGGCCGAGAAGGAACAGGAGATCGTCACGGAGCTGGAGAACTGGATGTTCCCGCCCGCTCCCGCCCACCTCGATGCCCCACGGGCCACGTTGCGCGTGGTTTGCACCTCCCGTCCACTGGAGGAGAACAGCTCGGTCTACCGGCTGCACATCGACTTCCACCTGTTCCGTCCGCGCACCGGAGACAAGCTCAAGACCCTGGCGGAACTGATCGAGCTCACCACCCGGGCCACGCACGAGCAGGAGCTGTTCGCTCCTGCCGACTGGGAATTCATCCAGTGGCTGGCGAACGAATTCGCGACAGAGGACATGGCCGACGGCGATCTCTTCATCTCGGGTTTGCAGCTCCTGCAATGGCTTGCGCGCTGGGGCGACACCCGTCGCCTCGAGATCGTCAATACGCCGAACAGTTTCCACTTCCACGGCCAGGTCGCCGAACTGAAGCCCCACCTCGAACCCGTCTCCGAAGGGCCGGTCTTCACCCACCACGTGGCACTGCCAGGCGGCCAGACCGTCGGGCTCGACACGGCGAAGTTCTTCGTCGGCAAACCCACGCTGGCGCTTGTCGGCGAGACGTTCTACCTGCTGCGCAACGCGCCGAAGGACACGTTCCTCGCACGTTGGCTCCAGCAAAAATCGGTGCCCGTAACCAAGCTCTCGCATCGCACGTTGAACCGCCTCCGCCAGACGCAGCCCAACAACGGCGTCGACTGGAGCCAGCTCTGCGAAGCCCACACGGCCACGCCCCAGTTCGTATTCGAGCTGACCGACGACGTGGTCCGCCTGCGCCTGCTGGCCAAGAGCGAGAAGGACGGCAGCGAATGGCATTGGACCGGCCACGACTGGCAGCGCGACACCGGCGGCCGCAAGAAGGGCGAGCGTCCGGAGATCCTCGACGATCCGAGGCTGGAGCTCGCCACCCATTGGCTGCGACGCCTCGACTGGTTCACGCCGGATCCGGGACTGTGGGTCGGTGACGCGAACGACAACTTCCTCAACACCCTCGCCGCCGCGTGGCCCCTCAAGCCTACCGAGGCCGAATACCTCGGCAACGAGCCCTTCCGCCGCCTGTTCCTTTCACCGAAAAAGCTGAAACCCCTTCTAATGGTCAAGGGCAGCGGCATCGACTGGTTCAGCGTTTCCGCCGAATGGGAGGCCGAGGGCATGCGCCTCAGCAAAACGGACCTGCAACGTCTCTCCGCGTCCACCAGCCGCTTCGTCAAGCTGCCCGACGGCGGCTGGGTCGAGCTGGATGTCGAGGCCGTGCAGGCCGCCCACGAGGCGTTGGCCGATCTCGGTCTCGACGGACTGAACAACGAGGCGCAGAAGGTCGGGATGGAACAGGCCGCGCATCTCGACGACAAGGCGCTGGCCCGGTTCGGGGATTCGCCCGCCGCCAAAGCCCTCCGGCAGAGTCTGGCTAACTTCAAGGGCGTGCCCGACTGCCAGCTTCCCAAGAACATCCACGCCGAACTGCGTCCCTATCAGAAGGAGGGGTTCGATTTCCTCGCCCACCTTTCCTGCCACAAGCTGGGAGGAATCCTCGCCGACGACATGGGTCTCGGGAAGACGCTCCAGACGCTCACCTGGATCGCCTGGCTCAACGAACAGCACAAGAAAAACCCCAAGCCCTGCCTGGTCATCTGCCCGGCCTCCGTGCTGCACAACTGGCGCCGTGAATCCGAAAAATTCACGCCCCACTTGAAGGTCCTCATCCTCCAGAGCGGCGCGGCGCGCCACAACCTCCGGAAACAGATTCCCGAGAACAACATCATCGTCACCAACTACGCCCTGCTCCGCCGCGACCTTGAGGCGCTGCAGAAGTTCGCCTTCCGCGCCATCATCCTCGACGAGGCCCAGTTCATCAAAAACCCCGGCGCGCAGGTCACGCAGTCGGTCAAGCAGCTCAAGGCCGAACAGCGCCTTGCCCTTACCGGCACTCCGCTGGAAAACCGTCTGACCGATCTCTGGAGCATCGCCGACTTCGTCCAGCCGACCTATCTCGGCGATCAGGAGCATTTCTCCAGCACCTACGATCCCAAGGGCTCGGGCGAGGAAGCCGAATCCGCCACGCGCATCGCCCGGCGTCGTCTTGCGGCCAAGCTCCGTCCCATCATGCTGCGCCGCCTCAAGAAGCAGGTGGCCAAGGATCTGCCCGACCGCATCGAGGAACGCCGCGACTGCGATCTCGGTGAACCGCAGCGAAAACTTTACCTCGCCGAGCTGCGCCGCAGCCGTGAGCAGGTCATGCAGACCGTGCAGGAAAAGGGGCTCGCGAAGAGCAAGATGCACGTGCTGGCCGCGCTCACCCGCCTGCGCCAGATCTGCTGCCATCCCACGCTCGTCGGCAACGACTCCGCCTCCGGCAAGACGGAGACGCTCTTCGAGTTGCTCGATCCGTTGATGGCCGACAACCAGAAGGTCCTCGTCTTCTCGCAGTTCGTGCAGATGTTGAAGCTGCTCGAAGCCGAATGCGCCAAACGCGGCATCAAGACCTACATCCTCACGGGCGAGACCAAGGACCGGCAGGAAGTGGTCAACGCCTTCCAGGACGAGAAGGGCGGCGGCGTATTCCTTCTCTCGCTCCGCGCGGCCGGCACCGGCCTCAACCTCACCACCGCCAGCTACGTCGTGCTCTACGATCCATGGTGGAACCCCGCCGTCGAAGCGCAGGCCATCGACCGTTCGCACCGCATCGGCCAAACCCGCACCGTCAACGCCTACCGCCTCATCGCGCCGGGAACGGTCGAGGAAAAGATCTGGGATCTGCAGCAGCGCAAGTCGCAGACTATTGCGGACGTGCTCGGTGAAGAAGGCTTCGCCAAGAGCCTGTCGCAGACGGATCTCGACTACCTGTTCTCGGAGGACTGAGGGAGCCGGCGGAGGATGGGGTTTTCGATGGAAGAGGAGATCAGCTCCCCTTCCGCCGGAAGACCACCATTCCAAGTCGTTCCTGTGGCAGTTCCGTCGCGAGATAGGTGGACGACACATCCTCCAGCTTCATCAGGATCCACGGCTGGTTGGGCGTCGCGCCGTTCTTGGTGAAGACAATGTCTTCGGCCAGATGCACGCAGGCGTGGATGGGTTTGCCGCGGGAATTGAGGAAGGCCACGACATCGCCAAAGCGGTAGGGACGCTCCACCGGCAGATATTCCGCGCGCAGCGTTGCGAGGGAGTGGTCGAAGTTGTGGAACCTAGCGTCGGGCGGTTCGTTGAAGAAGTTCATCGCCGTCCAGAAACAGTCTTCGGGGATCTCACCGGCGGATCGCGTCGCCTTGGGGTAGGTGTAGAGCCGCAGCCTGGCGAAGGCGGGCAACAGTTCCGACACGTCCATGACGGCCCCGCCGCTGAGCCGGACAAGCGATTCGAGCAGCGGCTTCAACTGCCGCTCACGACTGCCGGCACCCCAGTAGGTCGCGATCACTGCCGGGTCGGAGGAATTGTCGACGTGCAGCTTGGCCACCAGGGTTGGAACCCGCGAGAGGGTCTTCATCACCCGGAACTTCTCCGCGTCCTCCAAGCCGGTGATCACCTGGGGATCGGCGAAGTGCACGGATTTGCCCCGTTGATACATGAGGCTGCGGAGGAGTTTCTCCGTGGTGGCGGAAAGACCGCTGTGCTCAAGCCATTCCGAGGGGCTGGATCCGGTGAAGAAAAACGGCTGGCGGTGGTAGGGATTTTCCACCTGGGAGCCCAGCGCCGAATAGATGACCCTTCTCACATCCGGTTTCAGGCCGAGAAGAAGTTCGGGCGAAGGGGTGATGACCACATCCCGTCCTTCGACGGCAAGGTGGTTTGTCGCCGCCAAGACGGCCACCTCCGCCGGCGGGACTCCCGCCTTCCGGAGAAAACTGACGACATTGGAAACGGCCTGCTCGGGAAAGCGCCATTCTGGATCGGGAAAGTTCAACTGCCCCACCTGGATGGTGTCGTCGGGCCTTTCCAAAGTGATTGAGATCGTTTCCAACCGCCCTTGGGGCCTCTGACGAGGCTTCCCCGCATCGCGCACCTCGGCCGTCAGCTCTCCAGATTCCGGGGGCGTCGCAGCCCTGGCAACAGGGAGGCATTGGATCAGAAGAATGCCCAGCAAGAGTCCATTCCATCGTAAGAATGATGGATGGCGACCGGCGTCGGAGGTGCGATTCTTACGGATCTGCATCATTCGTGTCGGACAATGGGTTTAAGCCACCGGTGCAACGGCCCGCTCGGCAAGAGAGACGGCTGACCGCGGGACAGGTGACAGGGAATCTCCCGTGAAAGGAATTGGTTGTCCGACATGGATTCGAACCATGACTAAAGCCTCCAAAGGGCTCTGTGCTACCTTTACACCATCGGACAGTCCGGAGCAGATGAAACGTTTCGGAGGCCCGACTGCCAAGACCTTTTTCCTTGCCGGGGCGAAACACTTTTTTGATCGCTTCAGGTTCCGTTGAGCCGGTAGGCCAGCACCTGGAGGCGGATTCCGGGCCGGAGATGGGCCAGGTAGGTGCGGAACATCTCGTCCATGTTCATCAAGATCCACGGCCGGTTGAGGCCTTTGCCGTTCTTGGTGAAGACGATGTTGTCCGCTAGGTAAACGCAGGCGTGCAGGGCCGTCCCGCCCGGATCCATCATCATGACCACGTCCCCGAACTTGGGTGCATCCCGGACCAGGGAATAGCGTTGCGCGATCAAAGCGCTGACTTTCGCCGTATCGCCGTTGACCTCTTCCGGGGTCTCCCGGAAAAAATTAAGGGCCGTCCAGAAACAATCCTGGAACGTCGCCGTCGGCTGCATCGAGGAATCTGGAAAGGTGTAGAGCCTGGAGCGCGCAAAAGGCGGAAGGATACGCGAAAGGTCCATCTTGGAGCCTCCGTCCACTTCGCGCATCGCCGCGAGGACGGCACGGACTTCGCCGGTCCGGCCTCCGGCGCCCCAGTAGGAGGACATGGCCTCGATGTCGGATTGCCGGTCGACGGTGAGCTTCACGGCGAGCGAAGGAACCCGTGTGAGCATTCGCAGAAGCGGGCCGCGCTCGTAGAAGGGAACCTCGGAGGCGATCTGCGTGTCGGAGAAACACAGCATCCCGGCGCGGACGACGCTCATCCGCTTGATCAGGTCCGTCGTCTGCTCGCTGAGAACACCCGAGTCCCGCCACTCGTCCACATCGATCGCGAGGAATTGAAAGGGCTGGCGTTCCCTTTCGTTCTCAGGAAATTCCGCAAGCTTGTCGTAGACGACCCTGCGGCTCGCACGCGTCAGGCCCATGCCGACATGCCGGGGCGGGACCACGATCAGACCATGCGGCCCTCCGATCGCCACCCCGGGTCTCTTCAAGGCCTCCAACTGCGGCCCGGTAAGGCCAGCCGACTTGAGAAACGCAAACACCGCCTCGGAGTCCATCCCGGGGAAATGCCACTGCGGCGGGTTCAGATCCTTTGGCCGGAAGGAAACGGTCTCCTCCGACTGTTCCAACACCAACCGCGTGGTTTCCAATCGGCCATGAGCCAAAGCTGAAGAGCGGGGCGTTGAGGCCGCCACGGTCCCGTTGGTTCCGTGTTCTTCTCCCCACATGATAGCTGGCGTTCCCCATAGAATGGAAACGCTCAGCAGAAGAATCCTGAATTCGCCAAAAGCCCTCATGTTGCGGCGTCAAAGAAGCACGTCTTCGACACCTCGCAAGACACCACGAATCAGCTCTGGTTACTGCGAAGGCTTCAAGGCGATCAGTTGCAGCAAGATCTTCGCTGCCGTCTCCGCATACCCCGCGTCGTTGATGTTGCAGTCGACTTCTTGAACCGGAATGTCCCGACGCAATTCAGCCTTCAGGGTGGTGAAGAGGGCTTCATCGGCCGCCGGCAGATGGAATGGCTGGCCGGGCGCGCTGATCACGGAAATTCCCTGCAAAGGAAGCATCACATGGATGGGACCGGTCGAAGCGTTCAGCTTTCCGGCGATGATCCGGCCCAGCTGCAAATTCTCTTCCACGGATGTCCGCATCAAGGTGACCTGGGGGTTGTGCTGGTAGAAGAGACGCCCGTCGAACTTGGCGGGCACGCTTTCGCGCGGACCAAAGTTCACCATGTCGAGACACCCGGGGCCGACCACGGCCGGAACTCCCGTCCGGGCCGCGGCCTCCAAACGATTCGGCCCAGCCGACAGGACGCCTCCGACCAGCTCGTCGGCCCATTCGGTCGTCGTGATGTCCAATACCCCCGACACCATGCCGGATTCGATCAGCGACTCCATGGTGCGTCCGCCGGTGCCGACGGCGGCGAAGACGAGGACTTCATAGCCCGCCGCCTCAAGGATCTTGCGGGCCTGTTCGATGCACTTCGTCGTGTTGCCGAACTGGCTCGCGACGATGAGGGGTTTATCGACACCCGCCACCGGTTTGGCTTCGGCCATGCCACAGATCGCCCCGGCCGCGCGGGCGAGGAGCTCACGGGAAAGGCGGTTCAGGCCCGCGACATCGACGATGCTGGGGAACATCACGATGTCCTTCACGCCGACATAGGGCGCGACGTTGCCGCTGGCCAGGGTGCTAACCATCAGCTTAGGAAAACCGACGGGAAGCGCGCGCATGCCGGCGGTGCCGATGGCCGTTCCGCCGCCGCCGCCGAGCGAGATGACTCCCTGGATGCGCCCGAGGGAATGGAGTTGCATGAGAATGGCCGCCGCGCCCCGCATCATGGCGGCGACCGATTCGCCGCGGTCCTTGCGTGCGAGCAACCCGGCCAGATCGAATCCGCCCGCCGTTGCCACTTCCTCGCGCGGGATGTCGGGCGTGACCGTGGGCGCAGCCCCGGTGCCCACGTCGATGAGCAACGGCCGGTGCCCGCGCCCTCGGATCTGTTCCGCCACGTAGGCGTGCTCTTCACCTTTGGTATCGAGCGTTCCGAGGACGGCGATGGTGGACATCGCAAAATCATCAGCCAATTCACCCCGCCGCTTCAAGCCGGCGAACTCGTTTTCTCCTTTGTCACCGGGCGCTCTCTCGACAAGAGTTCGGGCGTGGGAATTTCACCGAAAGCCTTTGCCGACATCGAAGCCCGCCTTGCGGGCCGATCGTCCAGGGCTTCGGAGGCCGCCCTAGATGCCGGGGCCGTATCCCGTGGACATCAGATCATCTTGGGGATCGATCCATCGCTGCGTGGAACCGGCTGGGGTGTGATCCGTCTCACACGAGGCATCCCGGCCGCGCTGGGTTTCGGAATGGTGAAGAACCCCGCCAAGCTCGAACGCTCGCGTTGCCTTGCCGAAATCGCCCGCACCATCCGGGAAGTGATCCGGCAGCACGGCCCGACACTCTGCTGCGTCGAGGGGCTGTTCTTCGCGCAGAACCTGAAGACCGCCCTCATCATGGGAGAAGCGCGTGGTGCGAGCCTCGTGGCTGCGGCCGAGGCCGGGCTCGAAGTCTGCGAAATGGCTCCCCGCAAGGCCAAGCTGGCGATCGTGGGCTTTGGCGGAGCCCAGAAGAAGGCCGTCGCGAAGATGGTCCAACGGATGTTGAACCTCGAATCCGAACCCGGTCCGGACGAAGCCGACGCCCTCGCCCTTGCCCTCGCGTTCGCCCAATCCCAGGGCCGCTCCCACATCAATTCGCCCAAGCGCCTTTGAGCACCCAGAGATCCATCACCATCCTGATCGTCGCCATCGTCGGACTTTCGCTGGTCCTCTTCGTCCTGCTGCTGGCCTTCTTCAGCCTCCGGGCGCGGCACCGGAACGCGTTGGCCAAGGCATCCCGCACCGACAGCACATCCGGCGATACCCGTGACCAAGCATGATCGCATTCGTCCAAGGAAAACTTGTCGAGGCCCTGCCCACCATGATCGTCGTCGATGTCCATGGCGTGGGCTATGAACTGCTGATTCCGCTGTCCTCCTTCGACCGGCTCCCGGCAGCCGGCAACGAGGTCAAGCTGCTCACGCACCTGGCCATCCGCGAGGACGCCCACACGCTCTACGGGTTCGTCACCACGCAGGAGCGCGACCTTTTCCGGATGCTGGTCCACACCGTGTCCGGCATCGGCCCGAAGATCGCCCTGAACGTCCTTTCGGGAATCTCGATCAACGCTTTCCGCGCCGCCGTGGGCACGGGCGACATCAAGGCCCTTTCCCAGATCTCCGGTGTCGGCAAGAAAACGGCCGAACGCATCGTCGTCGAACTGAAGGACAAGCTCGGCGGCTTCGGATCGGGCCCCTCCGCAACGCCCGGCGGATCGTCCCCCTTGTCTGACACGGACAAACGCCAGACCGACGCGATGGCGGCCCTGACCGCGCTCGGCTTCAAGCAGAACGAGGCCTTCGACGCCGTGCGCGCGTCTCTCGCCATGCTCGGACCCCAGGCCGGTGTCGAAGCCCTCGTGCGGGCCTCGTTGAAGAAAGGCGCCTGATCCGTGGCTGAATCGTCCCCCCTTCCCGCCGCGTCCACGACACTCGTGCGGCCTGTTCCCCTCAAGTGGCGTCACCGGGTCGCAGCGGCTGCCATCTACGGAAGCGGCAAAGGTCTGATGGCCACCTGGCGGCAGGAGTTCACCGACCATAGCGGGGTCCTGACGCAGCCGAACGGAGGCCCGGTGATCTTCGCCGTCTGGCACAACCGCCTCGCGAGCTGCATGGTCGCCTGGCATGGCTACGTGCGCCGGCAAAGGCCGGATGGCCGGTTGGCGGCCCTCATCAGCGCGAGCAAGGACGGCGGCCTTTTGGCCAACGTGCTCGACCGTTTCGACGTGCATCCCATCCGGGGTTCCTCCAGCCGCCGCGGTCGCCAGGCTTTGCTGGAATGCGCGACCGCCATCGAACGCGGTTTCTGCCTCGCCGTCACACCGGATGGACCGCGCGGCCCGAAGTATCGGATGCAGCCCGGCGTCATCGCCCTCGCTCAGGTCACCGGCGCTCCCATCATCCCCGTCACCGTCCAGATCCGGCGCCGCATCTCGCTGGGAAGCTGGGACGCGTTCCAGATCCCCCTGCCCTTCGCCGCGATGCACATCACCTTCTGCGAACCGATCCACGTCGGCCGCGACAGCGGTGAAACGGACCGCGCCGAAATCGCCTCGCGCCTCGCAACGGTCCTTGGCCGCGACTGAGGCAAGTTCCGTTGCACGTTCTCCAAAAGCATTGCATTGACGATTCGGTCCGCAGTGGAAAGTTAACAATGCTATGCCCGCCCAGGAAAAAATCTTAAAGGACCTGTCGCGTCTGAATGAGATCGTCCTCAAGCCGGCTCCGGACGTATCAGAGCCCAAGCCTGCCGACCGCTCCCATTCCACGCTGCACGACTCGCTGAACCCCGCCAACATCGAAGCCCGCGTCCACGCATCGTCTCCCACCATGGATTCGATCATGAACCGACCGCTCCCGATGCCCCGCGGTGGAATCAACGAGTAGTCCTTCAGGGAACCGACCCGGTTCACCATCGGCCGACGCGACATCATCGCCCGGACCGGTCAGGGACTTTGTTTGTCGGTTACTTCGTCACTGTCGCCTCGGGCTTCGCGACATTGACCTTTGAACCTTCAACAATGCTGTCGGCCGGATTCAATATCACCAGATCGGAGGTCTGGAGGCCTTCGAGAACTTCGACGGTGGGGCCGAAATCACGCCCCAGCAAAATCTTCCGCAGCTGCACGGATCCGTTGGGCTGGACCACGGCCACGACGGTTCCGTCGACGCGGAACAACAGCGTGTTCGCCGGCAAGGTCAGTATCGCCTCCGGATGGTTTTCATTGAGCCGGACCTGCGCGAAACTGCCGGCTAGGATTTCCCGCTTCGGGTTGTCCACCTCGAGCTCCACCAGCAGGGTCCTCGTGTCGGCTGACATCGCCCCGGCGTTTCGCACCACCCGCGCGGCGAAGATCCTCCCGGGCAACTCCGGCACGATCAGATCCGCGGTGCCGCCCATGCGTATCCCGCGGGCCGACGCCTGGGGCACTCGGACAAAGACCCGCAGCTTCTGGATCTGGACGAGCCGGAACAGTTCCCGCGCGGTGCCGGCGCTCACAAGGTCGCCCACGTCAACGCGCCGGCTGTTCACCACGCCGTCGAACGGAGCCGTGATCTTGGCGAAGCCCACGAGATCTTCCAGCCGCCCGATGCCGGCCCGCGCCGATTCGACCGCCGCGGACTTCACGGCCATGTCGGACTGCTTTTCGCTCAACTCCTGCTCGCTGATGATCGCTCCGCGGCGCAGCTCGACCCACCGTTCGGCCGTGGATTTTGCCAACTTGTAGGCGGACTCGGATTGGACCAGTTCAGCGCGGGCTTTGGCCAACTCCTGGTTGAGTTCCGGCGTGTCCAGCTCCGCCAAGACGTCCCCCGCCTTCACTTCGGCTCCCAGATCCACCGCGAATCGCTTCACAAATCCGCTGGCCCGCGCGTAGATCGGCGTTTCCTGGAAAGGGCGCACCTCGGCCGGAAGCATGAGAGACCCCGAGGATTTTCCCGCGACCGGCGAGACGACAGTCACCGTGGGAACGGCCAGTATGTCCGTCTCGGTGACGAGGCGTCTCCTGTCGCTGGAACGAGCCATCACTCCCAAGATCACGAGGCTAGTCGCCACCACGGCAACCACGACGGCGATCCACAGGAGCCGGTTCTTCGGTGCGCGCCGATAAACCGTCTCGGGCGTTTCCGCCGGCGCCGATGTTCGTGGGTCGTTTGGGTTCATGGAAATCTCTTCAAACTGACGGCGCGTTTTCAACCGATGGACGGTTTTTCGCACGATGCAGGAGGCTGAAGACCACTGGCACGAAGAACAGAGTGGCCACTGTTGCGAGGACGAGCCCGCCGATTACTGCCCGGCCCAACGGGGCGTTCTGCTCGCCGCCTTCTCCAAGCCCGAGCGACATCGGCACCATCCCGATGACCATCGCCAACGCGGTCATCAACACCGGCCGCAGCCGACTGGTCCCCGCCTCCCAGGCCGCATGCAGAGGATCGATGCCGGCCGCAAGATTCGTCCGGGCAAAGCTGACCACCAGAACCGCGTTCGCAGTCGCAACGCCCAGACTCATGATCGCGCCCATCAACGCCGGGACACTGAGCGTCGTGAAGGTGAGGAACAGCGCCCAGACGACGCCCGCCAATGCCGCCGGCAGCGCCGTGATGATGATGAACGGATCCAGCCATCCCTGGAAGTTCACCACGAGCAGGAGGTAGATCAACACGACCGCCCCGATCAGACCGATGCCGAGTCCGGCAAAACTGGAGTTCATCGTTTCCGCCTGGCCGCGCATGACGATGAAGCTCCCGCGCGGAAGGTCTTTTTCGACCGCCGTCACCAGAGGCCGGATGTCGCGCAGCACGCCGCCAAGATCCCGGCCGGAGACGCCGCCGAACACGTTGATCACTGGAGCCACGTTGTAGTGGGAGAACACCGGGGATCCCGCACCCCGCGAATAGGTGGCGAAGTTCGCCAGCACCTGCCCGTTGCCTTCGCCCGGTTCTCCGGCGCTGACCGGAATCGAGTTCAACGCCTCCAAGGAATTCATCACATATTCGGGTGCCCGGACATTGAGCAAATACTGGATGCCGACCTTCGGATTCAGCCAGTAGCCCGGCTGGATCTGGCCACTGCCGCTCAGGCTCAACAGCACCGAACCCGCGATGTCGCGTTCGGTCAGGCCGACTTCGCCGGCTTTGGTGCGGTCGATGTTGAAGCGGAGTTTCGGTTGGTCGGCGGGTTGTTGGACGCGGATGTCGACAGCTCCCGGAACCTGCCGGATCCGGTCGGCCAAGCGCGCGGCGATCTCCCGGTTCTTCGTCAAATCCCGTCCGACGATCTGCACATCGAACGGCGCCGGGAGGCCGAAATTCAACGTCTGGCTCACGATGTCCGCCGGCAGGAAGTAGAACGTGGTTCCGGGGAACTCCCGGTGGAGCCTGAGTCGCAGGCGACGGACGTAGTCCTCCGTTGGACCATGCCCCGCCTTCAAGCTCACGAGGATGTCCGCATCGCCAGTGCCGATCAGTCCGCTCGTGCTGTAGGAAAGGCTGATGCCTGAACTGGGCACGCCTATGTTGTCGAGGATGCCGGCGATTTCGTGGTTCGGGATCTCCGACCGGATCGCATCGGTGACACCGTCGACGAGACGCACCGTCTCCTCGATCCGCGTGCCACTCCGCGCGCGGAGATGCAACCGGAACTGGCCGGCGTCGACGCTTGGAAAGAAATCCTGGCCCAGCTGCGGCACCAGGAAAAGCGAGCCTAGGCAGAGCACCATGAACCCAACGACAAACACTTTCCGATGCGCCAGCGCGGCGGCCAGCAGATTCCGGTAAGCCAGGCGGAACCGATCGAAGCCTGCTTCGAAAACTCCCTGGATCGCGATGAACGGCCGTTTCCAGAGCGCTGCTTTGCCGGCCTCGTTATCTTCCCCGTAGTGATCGGCGTTCCGGTAGAACCACATCACCATCGTCGGGATCAGGGTCCGGGAAAGCACATAGCTCGCGAGCATCGCGAAGACCACGGCCTCGGCCAAGGGCACGAAGAGATACTGGGAGACGCCGGTGAGGAAAAACATCGGGACGAAGACGATGCAGATGCACACCGTCGAGACGAACGCCGGCAACGCGATCTCCTGGGCGCCATCGAGGATGGCGTTCTCCAGCGGCTTCCCCGAGGCCATTTGACGGTGGACGTTCTCGATCTCGACGGTGGCGTCGTCGACCAGTATCCCGACCGCGAGGGCCAGCCCGCCCAGCGTCATCAGGTTGATCGTTTCCCCAAGCGCGCTCAGCGCGGCCAGCGACGCGAGGACCGAAAGCGGGATCGAAACGGCAATGATGATGGTGCTCCGCCAGGAACCGATGAAGAGGAGGATCATCAACGCCGTCAGCGACGCGGCGATCAGTCCTTCCTTCAAGACGCCGCCGATGGCGGCACGCACAAAGAGCGATTGATCGGCGAACTCCTTCACGTCGAGCTCGGGCGGGAGCGTGCTGACGATCCGGGGCATGGCCTTCTTCACCCGCTCCACGACGTCGAGCGTGGAAGCCGAACCGCTCTTGAGGATCGTAAGCAGCGCGCCCCTCACCCCGTCTTGCCGGACGATGTTCTGCTGGGGCGCATAACCGTCCCGCACCTGCGCGACATCACGGACGAAGATCGTGGCGCCTTTCGATGTCCGGATGGGCAGGTCGTTGAGCTCCTCCAGAACCCTCGGGCTGGTGTTCAGCTCCACGTCGTATTCCGTCGCACCGATCTTCGCCGAACCCGCCGGCAATACGAGGTTCTGCGCCGAGATCGCGTTGACCACGTCCTGCGCCGAAAGGTTCCGCGACTTCAAAGCCGCCAAATCCAGATCCACCGAAACCATTCGCGTCTTGCCGCCGTAGGGCCATGGAACGGCCGCACCGAGCACCGTCGAGAGCCCGACCCGGATCTGGTTCTGGCTCATGTCATATAGTTCCTGCTCGCTCAGCTTCCGGCTGCTGACGGCGTATTGAAGGATCGGAACGGTCGAGGCGTTGTAGCGGATGATCAGCGGCGGCGTCTGTCCCGGCGGAAGCTGGCGAAGGATCGTCTGGGCGATCGCCGTTATCTGCGCCACTCCTGCATCGACGGAAGCCCCCGGCCGCAGGAAGACCTTGATAACCCCCACGCCGTTGTAGGCGTTCGACTCGATGTGCTCGATGTCGTTGACCGTCGCGCTCAGGGAGCGCTCGTGGTTGTATATGATCCGCTGCTCAACCTCCTGCGCGCTCAGCCCGGCATACTGCCAGACGACGCTGATCACAGGGATATTGATCGCCGGAAAAATGTCCGTCGGCGTGCGGAGCAGCACGAAGGGTGTGAGCAACAGGAGCACAATCGCCCCCACCACGAAGGTGTAGGGACGGCGAAGGGCTAGGCGGACGATCCACATGGTTCACGGCCCCGTTCAAGCAACGGGAGAGACACTGGTAGAGGCACAATCGGCGGATGACAATCGTTCGCTTGTCGCCAGCGATCTCGACGACGCCAATCGTGCCGCGGAAACGCATCTCGGCCAGACAATCGGTCTGACGTCATGCCGCCTTTGTCGCACCAACGTCCCGGTAGCGATAGGCCATCGCCACGAAGACGAACACGATCGCGACGCCGAAGGTGATCATCGAATACTGAGTGAACCGTTCCGGCGTGACCGAGGAATCGTGCCCCCCTCCTCCGCCAAATTTCGTGATCAACGCCACCAGCGCATTTCCCGCCGCCACGGTCAGCAGCCAGAAGCTCGTGATCATGCTCTTCATCGACTTGGCCGCCTGAGTGTAGGCGAACTCCAGTCCCGTCACAGACACGAGCACTTCGGCCGTTGTCAGGATCGTGTAGGGCACGGCCTGCCAGAGGACACTCAACTGCGCACCGCCGTCGATCTGACGCTGGATCCAAGCAACGACCAGATACGATCCGCCCGCGACAAACATCCCGAGGCCGATCCGACGCAGCGGAGTCATCAACTTCCCGAAGAGCGGATACACCCCGAGCGTCAGCAACGGCACAAGGATCATGACCAGCAGCGGATTCAGCGACTGCATCTCCTCGCCGCCGATCGAATAGGTCTCCGTCACCTTGTAGGAAACCATCTTCTGCGCCTGCAGGATCCACGTCGACGAATGCTGGTCGAACATCGCCCAGAACGGCGGGATCAACGCGAAGACGCTCAACACCGGCAGCACTGAGCGCGCAGCATCGACCTCTTCCTTGGAGAACTTCCAAAGCGCACGTTCCCAGAACGGACGTTCCTTGGCCGGACTACCCATCGCGGCGAACAGCACCGGGAAGAATCCGGCCACCTTCGTTTCACGGGCGGGCGGCACCTTCACGTAGCGGTTCCGCCCAAGCCAGAAGATGAACGTCGCGATGGCCATGAGGACCCCGGGAATGCCGAACGCCCATGAATACCCATACTTCTTCGCGATGAATGGAATCGTCAGGAAGGCGAAGAACGAGCCGAAGTTGATCGAGAAATAGAAGGCCGCATACGCCTTCTCATAGAGCCGCGACTGGCTCTCCTTGAACTGGTCGCCCATGAACGCCGAGACACACGGCTTGATGCCGCCTGCACCAAAGGCAATCAGGGTCAGGCCGATCCAAAGCATCCACGTGCGGCCTCCCGTGCTGGGAAAGAAATCGCTCGCCGCCAGCACGCCGTGGCCCGCGCAGTAGAGCAGAGAGATCCAGAGGATCGTCTTGTAGCGGCCCCAGATCCGGTCGGAGACGTAGGCGCCCAGCAGCGGCGTGAAGTAGTTCACCATGATGAAGAGGTGAATCCACACCGTGGCCGTGTCCTTCTGCTGGCCGAGCCCGCCCTTCAACACCTCGCCCGTGATGTAGCCGGCGAGGATGCCCTTCATCCCGTAGAAGCTGTAGCGCTCGCAGGCTTCGTTCCCGACGATGAAGGGGATCTGCTTGGGGAACTTGTCGTCCGCCTGATCGGCGGTGGGAGTGGGCGCGGCCATTGGCGTTTAGCTAACCGACACGCCTCCGAGAACCAAGCCCGATTCCCCGTCACACCGCCTCCTTGCGTCCCTCCTTTCCCACTAAATCCCGTTGCCCTCCGCTTCGCACCTTGTCCACCGTCACCCGTCCACGACACCATGACCGCTCTCCAATCGATCCTTGCGCAACGCCGCTCCACCTCTCAGGCCGAGCGGGGAAATGCGCCCGCCGACGATTGTGGCGCCTGGTCCAAACTGCTCCCCCCGCATGAACAAGAAAGCCCTCACCGAGGCGGACATCCGCACCAAGTTCATCACCCCGGCGCTCGTCGGTGAGAATGTCGACAAGTGGGACCTGATGACCCAGATCAGCGAGGAGGCCTACTTCACCAAGGGCCGCGTAATCGTTCGCGGCAAGCTGGTGACGCGGGGCGAGGCCAGGAAGGCCGACTACATCCTGTCCTTCAAACCCAATCTCCCGCTCGCGGTCATCGAGGCCAAGGACAACAATCATTCGGTCGGCGCAGGCATGCAGCAGGCGCTCGAATACGCCGAGATCCTCGACGTCCCCTTCGCCTACAGTTCCAACGGCGACGCCTTTCTGGAGCACGACCGCACCGTGACCAGCGGCACGGTCACGCGCGAAATCCCGCTCGACCAGTTCCCGTCGCCCGCCGAGCTCTGGGCGCGCTACCGCGCCGCCAAGGGCTTCACCGCCGAGCAGGAGGCCGTCGCCACGCAGGACTATTACGCCGCCGGCACCGGCAAGCCACCCCGCTACTACCAGCTCATCGCCATCAATCGCACGGTGGACGCCATCGCCTGCGGCCTGAATCGCATCCTGCTCGTGATGGCTACCGGCACCGGCAAAACCTACACCGCGTTCCAGATCATCTGGCGGCTTTGGAAGTCGGGCCGGAAGAAACGCATCCTCTTCCTCGTGGATCGCAACATCCTCGCAAACCAAACGATGATCGGAGACTTCAAGCCTTTCAAATCGGCGATGTGCAAGCTCAGTGCGCGGAACAATTCCATCGAAACGAAGGACGGTTCAAAAATTACGCTGCCAAGTGGCGTCACCCAGGACCGAAAGGTCGATAAATCCTACGAAGTTTACCTCTGCCTCTACCAGGCCGTGACGGGCACTGAGGAGGAGCAGAACATCTACAAACAATTCTCGCCCGACTTCTTCGACCTCATCGTCATCGACGAGTGCCACCGTGGCAGCGCAGCGGATGACGCGGCGTGGCGTCAGGTTCTCGAATACTTCTCGTCCGCGACGCAGATCGGCCTCACCGCCACCCCCAAGGAAACGAAGGACGTTTCCAACATCGAATACTTCGGCGACCCCATTTACACTTACTCGCTGCGGCAGGGCATCTCCGACGGTTTTCTCGCGCCTTACAAGGTCGTCCGCATCGGTCTCGACAAAGACCTCGATGGCTGGCGGCCCGAGGACGGGCAAACCGACAAGCACGGCCAGCTCATTGAGGATCGCGAATACAACGACCGCGATTTCGACCGGAATCTCATTCTCGAAAAACGCACCGCGCTCGTCGCCGCCAAGGTCACGGAGTTCCTCAAAGCCACCGACCGCTTCGCCAAGACCATCATCTTTTGCGAGAACATCGACCACGCCGAGCGCATGCGGCAGGCCCTGATCAATGCCAACCCCGACCTCGCCGCCGCCAACGCCAAATACGTCATGCGCATCACCGGCGACAACGACGAGGGCAAGGCGCAGCTCGACAACTTCATCGACCCAGAGTCCACCCATCCCGTCATCGCCTGCACCTCCCGGCTGATGAGCACCGGCGTTGATGCCCAGACCTGCCACCTCATTGTGCTGGACCGGCGCATCGCCTCCATGACCGAGTTCAAGCAGATCATCGGGCGCGGCACCCGCATCAACGAGGACTACGGCAAACTCTTCTTCACCATCATGGATTTCAAACGGGCCACCGCGCTGTTCGCAGACCCGGACTTCGATGGCGACCCGGTGCAAATTTACGAGCCGGGCGAAGGTGAAACCGTCGTGCCGCCAGACACGACCTCCGATGACGAGAGCAACGTCCTGCACGAAGACCCTGCGCCCTACGGCGATTCAACGGGCCTGTTTGCGGACGACGCTACGGACGGAACGCGCCCCACCAAATACTACGTGGACAATGTCGAAGTCCGCGTTGCCACCGAGCGCGTCCAATACCTCGACGAGCACGGCAAGCTCATCACCGAGTCGCTCAAGGACTACTCCCGCAAGACGGTGCGGAAAGCCTACACCTCCCTCGACTCCTTCCTCACCGTCTGGAACGACGCCGAGCGCAAGCAGGCCATTCTGGAGGAACTCGCCGCCAAAGGTGTCTTCCTTGATGAACTCGCCGAGCAGGTCGGGCGCGACTACGACGCCTTTGATCTCATCTGCCACGTCGCCTTCGACCAGCCGCCGCTCACCCGGAAGGAGCGCGCGGAAAAGGTAAAGAAGCGCAACGTCTTCGCCAAATACGGCGAGAAAGCCCGCACCGTCCTCGATGCGCTGCTCCAGAAATACGCCGACAGCGGCATCACCAGCGTCGAGTCGCTGGAGATTCTTAAAGTGGACCCGCTCACCGCCCACGGCACGCCGGTGGAAATCGTCAAACTCTTCGGCGGCCGGAACGGCTATCTCGCCGCCATCCGCGAACTCGAAACCGCCCTTTACCAACAAGCTGCCTGAGCCCTGGCATCCCATGAACATCGTTGAAGTCATTTCCACCATCAATCAGATGCAGGCCGACGGAGTGATCGAGCGCTATGCCATCGGCGGCGCTGTCGGAGCCACCTTCCACCTTGAGCCTGTTTCGACGCTCGACGTGGACATCTTTGTCGCCTTCCGGCGCCTGCCTGGTTCCGTGCTCGTCAGTCCGCAGCCCATTTTCGATTATCTGGCGGCGCGCGGCGGCTGCATGGAGGGCGAATACATCGTCATCGCGGGCTGGCCGGTTCAGTTCCTGACCCCCACCGGACCGCTGGTGGAGGAGGCCCTTGCCGAAGCCATCACCATCCCCGTGGGAGAGACTCCCGCGCGCGTCTTCACCGCGGAGCATCTCGCGGCCATTGCCCTGCAAGTGGGCCGCGCGAAGGACAAAGCCCGGCTCCTCCAGTTCATCGAGGCCGGCGTCCTCGACGCCGAACGCTTCCAAGCCATCGTGGTCCGTCATCAGCTCACCGAAGCCTGGGAGGTGTTCCGTCGTCAATTCCTCACCGATACGCCATGACTTTCGACCTGGCACAAATTCTCGCCAGCAAGCGCGCCTTCCGTCACGCGCTTGCCGCCCGCGACATCACGGAGAAACTGCGGATGCTCGACGCCCTCCACGAGCGCGCCCTGGCTCTGCGCGCGCATCGCTCTGCTGCTCCCGATGCGAATGCGTTGCGAGAGGACTCTGTCCCGTATCGAGCAGGGCGGAAATCCAACCCTTCATAATCCATCCTTCCCCCTTCATCCTTTTCCCAATGCCCAACGTCTCCAACCTCGTCAAAACCATCCAGGACATCATGCGCAAGGACGCCGGCACCTACGGCGATGCGCAACGCCTCGAACAGCTCGGCTGGATGTTCTTCCTCAAAATCTTCGACGACCGCGAAAAGGAGATGGAAGTCCTCCGCGACAGCTACAAGTCCCCGCTCCCGCAGCACCTTCGCTGGTGCAATTGGGCCACCGACGCCGAGGGCATCACCGGCGATGCCCTGCTCGACTTCGTCAACAACCAGCTCCTCCCCAAGCTCAAGGCCCTCACCGGCGGCGGCGACAAGATCGCCGGCCTCATCCGCATGGCCTTCGAGGATGCCAACAACTACATGAAGAACGGCACGTTGATGCGCCAGGTCATCAATAAGATCAACGGCATCGACTTCAACGCCTCCGACGATCGCCACATGTTCGGCGACATCTACGAAAAGCTCCTCAAGGACCTCCAGTCCGCCGGCAACGCGGGCGAATTCTACACCCCGCGCGCCGTCACCCAGTTCATCGTGGACCAGGTCAATCCCCGCCTCGGCGAATCCCTCCTCGACCCCGCCTGCGGCACCGGTGGCTTCCTCGTCTGCGCCATCGAGCACCTGCGCAAGCAGGCCAAGACCGAGGCCGACGAGCGCACCCTCCAGGACTGCTTCGCAGGCATCGAGAAAAAGCACCTTCCTCACGTCCTGTGCATGACCAATCTCCTCCTGCACGGCATTGATGTCCCCTCCAACGTCCGCCACGACAACACCCTCGCCCGCCCCCTGCGCGACTGGAGCCCGAAGGAGCGCGTGGACGTCGTCGTCACCAATCCGCCCTTCGGCGGCATGGAGGAGGACGGCATCGAGTCCAACTACCCCGCCGAGTTCCGCACTCGCGAGACTGCCGACCTCTTCCTCGTGCTCCTCATGAAAATATTGCGGCCCGGTGGCCGCGCCGGACTCGTGCTGCCCGACGGCACCCTCTTCGGCGAAGGCGTCAAGACGCGCATCAAGGAAGCCCTCCTCACCGAGTGCAACCTCCACACCATCGTCCGCCTGCCCAACGGCGTCTTCAATCCCTACACCGGCATCCGCACGAATCTCCTTTTCTTCACCAAGGGCGCGCCCACCACCGCCGTCTGGTATTACGAGCACCCGTATCCCGCCGGCGCCAAGAGCTACAACAAAGGCAAACCCATCCGCATCGAGGAATTCGACGAGGAGAAAAAATGGTGGGGCAAGCCCGACAAGCACGGGCACTACAGCAAGCGCGAGGAAACCGAACGCGCCTGGCGCGTGCCCATCGAGCAAATCAAAGCCGGTAACTTCAACCTCGACCTCAAGAACCCGCACAACCCCGACACCGGCCCCGGCGACGTGGACCACCTCCTGCCCGAATACGAAAAACTCCTCGCCCAGATCGCCGCCACCCGCGCCGAATTGAAAACCCAGCTCCGGCAGGCGTTGTCTCCCGCTGAGACGCAGAGACGCTGAGAAAATGAAACAAATGAAATTCCTCTCTGCGCCTCCGCGCCTCAGCGCGAGAATTCAGCCAT
>JAYVSO010000036.1:0-15221 GCA_043775315.1 Verrucomicrobiota bacterium
CCTCGCACCCGCTTTGAGCAACGCTCGCACGATGGATGTGTCGCCACGTCGGCGGGCCAGCATCAACGGCGTTTGCGCGACGCCCAGATAGTTGTCCACGTGCTGGCCGCCCTCGGCATTGGCATCCGCGCCGTGCGCGAGCAACAGCCCGACGACCGAGGGCGAGGATTTTTCCGACGAGGCCGCCCAGTGCAGCGGCGTGTAGTTGGCGACCAGGTCGCGCTGATCGACCTGCGCACCGGCATCGAGCAGCAAGCGGGCAACCCCGACGTGGCCGCCCCAGGCCGCCTGCCCCAGCGCGCCCCCGAGCTCGACCAGGTCGTTGACTTTGGCTCCGCGATTCAGCAACAGCTTGAGCAAGGCTTCGTCCCCTTGGAACGCGGCCCACATGAGCGGCGTCCGCCAGCCTCCCCAGAAGAATTCTTTCGTGCCGGGGTCCGGTCTCAAGTTCACGTTGGCTCCCCGGTCGAGCAGCAAGCGGACGGAATCCAGGTCGGCGGCAGCCGCAGCGGACATCAACGCGGTCGCACCAAAAAGATTCATGGCGTTGGGATCGACCCCTTGGTCGAGCAGGAATTTCATGGTGCGACTGTTGCCGGCCTGGCGTGCGGCGAGAATGAGCGTGGTGTTGCCCGTGTGCGAACGGGCTTTCACATCGCCTCCCTTGGCCACGAGCAGGCGGACTTTGTCCTCGAACGTCGCGGCGCGCAGCAGCGGGGTGGCGCCGGCCTGGTTGGTGGCGTTCACGTCGGCCCCGGCCTTGAGCAGCAGTTCCAGCACGGCAACATCGGCGTTCAGCGCGGCGGCCATCAACGGAGTGTCGCCGGATTCGTCGTGCGCCTGAAGGTCCGCGCCGCTTTTCAACAGCGTCTTCACCGCGGCGCGATCGCCGGCGCGGATGGCCTGATAGAGAGCGGTGCTGGCTGACACCGGTTCAGCCGCGAGCAGACAGGAACAGGCGATCCAGCCGATGAGTAAGGTTGCGATAAGGGTCTTCATGGTTTCCGGAAAGGGCTATGCAGATTTGATCGTTGTCGATGGACAAACAGTTCGCATTGGAATGGCGCGAGCCTAGGTGGGCCGCATGATTTTCACAGTTTTTTCAAGCCGCATTCAGGGCGTTGGTGGAAGTCCCTGGTGAAGGGTGGTGACACGCCCGCCGGAGATTTTGCGGATTCGGTGAGCGCCTGTTTCGAGGACAAAGATATCGCCGGTCGGGCCGATTGCGATGCCGGTGGGTTCAGCGAACGTCGCGTCGAGAAGCGGCCCATCCTTGCCGCCCGCCTTGCCAGTGCCGGCCAGTGTGGTCACGACCCCGGCGGGATCGATCTGGCGGATGCGTCCGCTGAATTCCACGACGAGCACATTGCCTTGCGCGTCGAGCGCCAGTCCCGTCGCCCCGTCGAAACGAGCTTCCGCCCCCGGCCCGTTGGCGAATCCTCTCGTCGCTCCGCCCGCCACCGTCGTCACCACCCCGTTTGAACGGACGCGACGAACGCGCGCGTAGTCGTCGGTCAGCAGCAACGCGCCATCCGGTCCGGCGATCATCGAGCCGCCGTGGACATCCCCGAACTTCGCCTCCGCACCCTGGCCGTCGGCGAATCCCCAGTCGCCCCCGGCCAGCACGCGCACCCGTCCTTCGGCTGATACTTTGAGAATCTGCGTGAAACTATCCTGCCGTGAGTTCACCGCATACACGTTCCCCTCGCGATCCACCGCGAACGGGTCGCCGCCCGAGCCGACCCGCAGCGGCCGGTCGTCATTCTCGGGCGGATAGAACCGGCTCAATTTCCCCTCCGGCGTGAAGCGCCAGATGACGTCGCCCCTGTCCGACGCGGTGAGCCAGCCGCCATCGGGCGCGCGTTGGATGTGATGAAGCTGGTAGAACTTCTCGTTCTTCGCGTCGTGAACGATGGTGCGCGCCACGCCGTTGGTCTCGATCATCACGATCATCGGGCCGGCCGTGAAGAACACACGGCCCTGCGCGTCCACCGCGAGACCCGACCCGGGATGAGCCTGCGCAGAATGTCCAAATAGCAATCCAACCGTGATGATTGTAGTGGCGGCTTTCATGAATGGGTTTAGGTCACAACGATTTCAGGAAAGCACCCTACGGTGGGCATGGACTGATATGGTCCTTTGGCGCTTTGGGCGGAGAGGACGAAATGGCCGGTGCGTGAACGTTTGTCTGCACCCCATCATGTCTCGGGCGAAAAGCGGTAGAGGGCTACCGCACTCCAAGACGCTTCGCGAAGGACGAGGCCGCAGCGACGTCCGCCAGGTCTTGGACTGCGCCAGTCCTTTGGCGCTTTGGGACATGGCGCGGTTGGGGTTCATGGCTTCTGGCCTTTTTTTGCGTCGGCTTTGGCGGCCTGCTGGGACTCGGCCAGCTTCTTTTTCCACTCGGCGGCTTGAGACGGCTTGCCCCAGGCGTCGTAGAGCTGCACCAGCCGTTCGAGGGATTCCGTGACGCGGCGCGGGGCGTTGAGATAGGGAGGCAGGCTGGCTTGGCGCTGAACGAGGCCTTCGTAGCCTTGCCGCAGCAGCGGTTCGGCTTCGGCGTATTTCGCCTGGCCCGCGAGACTGCCGCCGAGGAGGCTGATCAGATAGAAACGGTAT
Source organism: Verrucomicrobiota bacterium (assembly GCA_043775315.1). GTDB lineage: Bacteria > Verrucomicrobiota > Verrucomicrobiia > Limisphaerales > CANJSG01 > CANJSG01. The sequence continues at coordinate 2,620 of JAYVSO010000036.1, forward strand.
CCGGCGTCGGGAAAAAGTTTGTCGGCGCGTCGCGAGCTTTCACGCAAGAGCGCTTCCGCCTCGGTCCATTGCCCTTGCGCCAGCCGGACTGAACCCAGTCGAGCCATGGCGAGAAAATGCGACATGGGGTTGGCGTTCGGCTTCCGGCGCATCGCTTCCATCGTCAAAGTGCAAATCGTGTCGGCTTTTGCGAGGTCGCCTTGTTCGAGGTAGAGCCATCCCAGATTGTTGAGCGCGTTGGCGAGAAACGGACTGTTCTCCACCGGGAGCTGGCGCGAGGTCTGGAGCACCAGATCCGTCAGCCGTCCAGCTTCGTCCAACCGCCCTTGTTGGAGGTGGATCGTCGCCAGGGTGGTGATCGAGGTGGTCGTCTTGGGATTCCCCTCACCCAAGGTTTGCCGGCGCAATTCGACGGCCCGCCGGGCCATCGCTTCGCCTTTCTCAAGCTGGCTCAAGTTTGAACAAAGGCTGGCGAGCAGAGCGCTCAAATCAGCGATGTAAGGACTCTTTTCGTCGAGCACGCGCCGGGCGTGATCGAGAGCTTCCTCCGCCAATGGCACTCCTTTTCCATCCTGTTGGTTCACGATGTAGCCAAGCCCGATGCCGTAAATAAGGCGGAGGGTTGCGGGATCGTCTCGCCCGAGAACTTCACGGTGCTTCGCCAGCGCTTCGACAAACAATCCCTCGACCTCGGGCCACGGCACTTCTGCCAGATAAAGCAGGGTGAAGGCGCGCGCCTGCATGAACTGGAGCGTGAGTGAGTCCTTGTCCCCTAGAACGCGACGGCTCACTTCGAGTCCCTGGCGGGTCAACGGCTCCGCTTTCGCCATGTCGCCGCCCCACCAGTGAGCCATGGACAGACCGTGGAGGGAGCGCAGCGTTTCCAGGTTGTTTTCGCCGAGATGCTGGCGCTGCAGCCGCAAGGCAGCCTCATAGTGCTGGACGGCTTTGGTGTAGTCGCCGAGTTCCGTATAGACGGAGCCGAGGGTTTGCCGGATCGATGCCTCGACCAGCGGCGGTCGTCCAGCCGCGCGGTCGAGCCGGTCGCCGACCCGGTCGAGCAAGGTGCGGACGGTGAGTTCCCGGTCGGGCTGGAAACCGGGGTTGGCCTGGCTCAAAACGTCGTCCTGGATGAAGTGGAGCGCGGCCTGGGCGTTGGCTTTCTCCGTTAGAGCGTTGGCTTTTTCGACGAGAGCTTGAGCTTCTGCGCGCTTCGCCCGCACTGCTTGCCACGCGCTGAGAACGATGCCCAACAACAGTGCGGCGCTCACCGCCGTTCCCGCGACGAACACGAGCTTGTTCCGGCGAAACGCCTTCTGGAACTTGTAAGCTGCGCTGGGCGGCCGAGCCACGACGGGCTCGTTGTCGAGGTGCCGCTTGAGGTCGGCGGCCAGGCCGTTGGCCGTGTCGTAACGGCGCTGGCGATCCTTCTCCAGGCACTTCATCACGATCCAGTCGAGGTCGCCCTTGAGTTGGTGGATCGTCTCCTTCACCCGTAGCAGCCGACGTGAGTCGGCTCTGACTTCTTCTTCGGTCGTTGGCTTGCCGGGGGCAGGAGATTTGAGCGAACTCACGTTCGCTGCTACCAGCGTTTGGCTGAGCTTGGTGCTGGGGCGCTGAGGCTCCTTCTCCCGGATGGTCTTGCGCATCGCGTCGATGCCCGAGGCCATCAGTTCCTTCGCGTCGAACGGCGTGCTGCCGGCGAGCAATTCGTAGAGCAACACGCCCAGGCTGTAGATGTCGCTGCGCGTATCGATGTCCAGCCCGCTCATCTCCGCCTGCTCGGGGCTCATGTAGGCCGGGGTGCCGATGAACTGATGCAACTGCGTGTAAACCGTGTTGTCGGTCAGCCGGCCTTCCGTGGCCTTGGCGATGCCGAAATCAATCACCTTGGGCACCGGCACGCCATCGTGCAGCGTGACCAAGATGTTGGACGGTTTAATATCACGATGAATGATCCCCTTCTGATGCGCGTGCTGGATGGCCTGACAGACCTTGATGAACAGATCGAGCCGCTCCTTGGTGGTGAGGTTGGCTTGATCGCAGTAGTCAGTGATGCGGATGCCGCGCACCAGTTCCATGACGAAGTAAGGCCGACCCACATCGGTCGTGCCGGCATCGAGCACCTTGGCGATGTTCGGATGATCCATCATCGCCAGCGCCTGCCGCTCCGCCTCGAACCGCGCGACCACCTGCTTGGTGTCCATGCCCAGCTTGATCACCTTCAGCGCCACACGCCGACGCACCGGCTCGGTCTGTTCGGCGACATACACCACGCCGCACCCGCCTTCACCCACGCGCTCCAAAAGTTTGTAGCGACCCAGCGTCTGGCCCACGGCTTCGTCGGGGATTTCTCTGATCTCGCGCAGAGGCGCGGGTTGGACGGCTTCGATCTGCGTGGCGAGCAGCGTGCGGCTCTCGTCGTGGGCGGCGAGCAACGCTTCGAGACGCGAGCGCAGGGCGGAATCTCCGGTGCAGGCATCGTCGAGGAAGGCTATGCGCACGGGGGCGGGCAGCAGGAGTGCGGCATGGAACAGGGTCTCTTCGCTGCTTGGCTGGGGTTTCATGGTTGGTGATTGCGACTGCATCTATCCCATCCAGCGCGAACCGGCCGCAAAAAGTATGGGCAAATCTTTTCCGAACCTATCCTGGACCGGCGCTGCGACCGTCTACTGCGCCGCCGACGAGGCGCCAAAGGTCAGGAAAGAATGTTCTCCGGAGAAGCTGGCGACCGGGTGCCTGCCGAGCGGTGTCGTGGGAAAACCGGGTCCGAGCCGCCGGGCCGCCTGTTCGCTCAGGAACCTTGATTGGCCGAGAGAGCCCGCAAGTTTCTCCATCCGGAAGACGAAGTTGACCCCGACACCCGAAAGGCTTTCCTCACCGAGGGAGGCCATTCCGCCCATTACAACCTGGTCGCAATGCAGGACGATCCGGAATCCGGGTTCGCCCAGCTCCTGCAGCTCGCACAGCGCTGCCAACGCCGCGATGACGCGGGGCGGGGCGGTCTGGGTCGCCGGCCAGTAGGCGAAGAAGCCGTCGCCGAGGTATTTGTTGATGACGCCGCCCTGGCCTTCGATGGCTTCCTTGCAGCGGGCAAACCATCGGCCAATCAGCATGGCGAGCGCTTCGGGATCGAGTCTTTGGCTAAGGTGCGTGGAACCCTCGATGTCGACGAGCAGGAGCCAGCAGGGAGATGACTCGACGGCCACAATCGTCCGGTCCGAAGTGGTGGTCGTGGCGGAGATATCGCGACCGCGGCCGGCCGCCTCGCGGAAGACCAGTTGCGAGGAGCCGATCTTGATGACGTCGCCATGGTTGAGCCGGCCCGGTTGGCTGAGACGTCGGCCGTTGACGTAGGTTCCGTTGCTGGTGCCGAGGTCGACCATCCAGAATTCGCCCTCGCCCTGCGCGTGGATGACGGCGTGGCGCCGGGAGACGCGGTCGTCGGCCAGTATCACCTGATTGCCGGCGGCCCGGCCGATCGAACAGTTTCCGTCGATGTCGGCGCGTGTGCCGTCCGGCTTTTCCAGCCAGGCGGGAGATTTGACGGGATCAGACACAGGTGCGCGGAATGTAGAGGCGACGGGTTGGACGGGAAGCCCGAAGGCGATTCGGCGTCACTCCCTGCGGCCGGTGAGCTGGGGCCGCTTGGTTCCGCCGAAGCCCACGTTGGCTTCGGCGTCGCGGATCACGGTGTCGCCAGCGAAACGCAGCCGGAGCGTGAGATGGAACGGCGACTCGTAGAGGCAGAGCTTCACCACGAGAGTGTCATCGCCGACCCACGCGGCGCTGGCGGCGACGGGCTCGGGTGAGGTGGTCGCTCCGACAGATGTCGCGTAGTCAATCGTGCCGGTCTTCCAATTGCCCGCGCCGAGTGCAAGGCGGCTTTCCTTCCCGCCGGTGCGGGTCACGAGCGTCATGTTCGCCCCCGCGGAACCGGCTTCAAAAGAAAGCGACTCGAGGTTCTCGGCATTGTCCGGAAACACAAAACGGCGGCCGGCGATCTTGGCCGCCCACGGCGAAGTGGGTGCTCCGTCCGGAAGGCGGACGGTTAGTTTGGCTAGACGGTCTGCGAGCTTCCTGCGGTTGACGGGGTCTGACGGAAGCGCCCTCGGTTTCATGGCGGGGAGAAGTTTGTCCCAGACGAGGTTAAGCACGCCCGGCATGTCCTTCACGCCGCTCGTGATGGCGACCACCGCGTCCTGGTCGGGCAGGACGATGCAGTATTGTCCGAAGGCGCCGTCGCCGCGGTAGGCCCCGTGCCGGCTGCGCCAGAACTGGAAGCCGTAGCCCTGGTCCCAATCGCTCTTCGGGTTGCTGCCGTTGGAAACCTGTTTGGCCGTGGCTTCCGCAACCCACGCTTCGGGCACGAGCTGTTTGCCGTTCCACTTGCCCTTCTGGAGATAGAGCTGGCCGAACTTGGCGATGTCCTCGGTGCGGACCTTGAGGCCGTAGCCGCCGAGCGAGATGCCCTGGAAGTTCGTCGCCCACGACGCGCCGACGATGCCGAGCGGCGCGAAAAGGCGGGGCTGGAGATAGTCGAAGACCGGCAGGCCCGTCTGCTTCTGCACGATGGCCGACTGCATGAAGGTGGCGGCCGTGTTGTATTTGAAATGCGTGCCCGGCTTGTGCGGGACCAGCTGCGCGAGGAAGGACTTGGCGGAGACCTTGTCCGGCGCGCTGGAAGGTTCGTCCTGATGGCCGGTGGACATGGTGAGGAGATCGCGCACGCGCATGTTCTTCAGGTTGGCGGAAGGACTGGCCGGAGCGTCTTCGGGAAAGAACTTCAGCACCTCGTCGTCCACGCTCAGCTTGCCCTCGGCCACGGCCAGGCCGACGGCCGTCGAGGTGAAACTCTTGCTCAATGAGAACAGGACATGGGGATTGCCGGCGTTGTAGGGCGTCCACCATCCTTCGGCGACGACCTTGCCATGGCGCACGAGCATGAAGCTGTGCATGGCGTCGATCTTGTCCACGGCGTCGACAAACTCGAGCAGGCCGGCCGAGGAAACGCCCTGCGCCTCGGGCGTGCTGCGGGGCAGGGAAGCGGCTGGAGCGGCGAGAAGAGAGCCGACGCACGCGGACGCGGCGACGAGGAAAGAGGCGAATCGGAGAAGGCGTTTCATGGTGGGAATGGCTGAAGGCTGGCTTATCCGCTCGGAGGGTGCAACGGATGAAGATGAAGGGGAACTTGGGTTGCATACCCAACACCCAACGACCCGGCTGAAGATGCGTCACGGTAGCAAACGGAACGCGGAGGCTGGAGGATCTGGATCGTATGGCTATGCCACGGTGTCCTATCTTTCAAGTAAATGTCCGGCAAGTGCCCTCTCCAAATCGTCAAGCACGCCAATCATAGTGTCGGCATCTCCCTGCAGCGTCACGACGAAGCGCTGCCTGCCCTCGCACTCCAAAAGCTGACACCGAAACGCGCCGCGTGGAGAAACCAACTGGCCGGAAATCGAAGTCATCGCCGGAACTGAACCAATCGGCTCGACCGACCCTCGCTGCTGCCCCGTGAACTGCATCCCGGCTGCCTCAAGTAAACTGCTACACCGGGCGTAACCCGCCGCGTCCAACCTAAAAGTTTGGTGAGGTGACATGGCGTCGAATGGCCTAAGATCAAATTAAGCGGCCGTCTCTAGGCAACTTGGGAGTTCAATGTTGGACGTTTGGTGTTCGTTGTTTTCTCCCGGCGCACCCATTCGCCTCGCCTACATCTTCCGGCACCACTCGGGCGCATCCTTGAGGCGGAAGAGCATCTCGCCGGCCTTGGGCACGAGCAGGACGCCTTCCTCTTCGCGGTTGGCGAAGTCAGCGGGGTTGATCGACTTGGGATCGCGGTAGCCGAGATTGATCTGATTGCAGAGCGCTTCGGGAATGCCGGTGGCGAGCGTCACCTGGATGCGGCATTGCTCGACGCCGTTCTCGAAGGTGCCGATGCCGCGCACGTGGGTGCTGTGGGCGACGACGCCCCACTGGAAGTGTTTGAACTGGTCCCACTGCTTCAGGAAGTAGTCGCGGCAATGGTAGCCGATCTTGCGGATCGTTTCGCCGTGGGTCGCGCTGATCTCGTGGATGTGCGGGGCGTAGATGATGAGTTCGCCGCCGTCGGCCACGACGGGTTCGAGCTTATACATGCCTTTGCCGCCGACCCACAGCTCGTCATACATCGCCGGCATGACGGAGAGGACGGTCTTGAAGGGCTTATCCTTGTAGAGCACGTGGTGCTTGTCGGAGAGATCGCTGGCGGCGTCCCAAGCCTTCTCGGGCGAACCGGCGTAAAGCCCGACAAGGCTCTTGTCGGGCGCGACGACCATGCAGAAGCAGAGCTTGGAGATCGGAACCAGCGATGCGGCCTTGTCCACGGTCTTGCGGACGGGAGTCCACTTGTTGCCGATGGTCAGCGGGTTGGTGACGACGGCGCCGAGCCAGTGGAAGAAGTTGAGGATGTCGGGGCCGCCGATGCCGGGGAACAGATACTTGTTGCCGCCGGAGAAGCCGACGACCTCGTGCGGGAAAACGGGGCCGACGATGACGATCTGGTCGTAGTCGAAGACGAGCTTGTTGATCTGGACGTCGACCTCCATCTCGAACAGGCCTCCGGAAAGTTCATGGATGTCCGACTTGGTCAGCTTGCCGACGGAACGGAGCGCGGCCGGGTTGTTCCAGTCGTGGTTGAAGAACTTCACCTTGGCGTAGGTGGAGCGGCGTTCTTCGGCCGTGATCTCCAATCGGCCGCAGATCGCTTCCTCGCTCATCGGCTGGTGCGTCCCGAGGGCGATGATGATGTCGAACGACGCCGTGACGTCGCCGATCTGGGCGAAGAGCGTCTTGAACATCAGGCCGACGGGCGCGGTGCGCGTGCCGTCGGGCACAACGACGATGACGCGTTTGCCCCTGTAATCCTTGGCCGGGCAGGATTGGGCGACGACATCGGCGGCTTGCGCGGGAGTGACGAAGGCACTGCCGTTGGAGGGAAGGGCGGAGGAGACGGTGCTCATGGTTTCAAGAGTCGGACCATCAGTTGGCCACCGTCTTCTGGATGAAGTCCTTCATGTCGATGGCGGACTTCTTCAGGTCGGGCGGGTTGAGGTAGAGCATATGGCCGGCTTCGTATTCCTCGACGCGGATGTTGCCGCGGATCTCCGCCGGGATGGCCAGTTGGCGGACGCTGTGCAGGATGCCATCCGGCGGGCAGGCGAGGTCTCGCCAGGCGCACTGGATGAAGATCTTGAGGTGGGGATTCTCCTTCATCGCCGCCGCGAGGTCGGGCGCGGTGCTGGGGTAACCCGAGGTCCGGGCGAACGGCCAAGGCTGGACGCCGGTGAGGATTTCGTAGGGATGGTCCTTCTCGCACTTCAGGTCCTCGCGCACGTAGCTGTTCATGGCGGAGGAGAAGACCCCGCTGACGAGCGAGTGGCTGGGATCGAACTCGGGCGTGGCCGCAGCGGCATTGCCGTCGCGGGAGATCACGCGGGCGTCAAAGCGGCCGATGATCTTGCCTTCCGATTTCAGCAGCTGCTTGCGGAACTCGAAGGCCGAAACGCGCAGATCGTGGTCCTCGATGTAGGACGTGGAAAGGCCGGTAAGCCTGGCGAGTTTGGCGACGGCGGCCGTGCGTTCGGCGGGCGGAAGTGCGGCACCGAGGCGCAGGGCGCGGGCGTAGTCGCCTTCGGCGAAGGCACGGGATTCGGCGATGGCCTTCTTGAAGTCGGCCTGTAAATCCGCCGGCAGCTTCTTGTGGTAGTGCGCGGACGCCGTGATGGCGGAGAGGAAGCAGAGATAAGGCGTGTCCGTCAGGCCTTCGGCGCGGATGGTCTCGAAGTCGATCACGCCGGAGACGAGCACAAGGCCGTTCAAGTAGAGGTTGAATCGGCTCTGGAGATAGTTGGCCAAGCCCGCGGCGCGGAAGACGCCGTAGCTTTCGCCGGCGAGAAACTTCGGCGAGCGCCAGCGTTTCTCGCGGGTCGTGTGGAGCCGGATGAACTCAGCGACTGTCGCGATGTCGTTGTTCTGGCCATAGAAATCGGCGGCCTTGTCGGGCTGTTCAGGGCGGCTGTAGCCGGTGCTGACGGGGTCGATGAAAACGAGGTCCGTCACATCGAGCAGGGAATACTCGTTCGGGATGAGCCGTCCCGGCGGACGTGGCGGCGTGGTGCCGTCGCCGGGAAACTCCACGCGCTTCGGTCCGAAGACGCCGAGATGAAGCCACACAGAGCTGCTGCCGGGACCGCCATTGAAGCAATACGTGATCGGCCGATCGGAGGCGTCGACGTTGTTGGTCTGCGTGTAGGAGATGTAGAAGACCTGCGCAGTGGGTTTACCGTCCTTGCCGAGGATCGGCAGCGTTCCCGCCGTCGCCTTGTAGTGGACGGTCTTCCCACCGATGGCCACGGACCCTTCGGTGACGACGGGCGCGTTCGTTTCCTTGGAGGGCGTGTCCTTCTTTGCTTCTACGGTGGTATTCGTCGAAGAACCCCTGGCCGTCTCGGCGGCGTTGGTGAGGCACGGGCTGCCTGTGAGTAGAAGCGCGGCGATCGCGAGGACGGATTTGGTTTTCATCGTGTGGAAGATTTCCGGATCAAATGGTCTGCGAAAGGAAGCCGCCATCGACCCGGATGTCGATGCCGGTGACGAAGCTGCTGGCCGCTTTGCTTGCGAGAAACACGGCCGCACCGGTCAGCTCCCTGGCTTCACCCATCCGGCCCATCGGCGTGTGGCCGAGAATCGATGCCGCGCGCGGAGTCGGCGTGCCGTCCTCGTTGAAGAGCAGCTTGCGGTTCTGTTCCGCCGGAAAGAAACCGGGCGTGATCGTGTTCACCCGCACGCCGTCCTTGGCCCATTCGCGCGACAGGAACTGCGTGAGGCTGATCACGGCGGCCTTCGACGCGGAGTAGGCGACGACTCGGGAGAGCGGGATGTGGGCGGAGACGCTGGCGATATTGATGATCGAGCCGCGCTTGCGTTTCACCATGGCGGGACCGAACTCCTGGCAAGGAATCACCACGCCGCCGACGAGGTTTAGGTCGAAGTTCGCACCCCAGTCTTCGAGGGCGATGTTCTCGAACTTCTTGTCGCCGACGACCGTCACCTTCGGATCATTGCCGCCGGCGGCGTTGACGAGGATGGTCGGGGCACCCAGGGCGGCTACGAGTTTCTCATGCGCTTCACTGAGGCTGCATCGCGACATGGCGTCGGCCGAAAAGAACCGGGCAGTCCCGCCCGCTTTGAGGATCGAGGCGACCCGCGCTTCGCCGCGTTCTTGGTTGCGGCCGAGCACGGCCACCTTGGCGCCGGCCGCAGCGAGGCCTTCGGCCAGTCCGCCGCCCAGCACGCCTGTGGCTCCGATGACGACGGCGACTTCTCCTGAAAGATCGAACAAGTTCATGTGGATGCGACTTTGGAAACCGCGCCGCGCGCGCGCAAGTCATCCGTTGGGTTGAACGCTGTCAGACAACGAACCCTCGACCGCGTCCTGACCAAAAGTTCTCAAAACGTCTCTGGAGTTGAACCTAGGGGACCGGTAGGCTGGCCGGATGCTGAATTTCGAAAGACCCGCCGTGATCCTGACGCACGAGAGCGATCTCGATGGATTTGTGGCCGGACTGTTGCTCCAACGGCTTGCGCGCAAGCTCTACGGCGCGGAGATCACGCTGGAGGCCTACCACTACACGGGTTGGAAGATGCGCGACCTGCGTGAGACTGCGGCTTGGGCGACGGATTTCTCGTTTGAAAGCCGGTTGGATCGCAGCCATTGGCTCGTCATCGACCATCACGCCACGAACACGACCGCGCGTTACGCCCAGTTCATCCACGACACCTCCAAGTCGGCCGGTTCGCTCTGCTACGATTTGTGTGTTGAGGCCGGGATCGGCTCACCCAAGCTTGAACGGCTCGTCCATCTCAATAACGTGGCCGACCTGTTCCTCCAGAATGATCCCGACTTCGAACTCGCGATCGACTACGCGAGCCTCGTCAAGATCTACGGCTTCTGGCCGATGGTCGGCCTCATCGGCAGCGATCTGGAGAAGCTGATCGATCACCCGCTTCTCGAGGTCATGAAGGTGAAGCGCGAGATTGAGGATCCGATCGGCCTCGACTGGGCGGTGAATCATGTCACCGAGATCAACTCGGGCGTTTGCCTCGTGGATGCGCCCATCGGCAACAGCAACCTCATCATCCACCGGATGCTTGAGCGCAAGGCGGTGCCGCATCCCGTACTGATCACCGCACTCAAGAAGGGCAACAACCACTTCGTCGTCAGCCTGCGGAGCAAGGACGGCACGGCCTTGAAGTATGCGGAGAAGTTGCAGGGCGGGGGACATCCGAACGCCTGCGGCGCCACGTTGCCCAAGTCGGTCCGCAGCATCTCGGAGGCTGTCCAATACATGGGCGACCTTTTCAATCCGCCGACCCGTCACACCAAGACCGACAGCGGCATGGAAGGCCTGCTCGAAGCCTTCACGAAGGCGATCTAAGACTGGCCCTCGATTGAACGAGAAAGATCGGAGACCCGGTGGTCTCCGTTTGTTTTTGATCGGATGAGAACGAAGCGGCCTACTTCTTCTTGAAGAGATTCTTCAGCCCCTCACCCGCTTTGTCCACGGCTCCACGGGACCCATCCTTAAGCAGGCCGCCGCCTTTGGTCAGGTTTTCGGCGACCGCCCTAGCCGCGGCCGAGAGGACCTGTTTGAGCACCTCGCTGGTCAACTCTCCGGCGGTCACGCCGTTGCCGCTGGTGCCGATGTTCTCGATCGTGATCGGGGGAAGCGGAATGGGCAGGGCGTTTCCGCCGAGCAGCGTGGCGCTGAGCTTAACGGTCGCGCCTTCGACGAGGACCCGCTTCACCTTGAAGCGCTTTTGCGAAGCCGCGTCCGGTGCGGCCGCCTTGTCGTCCCTCTTCGTCGCATCCTTTCCGCCCGTGAGCGAGGCGGTGCTTTCGTTCACATTCGCGAGCAGCTTGCTGATGTTGTTTCCGGTCAACCCTTGTTCGTAGGTAATAACCGGGCCCTTGACCATGATCTCGTCGATCTCGACCACGTCGCTGGCGACGGTGCTGGGTTTCACTTGAAGGGCGATTTCTCCGATGCTGATGGCCGACTCGGACTTGAACCCGGTGGGATTGCCCACCACGAGGCCGCCCAATGTGGCGCGGCCGGCGAAGAGGCTGAAGCTCGCCTTGTTCAGGGTCAGCGTGGTCTTGGTCAAGGTGGGCCCGACCGTCTCGACGCCGGTCTTCACGATAGTGCCCAAGTTCATGGCGACGGCGACGAGGGCTACAACGCCGATGACCGAAACCACGGCCACGGCGATAAGGAATTTCTTCTTCATGTCGATAGAACGGTAGGACGCCCTCGACGGGTTTGGCGAACGGATTTTAGGCTCGGCAGGCTGCTTGACCCTGCCGGGTTGGAGGGCATTGTCTCAACTCAATCCGGGGAGCCAACCGGTCCGTCGCATGTGCGGCGGACGAAGGCTGAGAGGCAGGCGCAGGAGCGTTTGCGACCCGTCGAACCTGCACCGGGTAATGCCGGCGAAGGAAGAGCGCTGGCGGACGGCCACCATCTGGCCGACCACGCCCGGCAACCTGCTCTTCCTCCGTCCGCCTTTCCTCGTCAGGGACAACACTGAAAACCTGAATCTACCATGATCGTCGATCCCAAAACCTCCTTCGAACCGCACAGCTCCGAGCAGCTCCCCGGCAGTAGCCGCGTCTATGTCCCGGGCGAGATCCATTCGGATGTCCGTGTGCCCATGAGAGAAATCGCCGTGAGCGACACGAAGTCTTACACCGGCGCGATTACGGCGAATGAACCGGTGCGCGTTTATGACTGCTCCGGCCCGTGGGGCGATCCAAATTTCACCGGCACGTCGGATGAAGGTCTGCCCGCGCTGCGTGACAAATGGATTCGCGAACGCGGCGATGTCGAGGAACACGACGGCCGCGAAGTGAAGCCGCAGGACGACGGTTATCTCTCCGGCAAGCACGCGGAGTTCGCCAGCAAGGCCGAGAAGAATCGCCTCGTGGAATTTCCCGGACTGAAAGGCCAGCGCCGTCGTCCCTTGCGCGCGAAGGCGGGCAAGATAGTCACGCAACTCGCCTACGCCAAGGCGGGCATCATCACGCCCGAGATGGAGTTCATCGCCATCCGCGAGAACGGGAAGATTGCCAATTGCCAATTGGCGATTGGCGATTTCAGCAAAGACAATGTCCGCAACCATCTGAACAAACAGCACGCCGGCTCTTCTCAAATCTCAAATCTCGAATCTCAAATTGCAGATTACACCCCCTCCGTCTTCCGCCGCTTCCCCCAGCGCATCCCGAAAGAAATTACCCCCGAGTTCGTCCGCGCCGAAGTCGCCGCCGGCCGCGCCATCATTCCGAACAACATCAACCATCCCGAGTCCGAACCGATGATCATCGGCCGCAACTTCCTCGTAAAGATCAACGCCAACATCGGCAACAGCGCTGTCGCGTCGAGCATCGAAGAGGAAGTCGAAAAGATGCGCTGGGCCACCAAGTGGGGCGCGGACACGGTCATGGATTTGTCCACCGGCAAGAACATCCACGCCACGCGCGAATGGATTCTCCGCAACTC
>JAYVSO010000037.1:0-76880 GCA_043775315.1 Verrucomicrobiota bacterium
AATGCCGCCCGTGGCGAAGCGTGGGAAATATCCGGCGATTACGGAGGATGAGGCGGCGCGGCTTCGCGCTTGGATCGCACAGGGCGCGGTGTGGCCCGAGGGCGTAACCCTCCGCGCAACTGGGGAGTGACCCAACGCCAAGGCAGCCATGAATCCAAACCGCGAAGAAGCCCTGTTTGCGCTGGCGCTGGAGAAGCCTGCGGAGCAACGCCCGGCGTTTCTGGACGTGATGTGCGAAGGCGACGCGGCGTTGCGCGCACGGCTCGAAGCCCTGCTCGCCGCGCATGAGCAGCCGGACACAGTGCTCGCCACGAAGACCGCCACTGCCCGGCCCACCATCAAGCTCGATCTCGCCGATGCTCCCGACGAAGCCGTGGGCCAGACGCTCGGGCGCTACAAGCTGCTGGAGCGCGTCGGAGAAGGCGGCTGCGGCGTGGTCTATGTCGCCGAGCAGACCGAGCCGGTGCGGCGTCGCGTCGCGCTCAAGGTGATCAAGCTGGGGATGGACACCAAGCAGGTCGTGGCGCGGTTCGAGGCGGAGCGGCAGGCGCTGGCGATGATGGATCATCCTAACATCGCCAAGGTGCTCGATGCGGGCACGACCGATGTGGGCCGTCCCTACTTCGTGATGGAACTGGTGCGGGGCATCCGCATCACCGACTACTGCGACCAGGCCACCCTCAGCACCAAGGAACGGCTCGATCTGTTCATCAAGGTTTGCCAGGCCATCCAGCACGCGCATCAGAAGGGGATCATCCACCGGGACATCAAGCCCTCGAACATCCTCGTCACGCTCCACGACGGAGTGCCGGTCCCGAAGGTGATTGATTTCGGCATCGCCAAGGCGACGGAAGGCCGGCTGACGGACAACACGGTTTACACGCAGTTGCACCAATTCATCGGCACACCGGCCTACATGAGTCCGGAGCAGGCGGAGATGAGCGGGCTGGACATCGACACGCGCTCGGACATCTACAGCCTGGGCGTGTTGCTTTATGAATTGCTGGCCGGGAGCACGCCATTCGACGCGAAGGAACTGATGGCCTCCGGCATCGACGCGATGCGCAAGACCATTCGCGAGAAGGAGCCGCAACGTCCGAGCACACGGCTGGCGACGCTCGGAGCCGATCAACTCACGACCACGGCCAGGCGCCGTTCCGCCGACACGTCGAAGTTGATCCATCAGCTCAAGGGCGACCTCGACTGGATCGTGATGAAGTGTCTGGAGAAGGACCGTCAGCGTCGCTATGACACGGCCAACGGACTTGCTGCCGATTTGAAGCGGCACCTAAACAATGAACCGGTCGTCGCCCGGCCGCCAACCGCGGTGTATCGGTTCCAAAAAGCCTTCCGTCGAAACAAACTTGCCTACGGTGCCGGGGCGGCAGTCGTTGCGGCATTGGTGGTGGGTCTGACGTTGGCGGCGATAGGCTGGCGTCAGACACGAGTTGAAAGAGACAAGGCGCTTCAAGCCCGGACGGAGGCGCGAGCCAGCGAAGAGCAGGCCATTGAGGCCGGCCAACGCGCTCACGCAGGTGAACAAGAGGCGCGGCGCGGCGCCGCCGTTCTCAGACGCACCGCTTACGTGGGAGACATGGCGCTGGTCCATCAAGCCGTCGGAGAAGGGAACCTGGGGCGCGCCAAAAGCTTGCTCGCTCGCTATGTTCCGAAACCGAGCGAGGATGATATTCGTGGATTTGAATGGCGTTACCTTTGGGCCCAAGCCCGGAGCGATGAGGTGGCAAGATTAGGCCAGTATGGAGGCTTTATCGGCGGGCTGGCTATTTCGCCGGATGGGATTTACCTGGCCAGCGTAGCGCCTCAGGGCATTGAAATTCGATCCCTCCAGAACCATGCCTTGATCCTGGCTCTGACGAATGCCGGAGGGGGCCCCATCCAATTCTCTCCGGACAGCCAGTCTCTCGTGACGGTCCGGGACAGTGGACTGGTGTTTTGGAACACCCGCACTTGGAAACAGGAGACCGAATTATCCAAGGCAGGAGCGCCCTTTGCGTTCGCTCAGAACGGAAAGGTCATCGTGGCGGGCCAGGGCGATCACCTGGCCCTATGGAGCACCGAAAACGCCCGCAAAATCGCGGACCTTCCCAGACCCGTTTCGTTTAGTAGCTTTTCCAAGGCAATGGCTGTTTCGCCGGATGGCAACACGGTGTTTTTTGGTGATGGCCCCCAAATCCGTTCATGGGATCTCAGAACCCACCTCGAATTGGAACCGATGAGCTACCCACTGGGCGGGTGGACAACTTTTCTGGCCGTTTCTCCCGAAGGCCTTCTTGCCTCCGCGCACTGGAAGGCCATGTGACGCTCTGGGACTCCGAGACGCGCCAGTTACGGCATACGTTCGAGCACCATCTGGCCTGGGTCACCAGCGTGGTTTTCTCCCCCGACGGGTCGCATCTGGCCTCCGCCAGCGCGGATCAGAACATCTTCCTTTACGAGGCCAGGAGCGGAAAACGTCTGCGCAGTTTCAAGGGACACGAAGGCGAGATTTGGGCGCTCCAATATTCCCCTGACGGTCATTGGTTGGTCTCGGGGAGTGTATGGGATAAATCAGTTCGTCTGTGGGATGTGACCGGCAGTTCGAGAGGAGGTAATCAAGTGGAGACAACCGTTCCTCTCCGCTTCGTGGACTCGAACCGCTCCTTGATTTGTGTGTCAATGAAAGAGGGTTTTACCCGGATGGACATCAAAACTGGAACGATCCAGTCGCTGGCAAGGAGTCCTATTCCTTCGCAAGTCCCTGGCTTTGGATTTAAGACCCGCGGGCTTCTGTCGGTGTCTCCGGTTGGGACCAGAGCAGCAACCGTGCTGCCTGAAGGCCGTGGCCTGCAGATTTGGAGTCTCCTCACGGGTGAGCGCGAGATTGTCCTCACCAACTCCTCCGGGTCCATCTCGTGTGTCCTCTTTTCAGAGGACGGAAAGCACCTGGCTACCGCCGGACAAGGCTCGCCCACTTGAGTGTGGAATACCACCGACTGGTCCTCCGAACCCTTTGGCGAATCAACAATGAGCGAATGGAGCAGGCAGCTGGCATTCTCGCTCAATGGCTCACGCCTGGCGCAAGCAGATCAGCAGGGAGGAATGGTGTTTGACGTCGCTTCAAGAAAGACCGTTTTCCGTTTTAATGCCGAAGAGATCTCGTGTCTGGCTGTTTCTCAGGATGGAAGATTTCTGGCGGCAGGCACCGCACGCAATCTCATCCATCTTTGGGATGTAAATAGCGGGCAGAAGCTCGGGATTCTTCGTGGCCACGTCTCCGGGCTTGCTGGCCTGTCATTCTCTCCCGACGGAAAGACGCTGGCCAGTTGCGGCGACAGCCGGGTGAAACTCTGGAATATCGAGACTGTGCAGGAGATTCTGACGCTCGCCAGATTCAGCTCTGGAGGACTCGTGACCATGTTCTCCTCGGACGGCTCGACTCTCGCCACCAGTTCGGTAAATGGGCACGGTCAACTTTGGCGTGCCCCTTCATTCGAGGAAATCGCGGCCACGGAGGCCAAAGAGAAAGCGGAGAGCAAACAGCCATGAACCCATCTCGCGAAGAAGCCCTGTTTGCGCTGGCGCTGGAAAGGCCGGCGGAGAAGCGCGCGGCGCGGCCGCATCAACCGCAAGGATGAGCGCCGTCACCCAGATTCTCCAAGCCGCCTCGGCTGGCGATCCTCGCGCGGCGGCGCAACTGCTTCCGCTCGTCTACGAAGACCTCCGCCGACTGGCCGCACATCGGCTCGCCGGTGAAGGGCGCGAGCACACGCTCCAGCCCACGGCGCTCGTGCATGAGGCCTGGCTCAAAGTTGCCGGCAATGACCAGCGCACCTGGCAAGGCCGGCAGCACTTCCTCGCCGCCGCCGCCGAGGCCATGCGCCGCATCATGGTTGACCGCGCCCGCCGTCGCCTCGCCGCCAAACGCGGCGCCGGCGCCGAGCGCTTGGCCATCGACGAGGTGGACATCCCTGCTCCGGCCGATGACGACCAACTTCTCGCGATCAACGACGCCCTGACCAAGTTCGCCGCGATTGATCCACGGAAGGCGGAGTTGGTGAACCTCCGCTACTTCGCCGGGTTCAGTTTCGAGGAGACCGCCGAGATCCTCGGCATCGCCGTGCCCACGGCCAAGCAATGGTGGGCCTACGCGCGCGCCTGGCTGCGGGTGGAAGTGGCGAGCCAGCGCTGAGCGCCAGACGTCCCCTGCCCTCCGAATCCTTACGCAGCAGTCAGGCATCGGCATGGGCCCGTGGCCGTCGATAGGATGCCGGCATGCCCGTCGACGTGACTCATTTGCTGAACGCGATTGAACACGGCAACTCCGATGCCGCGCACCAGTTGTTGCCGCTGATCTACGATGAGCTACGGAAGCGGGTGTGAGAGGAAAGGAATTGATCCCAATCGAAATCCGGGAATTGATGCTCACCGCATGAAACTCAACAGGTCACTGGCGCTGTTCGTCGGCTTTCTTCTCGCATTGGGTGTCCGTGAAGCCGGAGCCGCCGCATCAGACGTGAAAACCCTGCGCGCTCTCGTGGCCGGCCGGGTCGAGGCCGAGTATCCTTCGCTCTTCGGCATCTACACCAACCTGCACGCGCACCCGGAGCTTTCCTTCATGGAGGTGAAGACCGCGGCGCTGGTCGCCAGCGAGCTGCGCTCGCTCGGGTTCACCGTGACGGAGAAGGTCGGCAACACCGGTGTCGTCGGCGTGCTCACCAACGGCGTCGGGCCCACCGTGCTCGTCCGCGCGGACATGGACGGGCTGCCGATCAAGGAGAACTCGGGCGTGCCCTACGCGAGCACCGACATCGTAAAGGACCTGTCCGGCAAGGATCAGCCGGCCATGCACGCTTGCGCGCACGACACGCACGTCACCGGCCTCATCGGCACTGCGCGCACGCTGGTGGCGTTGAAGAACGAATGGGCCGGCACGCTCGTGCTCGTCGCCCAACCCGCCGAGGAGATTCTCGCCGGCGCGCGGGCCATGCTGGCGGACGGCCTCTACACGCGTTTCCCCAAGCCAGATTTCGCGCTCGCGTTGCACACGCACCCCATGCTGCCGGCGGGGGTAATCGGTTACGGCGAGGGCCCGTTCCTCGCCAGCGTGAACTCGATGGACATCTTGGTGCGCGGCGTCGGCGGCCACGGGGCTCGTCCACACACGACCAAAGACCCCATCGTGCTCGCCGCGCAGATCGTGCTCGCGCTCCAGACCATCGTGAGCCGTGAAGTCCAACCCGGCACCGCCGCTGTCGTCACGGTCGGCACCATCCACGGCGGCCTGAAGCGCAACATCATCTCGGACGAGGTGAAGCTCGAACTCACCCTCCGTGCCTTCGACGACAAGGTCATGGCCCATCTGGTGGCTTCCATCCGCCGCATCTGTGAGAATCTCGCCCAAGCTGCTGGTCTGCCCGACGACCGCCTTCCGGTCATCACCCTCACGCCGGAATCGACCTCCGTGACGAGCAACGATCCCGCTCTCTCCCGCCGCCTCGCCGGCACGTTCACCGAGTGGCTCGGCGCCGACCGGGTGAGGCTGATGCCACCGGTCACGGGCAGCGAAGACTTCTCCGAGTTCCGCCGCCAGGGTGTTCCCATCTGCATCTGGTGGATCGGCGCGACCGATCCGGCGAAGTTCGCCGAGAGCGAACGCACCGGCGTGCCCGTGCCCTCGAACCACTCAGCCACCTTCGCCCCCGTCCCCGAGCCCACGCTCAAAACGTGCGTCACGTCCATGACCGCAGCGGTGCTCGATCTGCTTTCGCCGGCTTCGCGCCCAAAATAAACGGTTCCTTGAAACGCACCGGGCCTCTCGTTTTCGCAAGGCAGGCTTCCAGCTAATTCTTCGCCCGTTTCTTGGCCGCCTTCAGCTGCCCGCATCCCGCCGCCACGTCGATGCCCCGGCGTTGGCGAACCGTGCTGGGGATGCCCGCCTCGGCCAGCATGTGTTGAAAGGCATCCGCAGCTCCATCAAGCGACTCGTGGCCGGCGAACTTCTCAGTGGGATTCAGGGGAATCAGGTTCACATGAGCGTCCAAGCCTCGCAGCAGTTCCGCCACTTGGCGCGCCACGTCGGGTGAATCGTTCCGGCCTTTGACCAGGGTCCAGCCGAAGAAAATCTTCCGGCCCGTCCGCGCATTGTAGAAGCGGCAGGCGTCGATGAGTTCGGCCAGGGGCCAGCGGCCATTGACCGGCACCAGAGCCGTCCGCTCCGCATCGGTCGCACCGTGCAGGCTGACGGCAAGGTTGTAGGGTTGTCCTTCTTCGGCGAAGCGGATGATTCCAGGCACCACACCCACCGTGCTGACAGTGATGCGGGACGGGCCGATGCGCGACGACTTCGGATCGGTGATGATCTTCAACGCCTGCATGACGGCGTCGTAGTTGTGCAGCGGCTCGCCCATGCCCATGAAGACGAGGTTCCGCAGTCCGGGACGGCCCATCTCCTTCAGCAGACGCTGGGCTTCGAGGACTTGGGCCACGATCTCTCCTGCCGTGAGATGCCTCACAAACCCCATCTGGCCGGTTGCGCAGAAGACACAGCCCATCGCGCATCCGGCCTGGGTGCTGATGCACGCCGTATGGCGGCCGGTGTAGGACATCACCACCGTCTCGACCTCCTGACCGTCGGCGAGGCGCAGCAGGAGTTTCTGCGTCAGGCCGTCTCCGCTGGGAATGTGCGCCGCGATCTGGGGGGTGACGTGGGTAAACTCTCCGGCGAGCTTGGCGGTGATCCAGCGTTTGAGAGGCGGCTCCAGATCTTCCCGGTCGAGGAGGTGCTTCTCAAACTGGTGATGCAGCACTCGCCACAAGGCGCCCGCGTGGGCGGGGCGCAATCCATCCGCCACCATCCGCTCCGCCAGTTCGACGGAGGTCAGGTCCAGCAATCCCGGAGATAGAGCGGTCGCCGCGGTCATCAGATCAGAAGTAAACTGCCGAATGGTTCGCGGGCCGACAAGCGTCGGCAGCGCATGCGATGGCCGGAGGGGTGCGAATCCACTATCGGGCGATCAAAGCATTTCCATGCCGATACCGGCCGGTAGAGGCGCCACCCGGACGCGGGCCAAAATCTGGCGCTCGATTTCTCCGGACACGGGGCCATTGTCATTTCAATGAAGCCCGGATTTGCAACGTTGATCGCCGCCGCTTTGTGGCTGCTGCCACACCGAAGCAGCGCAGCGGCGGCAAGCGGCGCGCCAGTCAGCTTCGCGGACGACATCCGGCCGTTGCTGAACAAGAACTGCATCGCCTGCCATGGCGGGGTGAAGAAGGCGGGCAAGATCTCGTTCCTGTTCCGTGAAGACGCAATGAGCAAGGGCAAGTCCGGCAATGTCCCGGTTGTTCCTGGAAAGCCGGCCGACTCCTTCCTGTTGGAGCGGATCACCGACAAGAGCGACCCGATGCCTCCCGAGGAACACGGCCCGATGCTGGCGCAGAAGGACGTCGACCTCCTCCGTCGTTGGATCGAGCAAGGTGCCCGCTGGCAAAACCACTGGGCCTTCGAAAAGCCGGTGCAGCCGAAGCTCCCGAAGGTGAAGGGCCGTTCGTGGGCAAAGAGCGACTTGGATCGCTTCATCCTCGCCCGGCTGGAGTCCGCGGGTCTCGCGCCGGAGAAGGAACAGGACAAGGCGCGTTGGATTCGCCGGGTCTCGCTCGATCTCACGGGCCTGCCGCCGACGTCGGATGAAGTCGACGCATTTGTCGCGGACAAGTCATCGAAAGCCCACGAGAGAGTCGCGGATCGCCTCCTTGCATCGCCGCACTTCGGCGAGCGTTGGGCGGCCATGTGGCTCGACCTTGTGCGTTACGCCGATTCGAAGGGCCTGGGCCAGGACCAGAACCGCGAGATCTGGAAGTTCCGCGACTGGGTGGTCGATGCGTTCAACCGCGACATGCCGTTCGACGAGTTCACCGCCCGCCAGTTGGCGGGCGACCTTCTGCCCAATGCCACCCTCGAGGACCGCATCGCGAGCGCGTGCCATCGCAACACCGCGTCGAACGACGAGGGAGGCACCGACGACGAGGAGTTCCGCATCGAATCGGTGATCGATCGCGTGAACACAACCTGGCAGGTCTGGCAGGGCGTCACCTTCGGCTGCGTCCAGTGCCACACGCATCCCTACGATCCCTTCAAGCACGAGGAATACTACCGGTTCTTCGCCATCTTCAATCAGACCCGTGACGTCGACACCCGGCCGGATTATCCGGTCATCCGCGTGCCGTTGGCGAAGGACGACTACGCGAAGGCAACGGGCCTCGATCGGGAGATCGCGTCCCTGCGCGGCGCCATGCACTCCGCCGTGGCCAAACTCGCGGGTGGAGCGGACGTGTGGAAACCTCTCGCCGGCATTTCCGTCGCCGCCAGTGGCTGTGGATCCATCGTTGAGAAACGCGACGGCCGTGAGGAGTTCAAGCTGACGGGCACCGTTCCTCAGCGGACCCGAATCACGATCGAAGCCCCGATCCCCGCCCGCACCGCACAACTCACCGCGTTGCGGCTGGACGCCCTGCCGCTCGATCCTGAGACGGCGAAGCAACTGACGGAGTGGGGCTTCGTCCTCAACGATCTCAGGGTCTCGCTCATCGACCAGGGCGCGACGAACGAACGGCCGATTCGCCTGACCCACGCGTTTTCCGACGAGCCCGATCCGTTCTCAAATCCCGAAGGCAGCCTTGCAACCGAGCCCGAGGCCGCGAATTCGGGCGCAAAGACATCGACCAAAGCGGCACCGCGCAGGATGCGCGCGGGCGGTTTCGCGGCATTCACCCGGATCGACCGCGATCGCTGGGGCGTGTTCGTTCCGGCCGAACCGGTTGCCGTTTCCGCGGGAAGCCGGGTCCGCGTCGTGATGACCTTCAACGACGTGGCCCAGGACGCATTTCCCCTTGTGATGAAACGCGGACACATCTCCGTCTCCGGCGATCCTCGCTGGTCGCAGTTGGTGAAAGCGCCGGAGCGTTTGGCGCAGCAGGAGACCCTCGCGGCCAAAGTCGCGGAGCGAACCGCCATCAAGTCCGCCTCGCTGCCCGTGATGCAGGAACTCTCCGAAAACCTGCGCCGGCCGTCCGCGCTGTTTGTCCGGGGCAACTGGATGGCCCGCGGACCAGCGGTGACTCCCGGCGTCCCCGGGTTGCTACCGCCGCTGCCAAAGGGTTCGCAACCGGATCGTCTCGGGGTCGCACGCTGGCTGACTTCGTCCGAGAATCCGCTGACTGCACGCGTGCTCGCCAACCGGCTTTGGGAACAACTCTTCGGCTTGGGCATCGTCGAGACGCTGGAAGACTTCGGCTCTTCGGGCGAGAAGCCGACCCATCCCGAACTCCTCGACTGGCTCGCCATCCGGTTGCAGAAAGACCATCGCTGGAGCGTCAAGAAGATGCTGCGCGAACTGGTCCTCAGCGCCACCTACCGGCAAGACAACAGGACTTCCCCTGAAAAACTCGACAAGGATCCGCGCAACCGCCTCCTGTCGCGCGGCCCGCGCCAACGACTCGGCGCCGAGATGGTCCGCGACCAGGCACTGGCCGTTTCAGGACTGCTCAACTCGAAGCTCGCCGGCCCTCCCGTTTTCCCGCCGTTGCCCGCCGGGGTTTGGGATCCGTTCATCGGCGGGGAGAAATGGCCGACGCCGAAAGCCGGGGAGCCTGACCGGTATCGCCGTGCAGTCTACACGCACGTAAAACGCTCGATCCCCTACCCCGCCGCCGCCACGTTCGACGCGCCGTCACGCGAGGTCTGCACGCAACGCCGGATTCTCTCCAACACACCCGTCCAGGCACTGGCCACTTTGAACGATGCGGTCTTCCGCGAAGCCGCCGTGGCGCTTGCCGGGCGCATGACCGCCGCAGATCAGGCGATCCCGGGACAACTCGCCGCCGGCTACAAACTGGTAACCGGCAGACCAGCCGACGCGTCCGTGCTTCAACGTCTGACGGCCCTGCACGACGGATCCCTGTCCCTGACTCAGGACCCGGGCGCCGCGCTCCAAAACGTGGCCAGCGTGCTGCTGAATCTCGATGAAGTGCTGACCAAATGACGCCCATGAACCTCTTGAACCAACTCAGGCTGGAGCGGGCCGAACTCGTTTCGCGGCGGCACTTCCTCCGCGACTGCACGACCGGCCTCAGCGCGCTCTACTTCGCCGCGAACGGCATGCAGGCCGCATCGGTCCATGGAATCCGCCATGATCCGGAAAATCCGCTGAACGCCCTTCCGCCGCATTTCACGGCCAAGGCCAAACGCGTCATCTTCCTCCACATGGCCGGGGCTCCCAGCCAACTGGAGCTGTTCGACTACAAGCCGGAACTGCACCGGTTGGACGGCAAGGATTGCCCGCAGGAATATCTCGCGGGCCAGCGTTTCGCGTTCATCCAGGGAACTCCAAAGCTCCTCGGTCCGCAGTTCAAGTTCGCCCAACATGGGCAAAGCGGCGCCTGGGTTTCCGATCGCCTTCCCCACTTCAGCAAGGTCGTGGACGACGTGTGCTTCGTGAAGACGATGACCACCGACCAGTTCAACCACGGTCCGGCCGAACTCATGGTCCACACGGGTTTCGCGCGTCTCGGATTTCCCGCGATGGGATCCTGGGTCACGTGGGGACTTGGCACCGAGAACGCAAACCTCCCGGGCTACATGGTGCTGCTCTCCGGCGGAAGACCTCCGCGCGCGGGCAAAGCGCTTTGGGGAACGGGCTTCATTCCCGGCGTGTATCAGGGCGTGCAGTGCCGCAGCGTCGGCAGCCCGGTGTTGAACGTGGAGAATCCCGACGGCGTCTCCCGTGATCTCCGCCGCGTCGCGCTGGATGCCTTGAAGGATCTGAACGAGAAGACCCATTCGGAGTTCGGCGATCCGGAAACGCTGACCCGCATTTCCCAATACGAGATGGCTTTCCGCATGCAGATGGCGGTGCCCGGTGTGATGGACATCTCCAAGGAGCCCGCGCACATCCACGAACTCTACGGAACCAAGCCGGGCAAGGAATCCTTCGGCAACAACTGCCTGCTCGCGCGCCGCCTCGCCGAAGCGGGCGTGCGGTTTATCCAGCTCTTCCACTGGGGCTGGGATTCCCACGGCGCAGCCGGAGACGAGGCTTTGAACCAAGGCTTCCAGACACGTTGCACCGAAGTCGATCAGGGCATGGCCGCGCTCATCGGCGACCTCAAACAGCGAGGGATGTTGAAGGACACGCTCGTCGTCTGGGGTGGGGAGTTCGGCCGCACTTCCATGCGCGAGAACCGCGGCGGCCAGGAGATGAAGCTCATCGGACGCGACCACAACCCGAACGCCTTCACTTTCTGGATGGCCGGCGGCGGCGTGAAACCGGGCCTGACCTACGGCGAAACCGATCCAATCGGTTACCGCGCCGCGATCAATCCCGTCAGCCTCCACAACTTCCATGCCACCCTGCTCCACCTGATGGGGATGGATCACATGAAACTCACCTATCCGTTCCAGGGGTTGAACCACCGGCTGACCAACGTGACGAAGCACGCGGAGATCGTGAATGGACTCCTTGCGTGAGGACACCGGTGAAAACCCGTCTCGCATTCCTTCTGCTGTCATTGTTTTCCCTCGCGCTCGACGCGGCGGAAACGAAGGCCGCCTCCCGGCCGAACATCCTTTGGTTGATTGCCGAGGACTTTGGACCGCATCTCGGCTGCTATGGGGCGACTCAGGTCAGCACACCGGTTCTGGATCGGATGGCTGCAGAAGGCGTGCGCTACACCCATGCCTACACGACGGCTCCGGTCTGTTCTCCAAGCCGCAGCGCGTTCATGACCGGCATGTATGCGACGACCATCGGCGCCCACCATCATCCGACGACGAACAAGAAACCGCTGCCTGAAGGCGTCCGCCTCCTCACCCATTGGCTGAAGGATGCCGGATACTTCACGGCCAACGTCGCCCAACTCCCGGCCTCGCTCGGATTTAAGGGCACGGGCAAGACGGACTGGAACTTCTCCTTCACCGGCGTGGCTTTTGATTCCCGCAATTGGAACGACCTCCGGACCAACCAGCCATTCTTCGCCCAGATCAACTTCAAGGAGACGCATCGGATCTTCAACGCTCCGACCAAAGCCGATCCCGCTAAGGTCGATCTGCCGCCCTATTACCCGGATCATCCCGTCGCCCGGAAGGACTATGCCGAGTATTTGGATTCAGCGACCGAGCTGGATCGAAAGATTGGAAAGATCCTGGAACAGCTCAAGGCGGACGGCTTGGCCGACAACACGGTCATCGTGTTCTTCGGCGACAATGGCGAAGCGCACGTCCGGGGAAAACAGTTCGGATATGAAGAAGGTTTCCACGTCCCGTTGATCACCCGCTGGCCGAAGAATTTTCCCGCCCCGAAACAGTTCATCGCCGGCAGCGTGGATCGACAGCTGACTTCGGCCCTGGATTTTGCGCCCACGATGCTGGCCATCGCAGGTCGACCCAAGCCCGCCAAGATGCAGGGTCGCGTGCTTTTCGGCGAAGGAGCCACACTTGCTCCCCAGTATATTTTCGGAGCACGCGATCGTTGCGACGAGACCGCCATGCGCATCCGGTCCGTCCGGGACTCGCGCCATCGATACATCCGCAACTTCACTCCCGAGATACCGTTCTTCGCGCCCAATAACTACAAGGAGACCCAGTATCCCATGTGGAACCTGATGAAGGAGCTTCACGCCTCCGCGAAATTGACACCGGTCCAAGAGTTCCTCTGCCAACCGCGCCAACTCGCGGAGGAGCTCTACGATCTGGAAACGGATCCGCACCAGACCCGGAACCTCGCGACCTCGCAGTCATCTGCCGACATCGCCACGCTCGCCCGGTTCCGGGCGGCGCTTGAGAAATGGATCGTTGATACCGACGACCAAGGGCGCTTTCCCGAGAAGGCCACGGTGCCGCAACCCAAGCCGTGATGCATTTCGACATGAAACCTTCCGCCCACCCAATCCCTGCGATGATGGTCATGGTCGCCACGTTTCTACTCTTGATCGCCTTCTGCTCCCCGGCTCCAGCCGCCGAGAAGCCGCAGGGGCCGAACGTCGTCATTTTTTTGGCCGACGATCAGGGCTGGGGTGATCTGAGCTTCAACGGCAACACGATGCTGCGAACGCCGCACATCGATTCCATTGGCCGCAGCGGCGCCTCGTTTGACCGGTTCTTCGTCTGCCCGGTTTGTTCACCCACCCGCGCCGAATTCTTCACCGGCCGCTACCATCCGCGCACGGGCGTGAGCGGGGTTTCCACCGGACAAGAGCGTCTCAACCTCAACGAAAGCACCTTGGCCGACGCCTTCAAGGCCGCCGGCTACGCCACCGGCGCGTTCGGCAAATGGCACAACGGCAGCCAGTGGCCTTACCACCCGAACGCCCGGGGCTTCGACGAATATTACGGGTTCACGTCCGGACACTGGGGCGAGTATTTCGACCCGCCGCTCGACCACAACGGACACGATGTCCGTGGCAGCGGCTACATCGCCGATGACTTCACCACCCACGCAATCCAGTTCATCGAGACGAACCGTCACCGCCCGTTCCTGTGCTACGTCCCCTTCAATACTCCGCACAGCCCGTGGGGTGTTCCGAAGGAGGATTGGGAACGATTCCGCGGCAGCGAGGTTTCCCAGCGGGGCAATGCCCCCGGGGCGGAAAATCTGGACGAAACGCGGTGCGTCCTGGCGATGACGGAAAATCTCGACCGAAATGTCGGCCGCGTTCTCGCGCGCCTGGATCAGCTCGGCCTGACCACGAACACCATCGTCGTCTACTTCTCCGACAACGGCCCCAACACGGCGCGTTGGAACGGCGGGATGAAGGGCAAGAAAGGCACGACCGACGAGGGCGGAGTGCGGTCGCCGCTGTTCATCCGCTGGCTTGGAAGGATCCCATCAGGCTCGAAGCTCACGGGCATCTCAGGTGCAATCGACCTGATGCCGACGCTGTGCGCGCTGGCCTCCGTTCCCCGACCGACCGCGTTGCCGATCGACGGACTGGACCTTTCCAAACAACTCCTTGCCGGTTCCGGGGCTTTGCCTGATCGCCGGATCTTTTCCTCTTGGAACAACAACGTCAGCGTGCGCACGGCCAAGCATCGCATGGACACGAAGGGCGCTCTCTTCGAAATGGAGAAGGATCCAAATCAGAAACGCGATGTCGCCGCCGAGAACCACGCTGTGGCCGAAGAGCTCCGCGCCGCGATGTCCGATTGGCGGCGTGACGTCCTCGGACCTGCCCGCGTCCAGGACGCCAGGCCGCTGCCGGTCGGATATCGCGAGTTCCCGATCACGCCGCTTCCCGCCCGCGACGGCGTTTCGCACGGCACCTTCAGGCGCAGCGCGACCGCACCGAACAGTTCCTATTTCGTCAACTGGACGACCAGGGAGGATTCAATCACGTGGGACATCGAAGTTGCGACGGCCGGCGTCTACGACGTCGTGATCGACTACACCTGCCCGATTGCGGACGCCGGTTCCAGGGTCGAACTGCGCTTCGGCGATTCCGCGATCACAGGGACAGTGGCGCCCGGCTGGGATCCGCCGCTCCACACCAACCAGGATACGATCCCGCGACCGGTGGGCGAATCGCGGATGAAAGACTTCAAAGCCCTCAACTTTGGAGCCATTACACTCAAGACCGGCCGGGGCCCGCTCACGCTCAAGGCCCTCGAGATTCCCGGAGCCAGCGTGATGGATGTGCGTCGGCTCAAGCTGACGCTGCGCTGATCGACCTCGCCCAAACAGATTCCAGCCCCATGAGATTCACGCACTGTTTCCGACTGCTTCTG
The DNA here is from genome assembly GCA_043775315.1 of Verrucomicrobiota bacterium. Taxonomy (GTDB): domain Bacteria; phylum Verrucomicrobiota; class Verrucomicrobiia; order Limisphaerales; family CANJSG01; genus CANJSG01. The sequence goes on from JAYVSO010000037.1 coordinate 14,777, forward strand.
GGTTTCCTTGTCCTGACATCCACGCTTCCTCCGGTAGCAGCCGCCACCCGCCCGCCGAACATCGTCCTCATCGTCGCCGACGACCTGGGCTACTCGGACCTCGGATGCTACGGAGCTCGGGGTTTCGCCACGCCCAATCTAGACCGGATGGCCGCCAGAGGAATCCGATTCACCAACTTCATCGTCGCCCAGGCCGTATGCACGGCGTCGCGGACGGCGCTGCTGTCCGGCTGCTACCCGAACCGCCTTGGACTTTCCGGGGCCCTCAACCACACCAGCACCAACGGCCTCTCGCCGGATGAAGACCTGCTGCCCAAGCTGCTCAAGCGGCGCGGCTACGCCACGGCGGCCTTCGGCAAGTGGCATCTCGGGCACCAGCCCAAGTTCATGCCGACCCGGCAGGGTTTTGATGTCTTCGCCGACATCCCCTATTCCAACGACAACGGTCCGCTCCACCCGTCCGTCCGGGGAATCCCGTCTCTTCCGTGGTATGAGAACGAGATCGTGACCGAGCTGGACCCCGACCAGTCGAAGTTCACCTCGCGCCTCACCGAACGCGCCGTCGGCTTCATCAAGGAGAACCGTTCCCGGCCGTTCTTCCTCTACCTTCCGCACATCATGCCGCACATGCCCATCGCCGCGTCGGCCGCGTTTCGCGGCGGTTCCAAATCCGGCCTCTACGGCGACACCGTGCAGGAACTCGACGCCTCCATCGGCACCGTCCTCGCGACACTCCGTGAAGTCGGCGTCGAACGTGACACGCTGGTGGTTTTCCTTTCCGACAACGGCCCCTTCCTCAGCTATGGCGACCATGCCGGTTCGGCGCGGCCGTTCCGCGAAGGAAAGCTGACCGCGCTCGAAGGCGGTGTCCGTGTTCCATTCATCGCCTACTGGCCCGGAACGATCCCGGCGAAGCGCACGAGCGGTCAGTTTATCACCGGCCTCGATCTCCTGCCGTCCCTCGGAAAGATCGCCCGCACCGACAACCCGCGCGAACGCATCGATGGCCGCGACCTCTCCGGCGTGCTCCTCGGAAAACGCGGTGCAAAGGAGCGCGACACATTCTTCTACTACTCCGGCCGCGAACTTCATGCCGTGCGCGATGGACGCTGGAAGCTCCACCTCGCTCACGATTATCTGACGGTGAACGGCCCTCCCGGTTCCGGAGGAAAGCCCGCGAACTACGCCAACATGAAGCCCGATTCCATCGAGGAGTCAGGTGTGCGTGGGATCGCCAGCCGCCACGGCTATCGCGTCGAAAAACTCGCCCAAAGCCTCTTCGATCTGGCGAAGGATCCGGGTGAAACCACGGACCTCGCGGCGAAGCATCCCGAGATCGTCGGCCGCCTGTTGAACCTCGCCGGCGACGCGCGAATCGACTTGGGCGACTCGTTGACTGGAGCTTCCGGCGCCAACCTGCGACTCAACGGCCCGAGTCCTGCCAAACGATGAAACGATTGCCCGCACTCGTTGCCCTTATCCTGTTGGTGACCACCCTCGGGTCATACGCGGCGACGGCTCCCTCACGCCCCAACATCCTCTTCGCCATCGCCGATGACTGGGGCCTTCACGCCGGGGCCTACGGCACAAGTTGGGTGAAGACTCCGGCGTTTGACCGGGTGGCCCGTGAAGGACTTCTCTTCAAAAAGGCCTACACGCCGAACGCCAAGTGCGCACCTTCGCGTGCGTGCATTCTGACCGGTCGCAATTCGTGGCAACTCAAGGAGGCCGCCAACCACATCTGCTACTTTCCGCCCGAGTTCAAGGGATGGGGTGAAGCCCTGGCGGAGAAGGGTTGGTTCGTCGGGCATACCACGAAGGTTGGGGACCGGGCGTCGCGACCAATGCCCTCGGCCATGCGCGCAAGATGACCGGCACGGCTTTCAACAGCCGGAAGCTGACGCCACCGACCGACTCCATCGGGACCAGCGACTACGCGGGCAATTTCGACACATTCCTCAACGCCGCGCCGACCAACTCGCCCTGGTGCTTCTGGTATGGAGCCATCGAACCCCATCGCGGCTACGAGTTCGGGTCCGGCGTGGCCAAGGGCGGCAAGAAGCTTTCGGACATCGACCGCGTTCCCGGTTACTGGCCGGACAATGACACGGTGCGGAACGACATGCTCGACTACGCCTTCGAGGTGGAACATTTCGACACGCACCTCGGAAGGATGCTCGACAGTCTTTCGAAGCGGGGCTTGCTGCCGAACACCCTCGTCATCGTCACGTCGGACCACGCGATGCCGTTCCCTCGCGTAAAAGGGAACGCCTACGAATTCGCCAATCACATTCCCCTCGCCGCGATGTGGCCGGCCGGAATCCCGAAGCCTGGGCGGGCAATCGACGACTTCGTCAGCTTTGTGGACATCGCACCGACATTGATCGAAGTGGCGGGGCTCGGCTGGAAGGAAACGGGAATGGCTCCTACCGTTGGCCGCAGTCTTACCGGGATCTTTCGTTCGGAAGAATCCGGGCTCATTGACCCAGCGCGTGACCACGTCCTGATCGGAAAAGAGCGCACGGACATCGGTCGTCCCAACGATGCGGGTTATCCGATCCGAGGCCTAGTCAAAGACGGCTGGCTCTACCTGCGGAACTACGAGTCTTCACGCTGGCCTGCGGGCAATCCGGAGACCGGCTACCTCGACTGCGACGCCGGCGCGACGAAGTCGCTCATCCTCGACGCCCGACGGGCTTCGGGCACGGATCGATTCTGGGACTACTGCTTCGGCAAACGACCGGAGACCGAGCTCTACGATCTCCGGAATGATCCCGACTGCCTGACCAACCTCGCCGCCCACGCAGCCTCGGCGCCCGTCGCCCAGCGACTCTCCGCAACGATGGAAACCGAACTGAAAGCCCAGGGTGATCCGCGCATGGCGGGCCAGGGCACGGTCTTCGACCAATACCTCCACGCCGCTCCCGCAAACGTCGGTTTCTACGAACGCTTCATGCGTGGCGAACCCGTGAAGGCAGGCTGGGTCAATGAGACCGATTTCGAGAAACCCGGCATCCGCTGATTTACCCACTCAAACCCGCAAACCGCACCATGAGAATTTCTCCCATGAATCCAGCCTCTCTGATCTCCCTTAGACGCCTCTTGTCACGGGCTGTGTTCGCCGCCGCCGCTCTATTCCTGGCAGTGAGCGTCACCGGGGCGGCAGATCGACCCAACATCGTCCTCGTGATCACGGATGATCAGGGCTACGGGCCGGTCGGGCGACATGGGAACCCTTGGCTCCGCACTCCGAACATGGACGCGCTGCATGATTCTAGCGTCCGCTTCACCCGGTTCCTCGTGAGCCCCACGTGCGCGCCCACGCGGTCGGCCCTCATGACCGGGCGCCATCCGTTCAAGAACGGCATTACCCACACGATCAACGAACGGGAACGCATGGCTTTGGGCGCATCGACGCTGCCGCAAGCGCTCAAGAAAGCCGGTTACCAATCGGGCATCTTCGGCAAGTGGCACCTCGGCGACGAGGACGCCTATCAGCCGGGAGCCCGCGGATTCGACGAAGTGTTCATCCACGGCGCCGGAGGCATCGGGCAGGTCTACGACAACTCGTGCGCCGACGCACCGAAGAACACCTATTTCGATCCGGCGATCCGGCACAACGGGAAGTTCGTGAAGACCCGGGGCTTCTGCACCGACGTCTTTTTCACGGCCGCGCTTGCCTGGATCAAGGAACGCTCCTCCAAGTCCGAACCCTTCTTCGCCTACATCGCGTCGAACGCACCCCATTCGCCCTACAACGCGCCCGAGCCAAACAAGAAACGTTTCACCGACCTCGGCTTCAAGCCGGGTCCCGCCGGATTCTACGGCATGATCGAGAACATCGACGAGAACGTCGGCGGGCTCATGGCCAAACTCGCCGAATGGAAGCTGATGACCAACACGGTCGTCATCTTCATGTCCGACAACGGATCCGCCGGTGACGGCTTGGGCACTGGAGTCTTGGGCCGGGCGGCGGACGGAACCGAGTTCAAGGCGTGGAACGCCGGCATGAAGGGAACGAAGAACTCGGTAGAAGAAGGCGGCGTCCGCGTGCCGTTTTTCGTCCGCTGGGACGGGCATTTCAAGCCCGGCCGCGACGTCGATCTCATCGCCGCGCACATCGACATCTTTCCAACGCTAGCCGAATTGACCGGAGCCGCATTGCCCGCGAACCAGGTCGAGGGCCGCAGCCTGCTTCCCCTCATCCGCGATGCCCAAGCAGCAGCGACGTGGAAGGATCGGATGCTGTTCGACCACGTGGGGCGTTGGCCGATCGGTGCGGAACCGAATGCGCATCAGTGGACCAACTACTGTGTCCGCAACCAGCAATACCGCCTCGTGAACAGCGCGCTCTTCGACATGCAGGAAGATCCCGGACAGACGACGGACATCGCCGGAAAGCATCCGGAAGTTGTCACGGAATTGAAGTCGGCCTACGACCGCTTCTGGAAAGAGGCGCGTCCCATGATGGTCAACGAAAGCGTGCCGATGTCGAAGACGAGACCGTATTGGGTAGCCTACGAGAAGCAGATCGCTGAAAGCGGAATCCCCGAATGGAAAACACCCGCTCCTTGATTCCAGACTGAAAGCCCGTCGTAGTCTCATCCAGATGAACAGATCCGTTCCCGTTCCCATCGATCAGACCAGAAGACAACGCCTGGGGCAGACCGTCCTATCGCTTGCGGCAGCTCTCGTCTTGTCGGCATGCGGCGGAAGTGAAAAGGGCGCGGAAAGCGCACCTGCTCCTTCGGCGGGTGCCGCAGCGCCTACCGCCGCCACCGCACCGGAAGGTATGGCATGGATTCCAGCAGGTGAGTTCTGGATGGGTGGTCCGGCCGAAAGCCCGATCGCGGAGCTCCGAAGCAAGCTGCGGCCGGGCGAAGCCGTTTGCTCGGGACTGGCCGGTGGTTTCACCGATTGCGAGCCGGGCCATCAAACCTACGTCGACGGCTTCTGGATGGATGTCACCGAGGTGACGAACGAGCAGTTCGAGAAGTTCGTCCGCGCCACCGGCTATGTGACCGTTTCCGAACGGAAGCCGCGTCCGGAAGATTTCCCCGGAGCCGATCTGGCGCTTCTCGTTCCGGGTTCGGTCGTCTTCGTCGCACCGGATTCGCCGGTGATGTTGGACAATCCGTTGCAATGGTGGCGCTACGTCCCCGGGGCGAGTTGGCGTCATCCGGATGGTCCCCAGAGCTCGATTGCGTCGCGGATGAATTTCCCCGTAGTCCATGTCGCTTTCGAGGATGCGGAAGCCTACGCCAAGTGGGCCGGCAAACGACTTGCCACCGAAGCCGAATGGGAGCGGGCCGCGCGTGGTGGTCTGGAGAAGAAGGCCTACCCTTGGGGCGACGATCTCCTGCTCAACGGCAAGTGGCAGTGCAATGCGTTCCAAGGACGGTTCCCCAATGCCGACGCCGTGGAAGATGGCTTCAAGGGCATCGCTCCCGTGCGCCAGTTCGCGCCCAACGCCTATGGACTCTACGATGTTTCCGGCAATGTGTGGGAATGGTGCAGCGACTGGTTCCGCCCGGACACCTACGGCAAGCTAGGCCCCGGGGTCGCCCGCAACCCGAAAGGTCCCGGCGACAGTTTCGATCCCGATGAACCGGGCATACCCAAGCGGGTCCAACGAGGTGGATCGTTCCTCTGCAGCAACCAATACTGCGCCCGCTACCTGGTCGGAACCCGCGGCAAAGGCGCGATCGACACCGGCAGCGTCCACGTCGGGTTCCGCTGCGTCCGAGACGGAAGGAATGCCGCTTCCGCCAAACCCTGATCTCGTCCCGGATCGACCGGAAACTGCCGCTTGCACCGGCCGTTTCGATGGGCAGGTTCCGCAATGCACTTCCTAAAGTCTGTCCTTGTGGGCATCTGTCTGTTTTCCAGCATCGGCCTGCGAGCTTCGGATTGGGCTCAATGGCGTGGCCCGACGCGCGACGGCATGGTTCCCGCCGGTGCCCTCCCTCCTTCCATCGCCGACGCCACGTTGAAGAAACAGTGGCGCGTCCCGTTGGGCTCCAGCTACTCGGGGCCGATCATCAGCGGCGACCGGGTTTTCGTGACCGAATCCAGCAACAAGACCCACGAGGTTGCCATCGCGCTGGATCGGGCGTCCGGCAAAATCCTCTGGCGCGCGGAATGGGAGGGCTTCCTCAAGGTCCCCTTTTTCGCCAAGGCGAACGGTGATTGGATCCGATCAACTCCGGCGACCGACGGAGACCGGCTCTATGTCGGTGGAATGCGCGACACTCTCGTCTGCCTCGACGTCAAGACGGGCCGGGAGATCTGGAAAAGGGATTTCGTGAAGGAGATGAAAGCCCCCGTGCCCGATTTCGGCTTCGTCTGCTCGCCCTTGATCATCGGCGACGCCGTCTACGTCCAGGCCGCCGCCAGCTTTGTGAAACTCGACAAAACCACCGGTGCAGTCCTGTGGCGTTCGCTCAAGGACAAAGGCGGCATGAACGGCAGCGCCTTCAGTTCGCCGGTGATCGGCATGGTTGGAGGCCGTGAACAGCTCCTGGTTCAAGGCCGGCAAAAACTGTCCGGCGTGGCGCCGTCTGACGGAAAGATCCTCTGGGAGCAGGCCATCGAGGCCTTTCGTGGAATGAACATCCTCACGCCGACCGTCTGGAAGGACGCGGTTTTCACCTCGGCCTACGGCGGCAAGACCCAACTGCTCGCAGTTCAGGGCGCCGCCGACAACCCCAAGGCCGCCACCGCATGGAGCCTGAAACTCGAAGGCTATATGTCGTCGCCGCTGCTGATAGGCGACCATGCCTACCTGCATCTCCGTAACCAAAAGTTCGCCTGCGTTGATCTCTCGACCGGCAAGCTTGCCTGGGAGACGGATCGCAAGTTCGGCAAATACTGGAGCATGATCAGCAACGGAACGGAGATCCTCGCACTGGACGAGGACGGAACTCTTCTGCGGATCGAAGCGGACCCAAAGGCCTTCAAGCTGATCGAAAAGCGGAAGGTGTCCGACGGCGAAAGCTGGGCGCATCTGGGCCTTTCCGACAAACAACTCTTCGTGCGCGACCTGACGGGATTGTCCGTTTTTAGCTGGAACTGACGCCGGGTTCTGGTGCCATCGCCAGCAGCCATGCGGTCCCTTCCTCCAATCACCCTGCCCGGATTGATCCCGCTGGTCATGGTTTGCTTGGCGGTGCTGTCGAGCGCGGCGAGCGCGGCTGACGGAAAGGCAACTGCCCCCGGGGCAACGACCAATCTCCTGACGGCAAGGGCGATCATGGACCGCATGATCGCGTCGTCCGGCAAGACGAACGAACAACTCATCCTGACGAACTACCATTTCGTCCGATGGGATGTGTCGGAGGAGATCGACAAGAAGGGCGCTGTCACGAAACGCCGCGACAAGATCTACGACCATTCGCCGATCCGCGGTTCCGCGATCCTTCGCGAAGTGCGTGAAGACGGCAAAACCATCCCGAAATCGGAGACCGACACCCAACGGAAACAAGACGGCGAGGAACGCAAGGCGAGGTCCGAACGCACGGGTGGCGACAACAACCTCACGATTACCGCCGACATGATCAGGCGGTTCGAGTTCGAGTTGCTCGGAACAACCAACCTCTCCGGACACAACGTTCACGCGATCCGTTTTGGGCCGGCCGCCAAGCAGGAACCGGCCAAAAACATGAGCGACCGGGTGATCCAGAAAGTCCGGGGAAAGATCTACATCGACACCGTCGCTTTCCAGATCGTCAGGCTCGAAGCGGAACTGAGCGACGAGATCAGCTTCTGGGGCGGCATGCTGGGAAAGATCAAGAGCTTCGACATGCTCGTGATCCGCGAGCCGGTTGACGGGATCTGGTTCAACAAGAACATCGCCGGAGAGTTCGAGGCTCGCGCGATGTTCAGCGCGGTCCACGGACGGTTCTCCTCGACGAACAGTTCTTTTATTCGCCGCGACGCCATCCCCCAGATGAAGTCCGGTCCACCGAAGCCGTAGCCGGACGCTTGGGCAGATTGCTTTTCTGCCGAGCACAGCGAGCATAACGCCATGGGAATCTCCGAATCGGTTTCGTGCCCGTTCTGCGGCCAGGAATCCACGCTCGTCATCGACACGAACGTCGCATCGCAGCGTTTCATTACCGACTGCGAGGTCTGTTGCCGCCCGTTCGAGGTCTGCGCGGAATCCGAGCCCGGCGAGATCGTCAGCCTCGACGTCATGTCGGGCTGATCGAACGTCAAGCCGCCGCTGGACGTGGATCGCCGGTTCACCGCACACTGTCCGCCACATGACACCGACAGTCGTCCTCTGGATCTACATCGTGCTGCTGGAACTCGGCGGCCTCATCGGCTTCCTCAAAGGCAAGAGCAAGGCTTCCCTCATCGCCTCATCCCTCTTCGCGCTGCCGCTCATCCTCGCCGCGCTTGGCATCGTCAAACCCGTCGTCGCCGATGTCGTCATCGGCGTCCTGCTTGTCTACTTCGGCATGAAGCTGGCCAAGGGCGCAAAGTTCATGCCGGCCGGAATGATGGTCATCCTGTCGATCGCCGCGTTGGTTCTCCGACTCGTCGTCCTGAAGGGCTGATCGACCGTGCCCGCTCAGACAGATCTCCCGATCTGGAAGGTTTCGGAACCGATCCTGCGCCACACACGCGAGCGGAGCCGACTGGTCCTTGTCGCGCCCACGGGGTCGGGCAAGACGACCCAGGTCCCACAGATGATGCTCGACTCCGGAATGGCCGGGGTGAAGCGGGTCGTCGTCCTGCAGCCGCGACGGGTGGCCGCACGTTCGCTCGCCACGCGGGTCGCCTGGGAACGGAACTCGAAGCTCGGCGGCGAGGTCGGCTACCAGGTCAGGTTCGACGACCGCACGGGCGACGGCACGCGCCTTTGTTTCATCACGGAAGGAGTCCTTCTGCGATGGCTGCAGGACGATCCCACCCTCGCCGACGTCGGCGTGCTGATCTTCGACGAGTTCCACGAAAGAAGCCTCCTAAGCGACGTCTCCTTGGCCCTCGCCAAACGCATCCAGCAAACCACCCGACCGGATCTGAAGCTCGTCGTCATGTCGGCCACGCTCGATGCCGAACCTGTCGCCGACTACCTCGCGCATCCGCAGAAGGGAGCGTGTCCCATCGTCGTTTCCGAAGGGCAGATGTTCGCCGTCCAAGTCGGGTTCCTGCCAACGCCTGACGACCGCCCTGCCCCGCTGATCGCCGCCGAGGCCGTGGCCGACCTCATCTTCTCCGGTGAATCGGGAGACATCCTCGTCTTCATGCCGGGCATGGGAGAGATCCAATCGACCATCGCCGAGATCCGAGCCCAATGCGTCGGCGAAGCGCTCGCGCTGCTTCCTTTGCATGGTGAACTGAGTCCCGAAGACCAGGACGCCGCCTTTGCGCCGAAATCCGTCCGAAAGGTCGTCATCTCCACGAATGTCGCTGAGACCTCCGTCACCATCGACGGGATCCGGCACGTGGTGGATTCGGGTCTAGCCCGTGTTTCCCGCTACGATCCCGAGCGAGGCATCCATTCGCTGCTGCTGGAAGGAATCAGCCGCGCCTCGGCCGATCAGCGCAAAGGCCGCGCCGGTCGCACCGGGCCGGGCACCTGTCGCCGCCTGTGGACGGAGAGCAATCATCTCAACCGCCCCGAACGCACGACGCCCGAGATCCAGCGCGCCGACCTCGCGGAAGTCGTCCTGCTGCTCCACTCGCTGGGCGTGCCCGATGCCGCCAAGTTCGACTGGCTCGACAAACCCGACGCCCAGGGAGTCGCCCGAGCCGAACAGCTTCTCCGGGTGCTCGGAGCCATCGACTCCACCACGGGCAAGCTCACGGAGATCGGCCGGCAGATGCTCCGTTTGCCCATGCATCCGCGTTTCTCCCGGATGCTGCTCGAAGCCCGGAAGCACAACTGTGTGAAGACCGCCGCGCTCTGTGCCGCCCTCGTCAGCGGGCGCGACCTGCTCTTCCGATTGTCACGCGACGAGAAGCACATTTCCGAAGCACGCGAGGTCTTCGAGGGAAGCCAGCAGACGGACTTCCACACGCTGATGCGCGCCTGGCAGTTCGCGCGCAACCAGGGATTCAACGTCGGCGCCTGCCAGCGCTACGGCATCAACGCCAAGGTCGCCCGCGAAGTGGACCAGACCTTCAAGCAGATCGTCGGCATCGCGAGGAAGGAAGGCTTCGTGGCCAACGACGGCAACGACGACGTGGCCGTGGCTCCTGCCGATAAGAAGGGCCCCACAGACGAGGGCCTTCTCCGTTCGGTCACGGCCGGTTTCGCGGACCAGCTTTGCCAGCGCAAGAGCATCGGCACGCTGGATTGCATCCTGCCCGGGAACCGCACCGCGACGCTCGTCCGCGAAAGCGTCGTGCAGGAATCCACCCTCTTCGTCGCCGCCAATCTCCGCGAGATCAGCAGCCGTGGCGGCGACCTGATGACACTCGCGTCGCTGGCCACCGCCGTGAAACCCGACTGGCTCCAGGAGATGTTCCCCCAGCTCATCCGCAACGGCGTCGAGCACATCTACGACCGCACGCACAAGCGGGTCGATGCCATCCGCCTTGTGCGCTTCATCGACATCACCATCGCCCGGGAACATCAGCGCGAGGTGGATCCGACGGAGTCTGGACGAGCCTTGGCGGACGCGTTCGGCCAAGGATTCTTCGAGCTTCCGAACCTGACGCATGACGTGAAGCAGCTCATCGCCCGGGTGAACTTCCTCGCGCACGCCGTGCCCGAACTGGAGATGCCGAAATTCGACGGCACGACATTGGGCCGATGCCTTGCCCGGGCGTTTCAGGGTCTTCATCTCGCCAAGGACGCGCAGGCCGTCGAACTCAGGCCGGCCTTCCGGGCGTTCCTCGGCAAGGACCAGATCGAATGGCTCGATTCGCTCGCGCCGCTCACCGTCCCGTGGCCCACGGGTAAATCGCTGAAGCTCCAGTATCCCGCGTCCGCCTTGGACGAGGACGACGTCCTGCAATCACCCGAAGCGCAGGTGAAGCTCCTCGATTGCTTCGATCTGACCGAGCATCCCAAGGTCGCAGACGGCCTCGTGGCCGTCGCCCTCGCCCTCTGCACTCCCGACGGCAAACGCATCGATGTCACCACCGACTGGCCGAGCTTCAAGACCACGACTTACGCGAAACTGCGCGGCACATTGGCCAAGAAGTTTCCCGGGTTCACCTGGCGGTGAACAAATGGACTGCCTTACAGGCTCGCCGGCTTCTGCATCAGCTCCGCCACGCGGGCAAGGAGTCGCCCGGCGCCGCCGCCATCGAGGACGCGATGGTCGAAGCTCAAGGTTAGATTTGCCTCCATCACGGGCGCGAACTGCTTCTTGGCTTCATCCCAATGCGGGGCCTTGCGCCCGGCGCCCAGTCCGAGGACGAGCGTCTGCTCCGGAAGCGGGATGGGCGTGGCGAAGGTAAGGCCGAAGGTGCCGAAGTTGGTCACCGTCGCGATCGAGCCGCCGGTCGCGTCGGTCGGCAGACGGCGCTGGCGGGCAAGCTCGACCAGTTCCGTGTAGCGGGCTGTCAGTTCGCCAAGGGACTTCTGATCAACACCGCGCAGCACCGGGACGAGCACACCGTCCTCGACCTCGACGGCGAAGCCGATGTCGATGGATTTGGGATGCACGATGCGGTTGCCGACGAGGCGTCCTGCGGGCGCGCTGTTTTCGGAAAGGGCGATGGCGAGGGCGCGCAACGCGTAGAGAGCCGGCCCGGGTTTCGGATTCTGGGCCTTGCGATGGTCCAGCAGCGTGTCAAGGGCGACGGGCATCCCGACAGTGGCGATGGGCCGGGTCCAACTGCGCCGCATGGCATCGGCCACGGCGACACGCATGCTTGAAGCCCCGGTGAGCCGGTGCTGCTCCAGATTGGCAAGGAACTGCTCGAAGTCCTGGATGGTGACGCGGCCGCCGGCACCGCTGCCGGCCACGCCCGCGAGGTCGGCGGCGTGGATGCCGAGCTCGGCCATGCGCGCCTTCAACCGGGGCGACATGTAGCTCGCGCCGGTGGCATTGGCCGGAACGGGCAGTCCGCGGACAGTTGGGCTGACCGCCTTGTTGGTGTCGTCCCCCTTCATCGACCCCACGGAGCCGCGCATGGATTCGTGTTCCGCCGGCTCGAAGGAATCGCCGATGCCGAGTCGGGCCGCTTCGGCGGCGCTGACCTCGAGAACGCCGAGCTTGGCTCCGACCGCGTAGCTCTCCTGCTCGCGTGCGAACCACTCGACCACTTTACCGCTGGCGGGCGCGGCCACGTTCATCGTGGCCTTGCTGGTCTCCACCTCGAGCACGTCCTGACCCGCCACGACATTGTCTCCCGGCTTGGCGAGGAAACGAACCACGACCGCCTCGGCGATGGATTCGCCCAACTGCGGCATGACGAACGGGACTTGGGGCAAAGGGGTGAACATGGCGGTCAAAGGCGGAGAAGGCGCAGCATGCTTTGGGCGACGGACTGGGCGGTCGGTCGATGGGCGGCCCAGAGGTTCGGATGATAGGGCACCGGAGTGTCCTTGGCGTTGAGGCGCTGCGGCGGCGCGTCGAGCAGGTCGAACGCTTCGGCTGTCACGCGCGCAATGACTTCGGCGGTGACGCCACCCCAAGGCCAGGCTTCACCCACGCAGAGAAGCCGGCCTGTGCGGGCAACGGATGCCACGACGGTATCGGTGTCGAGCGGCTTGATCGTGCGCAGATCGACTATCTCGACTTCGTAGCCTTCATCCCGCGCCACCTCGGCGGCGGCGAGACATTCATGGACCATCGCGCTGTAGGTCACGACCGTCAGATCACGGCCCTGTCGGGCGATTCGCGCCTTGCCGATCGGCAATGACTCCGTCGGAAGCGATGCGGCCTTAAGATGGTAATAGAGATACTTGTGCTCGCAGAAAATGACCGGGTCGTCGATGGCGACGGCCGACAGCAGCATTCCATAGGCGTCTTCCACGGTCGCCGGCGTCATGACGACGATGCCGGGGAAATGCGCGTAGATCGTTTCGAGGCTCTGGCTGTGGAACGGGCCGCCGCCCGATGTGCCACCGGAGGGCAATCGGATCGTGATCGGACAGGGAACGCCGGTCCTCCAATAGAGCGTGGCCGCGTGGTTGACCATCTGGTTGAAGCCCACGGTCGAGAAGTCGGCGAACTGCATCTCGATGATCGGCCGCATGCCCTCGATGGCGGCCCCAATGGCCGAACCGACCATGGCGTCTTCCGAGATGGGTGCGTCGATCACGCGGCCGGGATATTTGGCGGCGAGATTCTTGGTCGCTTTGAACGCGCCGCCGAACGCACCAACGTCCTGGCCGTAGATGAAGACCCGGGGGTCATCTTGCAGTGCCCTGTCCTGCGCTTCGCGAATGGCGTCGAGATAGGTGATGCTCATCAGGCCATTTCGGTTCCGGAACTCGTGTCGCGCAAACTCATCGTCGAGAGGGCCTGCCACGATTCGGAGGAGGCGTTTGGAGCCGATTCCCTTTGGACGGTGGAAATCGTGTCGTCGATCGACGTCAGGAGTTCGGAGCGGCTCCGGCTGATTTCATCCTCGGAAAGCCAGCCTTCACCGACCAGGCGTTGCTCGGCGATCTCAAGGCAGTCGCGTCCGACATCCGACTGCTTGAGCCTGGGATCGATGTAGCTGGCGTCGTCGTGCTCGCCATGCCCGCAAAGGCGCAGGAGCCGTGCGACGACCAGCTGGGGGCCGCGGCCGCTGCGGGCGTTGTCGACGGCTTTCTGGAGGGTTTCAAGGCATTCGCCGAGGTCCGTGCCGTCCACGCTGTGGCCCTCGAATCCGTAGCCGACGGCGCGGTCCACCAGGTTCTTGCAGGCGAACTGGCGGCTGGTCGGGGTGGAGTAGGCGTAGTGGTTGTTGGCGACGACCATGACCAGCGGAAGGCGTTCGATGCCGGCCTGGTTGAGGGCTTCGTGGAACGCGCCCGTGCTCGTGCCGCCTTCGCCGAGGCAGGCGGCCCCGACGGAAGTGCCGAGGCGCTTCTGCATTCGGCGGGCCATCAGCATGCCGTTCACGACCGAAATCATCGCGCCGAGGTGGCTGATCATCGGAAGCAGGCCTTCCTTGGGGCGACCACGGTGCACGTTTCCGTCACGACTTCTCATCGGTCCCAGCGGCGACCCGAGGTAAGTCCGGATGGAATCCACCATCTGTTCGCCAAAAGCGAGCCGCCCGGCCGCATCCCGGATCAAAGGTGCAAAGACATCTCCTTGCCTGAGACAGACTCCCAATCCAGCGGACAATGCCTCCTGCCCTCGGCCGAGGAAAACCCCGCCGAAGATCTTTCCCGACCGGTAGAGCGACGCGAGCCGTTCATCGAGGAGGCGGGCATGCAGCATGAAACCGTAGGCACGGATGAACTGGTCGCGGAACTCCGCGACCCCGGCCAAAGGATCATTGCTCACTGCGGTCGGAAGCATGGGCAAAGCGTGGCTCTCGACTTGGTGCGAGGCAACGAATTCTTCCAGCCGCTCAGTGGCCGGCCTTGATGACCACGTCGCCCGACTTGATGCGGACGCAGCAGGTCAGGCGGTATTTCGACGGGTCCTTGCTCCATTGGTCGAGCACGTCGAGCTCGGCATCGGTCGGCGGTTCGAGGTTCTCCATGCCGCTGACGATCTCCGCCGCACAGGTGCCGCATTCGCAGTTGAAACAGCCTGCCTCCATCTCGACGCCGGCCTTTTCGCCGGCCTCGATGAGGAGTTCACCTTCGGGCACTTCCGCCGACACGTTGGCCGGCATCACGGTAACTTTGGGCATAAAAAACTTAACTAACCGCACCAGATTCCGAATCCCTAGTAAGTGCTCTGCGCAGGCAATGTCAAACTTCCGACCATGGACGGCCGGAACGCTGCCGGAACCACTGCAACTGATCATGTCTGAGCCAATTGGAATGGTGTCGGGTCCCAGGACGGGCCCTGACGCACTCGTGCACTCGCTCGCTCAAAGCCTGCGGGATCCGGTGAACTCGCTGCCGAAGCTCCTCGGGAAGCTCGCGGAGTCGTCGCTTGGCCAAGCCCAGCGAGGCCATATCGAACAGCTGGCCATGCACGCCGGCGAGATCCAGTCCCTCATCGCCGATGCGGAAACCTTCGCGTCGCTGCATTCCGAATCGCCCCAGGGTTGGCAAAGCACTTTCAGCATCCATGACCTGGTCGACGAGGTCGTTGAGACGGTCGAAGAACGGGCTCACAGGGGCGGCACGGCCCTTCGCGGCCGGGTGACACTTCCCTCACGGTTCAAGATCCGCGCCGAGGAAAGCCTCCTCAATGCGGCTCTCCTGAAGTTGGTGAACCATTCCGTCGACTTCACCCGCGACGGACAAGTGGTGGTCACCATCGGGTGCGAGAATCCTTCCTCAGGGCAACCAATCCTCGAAATCGAGGTCCGGGACAACGGCCGGCCGGTGTCGGAGACCGCGCAGGCGGATTATTTCCTGCCGGGACATCGGAGCGTCGACGAGCGCCATGGCGACAGCGGGTTCGGCCTGGCCCTTGCCCACTCGATCGTCAGCAATCTCGGTGGCGCCCTCACCATCTTCCCCCAACGCCTCGGTGGCGCCGTGTTCCGCTTCACTATCCCGACGGAGCTGCATCCGGTCGACGATTCGACTCCGGAGAACCAGCCGCTTCCTTGTTCCCATACGTGGATCATCCAGGACCGGAATCGCCCAGTTTCCCTGCTGCACTCGAAGCTCGTCGACTGGTGCGGTCATTGCGAGAAGGTCGAAGAACCCGCGTTTTGGCCGCTGTTGCAGGAGGCGCTCACATCGACGGGTCCGAACTCCGGATCCCCCATGCTGATCGTGGTGGACCGCCGGACAATCCCGGACAATCTCGACATGGCCCGGCGAATCCTGAGCCGGTTCAACGGCGCCAATCTCCGGATCGTGATGGTCACGGACGCTTCGCTGCCGCCTTCCTCCTCCACGATGAGCACGAGCGGAATCGACGGAGTGCTGACTCGGCCGATGCGTGTCGCCGAAGTCCGGAGGGTCATCGAATCGGTCCTGACCCATCGCGAATCGGTGGTTCCCGAAGCCCCACCCAGCAAGTCGATTGCGGTTCATGAAACCACGAAGAAAGTCAGGGTCCTGCTCGTGGACGACAATCCCATCAACCGCAAGGTGGGCATCCGTCAGCTTGAACGCCTGGGTTATGAGTCGGAATCCGCCACCAACGGTCAGGAGGCGCTGGATGCAGTGGTCCATGGGAAGTGGGACATCGTCCTCATGGATTGCATGATGCCCGTAATGGACGGCTTCGAAGCAACCCGCCAGATACGCCTACATGAAAAGTCCGCGCGCACTGGAGACCGACGCCGTATCCCCATCATAGCCCTTACCGCCAACGTCAGCGACCGCCACCGGCTGCAGTGCGTCGAGGTCGGGATGGATGATTTCCTCGGAAAGCCGGTCCTCCCTGAAGAACTCCGCACCACGATCGACCGTGTGCTCACAAACCCGGCCGCTTCAGCTCCCGTCGGGGGTGCCGCAAACGCAGCGACCGAAGGCAACATTGCGCCCACGGGCGTCGAAGCCCCGGCGTCGATCCTGAAGGTGCCCGCAGGTGTCGACATGGCCAGGCTCAATGAGATGGCCGACGGCGACGCCGTGGTCATCGAGGAACTGCTCCTGATGTATTTGGACCAGACGGAAGAACAGGTCGAACAGCTCAGGGCGGCGTTCGCCAAGAACGACTGCCAGATCGTCCGCCGCATCGCTCATTCCGCCTGTGGCGCCAGCAATTCCATTGGCGTCGGCACATTCACCAAGGAACTTCGCCAACTCGAACACCAAGCCGAACGCGGCTCCCTCGCCGGACTGGAGGCCGCAATGCTGGCCGTGGAACAGGGATTCATCGAAGTGGCGGCATATTTCCGGGAAGGCGTCCTCAAGAAAGCACCCGCCCCGATTAACGAGACCGTGGCCGGATCCGCTTCGACCGAGCAACCGGGCGAAACCCTCCCCATCCTCAATTCTTCGATGCTCGATGCCATGCGGACGGCGGAAGGCCCGGACTTCGGCGCCTTCGTCGGCGAGTTGGAACGCATGTTCCAGGATCAGGCGCAGCGCCACTCCCACGATCTTGCGGAGGCCGTCGCCAAGAAACGTCCAGATCTGATCAGCTGCGCGGCCCATGCCCTGAAAGCAACCGGGCTGAACCTGGGCGCCGAGCGCCTCGCGAACATCTGCCAGAAGATCTCTGAAATCGCACCAGGCGCGGAATGGGAGCAGATTGCCGTTGAAGTCCGCCACCTCGACCGCGAGATCCACATTGTCAGCGATCAACTGAGGCGGGAAGTTGAAGGAATTCGTCCGTCCCAGGCCAACGCATGCAAATGAACCGGCAACTCCGCGTTCTGCTGGTCGAGGATGATGCCACATCACGGCTCATCCTCGGTCGCGTGCTGTCCCAACGCTACGACGAGGTCGCGTCGTTCACCGAGGCGGAGCAGGCGCTTGAATGGTGCCGGCACAATACCCCGAACCTGGTCGTGCTGGACCTGCAGCTTCCAGGCATGAACGGGATGCTCTTCAGCCAGTGGATCCGGAGCCAGCCTTGGGGCGACGACGCGTTCATCCTCATCGCCACCGGCAGCAGCGGGCCCTCGGACCTGCGTGCCGTGCTGGCCGCCGGCGCGAACGACTATATTTCGAAGCCGCTGGACCTGAATTCCCTGAAGATCCGGCTGACCGTGGCCGAAGAGCACCTTCGCCAGGTCCAACACCGGCGTGACGCGCAGCAGATCAACCGCCGGATTCTAGATTCGGCACAGGACGGATTCATCCTGATGACGGGAAACGGCGACATCGTGGACGTCAATCCCGCCTACACGCGGCTTGTGGGTTTCCGGAAAGAGGAACTCATCGGGAAGAACATCTCGATGCTGGAACTGTCGGACTCGCAGACCCTCAGCATCCTCAAAACAATCGCGTCCAATGCCGGATCCGAGCTCGAAGGCCGCCATCGCACCCGTGACGGACGGATCATCGATCTCGACATTTCCGTCACCCGCCTCAGCCAGGACGATCCGCGGATCTTTGCGTTCGTTCGCGACATCACAAACCGCAAGCACCAGATCGAGGAACGGCTCCGCACGAGCAAACTGGAATCGATCGGCCTGCTTGCCGGAGGTATCGCCCACGAACTCAACAACGCCCTGACCGCGATCATCGGCAACATCTCTCTGGCGCAGGCCGAGGCAACCGGGAACGCCCCGGCCCAGAGTTTTCTAGGCAAGGCCCTCGACGCTACGCAACGCGCGGGTTCCTTGGCGCGGCAACTTCTCACCTTCGCCAAAGGTGGCGAACCGGTGAAGGCGATCACCACGCTCAACCGGGTCCTCTCCGCCATCCAACCCGAACGCATCGGACTTCCGGCGGACCACCTGGAGCGGATCGTCGCTGATGATCTTTGGCTGACGGACGTCGATGAGGTCCAGATCGCGCAAGTCGTCGACAGCCTGCTCCTCAACGCCCGCGAGGCATCCCCGCCCGGCGAGGTGGTCACGCTCATCGGTAAGAATATCCAAATCGAAGCCGGATCACGGAAGAGGCTCGCTCCCGGCCGCTATGTCATGATCCAGGTTACGGACCAGGGTCCGGGGGTTCCGGCGGAGATCCAGCACAAGATCTTCGATCCCTATTTTTCCACCAAGGGCAGCGGGCGGGGCCTCGGTCTCGCGATCTGCTACTCAATCGTCCGGAGGCACGGTGGACTGATCACGTTGGAAAGCTCGGGAGGTGGAACCATGTTGGAAGTCTACCTTCCTGCTTCAGAAGCCAAGCAGCGGCCGGCAATCTACGGACCGGCCGGCCACGGCCGGGAGCCGGTCCGCGTGCTGATAATGGACGACGAACCGACCATCCGCGAACTGCTCTCACTCCTGCTGGAACGGGCCGGCTTCCGCACGATCGCCGCCCAGGATGGCGAGGAGGCGCTGGCTTGTTTCAACAAGTGCAAAAAGGAATCAGACCCCGTCGGTTTGGCGGTTCTCGACCTGACGATCCCGAACGGCCTCGGGGGAGTCGAGACCACCCGTCGCCTCCTGGGACTTCAGCCCGACCTCCCGATCATCGTCTGCTCGGGCTACTCCAACGACCCTGTCATGGCCAACTTCCAAGAATACGGCTTCGCAGGACGTCTGCATAAGCCGTTCACGAATGACCAGCTCCAGCAGGTCATCCAAACGGTCCTCGGCAGACCCCCGCGCGGGTGAAGCCAATGCGGAACTGCCTAAAGAAAAATAGGCGCTGATCCGATCTCACCACTTGGAGCGCCTCTGCTCCGACCAAAACTTGAACGGACCTGGGATGAAAAAAATTCTGATCATTGAAGACGACAAGGTCACCGCGAACATCTACTGTAACAAGTTTCGCGTGGAGGGCTTCGAGGTCGAGCTCGCGCTGGACGGGATGGAGGGAATGAAGGCGATCGGCACCTTCAATCCGGATATAGTCGTCACCGATCTGATGATGCCAAAGCTGAACGGCATCGAGCTGATCAAGATGATCCGCGCAAACAGCGCGACAGCCGACATCCCGGTAATCGTTTTCACGAATTCATTCCTCAGCACGATGATCCAGGACGCTTGGAAAGCCGGTGCCACCAAGTGCCTGACTAAAACCAACTGCACCCCCCGGCAGTTCATCGACGTCATCAACGGGATTCTGGCTGGCCAACTGGCCGGTCCTCCGAGCGGATTGACCGCCCACTTCGACGCCTCCAGGCCTTCCTCCGGAAACACGAAGACCTTCAGCCATCCAGCGGGCGGCACCACCGCCACTCCCGCCGCCGCGGATCCGGGAACCCAGCTGCTCTCGCTCAACACGAGGCATTTCCAGGGAGAGGGAGGCGACTCCGAAGCGTTGGTTCAATCCCTTCTGCGCAAGCAGTTCTTCGAGAACTCGCCCAAGGAGGTGTCTTTCATCCGGCAGGCGACGACCAATCTAAGCCGGCCAGATGAGCTCGGAACAAAGCCCCAGATCATGCTCGATCTGGCCCGCCGCTTAAAGACCCTCGCCAACACAGCCGGCCTTGTCGGACTTCATCCGTTTGCGACCATGACCTCAGCCATGGAGGCTTTCGCGCGTGAATTGGCGGATAGCCCGGCCCACCTCAACTCATCGAGCGTGCGCACGATGGCCCAGGGGGTGGACATGCTGCCCATGCTCCTCGAACAGGCCAGGCACCTGGAATCATCCACCGTGTTTTCCCCATCCATTCTCGTGGTGGATGACGAGCCGATGTCCCGTCGGGCCGTCACCCAGGCGCTGTCGCGGGCGGATCTCAAGGCGATCCAGTTGGCCGATCCGCAGATGGCGTTCACTCTCCTCGACCTGAATCCCTTCGACCTCGTGTTTCTCGACGTCGAGATGCCCGAATTGAACGGCTACGACCTTTGCACCAAGATCCGCGCGCTCGCCGGACACTCGAAAACTCCGGTCATCTTCGTGACCAGCAATGCCGATTTCGCCTCCCGTGCCCGTTCAACGCTCAGCGGCGGCAGCGACTTCATCAGCAAGCCTTTCCTGTTCATGGAGGTCACGGTCAAGGCGCTGGTCCACTACTTCAGGAATCAGGGGCAGGTCCTCCAGGCGGCCTGAGCGGGTCTTTTGACACTGCGCCCGCGGGTCGATAGCGTCCGCACATGGACTCGCTGCATGCGCCGTGGCGCATCGACTACATTCTCTCTCCCAAGGAGCCGAAGCCGGATGGCTCGGTCTTCACACGGATCGCGCAATCGTCGGACGACGTCGGCAACTACGTCATCGCCCGGGCCAAGTCCACCTTCGCCGTCCTCAACCTGTATCCCTACAACGGCGGCCACATCCTCGTCCTCCCCTACCGCGAAGTCGCGGACCTCGATGAACTGACCGAGGATGAATTGCTGGAACTCATGGTCCTGCTCCGTCGTTGCAAGCAGGCTTTGACCAAGACGATGAAACCCGACGGGTTCAACGTCGGGCTCAACCTCGGCAAAGTCGCGGGAGCCGGGATCCGCGAACACCTCCACTTCCATCTCGTCCCGCGCTGGAACGGCGACACGAATTTCATGCCGGTCACAGGTTCGACCCACGTCCTGCCGGAAGCCCTTGCCGATGTTGCGGCCCGTCTGCGTGCCGCCATCGCGCTCTGAACTCCCTTTAGCCATGCCCGAAGAAACGATCCATTTCGAGAACGCCCGCTTTGCCCAGCAGCTCTACAACAACGACCCGAAGAACCTCGCCGCACTCGAGGCCGGTCTCGACGTCAAGGTCACGAGCCGTGACGCATGGATCAAGCTTGAGGGTGAACAAGCCCTGGTCGATCAGGCCAAACAGTTCCTTCATGAGCTGGAAGACTCCGTCAAAGGCGGTGCCGTCATCCGCAACCGGGAATTCGCCCAGGCGCTCTCGGTAGTGAAGGGCGAAGGCGTCGACGCCCTCAAGTCGCTCTACGCCGACCGCATCCAGACCTCGAACAAGAAGGCCACCCTCGTTCCAAAGACGCTTGGTCAGAAGCGTTATCTGGACGCGATCCGGAACCACGACATCACCTTCGGCATCGGCCCCGCCGGCACCGGCAAGACCTACCTCGCGGTCGCGATGGCGTTGGTCGCCCTGAAGGAAGAGCGGGTTTCCCGGATCATCCTCACCCGCCCGGCTGTTGAAGCCGGAGAGGCCCTCGGTTTCCTGCCGGGCGACCTCTACCAGAAGATCGATCCCTATCTGCGGCCGCTGCTCGACGCTCTCCAAGACATGCTTCCAGCCGAAGAGATCGAGCGCTACCGGGAGCGGACGGTGATCGAGATCGCGCCGCTGGCCTACATGCGCGGCCGCACCTTGAACCACGCCTTCATCATCCTCGACGAAGCGCAGAACGCGACCGCCGAGCAGATGTTCATGTTCCTCACCCGCCTCGGCTTCAACTCCAAGGCCGTGATCACCGGTGATCCCACGCAGATCGATCTTCCGCACAATCGCCAGTCCGGCCTGGTCGAGGCCCAGCGCGCGCTCCACAAGGTCGAAGGCATCTCGCTGGTCGAATTCACGGCCAAAGACGTCGTCCGTCATCCGCTCGTGCAGCGTATCATCACCGCCTACGAGCTGCACCGTGGCAAAGCCCGCTCCGTCGGCGAATGACCCCGAACCTCCGCAGAATTATCATCGAGGACCGCCAGCGGACGCGGAAGCTCGATCGGCGTGCTCTCCGCACGAGACTCAGCCGCACTCTCAAGAGCCTTTGGCCGGACGGTTCTTGGGAAGTGTGCTTCCACTTTGTCGACTCCAATGAGATGGCCAAAGTGAACTGGGAGTTCCTCCGCCACAAAGGCTCCACCGATGTCATCACCTTCGACCACACCGCCGACAATCCGGGTGTGTCCGTGTCGGGAGAGGCCTTCATCTGTGTGGACGACGCGGTCAAACAGGCGCGCCGTTTCAAGACGACCTGGCACCAGGAAGTCCTGCGCTACGGCATCCACGCACTTCTCCATCTGCACGGCATGACCGACCAAACCGACGCCGACTACCGCGCGATGAAGAGTGAAGAAAAACGCCTCCTGGCCGCCACGAAGGACTGAACGCCCATGGACTCTCCACTCAAGATCGCAATCACCGGCGGGATCGGCTGCGGCAAGTCCATGACCGGATCCGTCGTGCAGTCGCTGGGCATCGAGGTGCTCGACACGGATCTCGTGGCCCACTCGCTTCTCCAGTCCGACTCCGAGGTTCAGCGCCGGATCGCCGCTCGTTTCGGCCCGACAGTGGTTGGTCCCGAAGGAATCAACCGCGCTGAGCTTGGTCGGATTGCGTTCGCGGACGAAACAGCCCGCCGCGATCTGGAATCCATCCTGCATCCCTTGATCCGGGCCCAAACAGCCTCATGGATGAGTTCCAGGTCGGGCCCGTGCGCGGTGCTGGTTCCCCTGCTCTTCGAAGTCGACTGGCAGTCTGATTTCGATTTCATCGCCTGTGTTGCCTGTTCTCCTTCGATCCAGCGTCGCCGACTCGAGTCCCGCGGCCTCAATGACGCCGAGATCGATCAACGCCTGAAGTCCCAACTCCCGTTGGCCGAAAAGATGGCGCGAGCGCAGGCGGTGATCTGGACCGACGGTCCGCCCGAGCGCCAAGCGGACCAGTGGCGGCTCATTTTGCGGCGTCTGAAGCCGTGAGTTTGTCGATGGCGTCCGCCAAAGCGTCGTAGTCGGCGATCGAGTTGTAGAGCTGGGCTGAAATGCGGAAGTGCCGCACGGCAGGCTGGCCGATGCGGTTGAAGGGAACCTCGATCCCGAACTCGTTGAAGAGCCGTTGCTGATCCTCCTCGATCCTGCTCTTGCCGCGCGGCCGATTCTGGAGCCGCTCCGGCAATGGCAGCGTGGCCATCGAGCCCAGCATCGATTCCGGACACGGCGCAGCCACATCGAGCCGCTGGCACAAAAGCCGTCGCGCTTCGACGACCAGCGAGTGGTTCCTGCGCCGCACTTCGCTCCAACCACCCGTCAGCACCGAGCCCATCCAACGGATCGCTTCCCCTGCGCAGAACCACGCCGTCGGATCGAACGTGCCGCACCAGTCGAACCGGTCCTGGAACTCCGTGAACCCGGGCCGTCTGCGGTTGTTGCCGTGGCTGATCACCGGCGGCTGGATGACCGCCTGCAAGTCTTCGCGCACCCACAGAAACGCCGCGCCCCGCGGAGCACAGACCCACTTGTGCAGGTTGCCCGTGTAGTAGGCGGACCGAAGGCGGGACAGGTTCAGGGCAACCATCCCCGGCGCGTGGGCCCCATCGATCAGCGTATCAACCCCGCGTGCTTCAAGTTCGCGAACCAACCGCTCCACCGGCAGGATCATCCCGGTATCGCTGGTCACGTGATCGATCAATGCCAGCCGCGTCTTCTTCGAGACGGCCTTCAACACGGTTTCGACAATCTGGTCCTCCGTTCGCACCGGAAACGGCACCGGCGCGACCACGACTTTGGCACCCAAGCGAGCGGCCGTTTCGTTGAGCACATTGCGGCAGGCGTTGTAGTCGAGACTCGTCGTCAGCAGTTCATCGCCGGCTTTGAACTTCAGCGAACGGACGACGGCGTTGACTCCGGTAGTGGCGTTCGTTGTGAAGACGACATCCTTCGACCGGGCGCCGAGAAACTTCGCGAGAACGCGGCGTGACGGTTCCAGACGTTCCTCGAATCGCCGCCAGAGAAACTGCACCGGCTCCGCCTCCATCTCACGACGCAGCTCGGCCTGAAGCTTGAGGATCGGCTTGGGGCACGCCCCAAAGGAACCGTGGTTGAGAAACGTCACCTCGGGATCAAGCGCCCAGAACCTGCGGAAGGGTGAAACGGCTGAGGATCGACGAGACTTTGATGTCACGTCCGAGATGGTGCTGGGGTCCACCTTGGGCGGGCAAGTAGTGATGCAGCAGAGCCACTTTGCCCTCTTGCCGTGAAGGCGGTCTCCATTAACCTCGTCGGACGATGTTTCAGGACCGACATGTCTTCGCGCTCGCCGTGATCTGCTACGGCGTGAGCATGCTGTATTCGGTCTTCCTCTGGCGAAAAGGCTTCCAGCGGGACAACTGGGTGAACTTCGGAATCCTTGTCGTCGGGTTCCTCCTCAACGGCGTCGCGCTCTTCAAACGCGGCATCCATCTCGACCGCTGCCCCGTGAACAATCTCTACGAGGCGATGGTCTTCCTGAACTGGTCGATCTCGGGCACCGCCGTCGTCATGGGACTGACGCCCAAACTGCGATTTGTCGGAGCGTTCGCCTCTCCCGTGCTGTTCTGCCTCGGCGTGTTCGCCCTGATGCCGTCGCTCGACGTGAAGCACGGCAACGCACCCGACTTCTCGAACGGCCCGACCAGTCTGCACGCCGCTTCGATCATTCTGGCCTACGGAGCCTTCGGCATCGCCTCGATCTCCGGGGCCATGTTCCTGACGCAGGACCGCGACCTGAAACAGAACAAGCTCCGGGCGATGCTTTCGATCCTGCCGCCTCTCGGGAAGCTGGAGCGCGTCACGGCGCAGCTCATGTGGGCCGGCTTCATCCTGCTGACCATTGGACTCGTCGTCGGCGCGATCTGGGTGCCGCTTCCGGCGGGCAAGTCGTTCTTCAGCGACCTGAAGGTCATCTGGTCGCTCGCGTTGTGGGCCGTCTACCTCGTGCTGCTCGTTCTCCAGATGCGTTCCATGCTCCGGGGACGCCGCTTTGCCTGGGGCGCCGTCGCCACGTTCGCCATCATCCTGCTCACCTTCTGGGGCTCCAACCTCGGCTCCTCGATCCACCAGCCGTGAGCGTCGTCATCGTCGGTCTCAACCACCACAGCGCGCCCGTCCCGGTCCGGGAAAAGTTCGCCTTTGCCGAGACCCAGATCCCCGAGGTGCTGGACCAGCTCAGGAACAAGGGCCTGGTCAGCGAAGGCGTGATCCTCTCGACCTGCAACCGCGTGGAGATCTACGCCGCGACCGATCTGCCTGATTCCGAAGCCTGCCTGCGTATCGAGGAATTCCTCGTGGCAAACCGCGGATACTCCGAACCCATCGGCA
This sequence comes from Verrucomicrobiota bacterium, assembly GCA_043775315.1. Classification (GTDB taxonomy): domain Bacteria; phylum Verrucomicrobiota; class Verrucomicrobiia; order Limisphaerales; family CANJSG01; genus CANJSG01. The sequence continues at coordinate 40,316 of JAYVSO010000037.1, forward strand.
AGGAACTCTACCGCCTCGGCGAACCCGACAGTCTCCAGCATCTCTTCAAGGTCGCCTGCGGACTCGACTCGATGGTGCTGGGCGAGACCGAGATTCTCGGGCAGCTCAAGAAGGCCTACGAACTGGCCCTCCAGCACAAGCTCACCGGAGGCTGGTTGAACAAGGCGTTCCAGAAGGCCTTCAACGTCGCGAAGCTGGTCCGTTCCGAAACCAACATCCAACGCGGCAGCATCTCGGTCGCGTCCGTGGGCGTGGAACTCGCCGAGAAAATCTTCGGCAGCCTCAATGATCGGCACGTGATGGTGCTCGGCGCCGGCGACACTTCGGAGAAGGCCGCCCGCGCGCTGCTCAGCCGCGGAGCCAAGAGCATCCTCGTCTCGAACCGATCCTACGACCGCGCCGAAACGCTCGCGAAGGAACTCGGCGGACAGGCCATCCACTTCGACCAATGGGCCTCGGTGTTCGACAAGGTCGACATCGTCGTCAGCTCCACGGCCGCGCCACACTACATCCTCGACCGCACGAAGCTGGAGCCGCTGATGAGGGCGCGTCACCAGCGTCCGCTGCTCCTGATCGACCTCGCCGTGCCCCGCGACATCGAGCCTGAGGTGAATTTCCTGGAGAACATCTACCTCTACAACGTCGACGATCTCCAGGCCATCGCCGAGAGCTACCTCCAACAACGCCGGGAGGAGATCACCGCGTGCGAAAAGATCATCAACGAGAAGGCCGCCGAACTCATCGGCCAACGTCGCGGCGCAGGATTCCATCCCGCCCCGAAGACGGCCGGCGCGTAACTCCATTCCAAGTTTGAAACCTGAAACCATCTTCATCGCCACACGCGGCTCCGCGCTGGCGCTCGCCCAGGCCAACACGGTGCTCAAGCTGTGCCGCGACGCTTTTCCAAGAAAGCAGTTCGAGCTGAAGATCATCAAGACGACCGGCGACAAACTGCAGACCGCCTCGCTGGCGAACCCGGACCAGTCCCTGCCCAAGGGACTTTTCACGAAGGAAATCGAGGATGCCCTGCTGGCAGGCGAAGCGTCCATCGCAGTCCACAGCTTGAAGGATCTTCCCACGGAACTTCCGGCGAAGCTCGCACTCGGCGCCGTCCTCAAGCGGGCCGATCCCCGTGACGTCCTGATCTACCGCGACGCCAAAGCCGTCGCCACGAAAGAGGCCGCCGCGAGTTCCGACGACTGGGCACCCGGCCAGGCGAAGGCGCGTGGCTTCAAGGCGAACCTCAGCATCCGGGGGCTGCCCGAAGGCGCGACAATCGCGACGAGCAGCACGAGGCGCGCAGCCCAGATCAAGGCGCTCCGCCAGGACATCAACACCGTCCTTATCCGCGGCAATGTTCCAACCCGGATCCAGAAGCTCGCCGACAGCACCGAATTCGACGCCACAATTCTGGCGGCTGCCGGACTGGCGCGCCTCGGCCTGATCATCTGGCGCGATGGCTCCCTTCGCTTTGGTCCGCACAAGCCCGCCGGCGTTCCCGATTTCGCACTGCCCGACGGCGTGCTCGCATCGCCGGTGGATGTCACCGACATGATTCCCTGCGTCGGCCAGGCCGCCATCGGTCTGGAGGTCCGCGAGGACGACGCCGCTGGAGTCGAGATCTGCAACAAGCTGAATCACGGCAACACGCTCCGCGCCGTCCTGGCCGAACGCGCGTTTCTCCGGGCTCTCGGCGGTGGATGCCAGAGCCCTGTTGGCGCCCATGCGGAGATTCTCGGCCATCGGCTTGTGCTCAAGGCGGTGAGTTTCCAGAACGGTCCGGCGCAATTCGGGGAACTTAGCGGACTACCCACCGCTCCGCTGCAACTCGGCGAATCCCTTGCGGCCACGTTGAAAGGGCGCTGATCCGCAAAAGCGCGGAGGCCCCCTGCTCTTCCGCCATTCAAGTCTCTGCATCTTCCACATTTGGGTTTTGGACTTTGCGGCCGCTTCTTTAACCTCCCCGAATCTTGAAATCGAAAGGCATTGTTTACCTCGTGGGCGCCGGGCCCGGCGACGCCGGATTGTTGACCGTCCGAGGCGCCGAGCTTATCGCCCGTGCCGACGTGCTCGTCTATGACGCGCTGGTCAATCCCGACCTCCTGCGCCTGGCTCCCAAGACCGCCGAAATCATCTACGGCGGCAAACGAGCCAAGGATCACGCCATCCCGCAGGAGGAGATGAACCAGCTCCTCGTGAAGAAGGCCAAAGAAGGCAAGGTCGTCGTGCGGCTCAAGGGCGGCGATCCCTACATCTTCGGTCGCGGCGGTGAGGAGGCGGAAGAGATCCATGATGCTGGCATCGACTTCGAGGTGGTGCCCGGCATCTCGTCGACGTTCGCCGCGCCGAACTACGCCGGAATCCCGGTCACGCATCGCGACTTCTGCTCATCCTATACGGTCATCACCGGCCACGAAGATCCGACCAAGGAGGAATCCGCCATCGACTGGGCGGCGCTGGCGAAGACTCCGGGCACCAAGATCGTCCTGATGGGCGTCGAACGCATCCGGCAGATCGCGGCCAAGTTCGTCGAGAACGGCCTGCCGGCCAAAACGCCCGTCGCCATGGTCCGTTGGGGCACGACCGGCCGGCAGAAGACCATCGAGGGCACGCTCGCGACCATCGCCGACGTGGTGGAGAAGACGGGGTTCACCGCCCCGGCGGTCACGATCATTGGCGGCGTGGTTTCGCTCCGGAAGAAGCTCAACTGGTTCGAAAAACGTTCGCTCTTCGGCCAACGCATCGTCGTCACCCGCACCCGCGAACAGGCCAGCCAGCTTTCGAATCAACTGACCGAACGCGGTGCGCAGGTGCTGGAGATTCCGACGATCAGGATCACGGTCCCCGAGGAACGGATTGCGCTGGTCGAGGCGATGGCCGGCATCGGCAGCTATGACTGGCTGGTCTTCACGAGCCCGAACGGCGTCACCTCGTTCTTCGACTATTTCTTCAAGGCCAACGACGACGTCCGGGCGCTGGGCATCTGCCGGATCGCGGCGGTCGGTCCGGCCACGGCGGCAAAGCTGAAGGAACTTCACCTCCGCGTGGACGCGATGCCGGAGGAATACGTCGCCAAGAAGGTCGCTGAAGCCATTTCAAAAAAGGACGACGTGGAGAATCTCCGGATCCTCATCCTCCGGGCCGAAGTCGCGAGCCCCGAGCTGCCGAAACAGCTGGAGGATCTTGGCGGGATCGTCGACGACGTCGCGTGTTATCGCACCGTGCCGGAGACCGACGACGTGAACGGCGCCGCCGCGAAGCTGGTCGAGGAGGGCGCGGACTGGGTGACCTTCACCAGCAGTTCCACCGTCGAGAATTTCCACGCGCGCTTCAACCTGCCCGAACTGAAGAAGAAGTTCCCCGGGTTGAAGCTTCTCTCCATCGGACCCGAGACGAGCAAGGCGATCACAGCGCTTGGCTTGAAGCCGGACGTGGAGGCCAAACCGCACAACATCGAAGGCATGGTGAAGGCGCTGGAGAAAGCTGTCTGAGCCGCAGCCGATCTGAAATCGAAAAGGGCCGGACGGCTTCAAGCCGTCCGGCCCTTCGTCGCTCATCAGGAAACTCCGCGATCACTCGCGGCGGAACCGGTAGAACGCAGAACCGTTGGGCGGTGAGAGGTCCACGACCGCCTGGATGTTCGTCGAGGTGGGAACGAGGGTCTGAATGCTGGTCCAGTTCGTGAGATCGATCGTCCGCTCGAAGCGGTAGGTCGCGTTCGTCCCAAGGCTGACGACGACGCTGAACGAGTTGCCCAACCGTGTGGGATTGCCGATGCGGACGATGTGGGACATCGCGCCGCCGATCGTGCCCAGCTTCGATTGAGTCGCGGAACCGTAGCCCGCCAAAGACAGGGCCCCGCTGACGCTGTTGCTGAAGACCACATAGCGCTCTAGATGCACGTCGTAACTATGCCCCAGCTGAAAAGTCCCTGCGGCAAACAGGACCTGGTTCGACACACCGGTCAGCGCACCCGGCGAGCCTAAATCCGGAGATTCGTAGACGGTCTGGCTGGTCAACGCATCCTCGACCTGGATGAAGACAAAGTTCGTGGCGATCCCGCCGGCATCCAGCTGGAGCGTGAATGGCAGGGCCGGATCAACGGTCTGCGCGAGGGCGTAGTTCACGATGGACGGCGCGGACGGCGTGGATCCCGCGGGCAATGTCACGGACGCCAGCTGATTGGAGGAGGGTCCCTGGATGCTGAACTGGTAGGTGCCCACCGGGAAACTCGCCTGCAACTGGGCAAGAGAGTTGGAGAACGCAAACGTCACGAAATTGGTCGGACTGCTGGGCGGCGTTCCAAACAGGTTGAGGACGGGTTTGCCGGGCGGGGTGACTGTGGCAGTCGTCGCGTTCCGTGTCGGGGGAAGCTCGACGTCGGCCGAGAATTGGTAGGAATTTGTGGGCACGAGGACAGGCGCAGCCGCTGACAACTGCGAGTAGTTTGCCTGCACCACGACGCTCAACCTGGCATCACCGGTGCCCGCTCCTCCGCCTCCGCCGCCCGATGCGGCTGCCGTGTTGAATCCGCCGCTGTAGTCCTGGGTGAGTTCGGAATCGTCGATAAAGCGGGTGAAATCGAAGGCGGTCATGTCCCACGCGATCAGGACTCCCGATGGAAAACCGCCGGTGCACCGGGCCGTGAAACTTTTCCCGTCAACACTCCACTGATAAGTCATCTTTGCGTCGATCGACTGGAACATGGTCCCACCGATCAAGGCGACCCATGTGAGGCCGGCCTCCGGCGGCGTCACGTTCATCCGCTCGCTGAACTGGAAGACCACTGCAATGTTCGTGGCCACGCCCGTGGCTCCGGTCGTCGGGGAGGTGGAGACGAGGGTAGGCTGGGCGAACGCGGTGACGGACACCGCCAGCGCGGCGAGGAATGACAGGCAGGCGCGGAGCGGGGAGGCATAGGTTTTCATAAATTTCCAAGCCGATTAGTTACTTTTTCTCCCACGTCACCCCGATCGTGCCAAGCCCCTTCCGAACCAGTCCCTCGGTGGGCTATTTGGCGTCGTCGAGGATCTCGATGTCCTTGAACCACACGTCGACGTCCTGCCCGCCGTGGACTTGGAGCGCGAGCGGACCTTCAGTCCGGCCGGGGTCGTTCATCAACTCCGCCGTTTGGAGGCCGTTCACATCGACTTTGATCCGACCCCCGTGCGCGTGGACCGTCATCGAGTTCCACTGGTTCGGCCGAAACCACTTTTTCACTTCGGCCAGCTTCGGCTGCGACACCCATGATCTTCCGTTCGTTTCATAGAGGCCGCCGACGTCGTTTGCCGGATCGATCTCCGCCTGAAACCCCGTGACACCGCTGAACCCCTTCTCGGCGATCCGAAAGTAGAGGCCGGAGTTGCCTGCGACTGCCTTGTATTTCAAGCGGACCACGAAATCCTTGTAGGCCCGATTCGAAACGAGGTGGCCGAATTCCTTCTCCGATGCCGCGTTCGCTCCGTGGATCGCGCCATCAACGATCGTCCATTGTCCCTTCCCTATCGCACGCCATCCCTGGAACGAGGCTTCGTCCCAAAGCGGTTTCCACATGGTGCGACCAAGATCGGCGAGGCGGATGTTGCGATACTCCACCTTCACGTTTTGGCCCGCGTGGACCTGGAGCGCGATGACACCGTCCAGATCCATCGCGTCGAGGTAGTCCGTCGCCGCGACCCCGTTCACCCAACTGCGAATCCGGTCGCCGCGCGTTTCGATCCGATAATGGTTCCACTCGCCCGTCTTGAACGCCGCCCGGGCAGCAGGATTGTTCGTCAAATTCTGGAGCCAACCGCGCCTGCCTTGCTCGTAGAGACCGCCGGACCAGGCACGCGGAGTCGGATCGACCTCGATCTGATATCCGACCATCGTGTCCTTCCCGTCAATGTGGCTGCGAATCTGGATGCCCGCATTGCCGGTCGCGATGCGCACATCCGCTTCAAGGATGAAGTCTCCGTAGGTCTTCGTGGTGCAGAGCCAGCCGTGGCCTCCTTTTCCGGTAGTCCGACGATCACTCCGTCGACGATCTGGAAGTTGGCCTGCCCTCGGAGATCGCAACCATTCCAGTTCTTGCCGTTGAAGATGGAGACCATCTCCGGACCCACCGCGATCACCAGAACTCCGGCCATGAAATAAAAAACAGCCGACAAGAGGCATCGCATGATTTCCCGGTGGCTAGGGTCGCTGGGCTGAATTGGCCGGTGAATTCATGGCCAATCCGGACTGTCCCACCAGCCCAACACTTCGGGTCCGCGACCGCTTCTGCGATATCAAAGCCCATTGGGTCAACGTGGCGCTTGACCCTTCCCATGCCAGCGCCTTTAGTTGCTGTTGAAACGACGTTTCATGCTGGCGCACCTTAAAAGCCTATTTTCCAACGATATCGGAATCGATCTCGGGACAGCCAACTCCCTCGTTTACGTCCGTGACCGCGGCATCGTGCTGCGCGAACCCTCCGTCGTAGCGATCCAAGCCGGGACCACCAACGTCCTGGCCGTCGGTGAGGAAGCCAAGCGGATGATCGGCCGGACTCCCGGTAACATCGTGGCCATCAGGCCAATGAAGGACGGCGTAATCGCCGACTTCGAGATTACCGAGGCGATGCTGCGGCACTTCATCCAACGGGTCCATCACCGCAAGTTGATCGCGCCCCGCGTTGTGGTGGCGGTGCCTTCGGGCATCACCGAAGTCGAGAAAAGGGCGGTTAAGGATTCCGCTACCCATGCAGGCGCGCGCGAAGTCTACCTGATCGAACAACCCATGGCCTCGGCCATTGGAGTCGGTCTCCCAGTGCACGAACCGGCCGGCAACATGATTGTCGACATCGGTGGCGGCACCTGCGAGATCGCGATCATCTCACTGGCTGGAATCGTGTTCAGCCGCAGCGTGCGCGTGGGTGGAGACGAGTTTGATGAAACGATCGTGGCGCACATGAAGCGCGCCTACAACCTGATGATCGGTGAACGCACGGCGGAGGAGATCAAGATCCGGATCGGATCGGCCTTCTCGCTGGAGCAGGAACTTACTATGGAAGTCAAAGGCCGCGACCTCGCATCCGGCCTTCCGAAGACCATCACAATCCGGTCCGAGGAAATCCGCGAAGCCCTGAAAGAACCTCTTTCCAGCATCCTGGAATCCGTCCGTCTCACACTCGAGCGCTGCCCTCCGGAACTTGCCGCCGACCTCGTCGACCGAGGCATCGTCATGGCCGGCGGCGGAGCGCTCCTGCGCGGGATCGACCGGCTTGTGGCCGAAGAAACCGGCCTGCCGGTGCACATCGCGGACGATCCGCTGTGCGCCGTGGCCGAAGGAACCGGCCGCGTGCTCAACGAGATGTCAATTCTTCAGCGGGTCACTTCCTACAAGTAAGCTCCCCTCCCGTTCGCCTCCATCCATGCCGGCCCAAAAACAGGACCACGGCAACAACCGCAGGTCGCGGCCAGTCGGGGCGAGATGTCTAGAAGGACGCAATACATTGCGATCGCTGCGGTGATCGCGCTGATGCTGGTGCTGTTGAAGCTCCCGGGCGATGTTTCGTCACGTCTCAAACTGGCCGTAAGTTCAGTTTTTCTCCCACTCTTCGGCCTCACCGGTTCCGCCAATCGATTGACCGATGCGACGGGAAATGCGCTGCTGCCCAAGTCCGAAGTCCTGGCCCAAAACGAGAAGCTCCGCGAGGAGGTCAACGGACTCCGCGTGGCGACCCAGCAGACCGCCGAAGTGTTCCGCGAGAACGAACGCCTCCGTCAATTGGTGGGCTGGCAGCGCCAGCTTCCTTGGAAGACCCGTGCCGCCCGGGTCATGTCGCGCGATCCCGCGAACTGGTGGCGCTCCCTCCAGATCGACCTCGGAACCTCCCAGGGCATGCGCCCCAATCTCGCGGTCATCTCGACCGATGGGCTGGTCGGGAAAATCTCCTCGTGCGGAGACAGCCGTTCGACCGTCCTTCTGCTCGGTGACCCAACGCTTCGGGTCTCGGCCTTGATCCAGGAAACCCGTGACCACGGCATCATCATGGCCGGCAGCAGCGGTTCCCCGGGAAGCGAGTTCATCGACCTCGGATTCCTTTCCCGCAGTAGCCAGCTCAAGGCCGGCCAGGCTGTGATCACGAGCGGCGACGGCGGAGTGTTTCCCAAGGGTATCGTCGTCGGCCGTGTTGTCGACTCACGGACTGTCGGCTACGGACTCTCGATCGAGGCGCGCGTAAAACTGGCCGCGGACCTTGGGAAGTTGGAGCAGGTCTGGGTGATCCTCGAATGAACTTCGCGCGCCCAATCCTCATACTAGTCGCGGCTTTGCTCGCGGTCTTCGCCGAGACCCAGCTGAACCTCCCGGAGCGCCTTCTCGCCGTGCGGATCCATCTGCTCCCTGCGATAGTCGTCTATGCCGCGCTTCGCTCCGGATTGGGGATGCTCACGCTGACCGCAGCCATCGGCGGACTCTGGCTCGATTCCCTTTCGGCGAACCCGCTCGGCGTCTCGGCGATCCCATTGATCCTGGCCGGAGTGCTGATGCGGCATTTCGACTCGATGCTCCTCCGCGACCTGCCCTACGCCCAGTTCATGCTCGGTGCCGGCGCCGCCGCGATGTTGTTCTTCGTGTCGCTAGGAATTCTGCTCTCAGTCCACCTGGAACCGGTCATCGGTTGGGCGACACTCTGGCAGGGAGCCGTCTCCTCCGTCGGAACCGGCGCGCTGACTCCCTTGGTTTTCTTCGTGCTCGATCGCATCGATCGCGCTCTCACCTATCAGCCCGCTCCGGTGTCCTCCTTCCGTCAGGACCGCGAGATCAAACGGGGGAGGACCTGACGCGCATGCTGATCTTCGACCAGCTCAGGAAAGACGATCGCTCGCTGCGGACTCTCGCGATGGTTCTGCTCGCCGGCATGCTCTTGCTGATGGCCGGCCTGTGGAACGTCCAAGTCGTGTCGTCCCGGAAGCACGAAACAGATCTCCGCAATCAATCTTTCCGTTCGGTCCGAGTGCCCGGTGTTCGCGGAAAAATCTTCGACCGGAACGGACTCGTCTTGGCCGAGAACGGGCCGCGCTACGACATCAACCTCTACCTCGAGGAACTGCCGCCCTACTTCCTGTTCGAATACACCAACCGGGTTCTTCCAACCTATTTGGCGAACAACCCGCTTCCGCCTGGCACCAATCAGACCGGTTCCCGTTTCTTCGGCCTGTTCGGAAGCAAGGAACCCGCCCGGCCCAAGTTGCCGTTGAAAACCCGCCAAATGCTGCAAGCCCAGGCGCGCTACGGCGTCGCCAGCAACCTGCTTCTCCAAGTCAGCACTTTCCTGAAACAACCAAGGCAGTTGGACCAGGCAGGCTTTCAGCGCCACTACAGCAGCAGCCTTTTCGTGCCTTTCCCGCTCATCAAGAATCTTGAACCGGAAAAGGTGGCCCGGTTTGTCGAACTCGCGGCCGAGTTCCCGGGAGTCGAACTCGAGGTCCAGCCCGTTCGGGCCTATCCCCAAGGCGTCGCTGCGGCCCATCTCCTGGGCTTCGTCCGGCGCATGGACAACTTCGATTCGGAGGACATCAACTACCGCTACGTGCTTCCGGACTACACGGGCGCCACAGGGATCGAGTCCGCCTTCGACGACGAATTGCGTGGCCGACCGGGTGTAAAATCGCTCCTCGTAAACAACCTCGGTTATCGGCAGCGCGAGGATCTCATCAGCCCTTCCGAGCCCGGCGACAACGTCTTCCTCACACTCGATCTTCAACTTCAGATCGCGACGGAACGTGCGCTCGCTTCTGCCATGCCCAATGTCCGTGGGGCCGCCGTCGTGGTCGACGTGCGCAACGGTGACGTCCTCGCGATGGCGTCGCTTCCGACGTTCGATCCTTCGATCTACGTCAACGGCGCCGGCTCCAATGAATGGGCGAGGATCAGCGATCCCCACCTCAAACCGCAATTCAACCGGGCGACACAGGCCTTCTATAGCCCGGGTTCGATCTTCAAGATCCTCACGTCCATCGCGTGCCTTGAGTCGGGACTCAACCCGTCGGAACAGTTCCGCGTTGAACCCAATCCAAAACGCGCGGGCCGCGGCGCGATCACGGTCGGCAACCGCTTGATCGGCGACACGGCGGCGCCCGGGCTCTACGACTTCGAGAAAGCCTTCATCAAATCGAGCAACAGCTACTTCATCCATCACGGGCTTCGGGCCGGCTTCAAGAAGATCATCGAAGTGGGCGAGCGGTTCCATCTGGGCGAACGCACCGAAATCATGCCGCGCCAGGAAGCCGTCGGGATTTTCCCCGGGCGCGAGGACGAGAAGAAATGGCCGCTCGGCAGCACCGCGAACATGTGCATCGGCCAGGAGATCACCGTCACGCCGATCCAGATGGCGATGGTGACGGCGGCGGTGGCAAACGGCGGGAAAGTGTTCTGGCCACGGCTCGTCATGAAAACCCAGTCGCCGGACAACCTCGGATTGGACGCGGGTGCCGTGAACTATCCGACCCGCCTGCGCTCCGACGCAAACCTGCGGCCCGAACACGTGAAGCTGATCCACCGCGCCATGCAGGCCGACGTCGAGAGCACCAGCAACGACGAGGACGGCGAAGGCACCGGCAAACGCGCACGGATCGATGGCTACCACATCGGCGGCAAAACCGGCACCGCGGAGATCAAGGGCGCGGGCCAGAAGGACCAGACCACCTGGTTCACCTCGTTCGCACCGGTTGAGAACCCAAAATACGCGGTCATCGTCATGGTTGAGAGCGGCGGCTCCGGCGGCGGCACTTGTGCGCCCGTCGCCAAACAGATCTACGAGGCGATCATCAAGCGGGAGAAGAGCCAGGACCTGACCAAGCTCTACTCGGGCAACTGACGATGACAAACTCGCTCCATCTGAATGAACGTTACCAGCGCGTCGATTGGACGCTGATGGTGGCGGTCGTCCTCCTGATGCTGATCGGGGGCGCCTTCATCTACAGCGCGACACTGGCGGATCCGGTGATGCGCGACGCCTCGTTCTTCAAGCAGCTCCACGTGAAGCAGGTCATCTGGTATTCCCTCGGCATCGCGGCCGCTGTCGGCGTTTGTTTCCTGCCCTACCACGCGTTCGCCCGCTGGTCCGTCGTCGCCTACTGGGGCGCGATCATCCTTCTGGTTCTAGTGATGGTTCCCGGCATCGGCGTGTCACGGCTCGGCGCCCGAAGGTGGATCGACTTCGGTCCGTTCTCGCTCCAGCCGTCGGAGTTCGCCAAGCTCGCCTACATCATGCTCATGGCCAATTTCCTCAGCCGCCCGGTTGAGGAATTGCGTCAACCAAAGGTCTTCTTCAAGGCGCTGGGCATGATGGCGCTGCCATTCGTCCTCATCCTGAAGGAGCCAGACCTAGGCTCCGCCCTTTCATTTTTCCCGGTTGGTCTGGTCATGATGTTCGTGGCCGGTGTCCCGTTGAAGTTCCTTGCCCGCCTCGTCGGCGGGGTGGCGATCCTCGTCATCCTGCTGCTGGTGGACATCCTCTTCGCCCCGCTTCAATGGCAGGTGAAGCTGGAAGAATATCAACGACACCGCCTGCTGACCTATTTCGGCCGGGATTTCACTCCGAAGGACGCCACGCCCGAGGAGCGCAGACGTGCGCGGGAACTGCAGCACAGCAAGTCCTACAACGTCGAACAGTCACTGATCTCCGTCGGCTCGGGTGGGCTGACGGGCAAGGGTTGGAAGCAGGGCACGCAATACGCGCTCGGCTACCTCCCTCGCGCCGTGGCCCACAACGACTTCATCTTCTCCGTCATCGCCGAGGAGAAGGGGTTTGTCGGAAGCGTCGTCGTGGTGACGCTTTACACGGTGGTTTTCTTCTGCGGGATCCGCACGGCGGGCCAGTCACGCGACCGTCTCGGCCGCGTCATGGCCAGCGGTGTGGTCACCCTGCTTTTCGTCCACGTCTTCATCAACATCGGCATGAACATCCGGCTTATGCCGGTCACCGGGATCCCCCTGCCCCTGCTGAGCTACGGCGGCTCGTCCGTCCTCTGCGCTCTGCTGGCCGTGGGACTCCTATTCAACATCTACTACTACCGAAGAGCTTATTGATATGAGCAACAGTTTCTCAGGCCGCAAACGCAGCATGTCCTTCCGCCCCGCAGGCGGCTACAAGCCACCGGCCGTCTCCGCGACCCCCGGCGCTCCATCTGGACAACCGGCATCACAATCACCACAACCGGCCAGTCCGTCTCCCGCGCCGGAGGCACGCCCGCCCCAGGCAGAACGCGAACCGCGCCAAAGCAACCGGCCCATCCGCGAACCCGACTCAATTGAGGCGAGGTTGGCCATGCGTCCGCCCCAGCCCGTGATCAGCGGAGACACCGCCCAACCGCAGCCAGAACGCGCCGATCGTGGACAACGTGGAGATCGTCCTCCGCGCGGAGACCGTGGTGGCGATAACCGCCGTGGCGGTGACCGCAGCGGCAATCGTGGTGAACGCGGGGACCGCCAACCTCGCGGTGATCGCCAGAACCGTCCTCCGCAATCGACCTCGGGCGACGCACCCCAACCCACTGCATCAACCGAACAAGGACCCGTTTCGGACGGTTCCACCGAAGGTGCGGCTCCTATTCAGCCACGCCGGGATAATCGCCCACCCCGCCAGCAGCGGCCTCCCCGCGACAACCGGGAGCCGCGCGGCGATGCTCCGCAACCGGAGACTGGCCTGGACACTCCAGCAGCCGCACCCGAAGGCGGAGAGCGCCCACCGCAGGCACAACGGCAAGGCGGCGACAACCGCGACGCCGGCCCCCGTGGTCGGCGACGTGGCGGCCGTGGCCGGCGCGGCGGAAGCCGGGGAGACGGTCCGGAACGCAGTGGCGGAAACGACCGGCCCCAGGTTGATCGCGGTCCGCGCCGCGAACCGGCGCCCCGCATTCCAATCGCTCCCGACCAGCAACGTGGGCATACCCTTCTCGATGCCGACGGCGAACCCGTCGGCCGTCACGGTCACAGCGACGAAGAAGAGGAGGCGATTGTGGCGGCCGAGTCGGAGTCCCTGCAGGGCCAGGACGCACCGGAGCCGTCCAACGCGGACAAAGATCCTGACTTCGTTCCAGTGCCGGTCGCCGATCCGAAACCCCAGAGCCTGGTCGAAGGCATCCGTGCCGTTGCCCAAAAGCTGGTGAAGAAGGTCCAAAAGATCATCGCTCCGCCGGAGAAGCGCACCCACAAGGAAGTCATCATCAATGCCGAGTCCCTCGAAGTCCGCATCGGCGTTCTCGAGGACGGAAAGCTCGAGGAGTTCACGATCGAGCGCACCACCGAGGAGCGCCTCGTCGGCGGCATCTTCAAGGGCAAGGTCCGCAACCTCGAGGACGGCTTGAAGGCCGCCTTCGTCGACATCGGATTCGAGAAGAACGCGTTCCTCCACTACTGGGACATCGTGCCGAACAACTTCGACAGCAACGTCGAGGTCGTCGAGCGCGAGTCGAAGGACGGCAAGAAGAAGGACACGACCAACTTCACTCAGAAGGACGTGCCACGCCTTTTCCCGGCCGGCAGCGAAATCATCGTCCAGGTGACCAAGGGTCCCATCGGCACCAAAGGCCCCCGCGTCACCGGCAACCTCGTCCTGCCCGGACGTTACCTCGTCCTGCTCCCGAACTCCGACCAGAGCGGCATCTCCCGGAAGATCGAGAACGTCGAAGAACGCCAGCGCCTAAAGAAAATCCTCCGTGAATTGGAGATCCCCGAAAACATGGGCGTCATCATGCGGACCGCCGGCGAAGGCCAGAAGAAGCGTTACTTCGAGATGGACCTCGCGTTCCTGCTCGAGGAATGGAAAGCCGTTCAGGAACGGATGAAGACGCAGCCGATGGCCACCTGCATCTTCCAGGAGCCGGATCTGATCGTTCGCACCGTGCGCGACTGCCTCACCGAGGACACCGAACGCATCGTCGTGGATGATCCGAAGTCGTTCGAGCGGATGCGCGAAGTCATCAACAAGATCGACCCGCCCTCGCTCAGCAAGATCAAGCTCTACACCGACAACCAGCCGATCTTCGACCGTTTCGGAATCACCAAGCAGCTTGAGACCGCGTTCTCACGCCAGGTCCACCTCAAGGGCGGCGGCTACCTCGTCATCGACGAGACCGAAGCCCTCGTCGCCATCGACGTGAACACCGGCCGCCACAAGGGCGCGAAGGACCAGGACAAGACCATCCACCAGGTCAACCTGGAGGCGGCCGAGGAAATCTGCCGCCAGTTGCGCCTTCGCAACATCGGCGGCCTGATCGTTCTCGACTTCATCGACATGAGGCAGCGCCGAGACCAGCAAAGCGTCTACCTTCGCGTGAAGGACGGCATGAAGCGCGACAAGGCCAAGACCCACATCCTGCCGATCTCGACGCTTGGCCTGATGGAGATGACCCGCCAGCGCCACTCGGAGAGCGTCCGGTCGTCCGTCTACGACGACTGCCCGTATTGCAAGGGTAAGGGCAAGGTGAAGAGCTCGATCACCATGAGCGTCGAGATCCAGCGCAAGCTGTCGGAAATCCTGAAGAAGCGCACCCGCGACGAATCGGATTTCCAACTACGGATCGTGGTTCATCCGACGGTCCTTGAGCGGCTCCGGAAGGAAGACGAGAAGCTGCTCATCGCGATGGAGAAAAAATACTTTGGCAAACTCTCCTTCCGCGCGGATCCGGCTTTCCACGCCGAGCAGTTCAAGATCGTCAATGTCACAACCAACGACGACCTCGTGAGCGTGGGTTCCTGATCCATTCGACAACGGCCGGCGCCGGGTCGATCCCGCGCCGGTCATCTGTGACCGTTCGAAAAGAAAACGGGCCGGGATTTCTCCCGGCCCGTTCGCTTTTCAAATTCTAAGGACTCGCTCAGCGGTTCTTGATGATGATGAACCAGGCGCAGTCATTCTTGTCCTCACCGGCGATCACCACGGTTCCATCTTTGGAAAGCGGCTCCTTTATCTTTCGGACAAGCTTCCCCTTTCCGTAGACGTGGATTTCGATGTTGTCCCCCTCCAGTTCGCGAATCTCGACTTCCGAATGCTCCGACAACTTTACCTTCTTGGTTGCCCGGCTCGCTACATCCACCTTCTCGGAGTTGACTAGGAAATATTTCTTCCATTTGAAGGCCTTCGACAACATTCCGGTGGTCTTGGCGTCGACTGGCTTGTGGTCGGGGTTGGGCGACTTTTCGTCGTTTGTCCCCCAGATCAACCGAACCTCGAGCTTCAGATCGGAAGCGAGTGCGGTTCCGGCCGAAAACGCCATTATGAATCCAGTCAGCGCCAATGCGGCCAACCGTCGGTAAATCGCGGATGTCATTTGTCGAGGGGTTCGGACACGGGCTCGTCTTCAGCCACAGGGGAGCTATCGAACAGGTAGACGATCGTAAGGTTGTCCTTTTCGGACCGGTAGGTCATGGCGCTCATTTCGCCCTCGGAATCCGTCAACTCGCCGGGGACATACGGCCGCAAGTAGGCCGGAGCAAACAAGCCGATGGCCGCGACCACGGCGGCGGTGCCAGCAACGGTGCCCAAGTGCCCCCGAAGCCAAGCCCACAAGGTCCGGCTGCCGGATGCCCCGGTCGGGGACGCAGTCCGTTCTTCCGCCTCAATACGACGGCGGATCTGGCTGAAATAGAAGTCGGGCGGTTCTGGCATCGCCAAGGCAGGTTCGCCATCGATGAGAGCGTCTTTGACCAGACTCAGCTCGTCGAACAGCTCGCGGGCATCCCGATCTTTATCGACCAGCCCCCGCACCCGGGCCACGTCGGTTCCGGCGAGTTCGCCGTCGACGAGTGCCTGGATCTCCAGTTGTTGCTTCAGGTTCATTTAGGAATTCTCCCGTTTCCAACCCGCCATCAGGACCGCCATGCGGCGGCGGGCGTAAAAAAGTCGCGACATGATCGTCCCGATCGAACAGCCCATCCGCTTGGCGATCTCCTTGTATTCGAGCTCTTCAAATTCGTGCATGACCAAGACTGTCCTGTGTTCGACCGAAAGCTTTTCCATCGCTTCATCGATGCGTTTGCGCAGCTCGGTTCTTTCCATGCCGGCGGTTGGATTGATCGTCACAACCGGCATCTGCCGCTCTACGCCGCCGGATTCCTCCTCGAGATTCTCGATGGACTCCGCACGCATCCGTTTCTGTTTCCGCAGGTGGTCTAGGCAAAGGTTGATGACGATTCGCGTCATCCATGTGGCGAAGCTGGAATCACCCTGGAACTGGATGATCCGCTGCCACGCCTTGACCCAGGCGTCCTGCGAAAGATCGAGTGCCTCCTCCTCGTTGCGCACCATGCTGAAGGCCCGGGCATAGATCTTGTCCCGGTGCCGTGAAACCAGCTCTTCAAAAGGGGCCATTTCCCCCCTCTGGGCTGCCTTCACCAGCGGCGTATCATCGAGGACCGGCTTATCGCTTTCTTTCGACACAGGATGGACGGGAGAGTCCAGTTACCTATTCAGCTTTGTTACAGCTTTCCTTTGGTGCTTGGGATCTGCCCGGCAATCCGCGGATCGCGTTGGCAGGCAGCGTCCACCGCCCGGGCGAAGGCCTTGAACAAAGCCTCGACGATATGGTGCGGTTCATCGCCGTAGATCAGCTCCAAATGGAGGTTGCACCGGGCCTCATTGGTGAAACCCTGGAAAAACTCGCGCGCGAGCCCGAACCGGAATGCGGATGACATGTCTTGAACACGATCGGCATCACTGACTCGACGCTGCCCGAACTTGTTCAACCCCCTCCACACCAGATACGGCCGGCCGCTGAAGTCGATCACGCAGCGGGCCAGACACTCGTCCATGGGGACATAGGCTTCGCCTGTAAACGGATTCCTGGGATCGAAACCAGCACCGTAACGCCGGATGCCCTTCTTATCTCCCAAAGCCGCCACAAACGCCTGGCCCAACGAGATTCCGCAGTCTTCGACCGTGTGATGGGCGTCCACTTCCAGATCGCCCCTGCATTTCACATTCAGGTCAATGGTCGCATGCTTGGCGAACAGGGTCAGCATGTGGTCGAAAAACGGCACACCGGTCCGGATCGACGATTTGCCGGTTCCATCGATGTCCAACCGGATCTCAATCCGGGTTTCCTTCGTCTCACGCTTCAAATGCGCGCGGCGCTTAGTCATGGGCAGGGATTAAAGGGCCACCACCCAACGCACAGCCATGGAAAACTTTCGCCTTTGTGGCCGTTGCCACGGGAAGAGCACTCCCGTATTGGTCATCCCCAATGCCGCAGGAGTCCATCGTTGAAATCCGGGAACTGTCCAAGATCTATCGTCAGGGGGACATCAATGTCACCGCCCTCGACAACGTTTCGCTGGATATCGCGCGTGGAGAATTCGTGGTCCTGATGGGCCCATCCGGCTCGGGAAAATCCACCCTTCTCCACATCATCGCCGGCATCGACCGCGCCACGACCGGCAAAGTCCTCGTCCAGGGAATCAACGTCGCCAACCTCAACGAATCCGAGCTGGCCGATTGGCGGAACCAGAACGTCGGCTTCGTCTTCCAGAGCTTCAACCTCATCCCCGTCCTCACGGCCTTTGAAAACGTCGAACTGCCGTTGCTCCTCACGGCCTTGAACAGGCGGCAGCGCCGTGAGCAGGTCCAGACCGCGATGGACCTCGTCGGGCTTGGCAACCGAGGACATCACCGCCCCGACCAGATGTCCGGCGGCCAACAGCAACGGGTCGCCATTGCCCGTGCTCTCGTCACGGACCCGGCGTTGATCGTGGCGGACGAACCCACCGGCAATCTCGATTCCAAGTCCGCCGCCGACGCCCTCGGCATTCTCCAGGCCCTGAGCCGCGACGCCGGCAAGACCGTCATCATGGTGACACACGACCCCAAGGCCGCGGCCTTCGGCACCCGGAGCCTGCATTTGGAGAAAGGCGAGATCGTCGCATGAACGTCGCCACCTTCGTCGCCAAGAACGTGCTACGCAACGGCCGTCGGGCGCTTCTGACCATCGTCTCGGTTGCCGTCAGTTGCGGGCTCCTCATCAGCCTTCTGACACTTCAGCGGGAGCTCACCACGCCACCGGAATCCGAAGCCGCTTCGCTCCGCATCATCGCCCGGAACAAGGTTTCCCTGGCCCAACCCTTGCCCGCCCGCCAGCTCGCCGATCTCGACAAGATTCCCGGCATCGTTTCGGTCAGTCCGTTCTCCTTCTTCGGCGGCAATTTCCGCGAGGAGACCGTCACCAGCTTCGCCCAGTTCGCCGTTGATCCCGTGCGGTTCGCTCCGCTCATGGTCGAAGGCCACATCCTTGCCGGCACCTACGAGGATTTCATCAAGGACCGCAACTCTTGCATGCTCGGCGCCGACACGATGAAGCGCTACGGCCTCAAGGTCGGCGACAAGATGAAGTTCACCGGCAGCTTCTACCCCGTGGACCTCGACCTCCGCATCGCCTGCATCTACGAAGGCACTGTCGATGACCGTAACGTCTTCTTCCACCACAAGCTGCTCGACGAACTCACGGGAGACTCGGGAACGGTCGGCACCTGGTATCTCCTCGTGGAAAGCGCGGAGGTCTCCAACGACGTCATCAACCGCATCAACAAAACCTTCGAGAACACCTCCGCCGAAGTCCGCGCCGAAACCGAACGCGCCTTCCAGATGGGGTTCATCAGCATGCTCGGCAACGTGAAGCTCCTCATCGGCTCCATCAGCACGGTGGTCGTCTTCACCCTCGTGCTCGTCTCCATCAGCACCATGAGCATGGCCATCCGAGAACGTTTCCGCGAACTCGCCGTCCTCAAGGCGCTCGGGTTCAAACGCCGTGAACTCTTCAGCTTCATCCTCGCCGAGAGCTTTGGTTTGGCCGGGCTGGGTGCGTTCCTTGGGATCGGCGGTTCATGGCTCCTGTGGAGTCACATCGACCTCCAGAAACTGACCAACGGATTCCTCATCTACTTCGAGGTCACTCCGAGGATCATGGCCACCGCCGGCATCGTGGCGGCGCTCCTCGGAATCATCGCCGCCATCGGCCCGTCCATCGCCGTCGCCCGGATGAGCGTCGTGGATGGCCTCAAGACATTGGACTGACGCCATGGCCCTTCCGCTGAAATACAACTTCCGCAACGTCGTCGTCCGATGGCGTTCGACCATCTCCACCGTCCTGGGGATCGCCCTCGTCGTCTCCGTCTTCGTGCTTCTGCGGGCGCTGGCCAAAGGCATCGAAGCGTCGAGCGCCAACACCGGCGACCCGCGCAACATCCTCGTCGTCCGTAAAGGTTCCCAGGCCGAATCCGGCAGCCTCCTTGGCCGGGAAAATTTCCGGACCCTCCAGTATTTCGACGAGATCGCCCGCAATGACCGGGGTGAGCCACTCATCTCCTCCGAACTCGTCCTCATCGTCAGCGTTCCCCGGATTAACGGATCCGGAGAAGCCAACACGCTGATCCGGGGCATCACTCCGCGCGGGATGGAACTCCGCCCCCAGGTCACGCTCGTCGACGGCCGATGGTTCCAACCTGGGAAACGTGAGATCACCGTCGCGAAGCGCCTCGCCGGAAGATTCGCTGGGCTCCAGATCGGCGGCACGGTGAAAGCCGGGCGGGATAAACTCACCGTCGTCGGACACTTCGACGGCAAGGGCAGCGCGTTCGATTCGGAAGCCTGGATGGATGCCGATGAATCCCGTTCCATCTTCGACCGCGACCAATACTCCAGCATTCTCCTTCGTCCCAAGGACGATGCGGCCGCCACCAATCTCATCGCCAAGATCGAGAAGGACAAACGCCTCGCCCTCCGCGCCGAACGGGAAGTCGACTACTACTCCAAGCAGACGATGACCGCCGTCCCCATCAAAATGCTCGCCGGCCTCCTCGGAGCAGCCATGTCCATCGGAGCCGTCTTCGCCGCCATGAATACCATGTATGCCAGCGTGGCCGGCCGCACCCGCGAGATCGGCACCTTGCGTGTCCTCGGATACTCGCGCCGGGCCGTGGTGCTTTGTTTCCTGGTTGAAGGCGCCTTCCTCGCCGCCATCGGAGGCGTGGTGGGCTGTCTGCTTGCCCTGCCGATGAACGGCGTCGCCACCGGCACGATGGATTTCCAATCCTTCGCCGAAACCGTCTTCGAGTTCCGCATCACCCCGGAGCTCATGTTGAACGGCCTCGTCTTTTCCATCGTCATCGGACTGCTCGGCAGCCTCCTCCCGGCCATCCGCGCCTCGCGATTGCCCGTCATCTCGGCCCTCAAATCACTATGAACGAAGACCAGCTCCAGAAGCTGCGCATCTCCTCGGAGCAGAAACGCCGCTCCAGCACGCCCGTCTGGCTCATCATCCTGGTCGTCCTCGGCATCACGGGAGTCGTCGCCTTCTTCGCGGTGCCGCGCGCTTCGGACTCGATCCGGGCCGGTCTGAAGTCCGGCAGCGACTCCGCAAAATCAAAGCCCGCAGGCTTCACCACGAATGCGGCGGGTTCGTCCAGATCGTCCGCCGGCCCGGCCAAACCGGGTTCCCCAGCTTCTGGTTTTGCGACGCAGTCTCCTGCCGCCGCCAGCTCCAGCGGCGATTCCCTCCTGACCGTCAGCGGCTACATCATCGCCCGCGAACGCATCGAGCTCAGCCCGCGCTTCATGGGTGTCGTCACGTGGATCGGCGTGAAAAAAGGGGATGTCGTGACCAACGGCCAGACCGTCGTCCTGCTCGACGACTCCGAATACCGCGCGCGCCTGGCCGAGAGCGACGGCCAGCTGGCAGTGGCCAAGGTCGCTTTGGAGAAATCCACAACGGATCTCCGTCGCGCCACCGAACTCGTCGCGCAACGCGTCGAGATGAACAAGACCCTGGATGACGCCAAACTCGCCGTCGCCTCGTCCCAAGCCCAGCTCCAGCAGGTCCTCGGTGCCCGCAAGCTGATCGAGACGTTCATGGAATGGTGCGTCATCCGCTCGCCGGTCAACGGAGTCGTCCTCGAGAAGCTGGTCGATGCGAACGAACTCGTTTCCCCCCAGACCTTCGGCGGCGCACGCGGGCCGAGCGCATCGCTCATCGCTCTCGCGGACCTCGGCGATCTCCAGGTCGAGATCGACGTCAACGAATCCGACCTCGCCAAGATCTCCCTCGGCCAGCCATGCCGCGTCAGCCCGGAAGCTTATCCGGCCAAAGTCTACGACGGCGTCGTCGCGGAGATCGCCCCCGAAGCGAACCGCGCCAAAGGCACGCTCCAGATCAAGGTGCAGGTCAGGAATCCCGACCGATTCCTCACGCCCGAGCTGAGCGCCAAGGTCATCTTCCTCGATCCGAGAAAAGCGCCTGCCAATTGACCCGCCTTCACCCCTCCGCCTAGCTTCCGTCCCATGTCGTCGCTGCCCTTCGAGGCCTTTCTCGCCCTCCGCTACCTGCGACCGCGCCGGACGTTCGTCTCGATCATCACCGTCATCTCCATCCTCGGCGTGATGCTCGGCGTGGCCGTGCTCATCATTGTGAACGCCGTCATGAGCGGCTTCGACAAGGAATGGCGCACGCGCATCCTCGGTTTCAACGCCCACCTGAAGGTCATGCACCGAGACGGCCTCATCTCCGACTACGAACGCATCCAGACAATCATCGGCTCGAACAAGGCGGTCCGTGGCCTGGCCCCGTTCGTCGCCGGCCAAGTCCTGCTCAAGACGCAGCCGAAGAAGGGCCAGCCGAAGTTCATGGCTCCCCTGCTCCGCGGCATCGACGTCGATCTGGAGAAAACCGTCAGCGTCCTGCCGGACTCGATCAAGAGCGGTGCCTACGACGTCGGCGGACGCGGCCTGCTGATCGGCCGCGAGCTTGCCCAGAATCTCGAACTCAACGTCGGCGACCGCCTCTCCGTCTATTCACCGGCCAACATCGCCAAGATCGAAGAGGCGCTCTCTAAGCAGAAGAACGGCGCGGCCGGCGAACCCGACCGGATGTTCCTCCCCAGCGAGTTCGTCGTGCGTGGAATCTTCGACGTCGGGTTCGCCGACTACAATTCGTCGATCGTCGTCTCCTCCATCGAGCGGGCCCAGGAGATGTATGACATCGGCGACGAGAACGTTCACATCATCCAGGTGAAGCTCGACGATCCATTCCACGCCGACCGCGTCCGGGCCGAACTGGAGTCCAAGCTCGGCGCGAGCTTCCGCATCATCACTTGGCACGAAGAGAATCCGCAGCTCTTCAACGCGCTGGCCGTGGAGAAGAACATGATCGCCTTCCTCCTCTTCTTCATCGTGATCGTCGCCGCCTTCGGAATCATCAACAGCCAGATCACCTTCGTCGTCCAGAAGACCCGCGAGATCGGCATCCTCAAAGCCATCGGTGCGACCAGCGGACAGATCCTCGCGCTCTTCGTCAGCCAGGCGCTCGTCATCGGCGTCGCCGGTGTCGGCGTCGGCCTTGGGCTCGGGCTTCTGGTCCTGAAGTATCGCAGCGTCATTCTCGCGATGCTCAACAAGGTGACGGGCATCGAGGTGTTGCCCGCCTCGATCTACCAGCTCTATGAACTCCCGGCTGAGATTCTCATCGGAGACCTTGCCATGATCTGCGGTTGCGCCTTCGCCGCGTGTGTTCTCGCCGGCGTGATCCCCGCGTGGATCGCCTCGCGCCTCCAACCCGTCGCCGCCCTTCGCCATGAGTAGCGCCGCATCTCCAACCACCGGCACTCCGCAGCTCTCGGCGATCAACGTCCGCAAAAGCTACCGCATCGGCCCGCGCACGCTGGATGTCCTCAAGGGAGTGAGCATCGAGATCGCTCCCGGAGAATGCGTCGCGCTCCGGGGCGCATCCGGCGCCGGCAAGAGCACGCTCCTCCATCTGCTTGGCGGATTGGACCGGCCCGACGGCGGATCCATCAGCCTCGGCGGACATGATCTCGCCGGCTATTCCGCCAGCCAGTTGGCCAAGCTCCGCAACGAACGGGTGGGGTTGGTCTTTCAAGCCTACCATCTCCTGCCGGAACTCAGCGCCCTCGAAAACGTCTCCCTGCCCGGCCGCATGGCGCGCCGGCCCGCCGGCGAGACCGAGCGACGGGCCCGCAGCCTGCTGGCCCGGGTCGGACTCGCGGACCGGGTCGATCATCGACCCTACGAACTCTCCGGCGGCGAACAGCAACGCGTCGCCATCGCCCGCGCCTTGATCAACAGCCCGACGCTGCTTCTCGCCGATGAACCCACCGGCAATCTCGACTCGGCCACCGGCGGCGAAATCATCCGGCTCCTCCGCGAACTCCAGGCCGAGCTCAAAGCCACCCTCGTCATCGCGACCCACGACAACGCCCTCGCGTCCGTCGCTCCACGCGTCGTGGAACTGGTCGATGGCTTGATCCTCCGAGACACGGCGGGGAAATGAAGAATGACGAGGGCCAAATCACGAATGAATCCCGAAGGCCAAAAAACGAAGGGTTCTCTTGATCGCGCCCGGCGAGTCAACGCCTGTGCCCGGTTTTTTCGTTCGTCATTGGCTACGTATCATTCCTTCGGCCTTTGGCCTTCGGATTTGGTCATTCACTCAAAATCATGAGCACCGACTGGGAAGGGCTCTACCAAAAGGGCGACACCGGCTGGGACAAGGGTGAAGCCTCGCCCGGCTTGGTCGATTTCCTCGCCGCACATCCGGAACTTCCACACGGCACAGTTCTCATTCCCGGCTGCGGCCGTGGGCACGACGTGCGGACCTGGGCTGCTGCTGGATTCAATGCGACCGGCTTCGACCTGGCACCCAGCGCCGTGCGGGAAAGCAACGAACGCATCGCCAAGGAAGGCTTGGCCGAGAAGGCCCGCGTGCTCCGGGGCAACTTCCTCGAAGACGAACCGACCGCTCGCTTCGACTGGCTCTTCGAGCACACGCTCTACTGCGCCATCCAGCCGACCCGGCGCGACCACTACGCCGCCGCCGCCGCGCGCTGGCTCAAGCCCGGCGGCCAGTTCCTCGCCATCCACTATCTCATTCCCGACACCGAGGGCCCGCCCTTCGGCTGCACCCGCGACGAAGTCGTCGAGCGGTTCTCCAAAAACTTCACGCTTCTCGACGAATGGACTCCGCGCTCGTATCCGAACCGGACGAATCTGGAGCTGGCTTTGTGGTGGACACGGCGCTGATCCCGCGAGGCATGAAGATCTGGCGAGGAAACCGCATCATTGCAGGCCCACGCGGTAGAAGCGGCGGGTGATCAGGAAATTCAGGCCGCCGGTCTGGGACCCGTCGTCGGTCCACTGCGTGCTGTTGCCCACGGCGGCTGCGGCGGTATTCGTGTTAGCGACGCTCCAGGCGGTCAAATCGTTGGAGTATTCGATCCTGTAGTTCTTACCGGGCACCGACTGGAAGGTTACCGTCACGTATCCTGGGTTCGTTCGAACGAGTCCTGTGATCTTCAGCTCGCTGGCGCGGCTGTTCGGGTCCGTGCCGGCGGCCTGCTCCTGCAAATCTCCCTGACCATCTCCGTCGGTGTCCGCGTAGGTGACGGCGCCGATGGAGAAGTTGGTGAGGGTGTAGGTCACAGCGAAGCTCGCGAGGTTGTTGGCCAGGCCCACGCGGCCGAGAAAAGGCGCGTTGTCGAAACCGCCGCTGAAGAAACCGAACTTGAGCAATGTGAAACTGTCCTGCGGATTCGGCAGGTAGCCCGGTAGCAGCGCAAGGGACAGGTTGCCGGCCAACTGCAGGAAGTTCGTCACGGTGAGCTGGTCGTATTGATTCGTGGCGAGGAGCCCCCCGATCTCAAAGCTCATAGTAGAGGAACTCTGGAGCCGCAGATCGCCGTTGATGCGTAGGCTGCCGGTGGAGTTGCCGGGGGTAATGGTGCCGAAGTTGGTCACAGTGCCGACGATGGTGCCATTGCCGGAGAGAGCGGCGTTGCTGGAGATGACGAGGGCGTTGGGGAAGCTGTGCGTGCCACTGCCGGTGAGGTTGAATGTGGCCGCGCCGCTGCCGTCGCCCACGGTGAAGCTCCGACCGTTCCGGTTGGTGGTGTTGGCGCTGTTGAGCACGCCCGATCCGAAGGTGACCATGGCGTTGGACTGGATGACCAGTCCGCTGGCGAAGTTGCGTGTGCCGCTGCCGGTAAACTTCAACACGGCGTTGCTGGTGCCGTTGCCCACGATGAAGGGCGGGCTGTTGCTCACGGTGGCGGAGCGGATGTTGAGCGTGCCGGCGTTGAAGGTGAAAACGCCCGCCGCGCCGTTGGTGAGCAGCAAGGTGTCGGCGGTGAGCGTGCCGCCGTTCAACAGGTTGGTGCCCCGGCGCACGTCCAGCACGGCGGTGCCACCGGCGTTGGTCACGGTAAGCGTGCCGCCATCCAGCCGCAGCAGGTTATTGGTGGAACTGCTGTTGAAACCAACATACGCATTGGCTGCCGTCACCAAGCCACCGTTGCTCAGCACTAATTGATTCCCGCCACCGGTTTCGCCCACAAACAGGCTGCCGCTGTTGGTCCACGCCGAGCCGGCATCGGCCACCAGCACCCGATGGAAGTTCGCGCCGGTTGAAGTGGAGCCGATGCGGCCGCCGCTGCTCACCACCACGCCCCCGGCGCGAACCGTCAACTGGTTGTTCGTGTTGTTGTCATCACCCACGCGCACTTCCCCGCTGTTCGCCCAGACGGAACCGTTGCCGGTCACGGTGACCTGATTGTTGTTCGCGCCGGGATTGGAGCCGACGTAACCGAGGCCGCTCTCCACCCGGCCACCGTTGTCGATCAGCAGCGTGTTGAAGGAGCCGGACCGGCCAACCGACAGATTGCTGGAGGACATCCAGGTTGAGCCCGCGCCAGTCACCATCACGAGGTTACTGCCGCTGACGGAATTGCTGCCGATGAAGCTGACCCGCGAAAAGACGCCCGCTCCGTTGGAGATCACCAGCTGGTTGACCGCCCCAGTAACGCCGACGTTGAGGAAGCCGCTGTTGGTCCACACCGTGCCCGCGCCGGAAAGCGATACGATGTTGCCTGCGCTGCTCGCAGCGAAGCCGATGGTCGCGTTGGAATCGGTTACCATCCCGCCGCCGCCGATGAGCAGCCGGTTGCCGCCGCCGAAAGCGCCGACGAGGAGATCCCCCTGGTTGGCCCAGACCGAGCCCTCTCCGGAGATGTCCGCCGTGTTGTTACTGCTGGAGGTGTTGAAGCCGAGATAGCCGGTCGCGTTGCGCACCGCCGCGCCGTCGCGCAGGGTCAAGAGGTTGCCGCTGCCCGAGTTGCCCACCACCACGTCGTTTAGGTTGCTCCAGAGTGAACCCGCCCCGGTCGCGGTGACCTGATTGTTGCTCGCGACGGAAGCGTAGCCGATTATACCGGAGCTGTCCTCGACCCGGCCGCCGTTTTTGATGACCAGCGTGTTGAACGAGCCTTGATAACCGACGTAGACGGAGCCGCCGTTGGCCCACTGCGAGTTGGGGCCCGTCACGGTAACCTGATTGTTGTTCGCGCCGTAATCGGTGCCGATGTGACTTAAACCGTTCTCCACTCGGCCGCCGTTTGTGATAAGCAGCGTGTTGAACGAGCCGCCATCGCCGAGAACGAGTTCGCCGCTGTTGGTCCACACCGAGTTGGTGCCGGTCACGGTAACCTGGTTGTTGCTGGCGCCAGGACTGCTAGCGATATAGCCGATGCCGTTCGCTACCCGGCCGCCGTTTGCGATGAGCAGCGTGTTGAACGAGCCGCTCTCGCCGAGAACGAGTTCGCCAATGTTGGTCCAAAGCGAGGAGGGGCCAGTAACGGTGACTTGGTTGTTGTTCGCGCTGGAAGCATAGCCGATGACGCCGCCGCTGTTCGCCACCCGACCGCCGTTTGTGATCTGCAGAGCGTTCGCGGATCCTTCATAGCCAACAAAGAGGTTACCGCTGTTGGTCCACACCGAGTTAGGGCCGGTCACGGTGGCCTGGTTGTTGTTCGCGATGGCATTGTATCCGAGGTATCCGAAACCGTTCTCCACCCGGCCACCGTTGGTAATGAGCAGCGTGTTGAATGAACCGTAACCGCCGACTAAGAGGTTGCTGCTGTTGGCCCAAATCGAGTCGGGGCCGGTCACGGTGACCTGATTGTTGTTCGCGTCGGAAGCATAGCCGATGTAGCCGTAGCCGTTCGCCACCCGGCCACCGGCGTTGATGAGTAGCGTATTGAACGAGCCGCCATCGCCGACCGATAGGTAGCCACGGTTGATCCACACTGAGTCGGAGCCGGTCACGGTGACCTGATTGTTGCTCGCGCCGGAAGCGTAGCCGATGATACCGAGGCTGTTCGCCACCCGGCCGCCGTTGGTGATGAGCAGCGTGTTGAACGAGCCGGAATAGCCGACGGAGAGGTCGCCGCTGTTGGTCCAGACGGAGCCGGTGCCGGCAACGACGGCAAGGTTGTTGTTCGCGCCGGAAGAGTTGCCGACGTTAGCGGAGCCATTCGCGACGCGTCCGCCGTTGGTGATGAGCAGCGTGTTGAACGAGCCGAAACCGCCGACATTGAGATGGGCGTCGATATCCCACCGCGAGTTTGGGCCGGCAACGACGGCGAGGTTGTTGCTGGAAGCAATCTCCCTCCCGATGGTCGCAAATGCTTTGACCTGCAATACCCCTCCATTCGTGATCAGAAGGCTGTTGTTGGGAGAGTTGGAACCAATCCGCAAAGCGCCGACCACCACGGTGGGAGCGGCGTTACTCCGGACATCCCAGACGGCCGCACCAAAGCCGGCGTTGGCGCCCACCGCGAAGTCCTGCCCGTTGTTGATCGTCGCTGCGCGTGTGACGAGCGTTCCCGCGTTGAACGTGAAAGTGCCGCCGCTAGCATTGGTAGCCGAGTTGGTCAACACCAGCATGTCTGTCCGGATCACCCCGCCGTTGAAGACGAGACCGCCACGCCGCACGTCCAACACCGAATCGCCCGTGACATTGGTCACCGTGAGCGTGCCGTCGCCCACCGTCAGCAGGTTATTGGTCGAGAGGGAATTCAGTCCCACAGTGGCACCCGTGGCGAACACGGCGCCGCCATTGGTGAGGATCAGCGTGGTGTTCCCGCCGTTGGTGCCCACCGTGAGATTGCCCGCGAGATTGATCGTCGTGCCATTGATCGTCGCGGTGCCGCCGTCGGGAACGAGTTGCCCGCGCGCAGAGAGGGCGAGGAGGGCAAATAGCATTACGGCCGCCGCCGTAAGCCGACGGGGAACCGATCCCCGGCCGTTGGACTTTGTCGCGCCCGTGGCCTTGGAAGTCCGTATGCACGGCGGCGCCCCGATGAAACTCACGCTTCCTGCACGTCGTAAGGGGCGATTGCATGGTGGATGGAAGCATGCCCAAACCCGCACCCGCCAGCAGAATGCACGGGCCGACGACGGGTTAGTCCGCTTGGCGCATGGGCTCTGCCTTCGTATCCGAACCGGACATACCTCGAGCTGGCTTTGTGGTGGAAGCGGCGCTGACCCGGGCTTGCCCGTTGCTCTATTCGCGGAGCAATTCTCCACCTTTCTTCACCCGATAAGTCACGCCGCGCCAGACCACGCGGTTGCCGACGAAGGCCATCAGCCAGATCGCGGCATTGAGCACGTCCTTCACCGGGACGAGCCACAGGTCCGGCCAGCGGAACGTCCCCGGAGACAGGGCGCGGTGCATCGAGGCAGCGGCGATCATTCGCAGGAAAAGCAGCGGAACAGCCAGGCCCACCACGCTCAGGCTCGTTCGCGCCGATGCCATCCAGGCCAGCAGCGGCCAAATGGACGCGTTGCTCAGGATGCTGGCGAAGAACGGCGCCGGTTGGCAGAAGCGGATGGTGCGGGCCCAGCGGAGCTGGTGCGCCCAGACCTGCCTCCAGCCCTGCACATACTCGCGGCATTCCACCACGACGGTGCTGAGTTCGATCCGGTAGCTCTTTTGGGAAATGCGGTTTCCGAGCTGGTAGTCGTCGGCGAGGTGGTTGGCGAGCATCTCGAATCCACCGATCCGCTCCAACGCGTCGCGTCGCACGGCCATGACGGCGCCGAGGGCGAAGTTCATCGGCTTGAGCGAGACGGACTGCAGGACTTGGCTCCAGAAGTCGGAGTTGATGGCGACCGCCTCCCAGCGCATCGCTGTCGTCACGGGATTGGCGAGGCGGTAGAAGCAGTTCACCAAACCCACCAGCGGATCACGCATCTGGAGCTGGAGCTGCGCGGCCAGATCGGCCGGGATGAACACGTCGGCATCGCTGACAATGAGCAGCGGGTATTTCGCCTTTCGCGCCAACTGGACGAGCTTCGAGACCTTGGAATTCGCCCCGAGCACTTCGTCGCAGAGGACCAGCTCGGCATCGACCGAAGGATGTTTCTTGAGCAACTCGTGGACGATGGAAACCACCGGATCATCCAGCGTGCCGACACCGAAGAGCACTTGCGCGGGCGCATCGGTCTTCTGGACGAGCCAGCTTTCCAGGCACGCGCGCGTCTCGCCGTCGGCGCCTTTGAGCGGCTTGAGAAAGGTGACACCCGTCGTCACCGGCTCGCCGGAAGTGCGGCGGTTCAACGGGAACCGGCTCGCGCAACGCCACTGCCAGACTTGAAGACCCGCGCTCAGCACCGCCAACGCCAAGAGGATGAGGACTGGCAGCATGGCAGAATCAGGTGAGCACGGATGGATTCAATCCACGCTGGAAGACGCTTCGACTGTGAGTTGGGCGGCCGTGAGCCATCTTCAAACCTTGCGTGTGAATGAGACGCCGAGCTTGAGCAGCCTCTTTACTGCGCCGTCGGACTTGGTCTCGGCGTAGATGCGGAGGATCGGTTCCGTGCCGGAACCACGCAGCATGAGCCAGCTACCATCTTCGGAGATGAACTTCACGCCGTCATAGGACTTCACTTCCTTGAGCGGTGATTTGCCGAGCTTGGCGGGCGGATTGGCTTTGCAGAAATCCATCAACGCGGCGCGTTTCTCCAATGGGAAGCGGGTGTCGATGCGGCCGTAACGATGCGGGCCGTATTCCTTCTCCAAGTTGGCCAGCAGTTTGGTCAGCGGTTTCTTTTCCGTGGCGAGAAGCTCCAGAAGGACCAACCCGGCGAGGATGCCATCGCGCTCGGGAATGTGGCCGGGGAATCCGATGCCGCCGCTCTCCTCGAAGCCCAGGAGCACGCCGCCCTTCACGATCTCGGCCCCGATGAACTTGAAGCCGACGCCGGTCTCGGTGAGTTCCAGACCGTAGCGCGCGCAGATCTTGTCGACCATGGACGTGGTCGTCAGGGCCTTCACCACCCTGCCCTTCTGGCCGCGATTGACGATGTAATGGTGCAGCAGCAGGCAGATGATCTGGTGCGTGCTGAGGGCGTTGCCGCGGCCGTCCATGCCGCCGACACGATCAGCATCGCCGTCGGTCACGAGGCAGAGGTCGTGCGGATGTTTCTTCAGGTAGGCCGCGCTCCGGACGTAGTTGCGGGCGATGGGCTCGGGATTGATGCCGCCGAAGTTGACGTCGTGCGCGGCGTTGAGCGTCGTGACCTGACAGGTCGTGCCGGCGAGGATCTCGTCGAAGCATCCGGCACCAACGCCGAAGAGCGCTTCATGGGCGAAACGCAGCTTCGATTTCGCGATGAGCGGGAAGTTCACGAGCTTCTTGATCGCGGCGTAGTGCGGCTGACGAAGGTCACAGATCGTTACGCGCTTTTGCTTCCGCGCATCCACGAGCGGCAGGACTTTCACCGGTGACTTGTCCAAATAGGCTTCGACATCCTTGCAGATGACCGGATCGGCGGCACCGCCATACCAGGCCTTTAGCTTGTAGCCGTTGAACGAGGGCGGATTGTGGCTGGCGGTGATCATGACCCCGCCTACGGCCTTGTGCGCCTTGACCGCGTAGGAGACGGCAGGCGTGGGCGTGGGCGAGTCGCCGAGCATGACCTTGAAGCCGTTGCCGGCCATCACTTCGGCGACGCGGGCGGCAAACTGGTCGGAGAGAAAACGGCGGTCATAGCCAATGACAACCAGCGGTTGGGTGCCTTCAGGAGGACGCGTCTTCCAATAGTCAGCGCTCGCCTGGGAAACCCATTCAACGTTGGCGAAGGTGAAGTCTTCCGCGATGACCGCCCGCCAACCGTCGGTGCCGAACTTGATCTGAGCCATGGGAGAAAGTTGAACCACGATCCAGCCCGATTGAACACGAATCCGCAACGAACGGATCAACGACC
The DNA here is from genome assembly GCA_043775315.1 of Verrucomicrobiota bacterium. GTDB lineage: Bacteria > Verrucomicrobiota > Verrucomicrobiia > Limisphaerales > CANJSG01 > CANJSG01. The sequence goes on from JAYVSO010000037.1 coordinate 71,388, forward strand.
GGCGAAGAGGTCCGCGACGGGTTCAGGCTGTCCTGGAGATGCCTTAGGCGCGTTGTCAGTGGCGATTTTCCGCATCTTCTTGATGGCCGTCCTCAAGCTCGGTTGGCCGAAGACGCCTGTCCCGCTGACGAACGTATCCGCCCCTACCCGCGCGCACTCGGTGGCGGTCGCGAAGTTGATGCCGCCATCGACTTCGATGCGATAGTTAAGCCCCCGATCTTTTCTCCACGTGTAGGCTTGCTGGATCTTGGGCAGGCATTCGCGTATGAACGGCTGACCGCCAAAGCCAGGGTTCACGGTCATCACGAGGACGAGATCGACCTTCGAAAGGAACGGCTCCATCAACTGCATCTGCGTGGGCGGGTTGATGGCGAGACCGACCTTTTTGCCCAGCGAACGGATCTTCCAGATCAGGCCTTCGACACGGTCGCCCAGTTCCACATGGATCGTGAGAAGGTCGGCGCCGGCTTTGGCAAATGGCTCGAAAAGGATCTCCGGCTTCGAGCACATGAGATGCACGTCGAAGAACATCTTCGTCTGAGGACGAAGGACCCGGACGACCTCAGGACCGAACGAAATGTTGGGCACGAAATGCCCGTCCATGATGTCCAAGTGCAACCACTCGGCGCCCGCCTTTTCGGAACGGACCACGTCCCGGCCGAATCGGCTGAAATCGGCGGCGAGTAACGAGGGAGCAATGATCATGGCGGGAGGAAGCTAGGGAATCGGTGGCGAGTGCGTCAACGGACGCGTCATCGCGTGAAAAGAAAACCCCGGTCTTCCAAGTGGAAGACCGGGGTTGAGAGCTTGTCGAAGCACTAGGCCGGGGCCGGGGCGGCACCACCAAGGTCAGGCAGTGGCGGAGACTTCGGCTTGAGCGCATCACCCAACGGCGTCACTGCGGCTGCTCCGCTGGGTGGATCGATGTTCTTCGGATTCACCGGAGGAGGCGTAAACGTTCCCGTGCGGATGATGTCTTCGACCTGGCTGCCATCGAGGGTCTCGTATTCGAGAAGAGCGTTGGCGATCATCTCGAGTTTGTCGCGGTTGGTCTCGATGAGCTGCTTCGAGCGGTTGTAGGCCTCGGTGATGATTCGACGAACTTCCTCGTCGATCTCCTGGGCCGTCTTTTCGCTGTAATCCTTCTTCGCAGCGAAATCACGGCCGAGGAACACGTTGTCGTTGTCCGACCCGTATTGAACCATTCCGACTTTGTCGCTCATGCCCCATTGGCAAACCATGTTGCGGGCGAGATGAGTGGCTTGATTGATGTCGCCAGAAGCGCCGGTGGAAATATCGCCGGATACTAGTTCTTCGGCGATACGGCCTGCCATAGCCATGGCGATCTCGTCGTGCATCTGGAGACGGCCGTAGTTGAGCTGATCCTCTTTGGGCAACGACCAAGTCGAACCGAGGGACTGGCCGCGAGGAATGATCGTGACCTTGTGCAGAGGATGCGTGTGCTTGAGCATCACATTGACCAAGGCGTGCCCAGCCTCATGCCAAGCGGTCAGCTTCTTGTTATCATCGGACATCGCGAGGCTGCGACGTTCCCGGCCCCAGCGGACTTTGACGCGGGCTTCTTCGAGATCGGGCATGCCGATCATCTTTTTGCCGGTGCGCGCCGCAAGCAGGGCAGCTTCGTTGAGGAGGTTTGCGAGATCAGCGCCCGAGTAACCCGGGGTGGCGCGGGCGATGACCGAGAGATCGGAATTCGGGTCGAGCTTCACGTTCTTCGCGTGAACTTTGAGGATGCCCTCACGGCCTCGGACATCGGGGAGATTGACGACGACCTGGCGGTCGAAGCGGCCGGGGCGCAGCAGCGCAGGATCGAGCACATCGGGACGATTCGTCGCCGCGATGATGATGATGCCTTCCTGGGTGTCGAATCCATCCATCTCGACGAGCAAGGCATTCAACGTCTGTTCGCGTTCGTCGTTGCCTCCACCGAAACCATGTCCGCGACTGCGTCCGACCGCGTCGATTTCGTCGATGAAGATGAGACAAGGGGTGGACTTGCGCGCCTGCTCGAACATGTCACGAACACGGCTCGCACCGACGCCAACGAACATTTCGACGAAGTCCGAACCGCTGATGCTGAAGAACGCGGCATCGGCTTCGCCGGCGATGGCCTTGGCGAGGAGGGTCTTTCCGGTTCCGGGAGGTCCAACCATCAAGATGCCTTTGGGGATGCGGCCACCGAGTTTCTGGAATTTCTTCGGGTCTTTGAGAAAGTCGACCAGCTCGGAAACCTCTTCCTTGGCTTCCTCGACGCCGGCCACGTCCTTGAAGGTGATCTTGTTCTTATCCTTGGTCAGCATCTTCGCCTTGCTCTTGCCGAAGCTCATGGCGCCTTTGCCTGCCATCTTGATCTGCCGGATGAAGAAGAAATAGATGATGACCGCGATGATCAGGAACGGCAGGAGGAGGTTCACCAACCCGAGGAGGAAAACGTTCGGCTCAACAACTTCAAACTTGCCGGAATTGAGCAGCTTGTTTGCGATCTCGTCGGTCAAGACCGTCTCGGTGCTGAACTCTACCTCTTTGGCCTTCTTGGTGACCGGATCGATGACTGGCTTTCCTGAATCGTCGTTCACCAAGAATTTTCCCGAGATCCTGAGCAAGCTGGCGGACTGGGGATTTAGTGAGATCCGGCCAGATCCGGCGACGATCAGGTTGGAATCAACCTTGGAGATCAATTCCTTGACGTTGAGCTTCTCGGGAGCCGAGGAGCTTTTTTCCTTCACCATGACAAGCAACGCTAGGACGCCGAACAAAGCGATCCACACCGCTAGCGTTCTGGAATGGATCTTGAAGTCGCCGCCGCGCTTCCCGTTCTTGTCGTCGTCCGAGGGTTTCTTGTTGTCAACCATGAAAATTATTTTGCACACTAACATGTGGTGTGTGCCGCCGCAAGAAACGCATCCCTGCGTTCCCAGCGCCACTCCAAATATCGGACGGAAGTGGATTGGAGCTTGAATCCTTCCGCGATACGCATTCCTTCCACCCAAAAGATCCCGCGCCCATCGGCTTCAGCTACGACCAACTGCCGCCGCCGAGCGGCGGGAATCTTTGCGGAACCGAACAGGTCCTGAAGTTTGACGGGTGATTTCATGCCGATTGGCTGGAAGCGATCGCCGGCTCTCCAGTGCCGAAGGGTGACGAATTCACCGACGGCTTCGGCATCAAATCGTTCGAACCTTGGAATGCGGGCCAGAGGCGGCATCCCAGAATCCTCGCTGCAGCCGACTCGTTTTAAGTCAAAGGAAACACCTCCCCAATTCTGCGCCTGCATTCCGTCGATTACTTCAAACCGAAAGCTCGCCCCGTCCATCACCAGTTCTTGGCGACTTGGACTCACCTGAACTCGACCATCCGCAGTCCGGAAAATCCGGCTATCGCGGCCAGTCGAGAGAGTTTGCCCACCGTTCAGCCTCAACCACTCGATCCGTGGAAACGTCGTTTCAATCTTCAGCGCAAGCAATTGCATCCGGATGACGCTTCTCTGCAGGGCTAGAGGAAGCCCGTCAAAGTCCGACCTCGATTCATTCTTCAACCATTTGCGAGCTTCCAGGTCCGCCCAATCCACCACCGCCCCGGAGATCTCGGAAGCTCGAAGAATTCCATTCAACACATTACATCCGAACTCTTGGATGATTAGCGGTATGAGTTTCCTGCGAATCCGATTTCGAGTGAAAGATTCATCCTGGTTCGATTGATCCTCTCTGAAAATAAGTCCCCGCTGGACGGCCCACTCAGCCAATTCTGTCCGCTTCAATCCTAGCAAGGGACGAAACAATCGAACGCCGGAACATGCCGGGCTAGGCGCGATCGTTTGCATCCCACTGATCGAAGAACCTTCTCCTCGAAATAGTCGCAAGAAAACGGTCTCCAACTGATCGTCAAGATGGTGCCCAAGAGCAATCGTCTGAATCCCAAGTTCCTGAGCTTTCTCCGCAAAAAACTTGTGCCGATACCGCCGGCCTCGCATCTCCATTGATTCGGATTCGGGTTCCGAGGTCTTTTCTGCATCGAGAACTCCGCATTGGAAAGGGAGTCCCCGGGCGGCAGCCAATTCACGAACGAATTGCGCATCCTCAGTCGACGCACTTCCACGGAAACCATGATCTAAGTGGGCCACTTCGAGCTGAATCCCGAACGCGCCTCCCGCTTCAGCCAAAAGGTCAAGCAGCACCACGGAATCCAATCCACCGGATACACCCACCAGAAGTCGTTGGCCAATACGGGCCAAGCCAGCCACCTCGAGCTGTTGGTTGACCTCAGCAACGGTCGACTTCATTTGATGAATCTAGAATCAGACCAAAGAATTCGCCAAGCAGTGGTTTCAAGATTGGGGACGGTAGTCTAAACATCTCATTACAGGACACATGGTGAACAGTTCAGCTCGAAATACTTTTATTAATCCAGATCAGTGTCCATAAAAAGTATTCCCGTAACATATTGATAAAGAGTTAGAAACAACATAAACGGAGTAACCTGAGTCAAAATTTCGCGTCTTTGATTGACCAATACGTCTTGTTATGGGACATTTTTACATCGCGAACGCCGAATAGCTGATTCGCAGTCACAATTTCAAACACACCAACCATGAAGACGCTAAAAAAATCATCCGCCGCCGCAGTCCTTGTTTGCGGCAGTATTCTTAGCTCACAAGCGAGCCCTGTGGTCCAAGCGATCTACGCCGCCTCGGCAGTGCAGTGGAGCGAATCCGCGAATTGGCAAAGCGCCGGCTCCGAATACACCAACCTCGGCACAAGCTTCACCATGCCTCTCCCAAGCGGCCTGAGTTTCGATGTCTACACAGACGACGGACGCTTGGAGCGCCGCGACCAAGGCAACGGCTGGCTTGGAAGCTTTTTGCCCAACGATTCCCTGCTGCGAAAGGCCCGGGGTGCAGAACCGATTGAAATCACCTTTAGCGCTCCAATCTGCGCATTCGGGACCCAGGTTCAGAACGACATTTGGGGCGGCTTCTCCGTGTGGGCCAAGGCCTATGACATCAATGGCGCCCTACTTGCCGATGCGTTCACGGCGGGCAATGCCGGCTGGACGTCCGACGGGTTGGCTCCGTTCATCGGATTTGCGAGCCACCAGCAGGTCATCAAGCGGGTGGTGATCGGGGTGAATGAAGACGACAACCACTTTAGAGCCCTCATGTTCAACGAACCGGTGGACTTCATCGAACCTTTCGATGTTTTCCAGCAACAGACTCCGAGTTCATCGTTCGCACTCAACGGTCTGATGCTCATGCCGAACGAAGGCTCCGCCCCGGCTCCCGTCCCGGAAGTAAATCCGGCTTTTGCCGGTGCGGCGTTCACGGCGTTCGGATCGGCCGTCCTCTGGCTCCGTCGCCGGAAGGCCTGAAGAATTGAAGCATGCTTATCCGGTTTGCTGACAATTTTACTTCTGGATCGGTTGGAGCGCCGAGCATCGCTCGGCTTTCGGCCTAAATGCCTTCATTCCTGCCGAGCG
>JAYVSO010000038.1:0-4260 GCA_043775315.1 Verrucomicrobiota bacterium
AGCCGAGGCCCAGCGCCTCTACGAGGAGGCCCAGTGGGCCGGCAAATGGGGTTCCATTGCCGAGATGAGGTCGGCTGTAGAAGCCGCCTGGGCTCTGGGCTATCGACCAACCCATATCGCGATACAACGTCTCGAGGCGGCGACCAAGAACATCGACGCCTCAGAAGCCAATTCGATGAGGCTCATAGAAAGCATGGAGCGGGCATTGGACATCCAGGCGGAGTTGTCACGGCAGGTCTTCGGCGCAACCCTCGCCGATCAAGAATGGAATAGACAGTCCGTCAACCTTTCTAGAGCCCTGCTCAAGCACCTCAACCGGTTCTACTTCGAGTTCGAAACTAGGCGTCCACATGAAACGGCGTTGGCGGTTATCCGTGAAAAAACTCGGGCTCTAATGTGGAGCAATCTGGCCTATACGGGGACTTGGGACATGGTGACGCAACGCTGGACTACGCAGGGGAGAAGTTACGCGACGACCAATTCGGGAGGCACTATCACTATCTATAATCTCTCGGCTGAGATGGCTTCTGAGACCCTCATCGAAGCCGGCCTATGGGCGCAGGATGACGTCGGAGGCTCAATCCGGCACTGGGAGTGGCTGCTCAAGCAGGAGCCGTTTGACGAGGCGCTACGAAGAGTTCCTCGTTTTCTGCGTTCGAAACCAGAGCATTACTCTAGCTTCAACCTCCCTGACGGCTTTGGTTTCTCTTTCCCCTTGTCCGACGATGATTCGTTCCCAAGGTCCGCGCCCCTGCTAGTGAGTTGGAAATGGGCGGATCGAAGCCGCATCAACGAAGAGTGGTCTGCATTTCTCGACCGAATGCTCACCACGGCCAACGCCAGGACTGTCGTTTGCGTTGCCGCGCTTTCCGTTCGAACTACGAGCGATCCAGAGATGCTCAGAAAACGCCTGCAGCAAGCCTTGGATCGAATCTTGGACCAGCCGCCGGACATGGTTTCATCGGCCGGACTACGGACGCATCTGGACAACTTGGCTCGGGTGGCGCAGCAGTTGCCTAAATCCGTTAGCGGGGCAATCGATCCGCTTCCCGAGAGCGCTCGCAAGCGTATCGCCGAGCTGAATGCCGGAGTCGAGATTCGGGCAAAGCAGCTCGCCGGCCTGTCGATGAAGTCCAACGTCCAGCTCACGCTCCACCTGATGACACAGCCCAAGCCTGAGGCGTTAGCGATCTTTAAGGCAGGACAACTGCTCGAGCCGTCACCGGAAGACGCCAACAGGTTGTTGGTCGAATCATCCAACCTCATCTCGAGACTTCGGCTTGTTCCGGAAGTTCAATCGGTCGACCTGAGCTGGATGGCCATGTTCCAGGCACGGCTCAGAACATGTCTTGAGCCATCAACCACGCAGACTGTCAACGCCGTGCAGAGGCCGTCTGTCTCGGTTCAGGCGCCGTTCGAAGCCGCTTATCTGTCGTGGAAAGCCCCCGCCAACTGGACGGCGGATTATACGAACGGCATTCCTGTAGTCGCGAATGCCGAGTTCAAAGTTCCGCCCACGCCTCGTGATGAAGCGGGCCGCGACCCTGCTACAGTCGATGCCGCCACATGGTCCTCCGGCATGTTCTATATCGACTACTATTGGCAAGGGACTTCGGCGGTGCAGATCACGGGCTTGGCTGGAGAGTCCGTCGGCATGACACGGGAACGCAGGCGCGCGGCCTGGAGTTTCAGCGAGACGGGAACAAATTCTTTGATCGTCCCATTGAAAGCCCGGCAGATGGAGATCGGCTATATTCCGATGCTTGCTTCCGGCGGTCTCGGCTCGGGATTACCCATGCCCCGCACTTTGGCAGTGATCGGGAGTGATTTACTCTACATCGCGCGCTCGGAGGTGCGCCGCGTGTCGTTGACAACCCGGGAAGACGTTCTAGAACCGGGCCTCCCATCCCCTGACGGAATGAGTTTGATGCCAGTCGACGAGCGGCTGGCGTTGATTGGTGGCGAGTCGATCCTGTTGCACCGGGTCGGGAATCCAGCCAGTGAAATCCTTGTTGGCCTGAGACGGCGGCCCGAGCAATCGCCGATGGATGGCCTCTCACGATTCGAAGAGGGCTTTGTCGACGGTATAGAACAGGCTGGTCCCGCGACTTGGACGTTTCCTACGGCGGACCGCACGTGGGCGTATGATTTCTCGGCAAAGGCATGGTCTACCAACTTCATCTTCCAGGCCTTGAGCACGAACTGGGTCCACCAGTATCTCTGGCGTCTTGAGGGTGACCTAGTCGTCCGGATAGACATGAGGAACCGGGAGACTAGGGCGGCCAGGATTCCCAAGGGTGCTCTGCCACCAGGAACGAGCCTCCGCGGCAGCTTCCCTCGCCGACCGCCGGCCCTGGTCATGGGTTCGGCCAGCATTCTGCTTTGTCTTCCCGGACAGCGCGGGATTTTGAAGCTATCCGAGTCGAGTCTCAGAGGAGCGTTTGCCGAAAAAGAGTCGTGGCGGGCGACTGGGCCAGTGCTGGACGGATTCAAGTCGTTCGACAGGGTTCGCAAAGAACGACTAATCAGGGATCCCGCCGGCCGGGCGGCATTGTGGGCAGCGCTCGATTCCGATCATGACGGAGTCCTGACGTTGAATGAGATGGCATGGTTTGATCTGGATAGAAACGGACGGATCGACGAAAGCGAAGCGGTCGAATTCTCGGATCTCGCCTCTGCTTGCGCGGCGGAGCTCGCGCAGACGATCGATTGGAACAGGGACGGATTCCTGGACAAGGACGAGTTGTCGGAGCTGGTGCGGCGCCTCCCCAATTCAACGTGGCTGTCGGGCCGACTTGGCCAACGAGGGATGAACGGCTCACCCCGGAAGTTGCGCCACATCGAGACAGCCGGCTTCAGGTCCATTCCCGCCTTGATCTACGCCCAGTTCCTGCGTTCAGCGGTGGCCATGCCCGGTGGAGGAGGTGACAGCTTGGACCCGACCGCAAAAGACCGCGGGATGGGCGATCGGGTCATACTCAGTCTCAGCCCAGAAATCATTTCAAAGAGCACCTTCATTGCCGCCCTCGAAAAGGGCTTGCCCACCGTCGGTCGGACGAATGCCGCGCAACAACCTGACATTCCCACTTCGAAGCCATGAAGATACCGATGTGCTGCGGTGCTCTCGCCTTTCTCGTCATCTGCGGAATCTCCCGCAGCGCAGAAATTCGGACCAATTCTCCCCAGCCGATGGCCATGGAGCAGCTGAAGCCCCTTGCTGAAGGCGGCAACTCCGGCGCGATGAGGGCCTATGGACTGCGCCATTGGATGGAAATCCTAGGGGCCCCACAAGATCCGGTCGAGGCGCTCAAATGGGTTCGTAAAAGTGCCGAGAAGGGCGATGCGCTGGGGCAGTTTATCATGGCCCTCGCATGTATCCGGGGATACCAGTCGGAGATCAACGAAAACGAAGCCATACGATGGGCTCGCCTTGCATCCGACCAAGGTGATCACAATGCAAAGAATATTCTGGCGCAGCTTTACCAGATGGGGATCGGACTCCCGCGGACTCCTGACGAAGAGCCGAAAAAGCTGCTTGAAATGCTGGAACGCAAATCCAACGCAGACGCCATGGCGATACGGGCAGAGGAATTTCTGTTGTCTGAGGAAGGTGCCCGGGACATTCCAAAAGCTTGGGGCCTGGTGGTGAAAGCGATGGAAGCTGGTGGGCACCTGAAGAAGATGTCATCCACATTGGTCGTGCTGCGAAATCTAGCGGAGCCTCCCCAAGATCCGATAGGTCGCTACATCTGGGCGTATACGCGGACGGAGGCTCGGGATCACCTCGCGCTGCACATAATGGGAGAAGCGTTCTCGACGAAGGAGATGGGGCCAGTGGACTACTTGAAGGCGTTCTCGTGGTTCCAGAAGGCGGCGGAGGCGGGTCATTTTCCCGCGTGGGAGCGCCTAGGGAATCACTATGAGAAAGGCTTGGGAGTCACTCAAGATGGCAAGCGGGCGGTCGAATGCTACCGGATGGCGTCAACTAATCTGCCTTCGGCCAAAGTGGCTCTTGAACGAATGACCGGGCTGTCCGGAGGGCAGCGTTAGGAAACATGGTCTGGATGAAACCGATGATGACCGAGTTCATGGTTAGAAGCACAACCCTGTATCGGCTGTTTCTATGGCTTGTTCTCTGTTCGATCCCTGTTCACGGGGCGCAGACCCGGGTGGGGTTGGTTCCGTTGTCGGCGAGGGCGGACGACCTGGCGGACCTGTTGACGGCGGAGATGTCGAAGCTTCCGGGGGTGGAGATGGTGG
>JAYVSO010000039.1:0-51661 GCA_043775315.1 Verrucomicrobiota bacterium
CGCCAACGGCCAGCCCTCCGAGATCGAGATCATCGTCCAGCTCCGCAAGTTCGACGGCACCGCCGACACGGCCAAGTCCGTGAAGTTCCAGTGGCCGGCGTAAGTGCTTGGATCCAGTTTCCGCAGGCGCCCTGGAACCTCGGTGGGGAGAGGTCGGGGCGCCTGTTTCCTTCTCCGGAATAACGGCCCCGAAATAGATCCTGAAGATTCCCTGTAACGCCGCCGGGAAAATGCTTCTGGGGTGGGTGAAGACGAATTACGACTATGACCACCACAGTGACTCCCCGGAAACAGTGCCCGACCTGCGGAAAACCCCTTCCCCAAGGGTCTCCCGCCGGACTTTGCCCCTCGTGCCTGCTCGCCCAAGGCGCCGAAACCGATCCCGGCGGCCCGGAACCCAAGACCCGCTTCGAGCCACCCGCCTTGGCTGAAGTCGCGGCTTTGTTTCCGCAGCTTGAAATCCTTTCTCTGCTCGGAACCGGCGGCATGGGCGCGGTCTACAAGGCGCGGCAGCCGGCGCTCGTCAGCATGAACCAGCTTGCCGTCTCATGGCCCGCGCGCGTCGGCAGCCGTTTCCAGCTTCTCTCCAACGCCGATCTCGGCACGACGAACTGGACGGCCATCACCGGCGAAATCATCGCCCTCAAGACGAACGTTTCCGTGCTATTGTCCACCACGAACGCGCAGCAGTTCCTCCAAGTCATCCAAACACGATGAAGCGTATGAAAATCATTTTGGCTGTGATGTTCGTCTTAGTCGCAGGCATCCAAACCCATGGTCAAGGCATCGCCTACTTCAGCTACGGCGCGGGGATAGATCTTGGCGGGAGGCTGCCGAGAAAAGAGTTCACGATGGATCTCAACTCGGACGGCGTGAACGATTTCCGCTTCGTGGGCGAGACCCCTTTCTCGGGCGGCTTCTACCTCGAACCTCAGAACCGAAACAAAGTGCTTGGCTACCCGGAGGACAGGTTCGCCAGCCTTTACCGGGTAACTCGACTGGATTCTGGGGCCAACGTTTCATCCGCTCCGGGTCCAAACTTGGAATGGGTCGGATACCGCCCCCAGCCCCTGAGTTCGGTAACCGGGCCCTATCTGCTCTCATGCTTGAACTCCAGGGATTGCACCGGCGAATTCGCGCCTACCGCCTTTAGCACGACCGAAGGCTATGTTGGAATCCAGTTCTTGGCGGAGGATGGCCTGCACTACGGTTGGATCCGGGTGCGCGGCCGCTACTACAACGACGGGACGATCCTCGACTACGCCTACAACACAGTCCCCGGCCAGTCGATCTCGGCAGGCGCGGTGCCGGAGCCTTCCACCTGGGCGTTGCTGTGTCTGGGCGCGTTTGCCCTGTGGAGATTTCGACGGACGGTCAGGCCAGCTTGAGAATCGGGTTTCTTGTGGGTGCCCCCGCAGTCGTTGGCCGGGCAACGCTTGTGTCGGGTTATTCGCGGCATCTTCTCCGTTTGTTACCGTTTCGATCTGTGCTTACTGTCGCCGAACGATTTGAAAGCACTGATTGATACCGTTGTCCGTCGCACCAACCGGGCCTTCCTGGTGGGTGTCCAGCTCAAGGCGGGGGATTCCTTCGACATCCAGGATTCATTGGACGAACTGACCGAGCTGGCGAAGACCGCCGGACTGGAGGTCGCGGAACGGGGCGTCCAGAAGATCACGCGGATCACGCCGGCCACCTACATCGGTCCCGGCAAGGCCAAGGAGTTCGCCGACATGTGCAAACTCCTCGGGGTCGACACGGTCATCTTCGACGACGAGTTGTCGCCAGGGCAGGGACGCAATCTTGAGGAGATCTTCGGCTGCCAGGTGATGGATCGGACGGGATTGATCCTGGAGATTTTCGGCCAGCGCGCCCGCACCCGCGAGGGCAAGATGCAGGTCGAGCTGGCGCAGTTGGAGTATCTGCTGCCGCGGTTGACGCGCTTCTGGTCGCACTTGTCGCGTCAGCGCGGTTCCACCGGCTCCATCGGTGGTGAAGGCGAATCCCAGCTTGAGGCCGATCGTCGTAAGACGCAGGAGCGGATCGACAAGATCAAGGACGAGCTCGAGATCGTGGAGCGCCAGCGCAAGACGCAGCGGGCCGGTCGGCAACGCAACCAATGGCCTCTCGCCTCCATCGTCGGCTACACGAACGCCGGAAAATCCACGCTGCTGAACCGTCTCACGGGCGCCGCGGTGCTGGCCGAGGACAAGCTGTTCGCCACCTTGGATCCAACGACGCGGCGGCTGCGTTTGCCGACGAACCAGAACGTGCTGTTGAGCGACACCGTCGGGTTCATCCGCAAGTTGCCGCACGGCCTGGTCGAAGCATTCAAGGCGACGCTGGAAGAGGTCGTGCAGGCGGACTTGCTCGTTCATGTCGTGGATGTGAGCCATCCGCAGGCCGAGGAGCAGATCGTGGCCGTCAATCTGGTCCTCGAAGAGCTCGGCGCGAGCGGCAAGCCGACGTTGATGGTCTTCAACAAGGCCGACCGGATCTCGGATCCAGCCTTCAAGGCGCGGTTCACGGAGCGTTTTCCAGATTGTGCGATGGTCTCGGCCCGCACGGGAGAAGGGACGGACGCCTTGATGGCGGAGATCGGGACGAGGCTCCGGCCCATCCGCGAATTCGTCGAACTGGCCGTGCCCTACGGAAGCTCCGCCGTGATCGCGCGACTTCACGAGGTGGCGCAGGTGATCGATGCGGACTACAAGGGTGCCGAGAACGCCCTTCTGCGTGCGCGGATACCGCCCTATCTCCATGCCGAGTTCGCGCCGTTCATCGTGAAGGAACTGTGACGCTTCTTGCCGCGCCGGGTATCGGTGTGGCTGACTCTTCGAACACCGATCAACACCCATGGGAGGTCCATCCAACCAACCAAATCCGTCAGGTTCTGGCGACGCCCCCGAGGCGAAGCTGAGGATCTACTTTCTCCCGAACCTACTCACCGCGGGCAACCTCTTCTGCGGGTTCGTCGCCTTGACCAAGATCGTCGAGGCGAACCTGACTCCCGATGCGTTGGGAGTCGTCAACTGGATGCCGATTAAGCTGGCCCTCGGATTCATCCTGCTGGCCTGCATCTTCGACCTCTTTGACGGGCGAGTGGCCCGGATGATCGGGGTGGAGAGCCCGTTCGGCCGCGAGTTCGATTCCTTGGCGGACGTGGTCTCGTTTGGCGTGGCTCCGGCGTTTCTCGTGCACCGCGTGGTGTTGGCCGACCTTTTCCCCGACCACACGCAGATCGGATGGCTGATCGCATCGGCCTATCTGCTCTGCGGGGCGTTTCGTTTGGCGCGGTTCAATTGCCTCGCGACGATGGCGGGCGGCGGCGGTGGGAAGGAATTCCTCGGCTTTCCCATTCCGGCGGCGGCGGGGTTGGTCTCTTCGCTGACCCTGCTCGTGATCCAGATGAACGAGAAGGAACGGTCGCTTGGGAACTGGAACTACATGCTGGGCGCAGTGCTCGTCATGTTGTCCGTGATGATGGTGAGCACCGTGAAGTATCCGAGCTTCAAGTCCCTCGGGCTTCGTTCGCGCAGCACGTTCCTCAAGACGATGCTCGGGGCGCTCGTGGTCGGCAGCCTGGTGATCTTCCGGGAGAAGCTCCTGTTCTACGTCCTGCCGGCGACCTTCACGTTGTATCTGCTGTGGGGGTTTGTCCGGACCCGCGTTTCACGCAAGCTGCGTGACGACGTGGAGGAGGACGAAGACGAGGACGAGGGCGAAGGAACGGGACCGACGGCGGGCAAGCCGTAATCCAGATGGATCATTTCCAGCAACTCATGACCACCTGGGGCATCGGCCTCGCCGTGGGTTTCGCCATCTGCATCCCCGTGGGACCGATCAACGCCTCCATCGTCAAAGAGGGCGCACGCCGTGGTTTCTTCTGGGCGCTGATGATCGGCCTTGGAGCGACGGCGATGGAGATAATCTACTGCGCAATGGCCTTCGCGAGCTTCGCCGCGTTCTTCACCAGTCCGAAGATCGTCGCCGTCATGGAGCTGGGGAGCTTCTGCCTGATGTTCTTCCTCGGATTGAAATACCTGCTGACGCCCGGAGTGCCCAAGGAACCGCACAGCGCGGAAATCGTGCAGGAGAAACTTCACCCGCACTCGGCCTTCATGATCGGTTTTGTGCGGACGATGGGGAACCTCGGCATCCTGCCGTTCTGGATCGCGATCGCGGTGTTCTTCATGTCCCGCGGCTACGTGAAGCCCACGCTGGAGAGCAAGACGTTCTTCATCATGGGCGTGACGCTCGGCGTGACGCTGTGGTTCGTCCTGCTCGCCTACGTCGTCGGGCAGCTCCGCAAAAAACTCACGGAGAAGACCCTGATCGTCACCATCCGGGTCTCGGGCGCGATGATGCTGATCTGGGCGGGGTTCATCGCGGTGAAGATCGTGACCCTATTGGCCAAGAAGGGTGTCGGCGTCTGAGCCGGCCTGGCTGGTGGCGGGTTTGAACGGGGTCAGTGTTCCTTGGCGGAAGCCAGCGTCACCAACTTGCGGCGGACGGCCTGGAGGCGGTGCACGACGATGGTGCTCATGCGTTTCATGAGTTCGAAGCCGAGGTCGTGGTCGTTCTCGCACTCCTCGCGGAGGCGTGTGCCGTAGAAGAAGATGGCCTCGACTTCGGTTTCGGCTGTGGCGTCGAAGAGCCAGGAATACGGGGGGATGAGCCAGGACCAGCCGAGCACGTCGCCGTCGCCGATCTTCTGGAGCGTGACGGAACGGCCCTCGGGTGCCGGTGCCGCCAGGACAACGGTTCCGGTAAGGATGAGGTAGAAGCGGTTCGCCGGGTCCCCTTCCACGAAGATCTGTTGGCCGGGCTTGAACTGGATGAGCATTCCGGTCGCCGAAAGCTTTTTGAAAATGTGGGGTGGAAGGTCCTTGAGAAACGGATGCCCGGCCATGGCGGCTTCGAGCGCGGGATTCTCAGTGGGTGGAACTTCTTTGCGGGTGTCTTGGGTCATGTCGAACTCCGGTCAGTGGTGGCGGTGGATGATGTCATTGTCTCCTGCCGAATCGAGTGCAGCACGGACTTGGCGCACCCATTTCGTGAAGACTTCGGAGACGAAGGGACTGGCCTCGTCCGGGCCCATCGCTTCGCCGACGTCGTCGGCCGGGGGCAGCCAAGCTGGCCGCGACGGCTGGTCTTTCCGGCTGATGTCGGTTGGACGAAGAAATGCATCCCGATGCACTGTGACACGGTTCACGCCGGGATCAAAACGCCCTTCCACCGTCGCCGTCACAAGATGGTCGGAACCGTCGAACCCGACCTCGCCGAGCACTTCGCTGTGGAAGAATGATGGCATGGTCCTTGGCTTGGAACGGGGTTTTGCGGACGCGAATTCCTCAGAAGACCTCGGCCCTGAGGCCTGAAACGCGTCGGACCGTGCGGGCAATCGCCGACAGAACCTGCAGGGGAAGGTGTCCGCAGGCAGGATTCATGGTGGGCCGCGTGGCCGAGTAGATCTGGACGAGCGGGATTTGCGCGCCGGAATCGTTGAGGTCTTTCAGCCGTTCCGCGTAGGCGAGGATCTCCGCCTCGCTCGGTCCGCGGCCGGAAACGGAAGGGAACAGGCTCTGGATCATGACGGGCCGCAGGCGCGCCATCAGGCGTATGTTTTCGACGACCTTCTCGAGCGGGATCTGCGAGCGGTTGATGTTGTCCATGTAGGATTGGGTTCCGGCCTCAAGCTTCGCCCAGACCTCGTCGTGGTTTGTGAGGAGCGCGATCCCCTTCTGCACCAGGGGATGCTCGAAGCCGGTTCCGTTGGTGATGAGGACGATCTTGAAGAACCCGCCGGCGATCTTGGCGCGGATGTGGACGACGCTTTCGATGGCCTCGGCGAACTGCGGGCAGAGGGTCGGTTCCCCGTCGCCGCTGACCGCTACGTGACGAAGCTCGAGCAGTTCGCGCGGAAGGAGGTTGAACGGCGAGCGGGTGCCGATCGCCCCGGACCGGACGAACCCGATCGTCCCGCTCAGCTCGTCGGCCATGGCCCGCATGTCGACCGTGGCCGACGCTGGCGCAGGCTGCGTGCGGTTCACTTCGCAGTAGGCGCAATCGAAGTTGCACTGGCGGTCGGGGTTGAGATTGACCCCGACAGACAGCCCCCGGGCTCGTGGTGAGATCACGACGTAGACCTGGCGGTTGTCGAGGAAGTCGCGCGGGCAGCCGTAGGCGGTCGTTCCGCGCTTGCGTTGCACGACTCCTCCGGCGACCAGGATGCGTTCGTCGTCCATCGGCTTACTCTTTGAGGAACTCGTGTTCCTGCGGTCGGACGACCAGAACCGGGCATGGCGCATGGCGCACGATGGTTTCGGCATTGCTGCCGAGCAGCGCGTGTTTCAGGCCCGTGTAGCCGTGGGTGGAAATGACGATCAGATCGGTTGCGAGTTCCTTGGCGATCTCTGCGACGGCCCGTGCGGGGCGACCTAGCCGGATCTCCACGGATGCCGGGGTTCCGTCCTTCTCGACTCCTTTCGCCAGGTTGCGGAGTCGGGTTTCCGCGGCCTGACGCAGATCCTTTTCGAGGCTCGCGTAGTCGAAGATGGCCATGTCGGCGTAGGAATACGAGAGCTCGACGACGTGCACGAGAACGATGCGGGCTCCGAACTGTTTCGCGAAACCCCGCGCGTAGAGCAGTGCCTTCTCGGAGCATTCCGAGAAATCCACGGGAACGAGGATGCTCTTGAGCGCGATGGGCGACCCGGCCAAGGAACTGGCGGCGAGGATGGGAGTGTCCTTCCGGCCGACTTCCATCAGGACTTTGCCGGACTTTTTCGAAGGTTTGATATTCATGGCGGTGAACCTTTCTGAGCTGACGCAGACCACGGAGCCTGCATCCGGAGACACTTCGCCTCCGGAGTTGGATTTCAGCTACACTGGGGTTGCCGATGAGTGACTGATTCTTGCCGGAAGGAAAACTGATTCTGGAGCTTGGCGAGCAAGTCATGGCTGGAGCTGATCAATTTCGGCGGAGCCGAGCTGGAAGCGGTTGGGCCAGGTTCACCGCGATGAACGCACCCAACCTATCCCGGTTTTCCGTTTCCGAACCGCTTCGCCTTGTGGTCCTTGGTGGTTGGATCGCTGTGGTGGTGGCGTCGCTGGCCAAGATCGTCGCGTCGGTTCCGCCGGGTTGAGCGATGTCCAAAGCCCGCTTTGGCCGCAGACAAGGAATGCTGATTCTTCAGGCGTAATCCCGCCTGCACGACTTATGAGGTCGGTAACGAAGCTGAATTAGTGAAAAATTTCACAAACTATTCTTGCTTCAAAAAAGCGGCGGCTTAGAAACGCGAGCGACAGGTGCGACATGGTTTGTCATGCCTGCCGACGGACACGTTCAAAACGGGCCTCGCCGAACTTTCGAGGCTGTGGGGATCGCGTTTTCGAGTCATCCGGAGCACTGAAATGTCAGACATTTTTCCGAAATGGACCAATTCGCTGCCGTTGAAGGTCGGCATTGGTGCCGCCCTTCTTGGCACATTCGCGCTGGGCGCCGTCGGGTATTACTTCACCCCGAAGTATACCCGCGTCGGCTACAAGCCCACGCAGCCGGTGGCATTCTCGCATGACATCCATGCGAACCAGCTTCAGATCGATTGCCGCTACTGCCACAACAACGTGGACAAGTCGTGGTTCTCGAATGTCCCGGCAGCGAACACCTGCATGAACTGCCACAGCATCGTGCTGAAGGATTCGCCGAAGCTGGAGCTGGTCCGCCAGAGTTTCACCACCAGCAAGCCGATCGAGTGGGTCCAGATCCACAAGGTTCCGGACTACGTCTATTTCAACCATTCCGTCCATGTCAGCCGCGGCATCTCGTGCGTCGAGTGCCACGGACAGATCAACCACATGGACGAGGTCTACCACGCCAAACCGCTGAGCATGTCCTTCTGTGTGGACTGCCATCGGAACCCCGAGTTGGCGCTGCGTGATCCCAAGGACGTCTACAACCTCGACCTGAAGGTCGACGCCGAGAAGCAGTTGAAGAGCGGCTTGAAACTGGCCCACGACTGGAAGGTGAACGCGTCCCAGAACTGCTCCGCTTGCCATCGATGAAAACGATTCCGCCCCAATGCCCTGAGCCGGAAGTCGGCCCGAAATACTGGCGCAGTCTGGATCAGGTGGCCGAGACCCCTGAGTTCCGCGAGTGGGCCGAGAAGGAATTCCCCGCCGGTGCCAGCGAGATGACCGATCCGGTCACCCGCCGCAACTTCGTGAAGCTCATGTCCGCCTCGTTCCTGTTGGCCGGCTTCGGGCTTACGGGTTGCCGCCGTCCGGTTGAGAAGATCGTCCCGTTCGGCAAGCAGCCCGAATACTACGTCCACGGCAAGCCGGTCTATTACGCGACCGCGATGCCGACCAAGGGCGGTGCGGTCCCGTTGTTGGTCCGGTCACACGACGGACGTCCGACCAAGGCCGAAGGCAATTCCGGTCACCCGGACAGCAATGGCAGCACTGATATTTATGCCCAAGCAGCACTTCTGAACCTCTACGATCCGGATCGCTCGATGCGTTCTTGGAAGCGTGAAGGATCGGGAATGTCCGCTGTCACGGCTGGAGCCGTCACCGACGCGCTCGCTGGAATCTCCCGAGAAGCGGCAGCCAACGGTGGTGCCGGCCTCGCCCTGCTTTTGGAGCGGAACACTTCCCCGTCGCGAGCTCGTTTGCTTTCGGAACTGAAGAAAAAGTTTCCCTCGGCCGGTGTCTACGTCTACGAGCCGGTGGATCCCTACGTCCATGTCGTCGGCGCTTCTGCCGCATTTGGCAAGCCGGTCGCGCCCTATCTCACGCTTTCTGCGGCCAAGGCGATCGCGTCGTTCGATGCTGATTTCCTCGGTGCCGAGGAGAACGCCCACGTCAACATCCGCGGATTTGCCAAAGGCCGGAAGGTCGACAAGTCCTCCGACATGATGAACCGCCTCTACGTCGTGGAAGGCGCCATGACCGTGACCGGCACGAACGCCGATCACCGCCTGCGGCTGGCTCCAAGCCGGATCGTCGGTGCGCTCGCGCGTCTCGGCTCCGAAGTGGCGAAGCTCACCGGATCGTCCGACATTTTCTCCCCGCTCGTTGCCAGTTTTCCTGGATCGGTCCCGGTTGGTGACAAAGGTGGCACGGCCGAATCATGGGTCACGACCTGTGCAGCGGACTTGGTTGCGAACAAGGGCAAGAGCCTCGTGCTCGTCGGCTACCAGCAGCCCGCCGTCGCCCATGTCATGGCCAACGCCATCAACATCGCGCTCGGCAACGTCGGCAGCACGGTTGTCTACCTGCCGGCCCCGGCGGCCGAGGGTTCGATCGTTGACCTCGTCGGCAAGCTCAACGCCGGTTCCGTCAGTTCGCTGGTCATCCTCGGTGGAAACCCGGCCTACAACGCGCCGGTCGACCTCGATTTCGCGGCGGCGGCCAAGAAAGCCAAGAACGTCGTTCGCCTTGGCTATCACGAGGACGAAACCTCGGCCCTCGCGACATGGCACCTCAACCAGGCCCACTTTCTGGAGTCCTGGGGCGATGCCCGCACATCCGACGGAACTTTGGTTCCTGTCCAGCCACTGATCGAACCGTTGTTCAACGGACTGACCGAGCTTGAAGTCATTGCCCGCATCGGCGGGTTCTCGTCGGTCCGCGCCTACGATGTGGTTCGTGAGACCTTCTCGCAGCAGCTTGGCGGAATCGCCCAACTGGATGCCGATGAAGCCTGGAAGCAGTTCCTGCACGACGGTTACCTCCCCAAGTCCGCCGCCGGCGCGGTGAACGTCTCTCTGGTTTCCGATCTTTCGCTGAGCCACACCGCATCGGCTGCTCCTTCCAAGGACAAGCTCGAAGTCGTGTTCGCCCGTGACTACAGCCTCGACGACGGCCGCTATAACAACAACGGCTGGCTCCAGGAAATGCCGGACCCGGTGAGCAAGATCGTCTGGGAAAACGTCATCGCCGTCAGCGCGACGACCGCGAAGGAGCTTGGCCTGGAGATCACCAAACTTTCCAGCCAGCGCATCCGCAATGCCGACTCGCTCGGCAAGGCGCTCAAGAGCAACGAATCCCTCGTCGGCAATGACGAAGTCACGATCAAGGTCAATGGCCGTGAAGTCACCGGACCTGTGTGGATTCAGCCCGGCCTCGCTGACAACGTTGTCGTCGTGGCGTTGGGCTATGGCCGCGAAGTGACCGGCCGCGTTGGTCGCAAGTCCGGTTTCAACGCCTACAAGATCCGCACTTCATCCGCCCCCTACGTCGCTTCCGGCGCGACGCTCACGCCCACGGGCAAGATGCTGAACCTTGCGACCACGCAAGAGCATGGCTCGATGGAAGGACGCCCGATCGTCCGTGAAGCGACCCTGGAGAATTGGAAGAAGAAGGCCGACTTCGCCACCAACATGGATCTGGAGGCGCACTTCCCCGGGGTCATCGACACCTACGAGGTGAAGACGACCGGCCGGGTGGAGAACCGTCCGAAGGGAATCTACGAGCATCCCTACGAGACTTATGGCACGAATGTGAACGGCGGCCTCGGGCCCCGTGCGGATCGTCGTCAGATCCTGAAGAGCGAAGTGCACCAGTGGGGTATGGTCATCGACCTGAACTCCTGCGTGGGCTGCTCCGCTTGCGTCGTTGCCTGCCAGTCCGAGAACAATGTTCCGATCGTCGGCAAAGACCAGGTCCTCAAGGGCCGCGAGATGCACTGGCTCCGCATCGACCGCTATTATGCCGGTTCCGTAGAGGATCCGCAGGTGGCCAGCCAGCCGATGATGTGCCTGCACTGCGAGAATGCGCCGTGCGAGAGCGTCTGCCCCGTCAACGCCACCGTGCACGACGAGGAAGGCCTGAACGTCATGGCCTACAACCGCTGCATCGGCACGCGGTATTGCTCGAACAACTGCCCCTACAAGGCGCGTCGCTTCAATTTCTTCGACTACAACAAGCGCGAGAACGACTACGCCGACGTCAAGACGACCAAGCGCGGCAGCACGTCGTGGGTCACGACCGATGCCGGTCTCTACAAGGGCATCACGGGCGTCGACAAGAACAGCTCCGCCGAGTGGGAGATCATCAAGCTCGGCAAGAACCCGAACGTCACCGTGCGCATGCGCGGTGTGATGGAGAAGTGCACCTTCTGCGTCCAGCGCATCGAGGAGGCCAAGATCAACCAGAAGGTCAAAGCCGGCGCGTCCAGCAACGTGCAGGTTCCGGAGGGCACCTTCACCACCGCCTGCGCTCAGGCCTGCCCCGCGGAAGCCGTCGAGTTCGGCAACCTGCTCGACCCGAACAGCCGCGTGGCCAAGCTCCGCGCGAGCCAGCGCAACTACGAGGTTCTCGGTTTCCTTGAGACCCGTCCGCGCGTCACTTATCTCGCCCGAATCCGCAATCCGAATCCCAAGATGCCGGATGCGTATGAACTCGCCTTCACCATGAAAGAATATACGGACGCGGGCAAAGGCAACCCGCTCGAGTCCCATCACGGCAGCCATGGCGCTGCTGAACACGGTTCAGACGCGCACGGTGCCGCCGAGAAGAAAGGAGCGCACTAATGGCCTCTGAAGCGGCAATTTCAAACGGACTCCCGAAGATCCAGGCTCCTCCTGCCGAACTTGAGCGCGAGCCGTTGGTCCATCATAACCGGTCGCTGGCCTGGATCACCGACCAGGTCGCGTGTGTGGCCGAAGGCAAGACGCCCAAGTGGTGGTGGCCTGCCTTCATCATCAGCGTAAGCGGAATGCTGATGATGTTCACGATGATCGCCTATCTGATATCGACTGGCGTCGGTGTCTGGGGCTTGAACCAGCCCAGCGCTTGGGCGTGGGACATCACGAACTTCGTCTTCTGGATCGGCATCGGCCACGCTGGAACTTTGATCTCGGCCGTCCTCTTCCTGCTCCGGCAGAAATGGCGGACTTCGATCAACCGCGCCGCCGAAGCGATGACCATCTTCGCCGTCGTGTGCGCCGGCATCTTCCCCGTCGTCCACACCGGCCGTGTCTGGTTCGCGACCTTGCCCGGCTACCTGATCCCCTTCCCCAACTCGAACGGCATCTGGCCGCAGTTCCGGTCACCGCTGTTGTGGGACGTGTTCGCCGTCTCGACCTATGCGACCGTTTCGACGCTCTTCTGGTATACCGGCCTTGTTCCCGACCTCGCCGTGATGCGCGACCGGGCGAAGACGAAGCTGAGGAAATTCTTCTATGGCCTCTTCGCCCTCGGCTGGAGCGGCTCGAACCGCAACTGGAGCAACTACGAGAAGGCCTACCTCATTCTGGCCGGCCTGAGCACGCCGCTCGTCCTGTCCGTGCACTCGATCGTCTCCTTCGATTTCGCCGTGTCGCAGCTTCCCGGCTGGCACGCCACGATCTTTCCGCCTTACTTCGTGGCCGGCGCGATCTTCTCCGGCTTTGGCATGGTGCTGTCGCTGATGCTCCCGCTCCGTTCGCTTTGCAAGCTGGAGGACCTGATCACCGTTCGGCATGTGGAACTGATGTGCAAGGTGCTCCTCGCGACGGGCTCGATCGTCGGCTACGCCTACATCATGGAGTTCTTCATCGCGTGGTATGGCGGCAACCCCTACGAGCTCGATGTCTTCATCAAGAACCGCGCGGCAGATCCGTGGATCTTCGGGCCGATGTTCAAGGTCGATCCCGCCCCCTACTGGTGGGCATACTGGGCCATGATGTCGTGCAACGTCATCATTCCCCATCTCTTTTGGTTCAAGAAAGTCCGGACCAACATGTGGATCGTCTGGGTCCTCGCGGCCCTCGTCAACGTCGGCATGTGGTTCGAGCGGTTCAACATCATCGTAACCTCGTTGCACCGCGACTTCCTGCCGTCGAACTGGGGCATGTTCAGTCCGACCTGGGTGGACATCCTGACCTTCGCCGGCTCGTTCGCCCTGTTCATGACCCTGTTCCTTCTGTTCATGAAGTTCCTGCCCGTCATCGCCATCTCCGAAGTGAAGGGCGTGACACCGCAGGCTGATCCGCACCATCCGTTGGGCGGAGCCAAGGGAGGGCATCACTGATGAGCAACACGACTCAAACGACCGTCTCGACAGGCTCGACTGCGGCGGTTTCTCGGCCCCACTCGGTCCTTGCCGAATACACCACCCCCGCCGACCTGATGCACGCGGCCGAAGTGGTTCGTGACGCCGGCTACAAGTATTGGGACGTCTACTCGCCGTTCCCGATCCACGGCATGGATGACGCCATGGGCCTTGGCAATTCCAAGGTCGGCTACTTCACGTTCATCGGTGGCTGCACCGGCTTCACGGCAGGCATGACCATGATCTGGTGGATGAGCCAGTATGACTACCCGATCGTCGTGGGTGGCAAGCCGCTCTTCAGCCCCCTCTACGCCTTCCCGGTGAGCTACGAAATGACGATTCTCCTGTCGGCTTTCGGAACCCTCTTCGGCATGGCGTTTCTCAACAAGCTCCCGCGCTGGTATAACCCCCTGTTCAAGAACAAGCGGTTCCACGCCGGCGCCCAGAACGACAAGTTCTTCATCGCGATCGAAGTCACCGATCCGCGTTATTCCGAAACAGAAACCCGCAAGCTGCTCGAGTCCACCGGCGGCAAGCACATCGAGCAGGTGGAGGAATAATGCGCTACTTCCTCGTTGGATTTTTCGTTCTCGTGGTCGGTGTCGTGGCGGTTGCCGGCTTCCGCGGCAGCTTCACCAAGAACACCCCGATCGAGCTTTTCCCAGACATGGATCGCCAGCCCAAGCTGCGGCCCCAGGAACCGAACAAGTTCTTCGCCGACGGTCTCGCGTCCCGCCTGCCTGTCGAAGGAACGGTGTCCCGCTCGGCGGGCGTCCAGGTCGGAGCCGAGAAGGTTTTCGGTCATCAGACCCATCCGTTCAACACCGGCAAGATAGCCGGCAAGACGAATTTCGTGGAAATCATGCCGGCTCCCGTCACCGCCCAGTTCCTGGAGCGCGGCCAGCAGCGCTACAACATCTATTGCTCGCCGTGCCACAGCTCGGTGGGAGACGGCAAGGGCGTGACCTCGAAGTATGGCATGACCGCCACCGCGAGCCTCCACGATCCCCGCATTGTGAAGATGCCCGACGGCGAGATCTTCAACACGATCACGCTCGGCAAGAACACGATGATGCCCTACGCCGACAAGCTGGAACCCTCCGACCGCTGGGCTGTCATTGCCTACGTCCGCGCCTTGCAGCGCGCCCGTCTTGCCACCAAGGACGAAGTCCCGGCGGACATCATGGCCACCCTGAAGAAGTAAACTTTCGAGAACTATGGCCTCCCACGCCAAAGAAGAAGTCGCAACGCTGAAGCTGTCTCCGATCTGGAGCAAGCTGCCGCTCATCCTGACTGTCGTCGGTCTGGTGGTTGGTGCCGCCGCCTTCCTTTTCAACAAGGACCACGGCAAGCAGCTCGCCTACTCCTACCTGACCGCCTACATGTTCTTCCTGAGCCTCGTGTTCGGGGGCTTGTTCCTGGTCCTGATCCATCACCTCTTCGACGCCTACTGGACCGTTCCGCTGCGGCGCATCATTGAGAACCTCGCGATGCTCGCTCCGGTGATGTTCCTTCTGTGGTTGCCGATCGTCGGCTTCGCATGGAGCGACCAGATCCAGCTCTATCCCTGGTTTTTTGCGGATGTCCACACGGACCACGCCCTCGAGGCCAAACAGCCGTTGTTCACTCGGCAGGGCTGGGTGATCATGATCACCGCCTGTTTCGCTATCTGGACGTTCCTCGCTTGGAAGTTCCGTTCCAACACGACCGGCCAGGACCAGGACGGGTCACCCAAATGGACCTTCAGCAACCGCGTCCATGCCGGTTGGGGCATCTTCGCCTTCGCCTTCTCGGGAACGTTTCTCTGCTTCATGCTGATGAAGTCCCTGATGCACCAGTTCTTCAGCACGATGTATGGCGTCTATTACTTCGCCGGCAGCGTGTGGCTGACCTACGGCACGCTCTACATCATCGCCATGCTGCTCCAGCGCACCGGCCCGCTGAAGGCGGTCGTGACCAAGACCACCTTCCATGACATCGGCAAGATGTTCTTCGCGTTCACGGTCTTCTACGCCTACATCACTTTCTCCCAGTATTTCCTCATCTGGAACGCCAACATGCCGGAAGAAACCTTCTGGTTCATCCGCCGCGAGGCTGGTTCCTGGTATGGTGTGGGCATCCTGATGATCTTCGGACACTTCTTCGTGCCGTTCCTCGTCATGCTGAGGCAGGACGCCAAGCGCAGCATCGCCGTCATCGGTCCGGTGGTCGCCCTGGCATGGGTGCTCCACTACATGGACATGCAGTTCAACATCATGCCCGTCCTTCACAAGGAAGGCTTTGTCCTCCATTACGGAGACATCGGTTGCCTGGCGTTTATCGGCGGCATTCTTTCGATGGCGTGGCTGAAACTCTTCAATGCCAACCCGCCGTATCCGCAGAAGGATCCGCGCATGGCGGAATGCCTCGGCGTCTACGTTCCTCCCGTCAAGGGCTCCATGGCCGCCGCCCACCTTGGCATCAAGTAACCCTTTGAAACCATGAGCAGCGAAAACAAGAAGCCGTTCGGCATCTACCTCATCGGTATCGTCGGCGCGATCGCCATCGGTTATGGGACCGTCCGTCTCGCGACCCGGCAAGTCACCCCGCCCGACATCGCGGCCCAGCGCGTGAGCGAGCGTCTCAAGTTCCGTCAGGAAGTGACGGACGCCACGACCGCGACCCTCACCAACGCGGCGATCATCGACCCGCAGCGCGGCATCTACCGACTTCCCATCAACGCCGCGATGGAGCTCACACTCCGTGAATGGCAAAACCCGGCTGCCGCCCGCAAGGTGCTGCTCGACCGGTTGGAAACCGCCACGGCCAAACTGCCCGAGAAGCCCAACGCGTTCGAGTGAGCCGCGTCTCCATGCCCGCTTCACCCTCCATCCAGGCGGAAGTTGTCCGCGAAGTTTCCGGCAAGTCCAAAGAGGACTCGGCCGGGAAGATCCCCCTTCTGTTGCTCTCGGTTTTCGGCGCCGGTTGGTTCGTGGCGTCGGCTTTCCTGTTTTTTCTTTCGGCGATGAAGATGCACGGACCCAATCTGGGCGCCGCATTCCCGTTCCTTTCCTACGGCCGTCTCCAACCGGCCGCGATGAACGCCTTCCTTTACGGATTCCTCAGCCAGGCTGGTGCGGCTCTCGGGATCTGGATTCTGGCCCGGACTGGACGGACAAAAGTTGCGCTGCCGGCGGTGTTGGCTTTTGGCGGCGTGCTGTGGAACGGAACCGTTCTCGTTGGAACGGTCGGCATCCTTGCCGGCTACAACACGGGTCTGCCGTGGCTGGAAATGCCCGCCGGCGCCCAGGCTATGTTGTTCGTGGCATCGATCGTCATTTCCGTGTGCGGCCTGCTCACCATCGCTTCGCGAAGTGAGCGGACGCTCTATCCTGCGGCGTGGTTCATCATCGGCGCCCTGCTGACGCTTCCTTGGATGCTCGGAACCGCTAGCTGGACCCTCCTGGGCCAGACGGTGCGTGGCGCGGTGCAGCTTTCCGTCAACGGCTGGTTCATCAACAGCATGACGTGGCTCTGGTTCGGATTCCTTGGTCTCGGAACGCTGTTCTACGTCATACCCAAGACTTCGAAGACCGATCTGCACAGCCGTTCATCCGCCAGCTTCGCCTTCTGGACACTGGCAATTCTGGCGGGCTGGGGTGGCGTTCACTCGGGTGCTCCACTTCCGCGCTGGATCATCACCATCAGCGAGTCGGCCAATTTGATCTTCCTCGTCCCTATCGCGCTGATCGTCCACAACCTGTGGAACTCGACCGACGGCGAAGCGGTTTCAGAAAAAGAATCGCTGTCCCTGCGCTACGCGCGGTTCGCACTGACCGCGTTGATCTCCTACGCCCTGCTCAGCGTGTCGTTCTACCTGCGCAGCCAGAACCTGACCCTGCAGCTCACGTTGTTCAGCCCCGGGATCACGTTCATGCTCCTGTTCGGTTTTGTCGGATTCTCCATTCTGGCCGGATACAATTTGATGCTGCCGGCCCTGCTCGGCCGGAGCTTCAACCTTGGCGGCATCGCGGTTTCGCTCGTTGCCCTGTTCATGACCAGCATTCCGCTGATCCTCGGCGGCTTGAAGCAGGCCTCGATCTGGGGCGACGAATTCAAGACCTCGGCCGATGTCGTCAAAGGTCTCGTCCCCTATATGGGCATGAGCACGCTCGGTTTTCTGGCCCTTCTCGTATTGTCCGTGGCGGTGCTGCTCCGGATCCTCCGTGAGCTCAAGACCGTCGTTGTCGAGGATTGCGGCTGCGCAACGTGGGCCGTCGACCCCTCTCAACCCAAGGAGAAGCAATGAACCACGGCACGCTCATCTTCCTGGGACTCCTGCTTACGTTCCTTGGCTCCTGGTCCGGGATGGTCCTCGCCCCGCAGGTCCAGATCGGTCGCCAGCAACCCGATGTCCAGCTCCAGCCCTTGAACCGTCCGCCGGCCGAAGGCGATGTCGGCGAAATCTATCCGCAGGCCCGGTCCGGCCTCGCCGCGCAGGGACGCGAGATCTACCAGCGTGAAGGCTGCTACTACTGCCATAGCCAGCAGGTTTCCCCGCATCCGGCCGATGCCCGCTGGACCCAGTTGAACCGCTTCAGCGTCCATCGCGACTACCTGTTCGACCAGCCCGCCATGTTCGGCGTGCAACGACTCGGACCCGACCTGTCCAACATCGGACTACGCCAGCCCGACGAAAACTGGCATCTCGTCCACCTGTTCGCGCCCAATGCCTTTATGGACGGCAAAGCCGGAAACAAGTCGACCATGCCGCCGTATCTGCACCTTTTCGACTACCGGAAGGTCATGCCGCAGGGAGGTTCCACCTCGGCTCTGAAGCTTCCCGAGTCCGTTGTTCTTCCGAAGCAATACGAGGACGGTTACGAAGTGGTTCCAACCGCCGAGGCCCGTGCCTTGGTGGCCTACCTGAAGAGCCTGCGCCAGGACGTGAACCTGTTCGAGGCGCCGATCTATCGGCCCAAGGCCAAGACCAACGCGGTCAGCCAGACCGTGACGAATGGAGCTGCGAAGTAACGCCGAGCCATGAGCGAACTTTCCAACAAGTCTTCGGTTGAAAACGGCTCCGAGCCAAAGGTGCGGCTCACCCCGGCACCCCTGTGGGCGGTCACCCTTCTCGGAATCCTCGTCTATTCTTTGATCGTTCGTTCGATCAATTCAGGTGCGGACTTCGATCCGAATGTCTACGGACGTTTCGAAAGCTTTAAGGAAGTCGATGACGCGACTCCGAAGCCGGAGCTCCCTCCTTGGTTTGTCCCGGGCCGCAAAGTTTACGCCACCTACTGTGTCGGTTGCCATCAGGGCAACGGCGCCGGCGCTCCCGGTCAGTTCCCTCCTTTGGCAAAGTCCGACTGGGTCAATGTGGAAGGTCCCAATCGCATGGCCCGCATCGTCCTCAACGGTCTCCAGGGTCCGCTCAAGGTGAACGGAGTGGACTACAACAACGCGATGTTGGCTTGGCGCGACCAGTTGACGGACCAAGACATCGCGAACGTCATCAGCTATGTCAGAAACGAGTGGGGCAACAAGGGTTCCGCCGTGACCGCCGCCGAGGTGACGAAGATCCGTGGGGCGACCAAGGACAAGGGCGAGCAGTGGACCGAAGCCCAGCTCCTTCAGATCCCGGTCAAGTAAGGCCTGTTCCCGAACACGACTTAGAAAGGCAGCCTATCGACGGCTGCCTTTTTCATGTCTTGCTCCGGGGCTCATCCCGCTCGAAGACCAGCCGCTTCTTGATTCGGCGTTCCTGCACCGAGGCCCGGCCTTGCTGGCGGCCACGGAGAACCGCCGCCTCGGCCTTGAGCTTGAAGTAGTGCTCCAGTCGGTCTGCCTGCAACGCGCCCGACTCCAGGGCGCCGCGCACGGCGCACCCTGGATCGTTCGCGTGGCGGCAGGTCGTGAACTTGCACTTGAGCGACAGCGCCTCGATGTCCGCGAACGCCTCCGCCAGCTCCGCTTCGGTGATCCAGATCTGGAGTTCACGGATGCCCGGCGTGTCGATGGCGAGCGCGCCGTTCGGCAGCGGCATCAACTCGCGCTGGGTCGTGGTGTGGCGGCCCTTCTGGTCGTCTTCGCGGACCTCCTGCACCGGGAGCATCTCCTCGCCGCAGATCCGGTTGATCAACGACGATTTGCCGACGCCCGACGGGCCGATCAGCACCGTGGTGTCCCGCGGATTCAAGTGGGTGAGAACTTCCTTGTAGCCGCGCTTACGAACCGTGCTGATGACGATGATCGGAAGACCGGGCATCGCGACGCGCAACAACGCGGCGCCGGACTCCGTATCCTCCACAAGATCCGCCTTGGTCAGCAGCAGCACGACCTTGGCTCCGGAGTCGGCGGCCACGGCCACGTAACGTTCGATCCGCCGCACGTTCAGTTCGGAGGCGAGCGACGCCAGGACGAAGACGACGTCGATGTTGCTCGCCAGGATCTGTTCGTCCGTTTCATTGCCGGCGGAATTTCGGGAAAGGCGCGTCCGTCGTTTCGTGACGTAGTGGATGACGGCCTTCTTCTCGTCCTTGGGAAGCTGGACCGCGACCCAATCCCCCACGACAGGTCGCTCCGCATTGTTGCGCAGCGCGTGACGGAGCCGCCCCGTGACCGTGGCCGGAACGAGTCCGAGCTCGGGCGTGACGATCTGGTAGCCCCCGCGGTGTTCGATGGCCACGCGGGCGGGAACGATCCCGGGTTTGGCGTAGGGCTTGAAGGCCTCCGCATGAAACGCATTCCAGCCGAAGTCTTCGAGGGTCATGGCCGATGGACGGGTCACTTCGCCTTCGGCAGTTCCTGCCAGAGATGGGCTCCCATGCGCATGCCGGCCTTGAACAGGTCGAGGTCGAATTTCTCGTTGGGCGAATGCGGATTGTCGTCCGGCAATGACAGTCCGAGCAGCAGGGTGTCCGCGCCGAGCACCTTCTTGAAGTCGACGACAATCGGGATCGATCCGCCTTCGCGCATCACCACGGGCTCCTTGCCGAAGGCGAGCCTGAGCGTCCGGAGCGCCGCCATGGCCGCGGGGCTGGTGGGCGAGACGAGGTAGGGTTCGCCGCCGTGGTTGTCGCCGAACTCGATCTTCACCGTGGGCGGGCAGATCCTCTTCAGGTGCGCCGTGATCATCTTCTGGGCCTTCTTCGCCGACTGGCCGGGCACGAGGCGGAAGGTGAGCTTCGCGCTCGCCCACGATGGCACGATCGTCTTGCTGCCCTTGCCCTGGTAGCCGCTGGTCAGGCCGTTGATCTCGACCGTGGGCCGGGCGCTCTTGCGTTCGATGGTCGTGAAACCCTTCTCACCGAAGAGCGCCTTCACCCCGAGGAACTTCGCATACTTCACATCGTCCTGCGGCAGGCGTTTGAAGGACTCGCGTTCGAACTTCGAGAGCGTCTTCACGTCCTTGTAGTAGCCGGGGATGTTGACGCGGCCGTCCTTGTCGCGGAGCGAGGCGAGCATCTGGCTCAGGACCATGGCCGGATTGTCGACCGTGCCTCCGAACAGGCCCGAGTGCAGGTCGCGGTTGGGTCCGGTCAGCTTCACCTCGATGGCCAGGATGCCGCGCAGCGCGTAGGTCAGGGCCGGGAGGTTCTTCTGGGGAATGCCGTTGTCGGAGATGACCACGTTGTCGCATTTCAACGCGGCCTTCTGCGCTTTGATGAAGGGCATCAGGTTTTTGCTGCCGACCTCCTCCTCGCCCTCGAGGACGAACGTGATGTCGCACGGCAGTTCCGTGCCGGTCTTGAGGTAGGCCTCGACGGCTTTCAGGTGGGCGAAGTTCTGGCCCTTGTTGTCACAGGAACCACGCGCAAAAAGATTGCAGCCCAGGACGAGTGGCTCGAAGGGCGGCGTCTTCCACAATTCGAACGGCTCGGCCGGCTGCACGTCGTAGTGGCCGTAGACCATGTAGTGCGGCTTCTTCGTGCCGGCTTTGCGCGGTGTGCGGGCCACGAGAATCGGGTTTCCCTTGGTCGGATGCAGATCCGCTTCGAGGCCGATCCCTCGGCAATGGTTCAGCAGCCATTCGGCGCAGGCCGCCATGTCCTTCGCGTGCTCCGGTTGGGCGGAGACGCTGGGGAAGCGGAGGTAGTCGCAGAGTTCCTTGAGGAACCGGTCGTAGTTCGCGTCGAGGTAGTCGAGGACGGCTTGCATCGCGTGGAGATTATTTTTTGCGGAACGGATTGAGGAGGCCGTCCAGCGGGTTCGCGGGAGGCGGGTTGGTCGCGGGAACGGTCTTGCCGGGCGCGTTCGTGGATGTGGCGGCGGGAGGGGTGTTGGTCTTGTTGCCTCCGAAGAGTCCGCCAAGTCCGCCAACCACGTTGCCGACGGCTCCGGCCCCGCCTTTGAGGATGCCGCCGCCGAGATTGGCAGCGGAACCGAGCGGAGTGGATTTGAGGACCATCATCGTGACCGTCGCGGCGTCGAGAGAGACGTCGGGTTTGCCGATGGTCCCCTTCATTTTGATGAAGTCGGGAAGGGCCACATATTTCACGTCCTCCGGTGTGTTGTCGGGAAGGAGGTTCGATTTCTTCGCGAGCGAACGGCGCAGTTCCATCTTCGGGCTGAGGCCGGTGAGCATCGAGTTGGTCAGCACATCGTCCATGTTGATCACGCCGGTGACGTTGGCGCGGAAGGCTTCGCTTTCGACGACGGTGGACTTGAGGTCGATCTTGCCGTTGCCGAGCGCGACCTGCGAATAGAGGGCGTTGATCGGAGACTGCGCGATGTCGGTGATGCGCAGGGCGAAACCGATCGTGGTCAGGATCGGTTTCCATTTGTCGGAGACGATCTGGATGTTGACGTTGGTCAGGCTGAAGCCGAGCTGGCCGGAGAGGTTCTTCTTGAGCGCCAAGCCGTCGACGCCCGCGCCCTTGATGTTGGCCGAGGCGAGGACGACGCCGTCGAACTGGCCCTTGCGCTCCGGCGCAAAGGAATTGATCGCAGGACCTGTCGGCACTTTGTCCGCCTTGAAGGCGACGTCGTAGGTGTAGCCGGGCACGCCGAGATCAAGGTCGGCCGAGGCGCTGACGGGCGCCCCGTTGAGCGAGAGCTCCAGCGGCTTGACCGTGACGCGGCTGCCGATGATCTGCGTGTTGAGCTTAAGGCCGGCGACGTCCAGCTCGCGGAGGAAGACGTGGCCGATGGCGACGGAGAGGTCGAACTTGCCGACGGGGAGCTTGATCGCCGCACCCGAGTTGGTCGAAGCGGGTGCGGGCGGCGCATTGGCGGGCGCGGGTCCGCCGGTGGCGATCGCGTAGAGGTCTGTCAGGTCGAGGGCTTCGGAGGCGATGGCGACGTTGCCGGAGATGGCCTCGGGCTTCGTGAGATCGACCTTGCCGGTGACGCGGAGTTCGTTCTTGGCGCGGGCGGTGGGAGGGAGTTGGACGCGGACGCCCTTGAGGTCGATCACGCCGCCGGCTTTCGCGACGTCGGCATTGAACGACAGCTTCAGCGGGGCGTCGGGCTTGGCGGCTTCGGGCGCCTTGGTGACGAGGTTGGAGAGATCGATCTGCGACTGGGCGGCGATGCTTCCGGCGGCGCCGAGCTGGACCTTGAAGTTGCCGTCCAGGCTGAGGGTTATGAGGTCGCGTCCACCGAGTTTCCCGCCGGTGAAGGGATTGACGAGGTCCTGGTTCAGGTTGGCGAACTGGACGGTGACCGAGCCGGTCGTGTCGGCGAGGTTGACGCTGCCGCTGGCGGAGACGGTGCCGCCGGACTTTCCGCCGAGCGTGGGCTCGACGGTGAACTTCTCGATCGTCGCCACGTTGTCCTTGAGCTGGAGCGAAAAGACGACGGTGCCGTCGAGCACGGGCGTCGGGACGCCGCCGGCGGGTTTCACGCTGATGGATTTTCCGGAGAAGACGCCGGACAGGGCGATCTGTTTTCCAGCGTTCGCCATGGCGATGTCGGCGTTGCCCGAGAGCGACGTGTCGGCGAAGTCGAGTCCGACGATCGGCCCGACGATGCCGAGGAGGTTCTTGTCGATGCCGCTGAGTTCCAGCCGGAGTTTGCCTTCGGACTTGGCGGCGTCGAACGGTCCCGAGAGCTTCACGCGGGCGAGATCCGTGCCGGAGCGCGTGACCGAGAGGCCGACGTTCTTGAGTTCGGTGGGCGAGAGTTCCGTGTCGATGGCGATCTGGAATCCCTTGAGCGGAGCGAGCGATCCGGTGACGTCGACGAGGTTGGCCTTGATGCCGCCCTTGGCTTCCTTGGGCAGCAGCGCCTGGGTCAGTTCGAACTGGATGTCCCCGTTGAGCGCGCCCGCCGCGGCGAACGCGTTGGTGCCGCCGGTCTGTGTGGACTTGAGCGAGGCGTCGAGCTTGAGCGCGGACCGGGCGCCGTTGACGAGCTGGTCGAGGGTCAGGTTGAGCCCGGAGATTTCATGAACGGCCTGCGAGCCGTCCTTGGCCTTCATCGTGACGACGACCGTGGCGTTCTTGAGGGAGATGTTCTTGATGGCGAGATCAGGGGGAGCGGAACTGCCGGAGGAAGCCTTGGAGGGTTCGGATGCGGGCGGCTTGGGCAGGTTGCTGGTGCCGTCGGCGTAGAAGACGACCTTGATGACGGGTGATTCGACCGTCACTTCGTCGACGGCGATCTTGCCGCCGATGATCGACATGAGGCTGTAGCGCACGCGGACTTCCTTCACGGTGACGAGCGGCTCGGTGCCGGTGGTCTCGAGCTTGAAGCCGGTGAGGTTCAGGCTGGAGAACGGGCTGAGGGCGACTTGATCGGCGGTCACCTTGCCGCCGATGGCCGTGCCGACCTTTGGCAGGATCACGCCGGTGATGAATCCGCTGCTGGTTCCGATGAAGTAGGCAAGAACAAGCAGGACGCACAGCACGCCCGCCGTGATGCCGCCGATCTTGATCCATTTCTTGCCGCCCTTCTTGGGCGACTGCTCTGCTGATGCATTCATAAGTTGTGGAACCTTAACGGACGCGCAGCAGAGGTCCAGAGCCGGAATGCTCCCGCCTTTGCTACGCCGCCTGCTTGCCTTCGAGGATGCTGACGTAGTCGGCGATGCCCTTGACCGGCGGGAACGCGGGCACGTGGCCGAGCTCGACCCGGGCTTTGGTCATGCCGGCTTCGGTGTGCGGCTGGTAGAAGGCGTAGGGATTGTCGATGTAGTCCGGCTCCAGGTTGGTCCCGAGGTTCTTGTTCAACTCCGCGATCATTTCGTTGAACGAGAAGGCGTGTCCCGAACCGCAGTTGTAGATGGCCGCCTTGGGCGCGGTCGCGGCGCGGATCGTGAGGGAGACGACATCCTTCACGTAGACGAAGTCGCGCTTGTGTTCGCCGCCGCGGAAGACGCGCGGACGCTTGCCCGCCTTCATCTGGGTGTAGAGCTGGTAGATCATGCTCGCGGCCGCCTTCTTGTGCGGTTCGCGGGGCCCGTAGACGTTGAAGTAGCGCAGGCCGACGATCTTCCAGGCGGGGCTCTGCCGGACGGCGGCGCGGCCAAGATTGTCGAGCTGGACCTTGGTGAAGGCGTAGACGTTGGCCGGCGCGGGTGGCTGGTCCTCGCGGTTCACCTCTGCGGTGGAGGAGATGCCGTAGGTCGCGGCGGAAGAGGCGTAGACGACCGGCGTCTGATGCGGCGCGGCGAACTCGAGCAGCTTGCGGAAGCCCTCGATGTTGTCGTGCGACTGGAGGAACTGGTCGTGCTCGGTCGTATCGGTGATCGAGGCCTCGTGGAAGATCGCGTCGAAGGCGAGATCCTTGAACTGCTTGTGCCAGTCCAGCCGCGACACGTCTGCGGAAACGAAGTCGCCCTTGAAGCCCTGCAGGTTCTTGAAGCTGCCGGAGCGGTAGTCGTCGATGACGACGATGCGGGCATCCGGGTGGAGTTCCTGGAGCTTGAGGGTGAGATTCGAGCCGATGAACCCGGCGGCGCCGGTGACGAGGATGTTCTTCATTTCAGTGCGGAAAGATTACGGTCCCCGCCGGGATCGGCGAAAGCGGGAATTGGCCTGAGCCTTCGTAGGCCAGCAGGTGTTCCATCCACGCAGGACACGAAGTCTGGTAGGGCGCGTCACTCCGTGCGCGCCGTGGGATCGCCCGACGCTCCCAATCCTCCGGGTGTCCGACGGCGGGCAGAGGACTGCCCGCCCTACCTTCGAAGCGCGGCCCTCCTGACTTCGTCTTCTTCGCGCCGTTCGTGGATAAACCAGCCTGCTCCGGCGGTTGACTTCCCCCCGCTGAGACCAACCCTTTCACCAATGTCACAGCCCGTGGTTTCCATCGTCATCCCCGCCTTCAACGAGGAGAAACTCCTCGCGGAATCCCTGCGCGCGGTGAAGACGGCGACGACGGCCTTCAGCGACGCCGGTCTCTCGTGGGAACTCGTCGTCTGCGACAACAACTCCACCGACCGCACCTCCGAAATCGCCCGTAGCGAGGGCGCCAAGGTCGTCTTCGAGCCCGTCAACCAGATCGGCCGCGCGCGCAACACCGGGGCCGCCGCCGCCTTGGGCGAATGGCTGCTCTTCATCGACGCCGATTCGCAGCCGTCGCGCGAACTGCTGGCCGACGTCGTCGAACTCACGCGGCGCAAGGACGTGCTGCTGGCCGGGGCCACGGTGGAACTCGACGAAGGCAACTTCGCCGCGAAGGCGGTTTGCGGACTGTGGAACACCGTCAGCCGTCTGCGGCGGCTCGTGGCCGGATCATTCATCCTCGTGCGCACGGCGGCGTTCCGCGAAGTGGGCGGGTTCGACCTGAAGTTCTTCGCCGGCGAGGAGCTGGATCTCGCCCTGCGTCTCCAAAAGCGCGTGGGCCGCCGCGACAAGCAGCGCACCGTCATCCTGCACCGGCACCCGCTGCGCACCTCCGCGCGCAAGCTGAAGCTCTACCGCAAGGGTGAGATGGGCCGCTTCTTCATCAAATCCATCATCCGCCCGATGAAGACCGCCTCCAGCCGCGACGAATGCTCCATGTGGTATGACGGCCGGCGGTAGGCGGATGGGAAACATCGAACGGCGAAGGAGGGCCCCGTCCCGAAGAGACTATCTTCCCAGGGGTGGCTTGGACGTTCGGCCTAGCGGCCCCTGAGCTCGCGAAAGAATTCCGCAGTGACGATAAGGTCTGCAGCTACGAGTGCTAAGATGCCTCCGAAGATCAGACAAAGGAGGCTGGCTTGGAGACCCGTGAGTGGACCCCCTTTCCAGTAAGCGCGCACAGTTCCGACGAGAAAGGCGCCACAAGAAACTGCGACAGCTGCCAAAGGAAGCCATTGCGACCGACCGTCCGACCAGGATCCGGGCGTTGGAAGGACTCCAGCAACGCAACAAGTCGCGAAGAACCCTCCCAACATCAGGCAGAACCGGCGCCAACCGTGGCGCCGGTTCGCAGCTACGTTTGACGTCAGCCGGGCCATAGATTCAAGCCGACAGGGATTTCGCGTTGGATTGTGGCTGGACACATCGGGACGGAATTACGGTCGCATCGAAACGGTAATCATAGCTTCCCATTCTTTCGAGTTACGCCTTCAAACCGACAGCATGGGATTTCCTTCGATGTTCGATGTTCCCCCATCCCTACTCTACACCGCGCACGGCGCGAGGATCGCGTCCTTCATGCCGTGGATGATCTTCTTGTCCGCCGGACAGAGCGTGGCCAGCACGCCGCCGAGATGCGGCCGGGCCTGGTCGCCTTCGCCGTGGACGAAGTAGTAGGGGCAGAGCCGCGCACGGGCCGGCATGGGCGTGAGCTGGTTGGTCGCGAAATCGAACCACGCGGAGTCGACCACGCGCGGCTTGTGGAAGCGCTGGAGGACGTGCGGCGACTGCGGGAACGCCGCGAGCGCCTTGTCCACGGCCACGCACCAGTCGGCCTGCGACAAGTCGCTGCCGAGATAGACGCCGCGCGCGCCCCAGGCTTCCTCGGAATAGCCTGACACCTTGAGGATCAGGTCGCGTTCCTTCTGCGAGAGCGTCTTGAGCTGCTGCCAGTCGGTCAGGTCGAGCTGCGGATAGGCCGCGTTGGGCGGAAGCGGTGCGGGGTCGAGCACCCATGTGTAGGGCACGTGCTTGAGCAGGCGATTCAGGAAACCTTCGCCGAGTTCCTGCCGCCAGAAGCTGCGGAGGTTGCGGTTCCAGAGCAGCGCGAAGAGCAGCTTCTCCTCGAAGATCGGTTTGGGCGGCGGCGTGAGGCGGACGCGTTTCTCGGCGGCGAGATCGAAGAGCGGCCGGGCGTTCGGCACGTTGGCGGTGTCGAACAGCTCGAAGAACCGGTAGGCCGCGTCGCCGTCGTGGAAGTCCGTGAAGCGTGAATCGTGGACCGTGAAGCGTGAGCCGAGCTTTTGGGCGAGCCACTGCATCTCGGGCCGGTAGCCGGAGGATTCCTCGCTGACGATCAACCGGACGTTCGCCTCGTCGCCGAAGATGCCTGCGAATCCATCCTGCATCGAACGGTCGGTGCCGATGAGCTTCGCGTCGTCGCCTTCGGCTTTCGGCCTTTGGCCTCCGAGCTGGCTGTAGGTTTCGTTCAGCCACGCCGTGAGGCCGATGCCGCCGGGGACGCTGTCGAGTTCGGTGATGTGGAAGCCGCCGTCGGTCAGGAGAATGTCGGGCCGGATGACGCGCGGGGTGTCGTTCTTGAAGGCGGCGTGGCGTTGCAGTTCGACCAGCCAGCTTGGCTTTCCCTGGTCGAGGAGCTGCGCGACCCATGCTGGCATCTTGCCTTCGACGCTCTTGCGGTAGAGCAGATTGGTCGCGCGGTAGAACTGGAGCAGGACGCGGCCAAGCGTGTCGATGTCCTTGGCCGTGGCGGCGTCGAGGCGGAAGGGCTCCGGCGAAACCCGCCAATGCTGGTCGGCGAACAGGCCGCCCGCCGGAAGCGAATCGCGGACGAACTGGGTGGCGGTGGCGGGATCGGGGGAAGTGGGAGATGGATTCACGGATCAAGGCGGAACTCTGCGGAGACGGGTGTGGAAGGACCGCGCTTGTCGAGATGACGTATCTTCAGGGAAAGGCGCCACATCTGGTCAACAGTGGCGGCTGGAGGCCTGCCGTGGTCCCAGTTGTCCGGTAACTCCGGCAACGCATCCGCAGCGTCACTCGCTGGCTTTGCGGACTCGTTCGTAGAGTTCTTGGGTTCCATAAGATGGTTACTGCACCCCGCCCTCAGAAGCATCGGCCGCATAGTTCAGCAATTCGGGTCGGATGTGTTTTTCCGCCGCCCTCAATCCTTGTTCAATGATAGAGCGCACCTGCGACGGATAGGCGTGCT
The DNA here is from genome assembly GCA_043775315.1 of Verrucomicrobiota bacterium. Taxonomy (GTDB): domain Bacteria; phylum Verrucomicrobiota; class Verrucomicrobiia; order Limisphaerales; family CANJSG01; genus CANJSG01. The sequence goes on from JAYVSO010000039.1 coordinate 28,262, forward strand.
GCCAATGACCTAGGCCGTGAAGGGCACTCTCACGGCAGGCATCGTGATCAATCTGGAGAGTTGCCGTCATCACGCGCAGACATTCTGCGTCCATTTCGCGGTTCTCAGTCTTCTCCGGTTGGGCGAGGAACGGGCACACATCCCAATACATGTAGCAGACCCCGTTCAACGAATTGGCCGCGCCTTCGTTCAAATGACTTAACCCCTGGTCGCAGAGAGCTTGAAAGCATCCTTCGTAGAGTGGAATCAGCGAACCGATGGCGCGTCGGCGGAAGTCCCAAGGAATCGGCTCATCCCTGAGCAGGTGCCCCAAATTGCTGAAAGACGGGTTCCACGTGTAGGCCAATCCGGCAGCGATCTGAGCCTTGGAGAACTTTTGGACCCAGTAACCCGGATCTTCGTAGGTATGGGTCATGAATTCGACTGTCCTTTCATCCTCCAGTCCCCAGCTTAACGCGGAGTCACTTAAGTCGAAGCTCCAGTGGTTGCCGGGCTCGTAGTCTGGACGATCAAACAGGTAAGCCAGCCATTCGTCGAACGAAGCCTCTTTGATCAGACGACAGACGATATGTCCGCGCGTCTTGTGGATGACCTCCTCGATCTTCATCCCCGCACCTGGCCGGTGCCGATGCCGATCCACTTGTAGCTGGTCAGTTCATCGAGGCCCATCGGACCGCGCGCGCCGATCTTATCGGTGCTGATCCCGATCTCCGCGCCCATGCCGAATTCACCGCCGTCGGTGAAGCGCGTGGATGCGTTCCAGTAGACCGTCGCTGAATCGACCTCCGCGAGGAACCTCTGCGCGGTCGCTTCGTTCCTGGTCACGATCGCGTCCGAGTGGGCCGAGCCATAGGTCGCGATGTGGTCGATCGCCTGGCCGACGCCGTCGACGACGCGGAGGTTGAGGATGTAGTCGTTGTATTCGGTGAAGAAGTCCGTGTCGCGGGCGCGCTTGACCATCGACCGGTTCAGCCCGGGCGCGGCGGCGAGGATCGACTCGGAAATTTCATCGCAACGGAACTCCACGCCGTGTGTCGCCATGGTGGCCGCGATCGTCGGCAGGAACTGGGCGGCCACCGGCGAGTCGATGAGGAGCGTTTCCATCGCATTGCACACGGCGGGCCGCTGGCACTTGGCGTTGAAGGCGATCTCCTCGGCCATCTTCAGGTCGGCCTCGCGGTCGACGTAGGTATGGCAGACGCCCTTGTAGTGTTTGATCACCGGCACCTTGCTGCATTCGGTCACGGCGCGGATGAGGCTCTCCCCGCCGCGCGGCATGCAGAGATCGATGTATTGCGTGAGAGATAGAAGGGCAGGAATCGCCTCACGGTCCGTGGTGGGCACGACCTGGATGGCGTCGATGGGAAACCCGGGCAGCGTTTTGACCGCAGCGTCCAGCATGATGCGGGCGATGGCCTGGTTGGAGTAGATCGCTTCCTTGCCGCCGCGAAGGATGGTGGCGTTGCCGCTCTTGAAGCACAGGCTCGCGGCATCGGCCGTCACGTTCGGACGCGATTCGTAGATGATGACGATGACGCCGATGGGGACGGAAACCTTGCGTAGCCTGAGGCCGTTTGGACGGACCCGTTCGTCGAGAAGCTTGCTGGTGGGATCGGGAAGGGCGGCGACTTCACGGAGTCCGGTGGCCATGGCCGCGACGCGTTTGTCGTTCAGGTTCAGACGATCGAGCATCGCCGCGCTGAGACCGGCCTTGGCGCCGTTCTCCATGTCGATGGCGTTCGCGCCCTGGATCGCCGGGCGGCGGGCTTCGATGGCGTCAGCCATGGCCAGGAGGACGCGGTCCTTGTCGGCTGCGCTCAATTGGGCGAGCGCGCGCGAAGCGGCCTTGGCCTTCTGCCCAAGCACCGCCATCTGTTCCAGCAAAGTCATGCGGTGAAGGCTAGGGCATGCCGGCGAACTGGCAAGATCCCGGCTAAGTGCTCAGCGTTCGATCCAGACGAGCGTGCCGACGGGAAGGCTGTCGTAGACTTCGACCAGATCGGGATCGGACAGGTGGATGCAGCCATCCGATGCGGGCTGGCCGAGAGAGGGTTGGTCGCCGGTGCCGTGGATGTAGATGTAACGGCTGAAGGTGTCGACGTTGCCACTCTTGTTGAGACCGTCCTCCAGGCCTTCGAGCCACAGGATCCGGGTGGTGATCGACGACGGCGGAAATCCGTCCTTCATGTGTCCGACGGCCTTGCGCGCCTTGAAGACCGTTCCGGCTGGAACACCATCGCCGATTTTCTGCGCGATCCGGTGAAGTCCGAGCGGCGTCTGGTTCGAGCCCTGGACCTGACCGACGCCATACTTCGACGTCGAACAAACCAGTTGGCGATGCAGTTCGAAGCCTCCGGCGCTCGCCGTTTGGCGAAACCAGGACACGGACTGCGTGGCCACGACCGCGACCAACAGGTCGTTGGTTGGTTCAATGCCGAGTTCGGCGGCGCGGGAGATGACTGTTTCCGGGAGCGACATTCCTCGGGCATGAAGACGGTCGACCGGGGACAAAGCAACAAGGCGCGGGGAAGCGGAGCTTTTGGAATGGCGAGGATCAACCCTGGGCCGCGTCCACATTGCCCCTGTTCCTTCCGCGGCCTTTGCGTTAAATCCTCCCGACCATGTTCTATCCGAGTCTCGAAGAGTTCACGCAGCTGGCCACGCAGGGGAACCTCATCCCCGTCAGCCGGACGTTCCTCGCCGACTTCGAGACGCCGCTCTCCGCCTACACCAAGATCCGCGGCCAGGGAGAATCCTTTCTCTTCGAGTCCATCGAGGGCGGCGAACACCTCGGCCGCTACTCCTTCGTCGGCTGCAATCCCCGCTCCATCATCCGCCAGACCGGCGCCAAGATCGAAGTGATCGAGAACGGGAAGGTCACGGAGAAGTTCGGAATTCCCCGCCCTGGCGCGGAGCCCTGCGACAAGTGTGTGCGCGACGGTCTCGAAGTGGTCGAGACGATCATGAAGCGCTTCCAACCTGTGACGTTGCCAAAGCTTCCGCGCTTCACCGGAGGAGCGGTTGGATTCATCGGCTACGAGTTCATCCATGACGTGGAGCCCGTCGTGCCGCGTCCGGAGAAGGACGACCTCGGCACGCCCACGATGTATTTCCTGATCGCCGACGAACTCCTCGTCTTCGACCGCGTCGCCCAGACGTTGACCATCATCGTCAACGCCAGCGTCGTGCCGGGCCAGAGCCTCGTCGAAGCCTACGAAGACGCCGGTGGCGAGATCGAACGCCTCGTCGCGCTGCTGGAGCAACCGCTGGAAACCCGGCTTGTCCCGCTCGGTGGCCACGTGCCTGACCTTGCCGTGACGAGCAACGTCGCCAAGGAGCAGTTCCTTGCCAACGTCGAGGCGTCGAAGAAGTTCATCACGTCCGGCGACATCATCCAGATCGTCGGTTCGCAACGCTTCAGCGCATCGATCAAGGCCAGCCCGCTGGAAGTCTACCGCGCCGCCCGCACGATCAATCCTTCGCCCTACATGTTCCTGCTGGAGCTCGAAGGTTTCTCCCTCGTCGGCGCGTCGCCCGAGCTGCACGTCCGCTGCGAAGACCACCACGTCGAGATCCGACCCATCGCCGGCACCCGCGCCCGTGGCAAGACGGCCGAGGAGGATGTGGCATTGGAGAAGGAACTTCTCGCCGATCCCAAAGAACGCGCCGAACACGTCATGCTCGTGGACCTCGCCCGCAACGACATCGGCCGCGTCTGCGATTTCGGCACCGTCGAGGTCAAGGACCTGATGATCGTCGAACGTTACAGCCACGTCATGCACATCGTCTCGCAGGTGGAGGGAATTCTATCAAAGAAGCACACTCCCTACGACCTCATGCGGACGACGTTTCCGGCAGGAACGCTCAGCGGTGCCCCGAAGATCCGGGCCATGCAGATCATCTCCCTGCTTGAAGGCACCCAACGCGGCCCCTACGGCGGCTGCGTGGGCTACTTCAGCTTCAACGGCAACCTCGACTGCTGCATCACCATCCGCACCGCGCTGCTCAAGGACGGAAAGGCCCACGTCCAGGCCGGCGGCGGCTGGGTCAACGACTCCGTGCCGGAGGCCGAATTCCAGGAAACGGTGAACAAGTCCAAGGCGATGCTGCGAGCGGTCGCGACGGCGGAAGCGTTCCACACCGGCCATTGAGCCGGGAGCTTTTCTCCGGCCTTCTCCTGCCGATGCCCTGAATGCTTGCGGAAAAAGTGGGTCCGGACAGGACGCCAAGGAGGTCGCCGAGGGGATCGGCATTGAAGAAACGTGCCCGTCCGGACCCGCATCACTATCTTCCCTTCTCCGCGCGGGGCAAACATTGGTTCTGCCTCGTCAGCAGAGGTCGTCCTATTTCTACCCCTGGGAATTGGGGCCAGCCTGGGGCTGGGCCTTCGGCCCGCAGATCACTCGACGATTAAACCCGGACTCCGAAAATGGAAATGGGGAGCGCACGCGTCCCGCGTGCTGCATCTGGCGTCGTGCCGGATTGCTCGTTCAGTCAAACTGTGTTTCGGGCGTGGAAGCCGGAAACCGCAGGCGCGACGCCCGCGAAGCCCTGGCCGCGCAGAGGCGGGAACTGATCGCCCTCCGCGAACGCGGCGGGATCACCGACGAGCTGGCCCACGCCATCCAACGCGAGCTCGACCTCGAGGAACTCGGGCTCGGTTGACAGCCGCACTTGTGTTGCGCCCGGGGAGCTTCCAAGCTGACCGCGTTTCGACGTTTCCCGACATTCCGGAGCGTTGATCCAAGCCACGACATGAACGAGCCCGCGATCACGCCCGAACTGGTAGCCAAGCACAACCTGACGCCCGACGAGTATCAGAAGGTCCTCGAAGTCCTCGGCCGCACCCCCACCTACACCGAGCTCGGCATCTTCTCGGTCATGTGGTCGGAGCACTGCTCCTACAAGAACACCCGCCCGGTGCTGAAGACCTTCCCCACCAAGGGCGAGAAGATCCTCGTCGGCGCGGGCGAGGAGAACGCCGGCATCATCGACGTGGGCGACGGCATCGCCATCGCGTTCAAGATCGAGTCGCACAACCACCCCAGCGCCGTCGAACCCTTCCAGGGCGCGGCCACGGGCGTGGGCGGCATCATCCGCGACATCTTCACCATGGGTGCCCGGCCGGTCGCCGCGTTGAACTCGCTCCGCTTCGGCGAACTCTCCAATCCCGAAGTCCGCCGCCTCTTCTCGGGAGTCGTTTCCGGCATCGCCCATTACGGCAACTGCTTCGGCATCCCCACGATCGCCGGCGAGGTTTATTTCGATAAAAGCTACGAGGGCAACCCGCTGGTCAACGCCTTCGCGCTCGGCGTGCTGCGCCATGACCAGATCACGCGCGGCGCGGCCAAGGGCGTGGGCAATCCCGTCTTCTACGTCGGGCCCGCCACCGGCCGCGACGGCCTAGCGGGCGCGGCCTTCGCCTCGCAGGATCTGACCGAGGAGTCCGCCGAGCAGCAGCGCGGCGCGGTGCAGGTGGGGGATCCCTTCATGGAGAAGCTCGTCTGCGAAGCCTGCCTCGAACTGCTCGCCACCGGCTGCGTGGCCGGCATGCAGGACATGGGTGCGGCGGGCCTGACCTGCTCGACCTGCGAGACCGCCGCCCGCGCCGGCACGGGCATCGAGATCGAATTGGACAAGGTGCCGCAGCGCGCGCCGAACATGACCAGCTACGAGATCATGCTCAGCGAATCGCAGGAGCGCATGTTGATCGTCGTCCACAAGGGCCAGGAGGAGGCCGTGAAGCGCATCTTCGACAAATGGGACCTGCCCTGGGCCGAGATCGGCATTGTCACGAACACCGGCCGCATGGTCGTCCGCCACGGCGGCAATATCGTGGTCGATGTGCCCGCCGCGAAGCTGGCCGACGAAGCGCCCGTCTATCAGCGCGAGTCGAAGGAAGCCGCCTACATGGCCGGTGTCCGCGCCTTCCGCCTCGACGGCATCGCCGACACGAAGGATGCCGCCGGCGATCTGCTCAAACTGCTCGCGAACCATTCCATCGCCTCGAAGAACTGGGTTTACCGCCAATACGACCACATGGTCCGCGACGGCTCCATCGTCTGCCCCGGCAGCGACGCGGCGGTCATCCGGATCAAGGGCGACAGCCTCCCGGTCACCAAGGCCGAGTATGCCGCGCAGCAGGCGGCGAAGGGCCATGGCTCAGTTAGTGGCACCGGCGCCCCCGCCGGTGTAGTCCAACAGGCGCCCTCGCCTGTTGGCTCCGCGGCAACCAGCACAGGCGAGGGCGCCTGTGCCACTAGCCCTACCACTGCGGTCATCCCCGACAAGTTCGTGGCCTTCACCGTGGACTGCAACGGCGGCTACGTTTACCTCGACCCGTATGAAGGCGGGAAGGCCGCCATCACCGAAGCCTGCCGCAATCTCGCCTGCACGGGCGCGGTCCCCGTGGGTTCGACCGACAACCTCAACTTCGGCAACCCGCACAATCCCGAAATCTTCTGGCAGTTGAAGGAATCCGTCCGCGGTTTGGCCGAAGGCTGCCGCGCCTTCGACGCGCCCGTCACCGGCGGCAACGTCTCGCTCTACAACCAACGCGGCGCGCTCGGCGCCATCGACCCGACGCCCACCGTGGCCGTCGTCGGCATCATCGACGACCCGAAGCACATCACGACGCAGTGGTTCAAGGACGAGGGCGACGCGATCCTCCTGCTCGGTGCGCCGGTGGACATGGCCGATCCGCTCCAGGGCCTCGGCGGCAGCACCTATTTGAAGACCATCCACAGCCTGAAGACTGGTCTGCCCCCGCGCGTCGATCTCGCCGCCGCCAAGACGCTCCATGACACCACGCTCAATCTCATCCGGGCCGGCTTGGTGAAGAGCGCCCACGACGCGAGCGAAGGCGGCCTTGCCGCCGCGTTGGCCGAGAGCTGCTTCAGCAACCAGATCGCCAAGGAAACCTTCCAGTTCCTCGGTGCCTCGGTGGAACTCCCGGCCGTCGCTGGCGCCCGCGTGGACGCGCTGCTCTTCGGCGAAACCCAGAACCGCATCATCCTCTCCGTGGCCCCGGCCAACGTGGACACCGTCCTGGCCCAAGCCAAAGCCGCCGGAGTGCCCGCTGCGAAAATCGGCACCGTCGGCGGTGCCTCGCTGACCATCAAGGCCGGTGCGACCACGCTCTCGTCCAAGGTCGCCGAGTTGCATGACGCCTGGTGGAACAGCATCGCGCGAGCGATGGCTTGAGTTGTGATGTTGCCGTCGAACTAGGGCGTTGGCGGGCGCCACTCGCCTGAGGCTGCGCCTTGGTGCCTACGGTGATCGAAGAAGGCTTTGAAGCTTGAAGGCCCTCACGAGCGGCGGCGGCAAGTGCCGGATCGCTATACTGCCGGAAAGCTATGGCTGAAGGATCCCACATCCCTCCTCGACAGCCAGTTTTCCCTGTCTAGCGTGACATTGTTGCCGGAAAAACCAGTCAGTGATTAACCGCAAACTGAGGCAGAATTCAATTTTGCGCGTCTTCGCCAAACCATGAACGAGCCATTCATCACAGAGGAGGACATCGAAAAGGTTTTGCGCAACGGCAGTTCGCTTGACACCACGTTTGTCGCTACACAGTGCGAGACATGTCACCAGCATGTCTCACGTAGCCTTCGTTGGTTTCATGAGCGACCCCACGTTTGCGCCACTTGCGGCGGACCTCTCAGCCCTGAACCGCTTCGCCAAGCTGCCATGGCGATCCTCAAGGCGTATCAGGTAGCGCTGGAGCGCCACCTCCGAATGCGCGACCCATCGAGTTAGAGCCATGAGTCGCGCCATCTCAGAACTGTTTGACCATGCGCCGCAGCCCACCCAGCCGGGCGCTTTCCGATCTCCGCTCTGTTCATCAACATGTCTCCTTTGAACGCATGGCTCCAGCGGGCGGATGATTCAATGAACCTTATCCTTTAGGCGATTATGACGCGCTACCTTCCATGGACAATCATCGTGACCTACTGCGTCTATGCGATTTTTGCGGCGCAGCAGAAGATTTGTATCCGTGATTTCCGGGGTCGAAGTCAGGGCTACTATTTGTTTTTAGGCTACTTCGCCTTCTTCACATCGCTGTTCGGGGTTGGGTTTCTGATTTTTTACGGCTTTCGCACGACGTGGTGGGCCTCTCTGGTTTTGTTTGCTCTAGGCTTACTCATCTACATTCCATTTTTGGCTCTAGAATCGATGATCGAGAGGATCATGCCGCTAACAGCGTGGGGATTGCTGAGCTTCATCACTATTCCCATTTGCGGTTGGTTGTTGGTTTTCCTTACTCCGCGATTTTGACGGTGGGAACCAAGGCCCCTCCGGTAGAACAGGGCAGCGAAGTTGTTGGATGGGATCGAAGGCTTTTTTGATGGCTTTGGCTTAATTCTGGAGATGTTTGAGACGGCGAGCGGTGCGGCGAGGGGGTGAACTGGAAGGCTTTCTTAGGTCGTAGGACTGCCCGGTGGTGTCAGTTGATGCGTGCCCGCTTTTGGATGCCGGCGACGATGCCCTGAGCCTTGCCGAACGCCGGCTACTTTGTGGGCAAAGTCGGCGGACCTCCCACCGTCACCCGTGGCCGCATGGCTTCGAGCGTCTTCGGGCCGATGCCGCTGACCTTTTCGAGATCGTCGACCTTGGCGTAGGGCCGGCCGGCGATGATGCGTCGTTCAAGGTTGTCGTTCACCCTCGGCAACGTCATCAACTCGGCCAGCGAGGCCGTGTTGACGTTGATGACCGCGGTGGCCTCCTGCGCGACCTGTTCGCGGGACTTCGACTTGCCACATTGGTTGAGGCCGACGGCCGCAAGGAGCCCGGCGATGGCGATGCCCACCACTTTCGAGACGAGCCGCGAGGTGACGTTCCGTGCGATCCGGTTGCCGAGTCCGGCCATGGGGTCGTTTGATTTCGCCATGGGGAGTAGAGTTGGCCGGTGGAAGTTTACCGGCCAGATTTTTCCTCGAGTTTGCCTGTCACCTGTGAACTTGTCGGAGTCAAAGCCCTTGGGCCGGATTCCGCTTTTGGTTCCGGGCGAACTCAAGTGAAGTCCAACCATCAATCCGCCGAAGTTCAGGGAACGAACATGAAACCGATCCTCGCCGAGTCCGAGTTCAACCGCGTGCGCCAGTGCCGCCATGGCCTGATGCTCTACAACAAGAACGACGTCTACGTGGGCGGGTCGTTCGAGCGTTACGGCGAATTCAGCGAGGGCGAAGTGGAGATGTTCCGCACGATCGTCGGGCCCGGCCACAAGGTCATCGAGGTCGGGGCGAACATCGGTTCCCATACTGTCTTCCTCGCCCGCCAGGTCGGTCCGACCGGGCACGTCATCGCCTTCGAACCCCAGCGCATCGTCTTCCAGACGCTGTGCGCGAACATCGCCTTGAACAGCTTCCGCAACGTCCTCGCCTACCCCATGGCGGTCGCGGACGAAGCTGGCTTCGTGAAGATCCCCGAGCTGGACCCGACGCGGGAGATCAACTTCGGCGGCCTGAGCATCGAAGGTCATCAACAGGGCTGCACCACGCGCCAGGTCACGCTCGACCAGCTCAACGAGTCCGACGTGAAGCTGATCAAGATCGACGTCGAAGGCATGGAGTTGAAGGTGCTGAAGGGCGCCGGAGAAACCATCAAACGCTGCCGGCCGCTGCTCTATCTGGAGAACGACCGTGCGGAAAAGGCGGCCGAACTGATCAGCCATCTGCGGGCCCTCGACTACGATCTCTACGAGCATCTCCCGCCGCTCTTCAACCCGCGCAACTTCTACGCAAACCCGGAGAACGCCTTCGGCGAAATCGTCTCCGAGAACCTTCTCTGTGTGCCGGCCGAGAAGCGCTGGACGCCGCCGGGATTGGTGAAGAGATAGGGAGGGTCGCCTTAAACCCGGTGCTTCGACCCGCGAGCCGAACGCGTTGTGAACAACTCCATGGGCGAGTCCCTTGCCAATCCGTCGCGCACGCACTTGTCATAGAGTTCGGCATCGGGCCGGCTGGGCTTCGATATGTAGCCGGCCGATCTGGGCCGGATTTGTCTTTCGACTTGGTTTGGGTCGGTAGGCAATGACTAATTCGGACATGGAAACGGAGCGAGCGGAGAATCAATGGTCTCGGCCTTGGCAAACCGTCGGTGCAATAGTCTTGGTTCTGCTTTGGAGGACGGCAGTAGAATTCACACCCGGAGGCGGGATGCTTGCGCTTGCCTTCGTCGTAGCCATCTCACTTGGAGGACTGATTGGTGGGCCTCGTCTTCCATTTTTTATACGACTATCCGGCACTATGGCCATATTCATCTACGGAGCCGACATGCTACTCCTTGGCAGGACCATGGAGCCGCGATTGTCCGTTTATACCTTCAAGATGGCCTGGTTTATGTGGGCTTTGTTCGCAGCTATTCCGACGCTCAGCCTACTGAGGACATGGCAATTGAAGAAGGGTTGGATGCTCTTGCTGATCTTCCCGCTGGTTGGCTTTGCCCTAGCCTGCTCAGTCGCCCAGATCGAGGAACAAATGTTCGTGAAGAAGCATCGCGCCAGCGGCATTGGACCAAAACCGCGCTGGACTGCTTCCCATCACTGGCTCGCCTACGACAAGAACACTGATCGTCTATACGGTTCAGACTGAACTTTTCTTCGGCCCTTGGCCTTCTGATTTCCTCATTCGCGCCCTTTCCGTTTTCGCCCCAGCCGCGCTACCGTCCATCCCATGAACGAGACGATGACCGCCTTTGCCACTCCGGCCATGCCTGATGCGAACGGCCATTACGGGCCCTTCGGCGGACGTTACGTGCCCGAGACGCTCATGCACCCGTTGCAGGAGCTGGAGGCCGAATACTTCCGCGCCCAGGCCGATCCCGCCTTCCAGCAGGAACTCAGCTACTACCTGCGCGAATTCGTCGGTCGTCCCACGCCCCTCTACTTCGCCGAACGCCTGACCAAGGAACTCGGCGGAGCGAAGATCTACCTCAAGCGCGAGGACCTGCTCCACACCGGTGCGCACAAGATCAATAACGCGATGGGCCAGATCCTCCTCGCGAAACGCATGGGCAAGACCCGCATCATCGCCGAGACCGGCGCGGGCCAGCATGGCGTCGCCACCGCCACAGTGGCCGCCATGTTCGGGATGAAGTGCGTCATCTACATGGGCGCGGTGGACTGCGTCCGGCAGGAGTTGAACGTCTACCGGATGAAGATGCTCGGGGCCGAGGTCGTGCCCGTGAAGGCCGGGCAGCAGACGCTCAAGGAAGCCGTGAACGAGGCCATGCGCGACTGGGTAACCAACGTCCGCAGCACGCACTACATCCTCGGCACAGCCTATGGCGCGCACCCGTATCCGGTCATGGTCCGGAATTTCCACCGCATCATCGGCGACGAAGCCCGACGCCAGATCCTCGAAATGGAAGAACGGTTGCCCGACCTTCTGCTTGCCTGCGTCGGCGGCGGCTCCAACGCCATCGGCCTGTTCTATCCATTCCTCAACGACGCTTCCGTGAAGATGATCGGCGTCGAAGCCGGCGGAGAAGGCATCTTCCCGGAGAAACACGCCGCGAGGTTCCAGGGTGGCTCGCTTGGCGTCCTCCAAGGAACACGCAGCTACATCCTCCAGGACGAGTTCGGCCAGATCCAGAGCACCCACAGCGTCAGCGCCGGCTTGGACTACGCGGCGGTCGGTCCGGAGCACGCGTGGCTCAAGGACAACAACCGCGTGCACTACACCTACGCCACCGATCCCGAGGCGCTCGCCGCCTTCATGAAGCTGGCTCGAATCGAAGGGATCATCCCCGCATTGGAAAGCAGCCACGCCGTGGCCGAAGCGATCAAGGTCGCCCCCACGATGTCGAAGGACGCCCTCATCATCGTGAACCTCTCCGGCCGCGGGGATAAGGACGTGATGCAGGTCGCGACGAAGATCGGTTTGCAGATGCCGACGTAGCAGATCGGCGGAGAACATCCGCCCGATTGCCAGTTTTGGCGCGGGATTCTCAGGGCTCACTGGGATGTCGTCCACAAGGTCGCCCGGGCAATCCCCCGACGGTTTTTCGCAACTGGCCGGGAGCGCGTGTCTTCCGGGTTGGGCAACGTCTCGCTCCCGATTCGCCGGTGATTGCGCGGACATCACGAGCCCGCAGCCGAGCCAGGAGGGAGCCACAGAGACGTTATGCACATGAATCTCCGAGTTCGTTCCACGCACGGTTTGACCGCATTGATCATGGCCCACGGGTTGGCCTCACAGGGCCTGGCTGCCGAGACCAATCCCCCGGTTGTTCTTCCCACGATGGTGATCTCCGCCGAGGCGGAAGGAGATTCCCTCGTCCAACCCACGTTCCTCCCGGCGGTGGACGGAACCAAGGTCTACTCCGGCAAGAAGACGTCGGTGATCGACTTGGACGACCTGCCGCGCATCAGCAACAACAACTACCGGCAGGCCCTGTCCAAGACACCCGGACTGTTGCTGAGCGAGGAGACCAGTCCGCTCGTGAGCATTGGCTACCGTGGCCTGAACCCGCATAGGGCGCAGTTCACCCAGGTGCTGAAGGACGGCATCCCCATCCACGCCGACCAGTTCGGCTACCCGGAGGCCTACTACACTCCCCCGCTGGACACGGTTGACCGGCTGGAGTTCATCCGTGGCGGCGGTTCGCTGATGTATGGGCCGCAGCCCGGCGGCGCGATCAACTTCGTGACCCATCGTCCTTCGCTGGACCGCGAGTTCTCCGCCCACTCGCAGCATGTGCTCGGGAGCGACAGCCTCTACTCCACCTTCAACTCCGTCGACGGGACCGTGGGGCGCCTCGGCTACTACGCCTACTTCAACCACCGCCAGACCGACGGCTTCCGCACGGCCAACAGCGACGTCGACCTGAACACCGGCAGCGCCCGCTTCGTGCTCGACGCCAAGACGGACAGTCGGTGGATCTTCACGTTCGACGGCTATGGGGAGGAACACGGCGAACCCGGCGGCCTGACCTTCGCGACGGGCGCGAACACGGTGAACTACGAAGTGGACCGCCAGGCCGCATCGCGCTTCGTCGACCGCTTCCGGCTGGAGCGCTACAATGCGTCGCTCGCGTGGGAGAAGGATTTTTCGGAAGGCACGCAGATGACCATCACGACCTGGGGCGGATACTACTCGCGCTTCAGCAAACGCCAGCGCGGCGGCGGCTTCGGCACGCTGCCGACGGGTGCGGCGGCAAACAGCAACACGATCGAGCTACAGGAATTCTACACCGAGGGCTTCGAGGCGCGGCTGCGCCACGACTACGACCTCGGAGGCCAGACCCAGACTCTGGCCGCCGGCGTGCAGCTCTACCACACGGCCTCGCCCCGCATCGACAAACGCGGCGCCACGGCGGACGCCGAGGACGGGCAGGTCCGCAGCCGGAGCGACCGCTCGGTCATCTACGCCCCGGTGTTCATCGAGAACCGTTTCGTCGTCGGGCGGCTCTCGATCACGCCCGGATTCCGCCTGGAAAGCTTTCGTCAGACGGCGAAGGAGTCGCTCAACCTCGACAAGGCCGCCGCCGCCACGCCGCTGGGCGACAAGAGCCAGACGGGATTCGTGCCGCTCGTCGGCCTTGGATTGGAATACGAGATCAACCACGGGGTTGCTGCTTATGCCAACGCCGCGCAGGCCTATCGGCCGAACATCTTCACCGAAGCCGTTCCGACCGGCGGAACCGCCGTCATCAACGCCGATCTCCAGGAAGGCCGGAGCTGGCAATACGAGATCGGCCTGCGCGGACATCCGCTGCCATACGCCACGTTCGACACGAGCCTCTTCTGGTTGGATTTCGACAACCAGATCGGAACGGTCGGCAACACGGTGATGAACGTCGGCCGGGCGATCCATCGCGGCTGGGAAGCGGCGGCGGAGCTGGAGCTGCTGGGATTCGTCGATGCGCTCCGGGGTGGATCCGGCGAGCCCGGGGACTTCCAGTTGGGCCTGCATGCGAATGCCATGCTGCTCGACGCCGAGTTCGTCGCCGGTCCGCGCGCTGGCAACGTGCCGCAGTATGCGCCCGGCCACGTCCTTCGGGCCGGTGTGACGGGCCGCTGGGGCAATCGCGCCAAGGTTTCGTTGCAGGGAACGTTCGTCGATTCGCACTACGGCGACGACGCGAATTCCGCGAACTACGTCATCCCCGCCTACATGGTCTGGGACCTGACGGCCGAGGTGAAGATCTACCGGGACAAGATCAGCCTGATGGCCGGCATCAACAACCTGTTCGGCGAGGACTACTACGCACGCATCCGCGGCGACGGCATCGACCCGGCCTACGGCCGCAACTATTATGTCGGACTGTCGCTCGCGTTCTGAGTTGCGCTGCCGGTCGGGTGACATGTCGAAAACGTTTGGACTGGCGCTTCACAGCGTTGGCATCGGGCTCTAGCGTCGGGTCATTCCATGATGACCCGACGCGTGACCGCGGTGCTGATGCTTCTCGTCCTTGGCGTCGCTGCGCCGTTGACCGGAGATGCGGCGACACGAACGCCGTGGACCTCTTCCAAAGTCAATGGCTCGCCCGAACCGCCGCCGGCCTACACGACGGAACGGATCTATCCCGCGGTGCCGCTCCTCGAACCGGTCGGGCTCTACTTCGAACCGCTGACAAACTGGGTTCTCGTCGTCGAGCACATGGGAAAACTGAGGGCCTTCCCCAACCGACCGAATGCGGACAAGGCGACGCTGATCGCGGACTTTTCGAAGCTCACAGGCCCCGGGGGCGAGGCGTTCTCCATCGTCTTCCATCCGGGCTTCGCGACGAACCGCATCCTTTTCGCCGCGCTGCTCACGCGGGAGCCGAAGCGGTCGATGGGCGTCTGGCGCATGACGGTGAAACCAAGCGTGTCTCCCGACGTGCCGCCGCAAGTCGACGTCGCTGGAGCGGTTCGCGTGATCGACTGGTGGTCCGACGGCCACAACGGCTGCGACCTGCACTTTGGTCCGGACGGTTTTCTCTACGTGTCCGCCGGCGACGGCGCTCCGCCCGCTCCGCCCGACACCCACCGCACCGGCCAGTCGCTCGATGATCTGATGTCGTCCATCCTGCGCATCGACGTGGATCGCCCGGCCGATGGAAAGGCCTACTCGATCCCGAAGGACAATCCCTTTATCAATCGGCCGGGCGCGCGGCCGGAAGTCTGGGCCTATGGCTTCCGCAACCCGTGGAAGATGGCCTTCGATCCGCGCGACGGCGCCTTGTGGGTCGGCGATGTCGGATGGGAAGCGTGGGAGATGCTGTTCCGCGTGCCCGGCGCGGGATTCAACGGAGGCTGGAGCATTGTCGAAGGTCCGATGCCCGTGAACTCGTCGTGGCCCGCAGGCCCGACTCCGATCCAGCCGCCGCTCTGGTCGCTGCCGCATACCGAGGGCGCTTCCATCACCGGGGGCCGTTTCTACCGGGGCCGCGCGCTTCCCGAACTCCGCGACCACCACGTCTTCGGCGACTGGGAAACCGGCAAGATCTGGTCGCTGCTCTGGCGCGACGGGGCGGTCGTCTCGCGCGGTGAACTCACGGACACCACTCACCGGATCATCTGCTTCGCGAACGATCCCGCGGGCGAGGTCTGCTACATGGACTACACCGGAGGCGGCATCCATCGGCTGGTGCGGAACCCCGTCACCACGACGACCACGGCGTTCCCGCGCCGGCTCAGCGCCACGGGATTGTTCCAGACAACCAAACCGCTGGAGCCCGCGCAGGGAGTGGTTCCATATCGGATCGTGGCCCCGTCCTGGAGCGACCACGCGAAAGCCGACCTCGCCGTGGCCATTCCGGGCACGGCGTCCGCATCGACGGGCGACAAGGCGGTCGTGCCAGAAGGAACCGTCTTCATGCGGACGCTGACGATGGAGATGAAGGCCGGCGATCCGGCGTCGGCCCGTCGCATCGAGACACAGCTGCTCCACTTGGAACGGTCGCGGTGGAACGCCTACACCTATCGCTGGAACGACGGGCAGACCGACGCCGAACTCGTGCCGAAGGAAGGCGCCGAGAAGCGGTTGATCATCGACGATCCAGCTGCACCCGGCGGACGCAGGGAGCAGAACTGGAGGTTCCACAGCCGCACGGAATGTTTCCGCTGCCACCTCGATCGCTTCGGCACGGTCGTGAGTTTCATCCCTCAGCAACTGGCCGCCTTGGCTGGCGGAGCCGAGACGGAGCTCGGGCGGTTGAAACGGCTCGGCGTGATCGACGGCAAGACGGACGCAGGTTCATGGAACCTGGCGTCACCTCACGATGAGGCGCCCCCCCTGGAACTGCGCGCCCGGTCGTGGCTCCACGCCAACTGCGGCCATTGCCACCGGCGCGATGCGAACGCGTCCGTGATGATCCAGCTCCACGGCTCCCTTCCCACTCCGCAGATGTCCGCCGTGGATGTCGCTCCGAGCCGCGGCGGTTTCGGGCTCGTTGATGCGCGGATTCTCGCCGCCGGAGCGCCCGCGCGGTCGGCGTTGCTCTACCGGACGCTGACCACGGCCGCGGGCCGGATGCCGACGGTGGGTTCGTCCGTGGTGGACGAGGCGGGCGTGGCGTTGCTGGGGCGTTGGATCGCTTCGCTTGGCGGAACGAATCTCCCCTCGCCCACCAAGTTCGATGCGGCCCTCGCTGGACGAAACCACACCGCTTCGTCCGTGCTGGCGCTCGACCTCGCGGCCTGCGCGGCCCAGCCGTCGGCAAGCCAGATGGCCCGCTTGGCGGAACTTGCGGCGTCCGTCTCCGATCCGGCGGCGCGTGATCTCTTGGAGCGGTTCCTTCCACCCGCCAAACGCCGCCGGGTGCTGGGCGCGGACCCGTCGCCCGAATTGATCCTCGGTCGCCAGGGCGATCCGGTGCGCGGACGCGAAGTCTTCTTCGGCAACGGAGGGCCCCGGTGCCACACCTGCCACCGCCACGGAGGCGAAGGACGCGAGGTCGGGCCTGATCTCACGGCCATCGGGGTGAAGTTCAACCGCGCCGCGCTGCTCGATCATATCCTGCATCCGGCCAAGCAGGTCGACGAAGCTTGGCGCACGCACGAGATCGAAACGACGGACGGAAACACCAGGGCCGGCTTTGTCGTCTCGCGTGACGCGAGGTCCGTCCACTTCCGTGCCAGCGACGGCGAGCTGTCCGTGATTCCATCGGCGTCCATCCGGCGCGACTCCGTCCTCCCGGGTTCCCTGATGCCGGAAGGATTGCTCCAATCTCTCACCGCCCAGGAAGCGGCCGATCTGCTGGAGTTCATCGCGCCGAGCCGGTGAGCGTGCGCTGGAGGCGCATCAAGAAATTAGCCGGTGGCGCGTGGCGCCGGACTGATCGGGCTCGGAGGTCGCCCAGAAGGTGCGATGCAGTTCATGGTAGGGCGGGCTTCCAGCCTGCCCCGTGCTGACTGCAGTTGTCGTAAAAACCAAAATCCCGACAAGCCCACACCCGTTGGTTCCACTCCGGGAGCGCCTTGGGCAGGCAAGATGCACTGCCCTACCTTGAAGTCTCCGCTTCGCGGCCGCTGGTCGACTGCATCAATCCGGATTCGTCTTCGTTCCTTCGCCGGTGGCTTGCGCTACCGACTCATCTCCTAAGGCCACCCCGGCCGGCCAAGCGGCGGGGTGGGAGTAAAGCCCAAGTTTCAAAGCCTCCGGATCCGGATGTTCCGGAACCAGGCCTCCTCGCCGTGGTGCTGGAAACAGACGTGGCCCGTCTTCCCCTTCATGAAACCGGGCATCGCCGCGAACTTGCTCTTCGCCGTCAGCGCCGCGATCTCGGGGCTGCCCCAGGTGTAGTCCACGACCTTCACGCCGTTCATCCAGTGCTCGACATGGTTGTCCTTGAAGACGACGCGGCTCGTGTTCCAGCTGCCGACGGGTTGGAGAACCTTTTTCGCCGATGGGGCAAGGTGGCCGTAGAGCGCCCCGGCCGACGTCAACGGGTTCTTGCCGTCGGGATGGCGGCTGTCGTCGAGAAGTTGGTATTCGGGACCGGTCGACCACGGCGGGCCGTCGGTCTCGGCCACGCGATACATCACGCCGCTGTTCCCGCCGGGCGCGACCTTCCACTCCAGCTCCAGCTCGAAGTTCTCATACTGCTGGACCGTGACGAGGTCGACGGCCTGGCCCGGCACGGTCTTGAGCGCGTCGCCCTCGATGACCCAGCGGTCTGCGGGAAACGCGGGTTGCTTGTAGCCTCGGAGTTCGGTGGGGGTCTGGCCGTTGAACAGGACGGTCCATTGCGGACCTCCCGACATGGAGGAACAGGCGGTGATACCGGCGGCAACCGCCGCAACGAATGCGATAAGGGCGTTCTTTTTCATGGAGGTGCTGTCGTGGATGGAACCGTCTGGGACGACACTGGGCAATCCCGATGTGAAACGGAGCGCGGAACATCGCTCCGCCCGAATCGCCGGACCGTTCGCCGCGCTCTCCCAGTTACCCGCCAACCCAAGCTTGCGGAGCGATGCTCCGCGCTCCGGTGAAACATAAAAGGCCGCGCTCATCGCGCGGCCTTCGGGAAACGGTCCCTTGACTACTCAGTCTTCGGAGGGGGGATCTTGTCGCCGGCCTTCATGAACTGCCAGAAGGTGTCGATCTGCTTGAGCGCGCTGCCGCCGAGGATGTCGCCCAGCATGCTCTTGCTCTCGTCGTCGAAGTAGACGGGCATCTTCGAGGTCGGGTCGACGTAGGTCGGATTCTGCAGCCACCGGACAAAATACTCCTGGCGCAACCGGGCGTTGACCAAGGCGAAGTTGATGCCTGGAGCCTCGAAGGCCTCCGCGTGGTAGGCGGCCATGGAATGGCACGCGCTGCACGAGAAGCCGCCGATCGGGCCGACCAGTTTGTGGCCAATCTCGGCGGCGGCGGCATCGGCCGGCGAGTCCGGCTGCAGGACCGCGGTGACGCCGTGCTGGTGCGCGAGGCCTTCGGCGAAATGCTTGGCGCGGGCCTTGAAGCCGGGCATCTGCGACTCGATCCACGGACGCGGTTTGGTCGGGATCTCGCCGGCGATGAACTTCGCCGCCCAGTCGGGCTTCAGCTTCTCGCCGAACCACGTGAGCGCCGGGAAGCCTTCGTAGTTTCCATGGCAGCTCGTGCAGTTGAGCGACCGGATCTGCCGTTCGGCGAACTCCGCCGGGACATGGCGCGTAAGCGAGGCGCGGTCGGTCGCGGCGAAGGCCTTCAGCCCTTCGCGTTGTTCCGCCGTGAAGGCGAAGAACGGCGCCCTGCCCGTGGCCTTCTCGGCCACGCAGCCTTTGTCGAAGTCGGCGGCCTTGAGATCGGCCAGCGCCCTGGTGGAGAATTTGTTCTCCTCCTTCAACGCGTGGCAGTTGATGCAGCCGGTGCTTTGCACGAGCGACTTGCCGCGCGCGATGACGGCGGCCTCGGCGGACACGGCCTTGGCCTCGGACTTCTCGGAACCGGAGATCAGGTAGGCCGAGAGGAGCGCGGGCTCGTTGTTCGTCCACTTGAACTGCGGCATGCGGATCCACTGGTAGTGTTCGTTGGGCTGCTTGAGGAAGGCCACGAGCGACTCGTCGCTGAATTTCTGCGCCACGTGCGTGAGCGTGATGCGCGTCTCGTCGCCGGGCTTGGGCGCTTCCTGGATGTGGCAGGCGGAGCAGTGCAGGCTTTCGTAGATCTTCTTGCCCAGCTCGATCTGGTCGACGGCACCGGCCTTGGGCGCGGCGGCTTTGGACGAGGAAACGGAAACGAGGTAGGCGGCGATGGCTTCGGAGTCGTCCTTGGCCTTTTCCGGCGCGAGCAACGCGGGCATGTGCGAATTCGGCCGGAGGCTCTTCGGATCGGCGATCCACCTGGCCAGCCAGTCGCCCTGACGACGTGCGCCGATACCTTCGAGCGTGGGTGCGTCCATCTTCAGCTCGGGCATGCCGTCCTTGGGACCGGTATGGCACGCGAGGCAATGATGCTCGGCCACGAGTTCACGGCCGAGGTGGAGCTTGTCGGAATCCTTCAGCGCCGGCGTGACCGTGTGCGAAAGCTGCGTGGGCGGAATGGGCATGGTGAACTTGCCCTTCTCCTGCCAGTTGAGCCGGACCATCGCGTCGCCGGAATCGGCCGGCGTGTAGGTGGCCTTGAGGACGTTGGTGCCCTTGTTCAGGCGGATGAACTTGCCCAGCTCCGACTGGCCGCCGTTGCCCTTCACGTCGAGCACGGTCTCGCCGTTGACCTCGACCTTGAGCGCGCCGTTGAGCTGGGCCTGGAAGGCGTATTCACCGCGAAGGTCGATGCTGATGAAGCCCTCGAACACGGCGTCGAACTTGCCTGGCGCGAGGAAGGGGCTCGGCGTGCCGCCCTGCGGAACGAAGAGCCAAGCGTTCGGCACCATGGTGGCGTCCTTGATTCCGGCGGCGGAGTAGGTCGCGACGAGTCCTTCGACGGGCTTGTCGGCCTGGGCCAGGGCGGCGGTGGCGCAGCCCAGCGTCAGGGCGGCGACAGTCGAGCAAATGGTTCCTATGAGGCGCATAAAGATCGGGCGGAAGTTGGTTGAAGCACCCGCTCAGGGCAACCCCGTATTGGGCGGAACGGTTCATCCACGAAGGGCACGAATGCTGGTAGGGCGAAGGCTCCCGCCGAGCCATCGTAGGCCGCGCGTCCTCGCGCGGCCAGTAGGTGCTCCTGCGCGAGGGCCGTGAAGCAACACCCACTCGCCGGGCAGGGATGCCCGGCCTACGGCTGAGGTAGGTCGACAGCGTTCCGGTTGCTACCGATGGAGAAGTCGTTTTGCCGGCTGGCGCCCCGCGAACGAACGAGGCAGCTTGCTCTCAGGAACACCCAACGGAGGCATTGCTTGAACATCCATCCAAATCACCGAGGAGCCCGCGCCTTCAGCATGATCGAACTGATGGTCGTCGTGGCCGTCATCGCGATCATTGCAGCGGTCATTCTATCGGGGATTGCCAAGGCTCGGGATAAGGCACAGCGAATTGCCTGCGCTCGCCAGCTCAAATCGTTCACCCTGGGACTGAGACTTTTCGCCAACGATGCGGGCGACTATCCGTTCAAGCTCTTCTCGAATGCCACGAATGTTCCTCCAGGACTTACTCCGTTTTCCACGAACAACGCCGCAGATCTTTGGAAGCTCTTCGACGTCGCAGCCACCGACATATCCGCGCCACGGATCCTCATCTGCCCAAGCGATCTCGCCAGAAGAACAGCCGGCTCGTTTGGAACCAACGGCGCGCCAGATGAATTCAGTCATACGAACAACCGGCTGAACGCCCTGAGCTATTTCCTTTCCCTCGACGCGGATGAAGCCCAGCCGGGGAACATCCTTGCCGGAGACCGCTACCTGACGACGGACCCAAAATCCTCTTCGGAGACGGGAACCAAGTTCCTCTTCGGCCAGCAGGACTTTTCCCAAGGAGGAGGACTGGACCAGAAGGTCCGCTGGATCTCCACGGTGCATCAAGGCGGTGGCAACGCCGCGTTCATGGACGGTAGCGCCCAGCAACTCACCACCGCCAAGCTCCGCGAATCCATTCGCAACCAACCCGTCGGCCGCGCCAACCGCATCTGGCTCCCCAACTCCGACGCCACTGGCCGCGGCAATCCGTAGGCGCGATCTTAACATGTCCGCCCCAGGCTCTACGGAGTGTCTACAACCCCGATTCCGAGCACCGGAGGTGCGAAAGAAAGTAGCCCACAGCGTGAGCCGTGGGTTTGGTATCCCAGATACCCACCGAGCTCCGGAGGAGCGAAAGACGCCTTTCTGCCGCTCCTCCGGAGCTTGCTCTTCTTTTCCTACAACCCCCGGGCTCACGCCGGGGGCTACTGTCTTCCGCTGCTCCGCAGCTAGTTTGAAGAGACTCCCCAACCATTCTCCCTGCCCGGCTTCCCATCCGCTCCCTTTCTCCTCCGCTCCTCCGCTTCGCGGATGAATTCCCTCCGCCAGTTGTCTTGCCCGGAGTTTCCGGCAACAGTCCGCGCGCTCCGGCCGAAGCGGGGCGTGAACCATGATCGACTTTGCCGAATCTCCACCGACCGGGCGCGACTCGCCGTTTGTCGCGCAGGTGGCGGAGATCTTTTCGCCGACGGGCCTCCTGTCGCGGGCGAGCAACTTCGAGTTCCGCCCGCAGCAGCACGAGATGGCCGTCGAGGTGGCGCGGGCGCTGGAGACCGGGCGGCATCTCGTCGTCGAGGCCGGCACGGGCGTCGGTAAGAGTTTGGCCTACTTGATCCCCTCGATCCTCTTCGCCGTGGCCAAGGGCAAGAAGGCGATCATCTCCACCCACACGATCAACCTCCAGGAGCAGCTCACGCAGAAGGATCTGCCGATGCTCGCCGCCGTGCTGCCGGTGAAGTTCAGCTACACGATGCTGAAGGGCCGGCAGAACTACCTCTGCACGCGCCGGCTCCACAAGGCCTCGCTCCAGGCCGACAGCCTCTTCACCTCGCCGGAGACGGCCGAGCTGAAGCGCATCTGGGAATGGTCCAAGAAGACGGAGGACGGCAGCCTGTCGGACTTCGCCATCGAACCCGATCTGAAGGTCTGGCAGCATGTGTGCAGCGAGCGCGGCCTGTGTTCCCCCAAGATCTGCGGGCCCCAGTCGGACTTCGCCAAGGACCACGGGACCTGTTTCTTCCAGCGCGTGCGTCAACGCATCCTCGGCGCGGACGTGCTGGTGGTGAACCACACGCTCTTCTTCACCCTGCTCGGCGCGAACGATGAGGCGGGCGAAGGCGGCATCCTCTTCAAAAACGATTTCGTGGTCTTCGACGAGGCGCACACGGTGGAGAGCGTGGCCTCGCGGCACATCGGCCTGAGCATTTCCAGCGGGCAAATGCGGTTCGCGTTGAACCGGCTGTGGAATCCGAAGACGGAGAAGGGCCTGCTGGCCACGCTGCGGCGCGGCGACACGGTGCGGCTCGTCTCGGACCTGTTGGAGGAGTCGGAGAAATTCTTCAACAACGTCGAGCTGGCCTGCGAGGAACTGGCCGATCGCCAGCCCGGTTCGGCGCGGACGGGTGCGGGCGATTCGTCCGGGCGCACTCGTCAGTGGAGCGAACTCCGCGTGCGCCAGCCGGACTTGGTCACCGACAATGTCACGCTCCCGCTCCAGCGCCTGCGCGAGGCCGTGAGCGAGATGATCAAGACCTCCGAGGACAGCGAGACCGGGCAGGAACTGATGGAGTGCAACCGGCGGCTCATCGACCTGAAGGAGGCCGTGGGCACGTTCCTCAGCCAGGCGGCGGACCACCATGTCTATTGGGTGGAACGCTCCGGCCGCGGCCAACGCAGCCTCGCGCTCAACGCCGCGCCCGTGTCGGTGGCGTGGTTCCTCAAGCGGCGCCTCTTCGGCTCGGAGACGTCGGTCATCATGACCAGCGCGACGCTCGGCACCAAGGTAGGGCAGGCTTCCAGCCTGCCCCAGGCAGCTCCGTCATCGCCTTCCGGTGCGGAAGTCCCAGGGGCAGGCAAGATGCCCGCCCTACC
>JAYVSO010000040.1:0-33815 GCA_043775315.1 Verrucomicrobiota bacterium
GTTTGTGTCGCGCAGGAAGAGGATGTGCGGCGCTTGCGAAACGATCACGCCGTCGCGATGGAAGACAAAGCTGGTCGGGAGCACCAGGCCATCGGCGAAAGTGGTCTTCCTGTCCATCAGCCCGTCGCCGTTCAAGTCTTCGAGAATCAGGATGGCGTCCTTGCCCGCAGAACGATCTTGTTTGAAGGGATACTCAGGAGTGATGGCCACCCAGGTCCGGCCGCGCGCATCCCAATCGATGGCGATCGGCTTCACGATGAACGGCTCGGCCGCCACGAGGCTGAGGTTGAACTCGCGCGAGACGCGAATCTTCTTCCCGGCTTCAGCGGGAGCGGTCGGCCCGCCAGCGGGATAGCGGAAGGACGTCAACTCCGTGTCGCGCAGCAGGCTGTCCACGGGACGCTTGCCGGCCCAGGCGATGCCGCGCAAGACCATGCCGCGATAGTGGGGCAGGGCGAAGGTCGCCGGGCTCGCACCTTGGATTGAGACAAAGGTTCGCGCGCGGGCTTTCTCGTAAGTCCACGCCTGGGGGATGATTTCCTTCGCCGTGTAGAACGTGGTGGAAACCACCTTCGCCTCGGGCGCGAGCTGGACCTGGCGGAAGAGTTCGTCGCGCAGGTCGAAGTTCGCGATGCCCTGCACGATCGGGCTTTGGGAATCCTGCAAATAAAGCCCCACCAAACCCTGGCTCGTCACGGGCGCGGCAGTGGTGAGCGTTCCTCCTGCGATGCTCTTGAACCAAAGGCCATTGGTGCCGGCGATGGAGGTGTTCAAAGCCACCAGGCCGCCGCCGCGTTTCAGGAAGCGTTCGAGATTGATCTGGTCGATGGCGCTGAGGTTGTTGCCCGTGGCGGCATACATCACGAGCACGTCCGTCGCATCCAGCTCTTCACGGGTCGGGAAGCGCAAGGCACCGCGTGTGGTGGCGCCGCGCTCATTCAGCAGCGTGGTCCAGTCCTTGAGGAAACGAGGATAGTCTTTGTCTTTGCTTGCTGGCGCGGTGGAGGTCTCGCTGGCGCGGATGAAGACGCGGAGCGGCTGGTTTTTCTGAGCGATGGCCGGGAAGGCGGCGCACAGGATGGCAAGGACAATGGCAAATCGTAGTTTCATTGCGTTCGGCAAAGGGGTCGTTGAACAGCGGACAGTGTGTCGGGTAGAGACGACGGAATCAAGGGCTCAGCCATTCAGGAGGACTTCTCTGCATACGCTTCTCTGCAGCCTCCAATCTCACTTCGAGAACGCATAGTGACCACAAACCGGTTTCGGTATGTGGAAAGTTCCTGTTCGCAGCGACTCAAAAGCAAGTGTCACCCGTGACGTTTTGTGGCCCGGCGCTTTACCAGTTGACGCTCCCGATTGGCCCCTCGTAAGGTAGCCGCCATTACTGGCCGGGCCATTCAGACCCCGCAGACAGGACTATTTATGCCCGAAGGATACTGTGTTAAGTGCAAAGCCAAGAAGGAAATCTCGGATGCTGTGGAAGAGACGATGAAGAACGGTCGGAAGGCCATTAAAGGCAGATGTCCGACCTGCGGCACCGTCATGTTCAAGATTCTTGGCGGTAAGGCTACGCCCACCGTTCCCCCTGTTCCGCCGTCCAATCCGGCCGTTTAGTTCACCGTTTGTTGTTTGCTTTCTATGTCCCAAGAACTCGCCTACGTCATCATCACGCCGTACACCCTGTACAAGTCCCGCACCGGCGGCATCCTCGCGCGCCTCATCACCCGCACCGGCCTTGAGCTGGTCGGCGCGCGCATGTTTGCGCCCAGCCCGGAGCTCGTGCAGCGCTACTCGGAAGCCATCCTTTCCGCGAACGACACCCAGGATCGCCGCATCCAGGAACTCATCCGCGACTACATCCTCAAGAACCTCGCGCCCGATCCCAAGACCGGTCGCCGTCGTCGCGTCATGATGCTTCTCTTGCAGGGCGAAGATGCGGTCCGCAAGGTCCGCTCGGTCGTCGGCAACATCAGCGCGGAACGTCGCGGCGGTGAGACCATTCGCGACACCTACGGCGATCTCGTTCTCGATGAAGGTGGTGGTGTCCGCTACTTTGAACCCGCCGTGCTCGCGGCGCCCAACATCGAAGAAGCCCGCCAGAAGGCGAAGCTCTGGGCGGAATATTCGGACAAGGACGGCGGCGTGGTGGAGGAAACCATCGTGTATTCTGGCGACGAAAAGCCTCAGCGCACGCTGGTGTTGATCAAGCCGGATAACTTCCGCTTCCCGACCGGCCGCCCCGGGAACGTCATCGACTTTTTCTCCCGCACCGGCCTCTACATCGTCGGCATCAAGGTCCACCGGTTCAGCGTCGCTGAGGCCATGGAATTCTACGGCCCCGTTCGCGAAGTCCTGCGCACCAAGCTCAAGGATGTCGTCGGTGGCAAGGCCAAGGCTGCCTTGGAAAAGGAGCTTGGTTTTCAGATTGGACCCGCCGAAACCAAGCAGCTCGGTGAATTGCTCGGGCCCGCATTTGGCGACAACCAGTTCGATGCCATCGTCAAGTTCATGTGCGGCTCGACTCCGGGCGAATGCGAGGAATCCAAGCGCGGCAATCCGGGTTCCGAGAAATGCATCGCGCTCGTTTACGAAGGCGTCAATGCGGTGAACAAGATTCGCGACGTCCTCGGGCCGACCGATCCTTCGAAGGCACCTCCGGGCTCCATCCGCAAGGAATTCGGTTCGAACATCATGGTCAATGCCGCCCACGCCAGCGACGCGGAAGACAACGCGAAGCGTGAGTTCGGCATCGTCAAAGTCGGTGACAACACCTTCAAGAAGGTGGTCGAAGAATTCTACGGAAAGTAATCGCTCCGCTTCTCCGGTCTTTTTGAGCCGCTGGTTTACGCCAGCGGCTCTTTTGCTTTTATCTCGGTGGAAAGTCAGCACCAGAGATCTTCAGAGCGATCCAACTGATCGAGTAATGTCGCATCCGCTGCCGGGAATTCGTAGTTCGCCAGTTCCTCGCGTGTCACCCACGCGAGGGCCGGACAGCCGATGGTTTGAGGCTCGTGGCATTTCCAGGCGCAGCGGTAGAACTGGAGGTGGACGGTCTTCTCCGGATAGCGATGCATGATGGATTCAATGAGGCCGAGGATCGTGACTTCGATTCCAAGTTCCTCCATCAACTCGCGGTGCAGCGCCTGTTCGAAGGTTTCTCCAGCTTCGCGTTTGCCGCCGGGGAATTCCCAGAGCCCGCCGAGATGCCCATTGGACGGGCGTTGGGTGATGAGCAGCTTGCCGTCGCGGAAGACCAGGCCGGCGGAGACCTCGGTTGGGTTTCGCGTTTCGGGTTTCGAGTTTGAGGTTGGCTGGTTGTCGCTCAATGAGTGGGAGAGCCGAAACAGGGAACTCGAAACTCAAAACCGAGAGCCTACCGTCCCACGCTCTTGTAGATGAACCCGAGCTTCTCCATTTCGAGCGGGTCAAAGAGATTCCGTCCGTCGAAGAGGATGGGGTGGGTGAGCGCTTTGCGGGCGCGTTCCAGATCGAGCTTCTTGAACTCCGGCCATTCGGTCGCGATGACGAGCGCATCGCAGCCTTCAGCCACCTCATTCATGTCTTCCACGTAGGTCACGTTCTTCAGGATGTCCTTCGCCTTGTCCATGGCCTTGGGGTCGTGGACGCGCAGGATCGCGCCTTCCTTTTGCAACCGCTGACACAGGTCGATCGCCGGGCTGGAGCGCACGTCGTCGGTGTTTTGTTTGAAGGCCAGGCCGAGCACGGCGATTTTCTTGTCCTTCAACACCCAGAGCGTGTCGGTGATCTTCTTGAAGAACCGCTCCATCTGTCCGGCGTTGATGCGCTGAACTTCCTTGAGCAGCGCGAAGTCGTAGCCGAGCTGCTCGGAGATTTTGATGAACGCGCTGAGATCTTTCGGGAAGCACGAGCCGCCGAAGCCCAGGCCGGCATCGAGGAAGCGTCGCCCGATGCGCGCGTCCAGGCCGATGCCGTTGGCGACTTCCTGGACGTTCGCGCCGCTGGCTTCGCAGATGACAGAGACGGCGTTGATGTAGGAAATCTTGAGCGCGAGGAACGAGTTCGCCGCGTGTTTGATCAGCTCGGCGGAGTTGATGTCCGTGACGATGATGGGCGCGTTGAAGGGCGTATAGACATCCCTCATCGCGGCCACGGGACGCTGCGAGTGCACGCCGATGACGACGCGATCCGGCGTCATCAAATCCTCGACGGCGAAGCCTTCGCGGAGAAATTCCGGATTGCTGACGACGTCGAATTCCACCTTGGCCTTGCAGTAACGCTTGATGGTTTCCGCCACCTTGTCGCCGGTCTTCACGGGGACGGTGCTCTTGTCCACGACGATCTTGTAGCTCGTCATCGCGCTGGCGATTTCGCGGGCGACGCCTTCGATGTAGCTCAGATCGACTGAGCCGTCCGGCTGGGGCGGCGTGGGGACCGCGATGAAGATGATGTCGGAGTTTTCAACGCCGTCCTTCGTGCTGGCGGTGAAGCGAAGCCGGCCATTGGCGACGTGCTTCTTCACCATCTCTTCGAGGCCGGGTTCGTAGATGGGGATGCCCCCGGCCTGGAGGAGCTTGACCTTGGACTCGTTGTTATCGACGCAGATGACCTGGTGCCCCACCTCCGCAAAGCAGGTGCCGGTCACCAATCCCACGTAGCCCGTTCCGATAATCGTCAGCTTCATATCAATTCATGCGACATCCAATGTCAGTGAATTATCGGTCGAAGGACAGGATGCTCAACCATCCAATTGGATGGGCGAAGTTCCCTTGCAAGCAGCGAGTTTCTCTTCCCGCTCTTGCGCCGGGAATTACTTGGCAGGAGCCGCCGGCGTGTTCGCAGCGCCGGGCGTCGGAGTAGTGGAGTTCAGCTTGATCTCGACCGGCTTCGTGGCTGCGCCGTTGGTGGCGGCAGCGGTTCGCTGCACGTTGGTCATCGGCGTGATCTTCACCTGTTGACTCGCGGGAGGCGGCGTCATGCTGACCGGAGGGGTTGGCGGTTGCCTGAGTTTCGCCAAGTTGGTGTTGGCTTTGACCAAGTCATCCTGACGCATCGTGGCTTCCATGGTGAGCACGCTGTTCGGGTTGCCCTTGATCAACTCGTCGTAAAGCTTGAAGGCGTCCTCGCCTTTCGTTCCCTCGTAAAGTCGCGCGAGGGCGAGCTTCGCTTCATCGATGATCGCGGAACTCGCGAAACGTTTGGTGATATCCTCGTACTTCGCCGTGGCTTCTGCGGTCTTGCCTTGCGCCTTCAGGGAAGCGGCGACACCCAGGGCGGCTTGAGCGTTCCACGGGCTGTTAGGATACTCGGCGGATACTTCCGCGAAACGTTTCTCGGCCGCTGCAAAGTCAGCGGGAGATTTCGCTTCGGAAAACAAAACGCCGGCGCTCAACAGCAGGGCCCGGGCGGCGGCCTGGCTGCCTTTGTGTTCACTGGCGACTTTGGCGAGCGCCTCCGCTGTGCCGGGAGGGGTCGCCGCAGACGGACTGAAGGGAAGTCGGACGTCCGAGAGAGCGGCACTGGCGGCGCGTTCCTTCTCGGCTTGCTGCTGGGCGACGAGCATCGCCCCGCAAATGACGACCAATGCGATGCCAGCGCCAATGGCGAGGCGCTTTTTGTGAACTTCGAGCCAGGCCATCATGCTGATGACCCCGTCCGTCGGTGGTGATTGCGGCGACTGTGGCGACTGCGGTGTATCTGATGATTCCATATATGAGAGCATGGAATGTTCAATTTGACCCTGAAAAAGGCAAGACGGAAAATTCCCGTTAGTTAGTTCGTGGTTCCGAATGATCGCTCACGCGCCGTCGCTCAGAATCTAAATGTAATTCCGAGGAACGGATTGATGTCTTCAGCGGATTTCGTGACGCCGATGTTTACGCCGCCATCGAGCTGGATGTCGTCGGTCAGACCGTAGGTGAGACCCAGATCCACTGTGCCGACCCATTTTGAATCCTTTTCGGAGCTGACCGCGCTGAAGAATTCCACGTAGCCGCCCAGATCTCCGACAATGTCGTGGCTGACCGTGACCGTGTTGACATACTCGATCTGGCGGCCATTGCCGTCATCACGGGTGAAATCGAACTCAGTCATCAAGCCCATGCCGAAGCCGCCGCCGATATCGATGGCGAGCGGAATGATGATGCCGCTTTCCACGCTGTTGTTCCCGATGTGATCCTGGCTCGTCGGATACTTCACAAAAGGCATGATCGCCAGCGCCGTGCTTCCGCCATCGTTGCCCCAGAGGTTGATTTTCAGCCGGCTGGTGATGTCGCCGAATCCTGTTTGCCGCGTCTTGCTTGGCGCCACGCGATCATCAGTCGTGATGTGGTTGTAGCTCTCGATCACAGTTTGCAGGTCAACGCGGTTGCAGAGGCCGACTTTAAAGTTGATTGGGGCGATGCTCCAGGCATCAACACGAGTATCGGCACCGCCGGACTTATCGCGGTCCCGTGAATAGCTGACGAGGTCCATCTCGAGTTGAAAATGCCCGGCATCGACCGTGTAGGCGCTCTCCGTCTTGTCTGGCCGGTCTGTGCTCAACTCGCGCATGAGTTCGCGCGGAGTTGGATTGAAGAGATTGTATTTGGACTTATCCGCCTTCGAGAGGTTTGGGCGGCCTACAAAATTGGGCACCCCTTGGGCTTCGGCATTTCCGAGGGAACGTGGAGCCTCCTCCGCGTTCGTTGCATACGGCAACGCCATAAGTCCCAGGATGAGGCTTGGAATCACGTTGGGGCGAAGTCGGTGCGAAGTCATACTATTCATGTTTCTTTTCAGTGCTTTCATTTTCGGTTTCTGGCTTTCGCCAACTCATGGTTTCGCCGGAGCTTCAACTGGTGAACTTTGCCTTACCTGAAGAAGTTGCTCGCAATCCTATTGCGAACACGCCTCACGATTAACGGCACCCAAGGCACGTCCTTTAGCAGAAAGTTGGTAAGCACGAGCAAATGGGACGCAGGGATCGTGCTCACGCTGGGTCTCGACGTGACGCTCTGATTTGGTGACGTGGAAACGTTCAGGGCGCGAACATCGCTGTTCGCGCCCTGTTGCTTTGGAGGACGGTCTTCGCCCTTCAGCCGTTCACTTCGGCTTGAGCTGCGGGAAGAGGATCACGTCGCGGATGCTTTCCTGGCCAAGGAGCATCATGCACAGGCGGTCGATGCCGATGCCGATGCCGCCAGCGGGGGGCATGCCGTGTTCGAGGGCCACGAGGAAGTCCTCGTCGAGCTTCTGCTGTTCGCCGCCGGCCTGGTGTTCGAGGGCCTGGCGCTGGGCGATGGGGTCGTTCTGCTCGGTGTAGCCGGGGGAGATTTCCTGGCCGTTGATGCAGCACTCGAAGACTTCGACGGTGGTGGGATCGTCGGCGGTGATCTTGGCGAGCGGGACGAGTTCCTTCGGCAAGTGGGTGACGAAGGTGGGGTTGATGAGCGTGGGCTCGATCAGCTTCTCGAAGACGGCGCCGGTGACCTCGAAGTCTTCGTAGCCGGCGGCGATGTCGCCTCCGAGCTTGAGGTCTTCCATGGCGCGGCGGCGGCGTTCTGCCGGTGTCACGTCGAACCAGTCCTGACCGGCGACGGAGCGGACGAGGTCCTTGTATTTCGCGCGGCGCCAGTTGGGGGTTAGGTCGATGGTCTTACCAGCAGCCAACTGCTCGACCCGCTTCAACAAAACTTCAAAGTGAGAGCAAATCTGTGCATCGCTTGCGCCAAGCTTAAATGCGGAACGGTCTGCGTTTTCGGATTGCCGAAGTTCAGCGATGAGCGTCTTCAGGATCGCATGAAGAGCATTTGCTATTTCCCACGAAGGCTCTTTGCCAAGATTTGCCCCGCAGTCAGAAACCTCAGACTTCACTTTGGTCAAAACAGAATCAACCCATCCCTGGATCACTTTGCCTGCGGGATTCCCTTTGATCTGATCGTTAAGGAAAGCTTCCAATTCGCCGACGGTTGACGTGGTTTCATGAACCGCCTTTTGCACCTCATCACTCCGTTCGTGTTTGATGACCAATGTCCCCAGCACCTTCTGCGCGATGCCGCAGATAAGCGACTGGACGGTCTCCATCATCGTCTCGTAGTCGCCGAAGGCCTCGTAGGCTTCGAGCATGGTGAACTCGGGGTTGTGCCGGCGGGAGAGGCCTTCGTTGCGGAAGTTCTTCCCGATCTCGAAGAGCTTGTTGATGCCGCCGACAAGCAGCCGCTTGTGATACAGCTCCAGCGCGATGCGGAGGTAGAATTCGCAGCCGAGCGCGTTGTGGAAGGTCTTGAACGGGGCCGCCGCCGCGCCGCCGGGAATGGGCTGCATGGCGGGCGTCTCCACCTCCACGTAGCCGCGCGAATGGAAGAACGAGCGGATCTCGTGGACGATGGCGGAGCGCTTGAGGAAGACGTTCTTCACGTCGTCGTTGGCGATGAGGTCGAGGTAACGCTGGCGGTAGCGGATCTCGGTGTCGGCCAGGCCCTCCCACTTGGCCGGCGGCGGACGGAGCGCCTTGGCGAGGATGGTGAAGCTCTCGACCTTGACGCTGATCTCGCCGGCGCGGGTCTTGAAGAGGGTGCCCTTGACCCCGATGAAGTCCGCGAGGTCGAGGTGCTTGAAGATCTCGAAGCCTTCGTCACCGAGGGTCTGCTTCTGGGCGTAGATCTGGATGCGGCCGGAGACGTCCTTGAGGTCGAGGAATTGGCTCTTGCCCATGTCGCGATGGGAGCTGATGCGGCCGGCGATGGCGACGGGATGGCCTTCGGCGAACTCGCCCTTCTCGAACTTCTCCCGCGCTTCGCCGCAGCCGATGTCGGTCTTGAACTTGTTCTTGAAGGGATCGATGCCCTTGGCCTGAAGGGAGGCCAGCTTGCTGCGGCGT
The DNA here is from genome assembly GCA_043775315.1 of Verrucomicrobiota bacterium. GTDB lineage: Bacteria > Verrucomicrobiota > Verrucomicrobiia > Limisphaerales > CANJSG01 > CANJSG01. The sequence goes on from JAYVSO010000040.1 coordinate 8,840, forward strand.
TGTTCGATGAGCGCGTTCGTGTCGTCCATAAAGAGACGCGGACTAAACCACAGCCCGAGGAAGCGTGTCGAGTGGGCGGGCGAAAGGCGGAATTCAAAATGAACAATTCGAAATTGGGGCAGGTGCCGGTGGAGCGCCGAGCTCGTGCTCGGCTCGAAGTGCTAGGGAATGTCTTCAAACCAAGAAGGAGCTGCGCCTCACCCACGAATGGGATAAAGCCACGGGCGGTAGGGCGAAGGCTCCCGCCGAGCCGCCTTGAAACTTCCTGCCAACACGTTTCCAACGGCGGCCACTCAGGGACGCCTCAAACGGCGAATGGCTCTCCGGAACAGGCTTGCCCGATCCTCGAAAGCCACAAGGCGGCTCCGGCAGGAGCCTTCGCCCTACCACAGCCGTAGGCCGGGCATCCCTGCCCGGCGAGTGGGTGTTGCGTCGCGCCCATCGCGCAGGAGCACCTACTGGCCGCGCGAGGACGCGCGGCCTACGATGGCTCGGCGGGAGCCTTCGCCCTACCTCGTAGAGCTGACTCGGACCACCAGGCTGCCGGCGTGGCAACGGTCAGCTTTGGGCGGAGTCGGGCGGGAGGTTGGCGGGGAGGTTGGCGGGGAGTTCGTCGAAGCCTTCGAAGTCGCCGGGGCGGAGTTCGCGGGAGACCTTGTGCTCCTCGTTGAACCACTGGCCGAGGTCGATGAGCTTGCAGCGCTTGGAGCAGAACGGACCCCACTGGTCGGCAAACCACTTCCCGCGTTTGCGGCAGCGCGGGCAGGCGACGATGAGTTCAGAGGGATCGGGCATGGTTCGAATCAGCGGTGATGAAAGACGGTTCAGTCCACGAAGACAAACTCGTTGCTCGCGAGGAGGGCCCGGGCGACGGAGGACCAGGCGGCGAGTTCGGTGGCGGTGGTTTCGCCGACGCCAGGTGAGGGCACCCGGCCTACAGCTTTGCCCGGAGTTGCCGTCGTGGGTGTAGGCCCGGTCCCCTGACCGGGCGTTGTGGCGACGGCCGTCGAACCGAAGGCTGCGAGATGCTCACGGATCAGCTTGATCTCCTCCTCGGTCGGCTTGCGGCCGAGGGCGGTGCGGTAGGCGAAGGTTAGGCGGTCACGGGTCGTCTGGGCGGAGGCGAGGATGCGTCGGGCGAAGGCGGCGGCCTGCTCATGGACGAACTGGTTGTTGACCAGGTAGAGCGCCTGGAGCGGCGTGATGGAGAGCGGGCGTTCGGCCATGCTGGCATTGGGATCAGGGCCGTCGAAGAGCGAGAAGAACGAGCTGCGGCGGATGCGCTGCTGCATGAGGTAGACGGAGCGTTTCTCGTGGGGGTAGTTCCCGGTGAACTGGAAGTGCTGGGTGAAATCCCAGTCGCGCAGGGGAGGGAAGGGATGTTCGCCGCCGGGCTCCGGATCGAGACGACCGCTGGCGGACAGGATGGAGTCGCGGAGGGACTCGGCGTCGAGGCGCTGGCGGGTGTGGCGCCAGACGAGGTCGTTGTTTGGGTCGACGACGACGTTGGACGGATTGTCCGTGCTGGTCTGGCGGTAGGCGCGCGAGGTGACGATGAGGCGAGTGAGCTTCTTGACGGACCAACCGTCTTCGACAAAGCGGCTGGTCAGATAATCGAGGAGCCAGGGATTGCTGGGAGCCTTGCCGCGTGCGCCGAAGTCGCTCGACGTCGTGACGAGGCCGCGGCCGAAGGTCCATTGCCAGATGCGGTTCACCATGACGCGCGCGGTCAATGGATTGGCGGGAGCGGTGATCCACTGGGCGAGTTCAAGGCGGCCGCTGTTGGTCGAGCCTGCGGGCACGTGGGAGCCGTCGAGGATCTGGAGGAAACCGCGCGGGACAACGGGGCCGGGTTTGAAGCGGTCGCCGCGTTGGAAGACCGGCGAGTCGGCTGCTCGGCCTTCGGCGACGGCGTAGGCCATCGGGATGGGCGGCGCGTCGTCGAGGGCGCGCTTCCGCTGATACTTCAAGGCGCCGAGCTGTTCGGTGAGCTTCGTGCGTTGCGCGGTGGAGACGGCGGAGTCGTTCGACTGTTCGCCGCCGGTGACCTTCGGCAGAGCGGACAATTCGGCTTCGACCTTGGCGATGTCGGTGTCGAGTTGGGCGGCCTTTTCGTGGAAGGGGGCGAGGACCCGGGCGGCTGCGGCTTCGTCGATAAGCGGAATGAGATCGCGCGGCCGCTGGCGAATCTCGGCGCCGGGGAAGGGGTAGCGGGTGCTGTTGAAGATGCCGTGGAGCGCGTAGTAGTCGCGCGTGGGGATGGGATCGTATTTGTGGTCGTGGCACCGCGCGCAGCTGATGGACAGGCCGAGCGCGGCTTTGCCGAGGACATTGATCGTGTCGTCGATGGTGAGATGGCGGTCCGTTTCATCGACGGCGAACCGGCGCGAAATCGCGATGAAGCCCGTGGCGATGAGCTGTTCGTTGCGCTGCTCGCGTGTTGCGGCGGGCAGGAGATCGCCGGCGATTTGTTCGCGGAGAAACTGGTCGTAGGGTTTGTCCTGGTTGAAAGCGCGGATGACGTAGTTGCGGTAGCGGTAGGCCTGCGGCACGGGGAAGTCCGCGCTGTCGCCCGCCGTGTCGGCATAGCGGACGAGATCGAGCCAATGACGGCCGAAACGTTCGCCGAAGACGGGAGATTCCAGGAGTCGGTCGACGAGTTTTTCGTAGGCGTCGGGCGAGCGGTCGGCGAGGAAGTCGTCAATGTCGTCGGGGCTGGGCGGGAGGCCGGGGAGGTCGAAGGTCAGGCGGCGAATCAAGGTGAGCTTGTCTGCTTCGGGATTTAACTTGAGCCCGCGCGCGTCGAGTTCGGCGAGGAGGAAGTGGTCGGTGTAGTTCCGGGCGAGCCGGTGGCTCTTGGAGAAGGGCGGGATGTAGTCCCGCACCGGCTGGTAGGCCCAGTGCAGGCGTTCGCGCTCGAAGTTGAACGCGCCCTTGACGGCGGCCTGGGCGGTCCCGGCTTGGCGCGGATCGGGCAAGCCCATGCGAATCCACGCCTCGAAGTCCTTCACCTGCGACGGCGTCAGCGTCTTCTTCGGCGGCATCTTCAAGTCGTCGTCGGTTTGATGGATGGCTTTGACGAGGCGGCTGGCCTCGGGCTGGCCGATGACTACGGCGGGTCCGTGGTCGCCGCCCTTGAGCAGGCCATCGCGGGTGTCGAGCAGCAGGCCGCCTTTGGCCTTGGCGGCTTCCGCGCTGTGGCATTCGTAGCAGGAGGCGACGAGGACGGGGCGGATGCGGTTCTCGAAGAACTCCAGTCCTTCTGGAGCGACGGTGTCCGCTGCGTTCGCGGTGGCGAACGGCAGAACGCCGATCAGCAGAACGAAGATGGAGCGAAGTCCGCGCACGCGGGGAGAATCAACGGGAGGGGCGCATCGTGCAACCTGTAGGCCGGGCGTCCTCGCCCGGCCACGAGGTGCTCATTCGCGAAGGGCGCGAAGAGGCGCGAAGAATTTTAACCGCGGAAGAAGCAGAGACTACAGCAGGGTTTCGGCCTTCGTGCATCTTGGTGTTCTTCTTGGATCAAGCACGACTGGCCGGGCGAGGACGCTCGGCCTACTTGGCGAAGTCGAAGGGTGACCCGAGTCGGCCGGCGGCGTGGTCGGCTAGAAGGTTTTCGACGGTCAGGCCGAGAGGAGTTTGCTCGGCGGCGATGGCTTGGAGAATGGGTAGCGCGTCGAGGTCGCCTTCCGCGAGCAACTGGTGCGCGGCCCAGCGGCGGACGTAGGGTGAACGATCTTGGAGCAGGTTCCTAAGCGCGGCACGGCCTTCAGGTCCGGCGGCGTTGAGTTCGGCAAAGGCTTCGGCGAGACGTTCGAGAAAGGCGATGTCGAGCGAACGGGGCGACGCTATGTCGCCCTTGGCGATGGCGGCGGAGCGGAAGGCGGCGATGGCGTCGGCGACGGGCACAGGTTGGTCAGGGAAGCGCAACGCCGCAGTCGGCCTACTTGCCGGGGATGCCGTCGTTTGGCGCTGTTGGAGGCGGATTGGTTCCAACGATGGTCAGCTCGCCCGCCTTCAGCCCATGGACAACAAACTTGGAATTGGCGCTTGGATTGGTGGCGGTTTTCCAACGGACCGCGCCCGCTTCGGGAAGAGCGGTTGCCGCCGAAGCACTCGTCGCTCCTGACGGCGGAATTGTCGCCACGACCACGGTGTTTCCGGGATTGCTCGGGCTGGGCGACTGGATGACGGAGCGGATCAGGAAGCCGATGGCGACCAGGATCAAGGTGACGGCCAATGTGAATGCTGCATTTTTCATTGCTCGAATCTGGCGGGAGGCGAAATCCGGTCAGGCTTGTTATCAGCGCGTTGCCCGAAGGGTCTGAACGCTTCCGTCCATCAACGCAACAATCGAGTAGCCGTCGTGGGTTTCGCAGCGGACCAAGACATTCGTCGGTGCAGCGCTGTCACGTCTAAGGGCGATGGTCACTCTCATCGACGCGAAGTCGGACATGTCGTTGGTCTTGACGTGGCCGGACGCGACCAATGTCTGAAGGTCGACATAGTCGGGGATGGCTTTGCCTTTGGCTTTCAGCTCGTCCGCATACTGCTTGGCGGCGGGGAGGAGCTTTGCGATGTCGGGATGTCTTGGTGGTTGAAGGCTCGCGCTGATTAAGAAGGTCGCGACCAAGAGAAACAGGACGGCGGCAACGGCTAAGGCTCTTTTCGTCATGGGATTTGAGACAGCGCCTTCACCGGGAGTGTTCGGAAGAACTTCGGGGTATTCCTCGGGTTCCTATAAACTTCAGAAGGGTCGAAATCCATCAGAGCAATCCAGCCGTCTCCGGATAGCCGCACATCAGGTTCAAGCTCTGCACGGCTTGGCCGGAGGCGCCTTTGACGATGTTGTCGATGGCGCTCATGAGGATGAGGCGGCCGGTGCGGGGATCGAGGCGCCAGGCGAATTCGCAGACGGCGGTTCCGACGACGTTCTTGGTGTCGGGCAGGAGCTTGCCTTCGAGCACGCGGACGAATGGTTCGTTGGCGTAGGCGGATGCGTAGGCTTCGGCGATGGCCTTGTTGAGCGCGGCGGCTTCGTCGGCGGTGGCGAAGTGTTTCGAGGGCGCGACGTAGATGGTGGAGAGGATGCCGCGGTTGACCGGGATGAGATGGGGTGTGAACTGGATCGTGACCTTGGAGTTCGCGGCGACGCCGAGTTCCTGCTCGATCTCGGAAAGGTGCCGGTGCTTGGGCACGCCGTAGGGGCGCACGCTCTCGTTGCATTCGCAGAAGAGGTAGTCGAGTTCCGTCTTGCGCCCCGCGCCGCTGACGCCGCTGAGGGAATCGGCGATGATGCTGTTGGGCTGGATCAATCCGGCACGGATCAAGGGCAGCAACGGCAGAAGGATGCTGGTCGGGTAGCAACCGGGCGAGGCGACGAGCGACGAGGCCTTGATCTGTTCGCGATAAACCTCGGGCAGTCCGTAGACCGACTTGGCGAGCAAGTTGGGCGCGGGATGGTCGTGGCCGTAGAATTCCTTGTAGACCTCGGGGCTCTTCAGCCGGAAGTCGGCGCTGAGGTCAATGACCTTGGCGCCGAGTTGGAGGAGCGGGGTCGCAAACTCGGCAGCGACGCCGTGGGGCAGGGCGAGGAAGACGATCTCGGCGGTCTTGGCGACGAGTTCGGCGTTGGAGTCGACGAAGCGGAGCGTGCGGGCCTTTGGGAGGTGGCTGAACTTGGGGAAGACCTGGGCGACCGTCTGGCCGGCGTATTGGCGCGAGGTGACGGTGGTGAGTTCGGCGTGGGGATGGTTCAAGAGCAGGCGCACGAGTTCCTCACCGGAATAACCGGACGCGCCAATGATGCCGACGGAGACTGATTTCATCGCGCGGCAGTTGTAACGGCCGACGGCGTGGCTGTCCAACGCGACGCGGTCCGAATGGTCCCGCCTCGTCACTTCGGAAGCCGCCTCAGTATTCGTGGTGGAAGCGGTAGGTTTCCCAAGCGTCGGAACCGAGGAGGGAGCGGAGTTTCTCGACGCGCTGCTGTTCGAGGAGGTCTTTAAGGACTCGGCGCTCTCGGGGCAGGAGCTTCTGGTCGTTGTCGATCTCACCCGCATCCCTGCGATAGGCGGAATTCGCTTTGGCGGCGCTGATAGCAATTTCGGAGTTCAGGCTGAACTTGCGGGTGATCGCGAGGAAAGTGCTTACGGAACCGCTGTCGGTCGATTGGATCGAGGTCCACTTGGCTTCCCGATTTGGTCCCAAAGCCTGCGAGAACGCCGCTTTGTTCGTATATGAGGCAACCAACGACGAATAGTCGGCCGAGTTTGAGGCGACGATGGCGAGGCCGCGGACGGACTGGCCTCGTTCTTGAAGTTCGAGGAATGAGCGGAGTTTGAATTCCTTCAACTCGGCAGGGCTAAGAAGGTTCGTCAGGGCGGATTCCCGTTCGGCGCTGAGCGCGGTAAGTTCCGCGGTCCGTCGATTCGGCGGGGTGTTGGTTCGAATCTCGGCCTGCCTGTCGGCTATTGTCAGATCAATTGCGGCAATCGTGAAGAGCGTGTCGGCTGCAACGTGCGCGTAGGGACCTGTTTGGAGGTCCGATTGCCGTTGTTTGAGTCGGATGTTGCGTCGCTGTTCCGCAGACGGGGCAGGCTTATGGAACAGATCTTCCAGCAGATCGTTGCGGCGGTTGTCGGCTTCTTGGATGGGCTCTACCGCGCGTTCCAATTGGGTCTGTGCGTTCGTGCTTCCGGTCAGACAATCCCACAGCAGGGGATGTTTTTCGGTCGCGTAGGCGTGGATGAAGGTAGCCAACTCGAACCAGGTGGCACCGCGGACGATCGCTTCGATGGTGTCAGGGGGGCAGCCGATCTTGCGGAGGTTCGCGACGTAGTTGGTGTAGTTGGGGGACTGGACGGAGCTCCAACGGAACGGTGGCCAGTTGGTCGTGGGTGAATCGATTTGAGCGCGCGGTCGCGGCGGAAGAGTGATCGGTTTGTCGCGAAGCCCCGGGATTTTCGACTTCGCCGTAGGCATGACGATCTGGGCGGATTCTCGATGGGCCAGTTCAAGACCGATGAGGACGGCGAAGACGATATTCGCCGCGAGAGTCAGCACGGTAAACAGCCTCCAACCGCGAAGGTTCATGGCTTCAGCCCTTTCGCCATGTTGGTGATCCACTGGCCGTGCTGCTTCAGGTATTCCTTGAAGTCCTTTTCTGGGAGTAATTGCTGAACTGCGGCCACCATCGACTGGCTGATGGTTTTGAGCTGTGCGTCTTCATCGGCCGGTTCCAGATCAGGCGAGTCGCGGAGGCGCTTTGATTCATCGTAGGCAATGTGTTTCAGGTCGCTGAGCCCCTCGGCAACACGTTGCGGGAGCTCCTGGGATTTTGTGAAACCGACTGAATCGTCCCAATGCTCGTCGAAAAGCCGTGTCAATTGCGCGGCACGGCGTGGTCCAAGGGCCTTGGTGACCAGCGGAGTCAAGGCTTCCATCCTTTCGTCCGCGGAGGGCTCGGGTGCCAGGCCCCTGATGAACCGTTCGAACTTTGAGACGTCCGAATATTCGAGGATCTCATTGAAGGCCGTGAGATCGCGGGGCAGCACCAACGCGATGCGGCGAAGGTCGTCGGAGGTGATACCGGTGGATCCGACGCCGGAGTTGCTTGCTTCAGGTATAAGCTGACGAAGGCTGGCGAGTTGGAGGAGTTCAGCCGCCCTCGGCTGGCCGATGGCGGCCTCCGCCCGGAGGAAGGTTTCGTCACGCATTTCCTTGAGGCGCGCCATCTCGGATAACTTCAGGGGTTGGCCTGCTTCTGCCAGGAGGTAACGCCGCTGGAACTTGGCCGAATCAAGAATCCAGCAGGCATTCTCGATCGTTTCGAGGTTCGGAATGGCTCCGCCCCAACAGTAGATCGCCCACTCATATTTGTCGGAAGCGGCTTGCGGCCAATTCCCTTCAACACCGAGCAAGGCTTTCAGAACGCTGCGTTGTTCGAGTTCGAGGCGGGCTTCCGCGATTTCCTTCCGCCGGTCGTTCGCGTAGTGCTCATCCGCCGTCCACCAGAAGGAATCGATTTCGGTGGAATCGGGACGCCGGGCATCGAAAAGCCTGTGGATTTCATCGGCGACGATGTCGCGAATTGTGCGCTCAGGACATCCGACTTCGCGGAGGTTGCGAATAAAGGCGGGGAAATCCTCGGACTCGATGCGTTGCCACGGGGGAGTCGGATCCGGTCTTGTCGGCGGGGGGATTTTGGCTTCCGCCCGAGAAGTGCCTGTTGGTGGAAGATCAGTCTTTTTGACCTTCTGGATGCGTTCGGAAATGCCTGTCGAACTGGGCACGGGTCTTGTCGACCGTAGGTTCAACCAGGCTGCCGCAAGGACAACGTTGAGCATCAGCGCAAGGATGCCGGCCAGCCGAATGGACATTGGGCGATTGGGCTGAGAGCGATCGATGAGCGCAAGCCCGAAGCGGGCGAATTCGAACAACAAAAACCCCGCCGGATTGCTCCGGCGGGCTGAAAAAAACTGGGAACAGATCAGCGCTTGCTGAACTGGAAGCGCTTGCGCGCGCCGGGTTGGCCATATTTCTTGCGCTCCTTCATGCGAGGATCGCGGGTCAGCAGGCCGTTGGACTTGAGGGCAGGCCGAAGATTCGTGTCGGCACCGATCAGGGCCCGGGCGATTCCGTGACGGACAGCGCCGGCCTGTCCAGCGGGGCCTCCCCCAGTGACATTGATGCGGACGTCGTAGCGTCCCGCAGTCTCGGTCACACGGAAGGGTTGGCTAACGAGTTGTCGAAGGCTGTCCGTGAGGAAATAGGCTTCGAGTTCCCGGCCGTTCACCAAGAACTTGCCTGATCCGGTCGCAAGACGGACGCGCGCGATCGACGTCTTCCTGCGGCCTGTTGCGAGATATTCCTGTGTCTTTGGGTCCTGTTTGGCCATGGCTTGTCAGAAATTCAGTTTGCGACTTTGATAACGGCGGGCTTTTGGGCGGCGTGGGGATGTTCGGCACCCTTGTAGACCTTGAGCTTGGTGATGATGCGGCTGCCGAGACGGTTCTTAGGAATCATGCCCTTGACGGCGTGTTCAATGAGCCGTTCCGGATGGGTCTCGCGGACTTCCGCGACGGACCGGAAGCGTTCGCCGCCCTTCCATCCGGAGTAGGACATGAAGTATTTGTCGGTCTCCTTCTTGCCAGTGAGGACCACCTTTTCCGCATTGATCACCACGACGAAGTCGCCGGCATCCATGTGGGGGGTGTAAATGGGCTTATTTTTGCCGCGCAGGATGTCGGCAACTTGGACGGCGAGACGACCAAGGACGGCGCCGTCGGCATCAATTACGTGCCACGCACTGACAGGTTCACTCGCTTTCGGCAGATAGGTCTTCATCGAAATCTTTAGTTCAAAGGAGCGGTGATTCTACCGGAGGACTTCTTCGGGTCAATAGGTATCACTGAGTTTTCTTCAAATCAGGACTTGCCTTCAAGAACAGCGCTGCCTACTTTCACGACTCTTTTCGATGGCCGGATTGTGGGATCAAGGTGGTCCTAACAGGCTGTTGGATCGAATGAATTTATATGCCAGTCCGTATTCGTCTGAAGCGCATCGGGACCAAGAACACCCCCGTCTTCCGCCTTGTGGTTGCGGATGGCCGGAGTCCGCGGGATGGCAAATTCCTCGAGGAGATCGGCACCTATAATCCGCTCAAGGCAGGTGAGAATTTTACGGTCGACTTGGAGCGCGCCAATTATTGGATCGGTGTCGGGGCGCAGCCAAGCGAGACAGTGGCCAGCATGATCAAGAAGGCGGCCAAAGCGGCGGCCGCAGTGCCTGCTGCGAACTGACGTCCTGCCATGCAGGCCTTTGTTGAATTTGTCGTCAGGGGCCTGGTGTCCAACCCTGGCGAAGTTGTTGTCGGGGGATCGGAGAAGGATGGTTCGACGATCTTCGAGGTTCGCGTGAACCCCGACGACATGGGAAAGGTAATTGGTCGGGAAGGGCAGACCATCAATATCATCCGGTCGCTATTGCAGGCTGGAGCAACTCGAAAAGGTGTCCGTTGCGCCGTGGAGTTGGTCGATGAAAATGGTTCCCGGCGGGAATCCCGTCCGGAGCGGCTGCAGGAACGGCGCTTTGAACGGGGGATCCGTGGTCGGCGACGATAGTGTATCGCACGGCCGGATGAAAATCGACGTCCTGACGACGTTCCCGGAGATGTTTGTTGGACCGTTGGACAGCAGTATAGTCCATCGGGCGCGTGCCCAAGGAAAGTTGGACTTGAGTGTCCACAACCTTAGGCGCTGGACCCATGATCGTCACAAAACGGTCGATGACCGCCCTTTTGGGGGCGGGGCTGGAATGGTCCTAAAAGTTGAACCGATCTTTGAAGCAGTTGAGTCGTTGTCAGGGCCGCTGACCAAGGTTGTCCTGGTCGCACCGACCGGACGAAAGTTCATCCAGGCGGTTGCCGGAGAGCTTTCGAAAGAAAGTCATCTGGTAATTCTGTGCGGGGCCTACGAGGGATTCGATCAACGGATCCACGACGAGTTGGTGGACGAAGAACTTTCGGTCGGCGATTTTGTTCTGACCAACGGTGCCCTGCCGGCGATGATGATCATTGACTCGATCACCCGTTTGCTGCCGGGGGTGCTGGGAGACGACGAAAGTGCGAAGGATGAGTCCTTTACCACAGGACTCCTAGAGTATCCGCAGTATACGCGGCCTGCCGAATATCGGGGATTGAAAGTTCCCGAAGTGCTTTTGTCCGGGAACCACGCTGAGATCGCGAAGTGGCGGAAGGAACGGGCACTGGCCAGAACGCGCGAGCGTCGACCGGATTTGCTTGAAAGTGGTTTGCCAGAGGATGGCAGACCGGGTTTCGGAAATAAGATTTGAAACGTGGCCGCGGCCACAAACAGAGTGAAGAGCCATGAACCAAGCATTGTTGGACAAGATCGAATCGCAGTTTAAGAAGAAGGAAGTATCGCCGTTCAACGTCGGCGACTCCGTTCGGGTGCACACCAAGGTCGTCGAAGGCGACAAGGAACGCATCCAGGTGTTCGCCGGAATCGTCATCGGCCGCCGTGGCCATGGCCTGACCGAAACCTTCACGGTTCGCCGCATCAGCTACGGCGAGGGTGTGGAACGCATTTTCCCGATCCACTCCCCAAGGGTCGACAAGGTCGAAGTCGAGCGGCACGGCGAGGTGCGCCGCGCCAAACTCACCTACCTCCGGGCTCGTATTGGCAAGGGTGCGACGCTCGTGAAGGAGAAGGAGACCGTCCGTCCTGCCAAGGCGGCGAAGTAATTTTTTTGGGTAAGGAACCGTGTGTGAGCGTCCGGTCGTGAGGCCGGACGCCTTTTTGTTTTCATCGGGCGCGATCGCCGTTCGTGCCATTGCCGGATTGCTTGCTGAGGCGTTCAATAGGAACGCTTGAAGTCCTTCCCGCGCTTAGTCTTCGGTTTCGGTTTGATCCTCGCTGCGCTCGTCGCAACTGGCCTCGGAGCGGACCGCCTATCGGCGTCCGATGATGCCAATCTCTATTGGAAGCGAACTCATCCAGGAGAAGTCTCCGGGGCAATCACGGTGCCGCCCGATCATTCGGTTGAAGTTGCCGACACTGTTCCCGCCATTTCGGACAACGTTGCTCCGAAAAAACCTTCGCGTCCGCGCCAGATGCTCTACAACGGCGTTGACCCGACCAACCTCGGCAAAGGCGACTGGATTTGGCAGATTCCCCAGTGCCAAACCGCGCTTGGGGTCAGTTCCGTCCAGGGAATCATCGACTATGAAGTCGCCCGCGGCATGAAGTGGATCACCGTAAAATGCGGCGATGGCGTCAGCATCTGGACTCAGTTCAACGTCGACCTGATCTCCCGCGCCCACAATGCAGGCCTGAAAATCTTCGGCTGGGCCTACGTCTATGGGAACAATGTCCAAGGCGAGATCAACGTCGCCTTGAACGCCCTCAACCTCGGCGCCGACGGTTTCATCATCGACGCGGAAACCGAATACGAAGTCCTCGCGAACAATGCCGTCGCCGCCGCTCAATACTGCCAGGCCATCCGCGCGGCTTATCCCGACCGGTTCCTGGCCCACGCACCGTATCCGATCATCAGTTCCCACAGCGGGTTTCCCTACATCACGTTCGGCCGTTACTGCGACGCCGTCATGCCGCAGGCCTACTGGAAGGACATCGGCAACACGCCTGCCTTCATGGTCACCCGGATGAACTCGGAATGGAGGACCTGGCAGAACTCCCTGACCGGAGCCGACACCAATGCCATCAAGCCGATCATCCCGATTGGCCAGGGATACGCTTCGGTGAACGGGTCCATTGCGGCCGGCGAAGTCCTCTCGTTCATCAACGCCCTAAAGACCAATACGCCTTCGGCGGCGGCCGGCGGCTACAGGGGAGTGAGTTTTTGGAGCTGCCAACACCACTCCACGATCGTCTGGGATGAGATCGGCTCTGCGACGATCGGCTCGAGCAACAACCCTCCCTCCATCATTGCCCCGCCGTTGCCTCGGTCTACCGATGTCGGGAGCAACGTCGTGTTCAGCGTGAACGTCGCTGGCGATGCCCCCATCGCTTACCAATGGCGGCTGTTCGGAACCAACATTCCCGGCGCCACCGCCTCCTTGCTCACGAGGAACAACGCTCAACTGGCACAGGCCGGTGACTACTCCGTCGTCGCCACGAATCTTTTTGGAAGCGCCACCAGCTCGATCGTTCGCCTCGTGGTAAATCGTGCTGTGGTTTGGCAGGCGCAGTTCTCCGACGACTTCGAGACCAACAGCGCGTCACGTTGGAATCTCTTCCAAGGCTCCGGCAATGGCGTTTCCGACTACACCGCCGATTGGTCGTTCGACTACGCGGCGGTGAGATATTCCTACAATGGCGCCACAAATTTCATCCCTGCTTCTCCAGGCTCGTCGACCAAACGTGCGCTCAAGGTTACGGTGAACAAGAACGACGCGTCGGCCGCCACGGCCGGCGTGAGCCTGTATCCCAGGGGCCAAAGTTTTTCCGGGAACCATGCTCTTCGTTGCGATTTGTGGATCAACTACAACGGCCCGTCCGGCGGCGGTTCGGGTTCGACCGAGTTCGTCACCATGGGCCTCAACCACGCCGGCACCCGGGTCAACTGGGGCTCTGGCACGTCGTCGGCCAGCGACGGCGTGTGGTTCGCGGTTGATGGCGAAGGCGGCTCCTCGAGCGACTACCTCGCCTACGTGGGAAATCCTTCCGGCAATCCGACGTTGCTCCCGCTCGCGTCCTCCGGCTTCACGGCGAATGGCGCCCAGGGAGTCGATGACGGAGACCTCTTCTTTCAAGCGCTGTTCCCGGCTGCGCTCTACGAGACGGCGGGCGCTCCGGGAAAACGTTGGGTCCGCGCCGAGATCAGCCAAGTCGATGGCATCGTGACATGGAAACTCGGTGGCGTGGTTGTGGCGCAACGGACGAACACCTCAGCCTTCACATCGGGCACACCCATGATCGGCTACATGGATACGTTCACGTCCATCGCCAATCCGGCCGCCGACAACTTCATCCTCGTCGACAATCTTCAGATCCTGACCGAAGTCGTGCCGCCGGTCCTGCTGGCCCAGCCGCAGTCGATCGTCGTCAACGCCGCCTTCTCCGTGATCGCGTCGGGGACCGCGCCTTTAGCCGCGCTTTGGAGACTCAATGGCGGAACCGTCTCCACCGGCACCAATCTACAGCTTCAGTTGACCAACGTGTCCTTCGCGCAGGCTGGGAACTACTCGCTGGTGCTGACCAATTTCGCGGGTTCGACCACGAGTTCCAACGCGCTGCTGGGCGTGGTGCAGCTTCGCGTCGACCAACTAAGCGCGACTTCCACAAATGGTTGGTGGCTGCTGTCCGGATCGGGTGCCTCAGGGATCAACTACTCGGCCGAAGTTTCGACCAATCTCTTAGATTGGGCACCGGTCTCATCGCTGATGTCCAGCAACGGTTCGATCCAGTTCGTTGATACATTACCGACGAATGCGCCCCAGCGCTTCTTCCGGTTCGCCGCTCCCAAGTAGTCGATCGTTCCGCCGACGAAACGGCTGGCCCCGCGAATCCGGCATCTCGCCCCTGAGGGACATCCGTTCGCCACCGTCGAGTTGCGGTGCTGCCCGGATGTTGGCCTTCTCCGCGCAACCCAAGCCTACATGACACCCCCAATCCTTGCTCCAACTCTCCGTTCTTCCCTTCTGGTTCTCGCCTGCGGCCTTCCCCTCGTGGTGGCCGACCGCGCCTCGGCCCAGGGCTGTGTGGCGGTTCGTGGCGGCGGCTTCTGCATGCTCCCGCATGACGAATCCGAGCAGGATCCCTGGACGGCTTCGGTCGGTTATCGCTGGCTGCATTCGCACCGGCACTTCGTCGGCGACGTCGAGCAGACCCAGCGCGCGGCGCAAGGCACGGAAGTCATCAACGACTCGCACTTCATCGACGTCGGCCTCAGCTACCAGATCACACCGCGCGTCGGCGTGACGCTGACGCTGCCGCTGGTCTACTCGGACCGATCTTCCTTCTACGAACACAGCGGCGGTTCTCCCGCGACCGGCGCTCAACGCGGCCACTCCGAAGCCACCGGCATCGGCGACCTGCGCCTCAGCAGCAGCGTCTGGCTGTGGGACCCGACCAAACATCCCAAGGGCAACATCCAACTCGGCCTGGGACTCAAGCTGCCGACCGGCGACTACAAGGCCACCGACACCTTCAACACCGTGCGCGGTCCCGAGGAACACTACGTCGACCAGTCCATCCAGCCCGGTGACGGAGCCGTGGGTTTCTCGGCCGAGTTCTACGCCTACCGTGAAATCTTCGAGCGCACGTCCGTCTACGCGCAGGGCTTCTACATGTTCAATCCCAAGGATGTGAACGGCGTCTCCACCGAGATCGCCAATCCGCGTGGACGCACGATCACCGCGTTGAACCGCACCATCGCCAATCCGGCATCCACGCCTGCCCAGGTGGCCACCGCCCAGACCCGGCTCAACGCCGCCACCGCCCTCGGCTACAACAATGCCTACTCCCTCGAAGACGTGATGTCCGTGACCGACCAGTATCTGGCCCGCGCCGGCATGACCTTCACCCTCGTGAAGAGCTGGGGGCTGGCCTTGAGCCTGGGCGGGCGTCTGGAAGGCGTGCCGGTCGAGGATGCCCTGGGCGACTCCGATGGTTTCCGCCGGCCGGGCTACTCGATCTCGATCGAGCCCGGCATCACCATGATGAAGGGCCGGTTCTCCGCCTCGATCTACGCGCCAGTGGCCCTCTATCGTAATCGCCAGGCCAGCGTGGCCGACAAGCGTTGGGATCAGATCGTCGGTGGTGGCACCACCGGTGGTGACGCGGCCTTTGCCGACTTCGTGATCACGACCAGCATCAGCTACCGGTTTTGATTCGCCGTTAGTTTTCAATCCATGCGACTTGGGTTGAGTGCCGCCGAAGTTGGGTTGTGGGGAACCTGGCTTCGGCGGTCTTTTTTGGTCGGAAAAGCCTGAAGCCGGGATCGCTGGGGCCGGGCGCCGTAAAGCAGATGGGCTTTGAAGATGGACTGGCTAGCACCTAGACTTGGGCTATTCCCGCTCATGATCTCGAACTTCTCCAAACTCACCACCGCAGCCCTGCTGGCGTTGAACCTCGTCTCGGTTTCCGCCGCCGCCGAAGCGGGCGGCTCGACCGTCCACCCGCTGCCACGGACCGACGCCAATTCCAAGACAGCCCATGAGCAGCTCGTCGCCAAGGCCAAGTCCGGCCGGATTGATCTCTACTTCGTCGGCGATTCCATCACGCGCCGCTGGGGCAGCAGCGACACCCAATACAGCGCCATGCTGGCCAACTGGCAGACCAACTTCCACGGATGGAACGCCGGGAACTTCGGTTGGGGCGCCGACTCGGTGCAGAACATTCTCTGGCGGCTGGCCAACGGTGAACTCGACGACGTAAACCCGAAGGTGATCGTCCTCCTCGCCGGCACCAACGATCTCCGGCCCGGCCGCACCGGTGCCGATGACGACAAGCAGGTCGACGAAGTTCTTGGCGGCATCAAGGCGATCCTCGACGTCTTCAAAGCGAGGGCTCCCGGGGCTTCCATCATTTTGATGGGAGTGCTGCCGCGCAACGAAGCCGGCGGAAAGACCGCGCTGATTCCGACAATCCGCCGCATCAACACGCGCCTCGCGGCCTTGGCTGATGGCGACAAAATCCGCTTCCTCGACATCAGCGACCGCCTTTCCGATGGCTCGGGCAAACTGGTAGAAGGCGTGACCGTCGATGGCCTCCACCTTTCGGTGAAGGGCTACCAAATCTGGGCCGACGCACTGAAGCCGCTGCTGGAAAAACGCCTCGGCCAACGTGCCGACGTCGACCTGGCTCCGCCACCCACGGGTGATCCGAGCGCGGCGAAGCCTGTGGCCAAGTAGGTCGGAGCCTTCTACTTCGCAGCCACAGCCGGAATCGTGTGGCCGAGCTGTTTGCTGGCCCACTTGATGAAGTGTTTCATATTCGACCGGTCCTCGTGTCCGCCGATGTGCTGGCGCCAGGCGAGTTGACCTTCGAGCAGCTCCGTTTCCGGCGGCGGCATCTGCACGGTGCGATAGTTCTCGGTGATGCCGAGGTCTTTTGCGCCGAGCAGGCGAAACGCCGGACCGGACGCCACCGTTGCCATGTAGCTTCCTTGTTGATCCAACCAGAGCGCGTCGCCCTTCTCTGGAATGCCGTAGCTGATGAAGGTCGGACGCGGCGCGCACAAGGCGATCAGCTGATGCGCATCGACTGGAATGTCACCGGCGTTCTTGCTGCCGAAGGACGATTCAGCCGCGCCGTATTTGATGAAGTTGCCCGCCATCCAATGGTATTCGCCGGAACCCGTCAGGCTTTCGACCGCTTCGCCGAAATTGCGGCGGTGCAGCTTGGCGCCGCCTTCGCCGGACGAGCCGACGAGGACGACGGCGAAACGCGGTTCGAAGGCCATCGTGATCAAAGCAGCCTTGCCGTAGCGCGACACGCCTTCGATGCCGACCTTCTTGGCGTCGACCGTCGGGTCGGTTTCGAGGTAGTCCAGCCCTCGTGCGGCACCCCAGGCCCACGCGCGGAGCGAGCCCCAGTCATCCGGCTTGCGGGCTTGGCCCTTGTTCACGAGCCCGATGATGCCCTTGGTCAGGCCGGCGCCGTTGTCGGCCTGGATGCTGCCGGGGTTGATTACGGCATAGCCCCAACCGGCCGCGAGGAGCTGTTCCTGGGACGGCGGATCGTTGAATGGTCCGCCGAAATTCGCGAAGCGGTTGGTGGGGACCGGGCTTCCGACCGGACGGGGCAGTCCGTTTCCTCCGAAGCCGCCGAACATCATCAGCACCGGGACACGGCCCTTGGCTCCCTTGGGAGTCACCACGGTCATGGCGATGCTGACCGTGATTTCGGGGCAGGCGGAGTTGTCCACGCTCCCGACGAGTTGTTTGCCCATCGCGGGTAAGGTTCCGACGAGGCCGTCGGTGACATTGGAAACGACGGACCAAGTTACCTTGGGGACATCCTTTGGCACCCGGCCGACCACTTCGCGCTCGAACTCTTCGACAATCTCCGGCCGTCGCAGGTTACGCCACTGGTCTGCCGTGGTGACTTTGGTGCCATTTTTGAGGGTCAAGAGTTCCGGCAGATTCGGGAACGGATTGGCCTTGGCGGGATCATAGTTGGCCGAATTGGTCCGGCCGGTTTGTCCGCTCGGACCGGGCCGAAGCACCGTGATGCCCAACTGCTGCATCATGTTCTTGTGATCCTCCGGTGTGGTCCAGGCGGTCGCGGCCGGTTTGGGAGAAGCTGGAGTCTGGGCACGAAGCGCGTAGACCGGGGCGTTGATCCCGAGACAAACGAGGATCGTCCAGGCAAGCGTCGGGCGGGGCAGGGCAGGGGTTCGCATGGTAGATGATGGGTGGGTTCGGGAAGAGACTTCAACAAATCCTGCCGGTTACAACCGCCATCTCTTTTCGCCCCGGCAAACCCGCACTTCACCCCAACCGGCTTGAGTTTGGGTGGATCGTCTTCATTTATCTGTCAGTCTCCGCTCCGACCTGAAGCCATGACCAATCCGTTGCCTCCCAGCGAAAGCCCGAAGCCCGCGAAACGTGTCTCCAAGACCGTCACGCCCGGGTTGCGCGTGGCCCTCCTGACTGTCCTCGCCCTGACGGCCTTGCTCGGCGTCAATTCGGTCTACCTTCTCGCCATCCGCGGCTTGGAATGGGTCAAGCAGGCGACCTACCAGAATTATTTCTTCCAATGGATGTTCCTCGCGCACCTCGTGCTGGGACTGCTGCTGGTCCTGCCGTTCGTCGTCTTCGGCATCGGCCATGCGTTGAAGGGCAAGGATCGGCCCAATCGCCGGGCCGTCCGCGTCGGCTGGGCGTTGTTGACCACCGGCATCATCGTCCTCGTCTCCGGAGTGGCGTTGATGCGGATCGAAGGATTCTTCCTGAAGAACCCGCTCTTCCGTTCCACCGCCTACTGGGCCCACGTCATCGCGCCCGTCGTCGCCGTCTGGCTCTACGTGCTGCACCGGTTGGTCGGGCCGAAGATCAATTGGCGCATCGGCATCGGCTGGGGATTGGCCTCGGCCTTCCTGGTCTTGGGAATGGTCGCGCTGCACTCGACCGATCCCCGGAAGTGGAACGTCGCCGGCTCGAAGGATGGCGCGAAGTATTTCGAGCCGTCGCTGGCCCGCACTTCCAACGGCAAGTTCATCCCGGCCGAGTCGATGATGAACAACGAGTATTGCCTCAAGTGCCACGAGGACTCCTACAACAGCTGGTTCCACAGCGCGCACCGGTTCAGCTCGTTCAACAACCCCGCCTACCTCTTCAGCGTGCGCGAGACGCGCAAGGTTTCCTTCGAGCGCGACGGCAACGTGAAGGCCGCCCGGTGGTGCGCCGGGTGCCATGATCCGGCTCCGTTCTTCAGCGGCGCGTTCGACGATCCGAAGTTCGACGAAGTGAACCATCCGACCTCGCAGGCCGGCATCACCTGCACGACCTGCCACGCCATCACCCACGTCAACAGCACGCGCGGCAACGCCGACTTCGTCATCGAGGAACCGGTCCAATATCCCTTCGCCTTCTCCACCAACCGGGCGCTCCAGTTCATCAACAACCAGCTCATCAAGGGCAACCCCGAGTTCCACAAGAAGACGTTCCTCAAGCCCCTGCACAAGACGGCGGAGTTCTGCTCCACCTGCCACAAGGTCAGCCTCCCCCAGCAGCTGACGAAGTATAAGGAATTCCTCCGGGGCCAGAACCACTACGACACCTACCTGCTCAGCGGCGTCTCCGGAGTGAACGCCCGCAGCTTCTACTATCCGCCGATGGCCCAGCAGAACTGCAACGGCTGCCATATGCCGCTCCAGACGGCCCAAAACGATTTCGGCGCGCGGTATTTCAACCCGACGAACAAGGTGCTCTCCGTCCACGACCATCTTTTCCCGGCGGCCAACACGGCCATCGGCCACTTCAACAAATGGCCCGACACGATCAAACGCCACCTGGACTTCCTGAAGGACTCCGTGCGCGTCGACATCTTCGGTTTGAAGGAAGGCGGCACCATCGACGGCAAACTGTTGGCTCCTCTTCGGCCGAGCATTCCCACGCTCCAGCCCGGCAAACGCTACCTCGCCGAAACCGTCGTGCGCACGGTCAAGCTCGGTCATCCCTTCTCGCAGGGCACGGTCGACTCCAACGAGATCTGGGTCGACGCCGCCATCCGCGATGCCGATGGCCTGATCGTCGGTCGCAGCGGCGGAATGGGCGCCTACAACGAGGTCGATCCGTGGTCGCACATGATCAACGTCTACATGCTCGACCGGGACGGCAAACGCATCGACCGGCGTAATCCGCAGAACATCTTCACGCCGCTCTACAACAACCAGATCCCGCCGGGAGCTGCCGCCGTCGTCCATTACGGCTTCCGCGTGCCGACCGATGTGAAGGGGCCGCTCACCGTCGAAGTGAAGCTGCAGTATCGGAAGTTCGACTCGATCTACATGCGGCACGTCTTCGGCCCGACGTTCACCAATGACCTGCCGATCACCACCATCAGCGCCGACAAGATCGTCTTCCCCGTCGCCACGATGACGCCCGCCGCCATCGCCGCCGTGACCAACGCTCCCTCGGCCATTCCGCCGTGGATGCGCTGGAACGACTACGGCATCGGCCTCTTCAACCGGGGCGATAAGGGCAGCGAGAAGGGCGAACTCATCCAGGCCGCCGCCGCCTTCGCCGAGGTGGAGAAGCTCGGCAAACCCGACGGCCCGCTCAACCTCGCCCGCGTCTTAAACAAGGAAGGCCGCCTCGACGAGGCCGTCACAGCCTTGCAACGCGCCGCCGACACCAACCGCTTCAACCCGCCCGGTAATTGGTGGACGATCTCGTGGCTGAACGGGCTCGTGAACAAGCAGAACGGTTTCCTCGACCAGGCCATCAAAGAGTTCACCACCATCTTGGAGAGCCGCACCGCCGACATGATCGAGAAGGGCTTCGACTTCGCCCGCGACTACGAGGTCGTCAACGAACTCGGCCAGACACTGTTGGAACGCTCCAAGATGGAGCGCGGCGACAGGGCGGCCCGCGACACGTTCCTCAAGGAAGCCGAACGGCGCTTCCTGCGGACGGTGGAGCTGGATTCCGAGAACCTCACCGCCCACTACAACCTCGGCCTGATCTACACCCAGCTCGGCGACGCGGCCAAGGCGGCCTTCCACCAGAAGGAGCACGAGAAGCTACGGCCCGACGACAACGCCCGCGACCGCGCCGTGGCCATCGCGCGCCGCAACAACCCGG
The DNA here is from genome assembly GCA_043775315.1 of Verrucomicrobiota bacterium. Classification (GTDB taxonomy): domain Bacteria; phylum Verrucomicrobiota; class Verrucomicrobiia; order Limisphaerales; family CANJSG01; genus CANJSG01. The sequence goes on from JAYVSO010000040.1 coordinate 29,637, forward strand.
CCGCCGACCACGCCGCGCAGGCCGTCGTCATCTACGACCTGCAACGCCCCGGCGCCCACGAACTCCCGCCCACCGCCGCCACCGCCGCGAAATGATCCGCGTGCTTCCAAGTCCCGTAGCCGCGGACCCAAGTCCGCGCTTGCCCAAGGTAGGGCGGGCATCCTGCCTGCCCCGTCCTGACAAGCGTTCGGTTTTGGAACCATCGTCTGTTCCGACCACGGCGTTCTCCATTCACCCCAAGACCACCTTGGGCAGGCTGGAAGCACTGCCCTACCATGCTGTCGCCGTCTCGCTGCGGCGGAACGACGATGGAGGTGGGCCGAGTCGCGCTGCGACTCGGCGGCCACGAGGTCAGGAGGCTGGTAGGGCGACGGCTCCTGCCGAGCCGCCTCGTGATTCCCTTCCAACCTCCGGCTCCAGCGGCCACACGCTGGGCGTCCGCCAGCCGCAGACTTCCCGCGAGGAACGCAGTTGGTCCAAGCAGGCGCAAAGGCGGCTCGGCAGGAGCCGTCGCCCTACCTCAGCCGTAGGCCGGGCATCCCTGCCCGGCGAGTGGGTGTTGTTTCACGGCCATCACGCAGGAGCACCCACTGGCCGCGCGAGGACGCGCGGCCTACGATGGCTCGGCAGGAGCCTTCGCCCTACCGGCAGCAGGCTGATCGGCTTGCTCGACTTGGCTTGCTGGGTCTTTCTTCGGCCATGAACGATGGAGCGACCAATCCAGCGGATCAGGACGCGGGACAAGCCGTTCGTCGCCCTACTAGAAAGCTGCGGGTAGTCCTTGGTTTTCTGCTGCTCATACTGGTGGTTGCCTCATGGCAGATTTGGTCGTCTCCAAAAGATCCAGTCATCGACGGAAGTAAGCTGAGTGATTTAATCCGAGAAGCTACCAACTATGACGGTGACGATCAGGACGCACGGCAGAATGCCGTGGACAGGATTTTCAGGTTGGGCGCGAAGGCTGTGCCATATCTAGGCTACGAGCTGAGTCGGCCCGATTCGATTGAGGACAGGTTGAGCCGTCTTGCCGAACGAGCAGGGTTTGATTCTGTAGCCGATTGGTTGACTAAAAGGGCGCCTCGCCCGACACGACAGCGTCTCGCCCTCGCCGGTCTTGAAATCGTCGGAACAAATGCCCTTGGAGCCCTCCGCGAGATCAGAGCGCTCGGCTTGTCTGGTGGAGAGGCCGCGCTGGGAGCGGCATTTCAGCTTCTCATCACATCGTGCGGTCCGTCAGGAAAACAGGAATCTTTGCGGCTTATGCGTGATGCCGAGACACAGAAGCCCGGAATGGAAATGTTTTTGCTGATGGGCTGGGGTCGGGACATCGCCCGCATTCCCGAAGGTGGAGCGCGGATTCTTCAGATTGCGACGAATGCTCCGGTCCCGGATCGGGCTTTGCTTGCTGGGCTGGTTGAAATCAAAGGAAACCGGGCGCTCATTCGTGGCCTGTTGGAATCCTATCTCACGAACTCGCCCCCTTTGGCTCAGATCTCGCTTTTGTCGGAGATAGTGAACAGCCCAGAGTGGATCGAAGAAATGGAGCAACCACTGAGATCACTTACTAACTCTCACCCGATGATTAGCATGGCCATCTCAAATTTTCTGAATGACTACAGAATTGTCCGGCCGGGGAATTCCAACTAATCGCCCCGAATACCGAGTTAATGACTTCATTTGAGCTATGCCCAACGTTCCCACACCCAACACTCCCGAGCCCGAGCAGGACGATGCCATCATCGGCAAGGCGTTCCGGGTTTCCCTCATGGTCATCGCCGGTGTCGCCGTGGTCGGCGGCGGATTGTATCTGGCGCTGAAGCCCAAGCCCACGAAGCCCGTGGCCAAGAAGGTCGCAGTGCAGGCGCCCAAGGCGGCGGACTTGCCCAAGGCGGATGTGCCGATCAGCGGCTTCACGGACATCACCGCGTCGTCGGGCATCACCTTCCGGCACAACAGCGGCGCGCGCGGCGAGAAGCTGTTGCCGGAGACGATGGGCGGCGGCGTGGCCTTCCTCGATTTCAACGCCGATGGCCGGCCGGACCTGCTCTTCGTCAATTCCACCTGGTGGCCGAACGGCGCTCCCGACGGCGCCAAACCGACGACGCACGCGCTCTACCGTAACGACGGCGGCGGCAAGTTCACCGACGTGACGGCCGGTTCAGGGTTGGATGTCTCGACCTACGGCATGGGCGTGGCCGTGGGAGATTATGACAACGACGGCTTGCCGGATGTGTTGATCACCGGTGTCGGTGGCCAGCGGCTTTTCCACAATGAAGGGCAGGGGAAGTTCCGCGACGTGACCGTGGTGTCGGGCGTTGGTGGATCGCCCAAGGACTGGAGTTCGAGCGCGGCGTTCTTCGACTACGACAACGACGGCAAGCTCGACCTCTTCGTCTGTCATTACGTGCGTTGGTCGCGCGAGATCGACTTCGAGGTCGGCTACAAGCTGACGGGCATCGGCCGCGCCTATGGGCCGCCGATGAACTTCGAGGGCGCGTTCGCCCAGCTCTTCCACAACGAAGGCGGCGGCAAGTTCCGCGACGTGTCGGCCGAGGCGGGCGTCCAGGTGAAGAACACGGCCACGGGCGTTCCTTCCGCGAAGTCGCTCGGGGTCGCGCCGGTGGATCTGGATGGAGACGGGTTCATCGACATCGTGGTGGCGAACGACACGACGCCGAACCACGTCTTCCTCAACCAGCGCAACGGCACCTTCAAGGAGATCGGCGGCATCAGCGGCGTGGCCTTCGACAGCTACGGCGCGACGCGCGGCGCGATGGGCATCGACACGGCGAGATTCCGCAACGACGACGCGCTCGGCATCGGCATCGGGAACTTCGCCAACGAGATGAACGCGCTCTACGTCTCGCAGCCGGACAGCCCGCTGCGCTTCACCGACGAGGCCATCGTCGAAGGCATCGGTCCCGCCAGCCGGCTCCTGCTGAAGTTCGGCTTCTTCTTCTTCGACTACGACCTCGACGGACGTCTCGACGCGCTCACGGCCAACGGCCACATCGAGGACGAGATCGGCAAGGTGCAGGCCAGCCAGACCTTCGCCCAGCCGGCCCAGCTCTTCTGGAACGCCGGCCCGCACAAGACAGGCTGTTTCGTCGCCGCGCCGCAGGAGAAGGCGGGCACGGATCTCTTCAAACCCATCGTCGGGCGTGGCTCGGCCTACGCGGACATCGACGGCGACGGCGATCTCGACGTTCTCATCGGCGGCCGCGACAACGGCGGCGCGGGGCGCGCGAACTTCCTGTTCGAGAACACCATCGGCCAGAAGAACGGTTGGGTCGGCATCCGCCTGCGCGGCGACGGCACGGCCGTCAACCGCGACGCTCTGGGCGCTCGCGTCACGCTCACGGCAGGCGACAAGAAGTTCGTGCGCGAGGTGAAGTCGAGCCGCGGTACCTACAGCTCGGCGGACTCGCGCTCGCTTCTGTTTGGTCTCGGCGCGCAGGGCTGCGAGAGCGGCATCTCGGCGGCGACGATCGAGGTGCGCTGGCCGAACGGCGAGGTGAAGCGCTTCGAGGCAGGCTCGTTCGCGCTGAACCAGTACGTCACGATCGACTACGCGGGTGGCCTCGTCGCCGCGCCGCGCCGCTGAGCGAGGGAGCGCAGCGACCGCGCGGACGAGCCTGAGCGACCTTCGCTCAGAACGCGAGCTCGACGCCGAGGGCGGTTCGGTACATCGGATACGCGAACGGAGCGCCCTTCAGCTGCGGCACCGGGAGCGCGATGCCAAGCACGTCGAAGATGATGTAGACCGACGACGACACCTTCCACTCGAGGCCGAGCGGAACCGCGCCCACGAAGATGCCCGTCGTGCCGCGGGGTGCACCGTAGAGGTCGATGAGCATCGTGGACGTGCCGAGGTTGGCCGTCGAACGGAGGTTCACCTGCTCGAAGCGGAGCGGGTAGCGGAAGATTCCTGTCGCGTAGACGTTGAAGACGCCGGTGCGGAACTTGGTCGTATTGACCGCGTACCAGCCGTCGATCTCACCGTCGAGCCCGACCGTCCATCGATCCGAGAGGCTGAAGCGCACGCCGAGCTGACCGTTGAGGCTCGGGTTCGTCACCGAGCCGGAGCCGGCAGCGTAGAGGCCGAAGATCGACCGGTGGCGCACCACCTCCTTCTCCTCTGCCTTGGCCTCGGTCTTGGTGATGACGCCGGGCGCGGCT
>JAYVSO010000041.1:0-16615 GCA_043775315.1 Verrucomicrobiota bacterium
CCCAGGGAGAGGGAGATCAGCCGCGCCGCGTCCGGTCGATTCGTTGTCCGTGGGCGCACCTTGCTCCGGCGAGATCGCACCACATCGAGGCGGCACCCGTTCCTCCCTCTCCCCGGGGGAGAGGGCCGGGGTGAGGGCGAGCCTTCCTTCCACACTTTCAACCACGATGAAAAGATGCGCCCGTCGGGGATGAATTGCGCGCTGTCGGTGCATACAGGATGGAACCTTGCCCGTCATGGCGGGAGCGGTTCTCGCGAGATGTGCGGCGTCTCCCGCCGCAACGGGATCGCTTCCCGCGAGATGAAAATCAGCTCCCGCATGTGTGACACGGAGTTTTCCGGGTGCGGGAGCGTTTCCCGCAGGTGCGGGACCAGTTCCCGCGAGGTGTAAATCAAGTCCCGTCATGGCGGGACGAAGTTTCTCAGGCGCGGGAGCCATTCCCGCACTATGTAAATCACTTCCCGCGCGTGCGGGAATCGTTTTACCGTTAGCGGGACTTATTCCCGCACCTGATGCAATAAGTTCCGCTGGCGCGGGAATGATTCCCGCCATCGCGGGGCCCGCTACATAAGTGGCTGCGGGTTAGTTGATTGAATGCGGAATGATCTGCGCGAAAGGTGGGTTTGAGGACAGGGTTCTGGCTTTCTGATGGCCAGGTGTGAACGGGGAGTGGCGGACAACTCGCACCGGAGATGCGGCCTGTTCCAATCGCACCGTCGTCTGATAACGGGCTTGTGTCAGAAGCAGTCCTACGCAAAATGGAAGGCGTGTTGATGTTCAGGATTGTGCGCGGCCCAAGGTCCGTCGTGGGCGTGGTCGCGCTGTGTTTGCTGGCAGGATGCCGGAGTGGCTCTCCTTCGCTACAGCGCGGGACAACCGATTATCTTTCAACGCATGGGGAGCCAGGGCTGGTGTTGGCTCCAGCACTCACCGTGACTTCGCCAATGCCCGCTGTGACCTTGAGCGAACCACTCACAGTGATGGCGCCCGCACCGCTCGTGCTGCCTCCCAATGTTCCCGAAGCGACGCCGCGATCTCCCGCGAGCGCACCACTCATGAACCAGTCCTGGCCGTCGAACTGGGTCAACGCCTGGATCGCGCTGGAGAGCTGGAGCGCGTTCAACGGCCTGACGAAGCCGCGCAGGATCACCGCCGGGCTGGAGGCGGCGTTCGCGCTGGAGACCGGACGCGGTCCGCTGCTGCTGAAAATGGGCAGCCATGCCGTGCGCGTGGGCGGCATCGAATACTGGCTGGGGTTCGCGCCGAGGCTGATTCACGGCCTGCCTTACATCCATGCGCTGGATGCGCGGAAGACCTTGCAGCCATTGCTGGCCGCGCCGCCGCTGCCGTTCACCGAGAGCCGCCGCGTGGTGGTGATCGATCCAGGGCACGGCGGGAAGGACAGCGGGGCCAGGAGCCTGGCCAACGGTGAGTACGAAAAAAATTACGCGCTGGATTGCTCCAGGCGTTTGCAGCGATTGCTCGAGGCTGCGGGATGGAAGGTGATTTTGACGCGGACGAACGACACCTATCTCACCTTGCCGGAGCGCGTGGCCATCGCGGATCGCGCGAAGGCGGATCTTTTCCTGAGCCTTCATTTCAATTCCGGCACGGGCAATGGCGCTCAAGCGGGCGTGGAGACATTTTGCCTGACGCCCAGTGGAATGCCGTCGACGCTGCTGCGCGAAACAAGCGATGACCCCCGGGAACATCATCCGAACAACGCCTTCGACGAGCAGAATCTTTGTCTCGCCACGCACGTGCATCGCTCAGTTCTCGAAACCACCGGAGCCAGCGACCGCGGCGTGCGGCGCGCGCGCTTCATGGGTGTGCTGCGCAATCAGAGCCGTCCTTCCGTGCTGATCGAGGCGGGCTACCTCACGAACCCCAACGAGGCGCGCAAGATCGCCACCGCCGCGTATCGGCAGTCCATCGCCGAGGGCATCGCGAAGGCGTTGGAGTAAATCGTAAAACGTGAAACGTAAATTCAGAACCGACGCGTTGAGTATCCCTGTGCGCTTCCAATTACGTTTCACGTTTTACGTTTTACGCCCCGCCCCATGAGCGATGCCCGGCCCATCCTCGTCACCGGCGGCGCGGGGTTCATCGGCTCGCATCTGACGGAGCGCCTGCTCGCGGACGGTGAGTCGGTGGTGGTGATTGACGATGGCTCCACAGGTTCGTGGGAGAACCTTTCGGCCGTCACGGCGCATCCCAGGTTGCGAACGATCAGATCGCGCGTCTCCGATTGCGAAGAGCTGCCAACGCTCGCGGAAAGCGCGAAAGGCATCTACCACCTCGCCGCCGCCGTCGGGGTGGAACTGGTGCTGCGCGAGCCCGTGCGGACCTTGCAGACGAACCTGCACGAGACCGAGCGATTGCTCGAAGCCGCAGCCCCGGCGCGCACGCCGGTGTTGCTGGCCTCCACCTCGGAGGTGTACGGCAAGAGCGGCAAGGAGGTGTTTTCGGAGGATGACGATTTGCTCCTGGGTCCGCCGCACCTGACGCGGTGGAGCTACGCCTGCTCGAAGTTGATGGATGAATTTCTCGCGCTGGCCTTCTCCAGCGAACGCGGCCTGCCCGTGATCATCGCGCGCCTCTTCAACACGGTCGGCCCGCGCCAGACCGGTCGCCATGGAATGGTGCTGCCGCGTTTCGTGGCGGCGGCGCGCGCGGGGGAACCGCTGCGGGTCTTCGGCGACGGCGGACAGACGCGCTGCTTCTGCTACGTGACGGATGCGGTGGAAGCGCTGGTGCGATTGATGGCCGCACCCGCGGCGCGAGGCGAAGTATTCAACGTGGGCAACGACGAGGAAGTCTCCATCGCCGAACTGGCGCGGCTGGTGGTGGAAGCGACCGGGTCATCATCCGCCATCGAGCGCGTGCCGTACGAACAGGCGTATCAGGCGGGCTTTGAGGACATGCGACGGAGAAGGCCGGTGCTGGAGAAACTGGAGCGCGTGACGGGATTTCGTCCGCGCATAAACCTGCGCGAGATCGTCGCGAAGACGCTGCGGTAACCTCAGTCAGAAACAACGCAGCCCGGCCGGATGAATCCGAACCGGGCTGCGCGAATGAAGAGGATACTGCTTACTTGGCGGCGGCGTGGAGCCGGGCCACTTCAGCCCAGTTCGTGACGCTCCAGAAAGCCTTGAGGTAATCAGCGCGCTTGTTCTGGTACTTCAGGTAATAGGCATGTTCCCACACATCGACGCCGAGGATGGGCGTGCCTTCGCAGCCAGCGATGGCCTTGCCCATGATCGGGTTGTCCTGATTGGCGGTGGAAACGATCTCGAGCTTGCCGCCATTGACGACGAGCCAGGCCCATCCGCTGCCGAAACGACCGATCCCGGCCGCTTCAAACTTTGACTGAAAATCCGCGAAGCTGCCGAACGCGGCATTGATGCCGTCCGCGACCGCGCCGGTGGGCGCGCCGCCGGCCTGGGGAGCCATGAGCTTCCAGAACATCGAGTGATTGTAATGACCGCCGCCGTTGTTGCGGACGGGGCCGCGGATGTTGTCCGGCACCGAGGCGAGATCGCGGATGAGCGCGTCGATGGACTTGGCTTCGAGCGCGGCGTTGCCGGCGAGGGCCTTGTTCAGGTTGTCCACATAAGCCTTGTGATGGCGGCCGTGATGGATCTCCATCGTCTGCTTGTCGATGTGCGGTTCGAGCGCGTCGTGCGCGTAGGGAAGGTTGGGGAGTTCGTGTGGCATGATTCGTATGTGTGCGTTTGTTGACCGTCCGGCCATCCAATGGCCTGCTTTGCCAGAACACTGTAGCGAAGGAGCGGAGCGTTGCAAGAAGCGCAACCAACTAGAAAGAGAGGAAAAATGGAGCGAGCGAAGGGATTCGAACCCTCGACACTCACGTTGGCAACGTGATGCTCTACCAGGCTGAGCTACGCTCGCGTCCGTGCCTGAAGCGATGCGGAAAATAAATTAACCACCCGCGATTGCAAGCATGGATTTTTTGGGTTGGGCTTCCCCAAGAACTTGGACGAACACTGGTGTTTAAGAGAGCGGGCGAGTTCCTGTCCGCCTCGCAGCGAGTCCGGCTCGGGAGGCTGACGGGCAACTTAATCGAACTTTCGTCTAAGAACTGTCCGTCTCGCGTGTCTTAACCGGTGAGACCTGGCACGCTGAAGCGATGAACCGATGGCACCGAGTGACTCAATTTAGACCCGGCTGAAACCAACATGACCGTGGCCCGTCCCGAAGCGCCCAACGCTGAAGCGCCGCAATTCGAGTCGATCGAAGAGCTGTTTGCTGCGCTCGAATCGCCGCTGTTGGGCTATGCCCTGCGGTTGCTCGGCGAGCGGGCCATGGCCGAGGACGCCGTCCAGGAAGCTTTCATGAAATTGCACGAACAGTTTGCCGAAGTGCGCGAGCCAAGACGCTGGCTCTATCGCACCGTGCATAACCTCGCGCTGAACCAGCGGCGGGCGGCTGGCAAAATTGTCCCGCTGGAACAACCGGCGGAAGGCGCATCTGCAAGCGCACAGGACACTGCCGACCCCGAGCCGCTGCCGGATGAACAGATCGTCCGCTGGGAAGGCATCGGCCTTGTGCGTCTGAGCCTCGACGCGCTCGATGAACGCAGCCGGGAGATTGTGCGGATGAAATTTCACGAAGAACTTTCCTATAAGCAAATCAGCGGGCGCACCGGCCTGACCACGGGCCACGTCGGCTACGTGCTGCATCACGCCTTGAAAACCATCGCGGGGGAACTCGCGAGAACCGGACTCGTGCCATGAGCCTTGATTCAACCCCGCAGGATGAAATGGAAGCGCGGCTTACCGCGTTGTTGCTGGGAGAACTTTCTGCCACGGAGGAGGCGGTCGTGCGCGAAGCCATCGCGAAGGACCCCGCATTGGCGCAACTACACGCGCGGCTTCAGCAGACCATCGGACTGGTCAGCGAAGCCGCGCGTTCGGCCAGCGAAGACGTCGGCACGCCCGCGGCGACGCTGCGGCTTTCAGAGAAACGGCGGGAGAAAATGCTCCGCTCGTTCAAGGTCATCAAGCCGCAGCCCTCTTTCTGGTCGCGCTGGCAGAACGTCTCGATGCGCGATGTGTCGAGCGTCGCGGCGATGTTGGTCGTGTTGGGAGTGCTGGCCTGGATGCTGATGCTCGCCCCTGCGCTTGAGCACTACAAGATGGTGGAAACAGTGGGTGAGCCTGACTCTGGTAGAAAAGATGAAGCTCTTGGTGCCATCCGCGCCGCAGTTTCCGAATACAGTGAGCGGCAAGTGACGCTTGCCCGGCGGGAAGACCGGGCGGCGGCGCTCGCGGAGCAAGCTCTGGCACTCCCCACGGAGGGCAGAAGTCAGGTTTCCGGCCAGGCTCCATCGGCTTCCACCGTTACGGAGTTGATCATGGATGGAAAATCGGCCGATGACGCGAAAAGGCGCGCGGTGAAGGGCGGTCGCGGCAGGGAAGTTTTGGTTGCTGAGAACAATTACACCCTGCCCGCAGGCGGTGCCCCTTCGGAGAACGCCGGACTTGCCGGAGCAGCCGACGGAAGTTCGTTCGCGTATGGTCTCAATCAAACTGTCAGCCGGGCGGCAAGCGGTCCCCAACCAGCCAAGCCTTCTCCGGCTCCATCGGTTGATGTCGCCCGCCGCAGCGACCGCAAAGTGGTTCTCCCCGCTGTGTCGGAACTGTCGGACGAGATGGCGGATTCAAGGTCCACCTTGAACCTCTGGGCTGAGAATCGCCCGCAGTCGGTACTGGCAGGCGCGGTCAGCGATCCGCAGTCCGCCAGGGGTATGTCCACCGGCGCAATCACCCCGGCGCGTCCTGCTGTCATGTTCAATTCTTCCACATTCACCACGCTCAACCCGCAGCCGCAGACCGAATTTGGCAGTTCGGCCCAGCCGTTCTCCGGAGCCTTCGCCAGCACATCAGGCGGCATGGGCGGCGGTGGTGGTGCCGGAGGCCGTGCGTGGTTCGGCCAGACGCGGGCGCAACCAAACAATCCGACGTGGGCTTTCTCCGCTTCCGTGGACAAGGGGGCCCCGGTCGTTGCCGCGACAGACAGATTGACCGTGGATTTCAATACGCCCGCCGCCCCCACAGCCATAGACACTTTTCAGGACAGGCTTCATGTCAATGGCCGTGACGGGCGTTACGATGACGTTGCCGCGAAGGAAGCCAAGGATCGTTTCGGAAATGAAAAGGCGGACGTGTATGCGGGCGCGAAGTTGAACGATGTCTCCGGGGCTGTCGCTGCAACCGGGACCATGCTTTTGCCGACGCCCGCTCCTGCCGTCCCGATTCCCTCCAAGCCGCAGGCAGTCCGGCTCGGCGGCGCGTCCGGGCCAGCCTCTGTCGAGAAAGAGGCGCTTCAATTGCGCGACATGGACGGGTCTGACTTCGCAGTCGATTCATTGGCCACCGCAAAAAATCCTGAAACTCAAACGCTGGCGAAACGCAACGTCGCTCTGGCCATTGATGCGCCTGTGGAGAACTTTGGCCGTGTCTCCGGCGTGGAAGCGAGCAAGTCGCTTTCAGACAAGAAAAAAGAAGTCGCTGTCGTGGAAGATGAGGTGAAGCGATTGCCTGCGCTCCAAACTGCGGATGGCGGTGTGGCGAACAGGGAACTCGGCCGGTTCAAAGCCATCAATGCCTTGGGGATACAATCGGGAGAGAAACCGCTGAATGAAGGTCTGGTGCAAAGCGGAAAGTTCCTTTTGGAGAATGGAAAGCTGGACGAAGCCGAGGTGCAGTTGCGTCAAGCCATCAAGCTGAACCCGAACAATAACGCTGCTCACCACTACCTGACCTTGGCCCAAGACAAGCGCAACCGCAACGCCATCACCCGACGTGCTGATTCAAACAATGAGCGTCTGGTCGGGGTGGAAGAAGCGTGGAATCCGCCGATCGAACCCGATTCACCACAACCCGATGTCAGCACCGGATCCGGTATTGATCATCTCACAATTGTAAGTCCAAGGTTCATAACGGGAAAAGATTCAGGAATCGTCTCTGGCTTTGCAGGGGTCGAAGCCAAGCCTGCGCTCCAAACTTCGGACTCCCGTTTCTACCGTTCCCGAATTCTCCTGCCTGAGCAACGCGAAGGCGATCGATTGGCGAAACGCGAGCCGCAAACCCAGACCGGCCCGGTTTCGTCGAGCGAGGTGGAGTTACGGGTAAGGCAAGCGCAAGTTGAGAAGCTGGCTGATGTCACCTACGACTCTCTCCCGCTTGCTGGAGTTATCTCGGCTCTAACGAAAAAGAAGGCAGAAGATGATTCCATCCGACGCCCTGCTCCCACCGCTCCCATCCCCCAACCCGAAGTCGTCACCGCTGAAAACGCCTTCTCCACCTTCTCGCTCAACGTCAGCGATGTGTCGTTCAAGCTGGCGGGTGCGGCGTTGGAGAAAGGGCAGATGCCCGACCCGTCCACGGTGCGCAGCGAGGAGTTCATCAATGCCTTCGATTATCGTGACCCGGAGCCGGTGGGCAGCGCGCCCATCGCCTTCGCTTGGGAACGCGCGCGGTATCCTTTCGCGCATGACCGCGATCTGCTGCGCTTCTCCGTCAAGACCGCTGCGAGTGGACGCCAGCCTGGCCGTCCGCTGAACCTGGTGCTGCTGCTCGACAATTCCGGCTCGATGGAACGCGCCGACCGCGTGCGCATCCTCCAGGAATGCCTGCGGGTGCTGGGACGCCAGCTCCAGCCGGAGGACCGCATCAGCGTCGTCTCCTTCGCCCGCACGGCTCGGCTCTGGCTGGACGGTGTTCCCGCCGTCGAGGCGGGCGATCTCGCGGCGCGGGTCGGCTCGTTGGCCCCGGAAGGCGGCACCAACCTGGAGGAGGCGATGAACCTCGCCTACAGGACGGCGCTCCGGCACTTCGTCCCCGGCGGCATCAACCGCGTCGTCCTCATCACCGACGGCGCGGCCAACTTGGGCGACGTCGAACCCGATTCTCTCAAGCAGAAAGTCGAGGTCCACCGCAAACAGGGCGTCGCCCTCGACTGCTTCGGCATCGGCTGGGACGGCTTCAACGACGACCTGCTCGAAGTCCTCTCGCGCAACGGCGACGGCCGCTACGGCTTCATCAACACGCCCGAGGCGGCCGCGACGGAGTTCGCCGGGCAGCTCGCCGGCGCGCTCAAGGTGGCCGCGTCCGACGTGAAGGTGCAGATGGAATGGAATCCGCGCCGCGTCACTTCCTACCGCCAGATCGGCTACGCCAAACACCAGCTCAAGAAGGAGCAGTTCCGCGACAACACGGTCGATGCCGCCGAGATCGGCGCGGCCGAAGCCGGCAACGCGCTCTACGCCGTGCAGGTGAATCCGGCCGGTGAAGGGCCGCTGGGAACCGTGCGCGTGCGGTTCCGCGTGCCCAACACATCCGACTACCGCGAGCACGAATGGATCGTGCCCTACGCCGTGCCCGCGCCCGCATTGGACCAGGCGAGTTCCACGCTGCGTCTCGCGGCCACGGCGTCGGCCTTCAGCGAATGGCTTGTCGCAAGTCCCTTCGCCGCCGAGGTCACGCCCGACAAACTGCTCGGCTACCTGCGCGGCATTCCCGAGATGCTCCCGGCCGATCCGCGGCCCAAACAGCTCGAAACGATGATCCGCCAGGCCAAGACGATCTCGGGGCAGTGAGATTTATCCACGAAGAATACGAAGAAGGAACCGCAGATGAGGCAGAGAACACAGATGAAGGCCGGAACGGCGACATTGGTAGGGCGAAGGCTCCCGCCGAGCCGCCTTGGTGTGCCCGCGACAGGTATCCGGCCACGGCGGCAACACCGTCAGGCTTCTAGCGCCGTCGGCTTCCCTAGGGAATCATCTCGGGAAGCAGTGCGCTTCCAGGCGGCTCGGCAGGAGCCTTCACCCTACCAACTTTCCGTTCTTCGTGTTCCTTCGTGCTCTTCGTGGATGGACTTGTTTCCCGCCCCAGCTCCAGCGGAGCCGCCTGTTTATAGAATCCCGACAACCCAGGGACCGAAGCTCCGTAGGAGCGGCCCAAACGGGTCGCTCCTACGGAGCTTGGGGTTCGTTGGTGGTGCGGGGCATTCTATAAACAGGACGGCCCTTCGCGCCTCTTCGCGTTCTTCGCGGATAAAACACCGACTTGCCGGGCGAGGACGCCCGGCCCACGGACCAGACACTTTTCTTACAAGCCCCTGACACTTCGCCCGACGGGCCTTGCCAAACTGCTTTCCCAAACTCCATGAAACGCATCCTTCCCAGACTGCTCGTCGGAACGCTGTTCCTCGCCGCATCGCTGCTCCGCGCGGCGGCCTCCGACACCAAGGTCGAAGCCAAGAGCATCTCCATCAACGGCGGCGCGGAGGACGGCAAGGCCCGGCTCACCATTGAGGCCAACCTTCTCGGCAACGCCGCTTCGGAGAGGGTCATCCATTCCACGACGATCCAGCACACGCTGGTGATCACGCGCGACAAACACGCGCACACTGTCCGCGCCGTGTTCGACATCCTCCAGGGCGACCCGCGCGAACTCACGCTAGTCCTCGGCGGCGAAGGTGACATCCGCAGCGTCACAGGAGCGGCGTTGCAGGACTGGGGCGTGCGCCAGGAGACCAACGGCGTCCGCGTGCTCGTGCTGCGGCCGAAGAAATCCGACAAGCCCGTCACCCAGCTCGTGGTCGAGATCACGGCGGACCGTTCCCTCACGACCTGGGCCAATCCGGTGAAGCCGCTGACCTTTTCATCGCCGCAGTCCTCACTCGCGCAGGGCTACCTCAAGATCGACGTCGCGGCCGATCTCGCTGCCGAGCCGGTCAACCCGACCGGCCTCGTCCCCATTGAGCCGAAGTTCCTTCCTGAAATTCTCCGCAGTCCGAGCAAGGCCGATGACCTGGAGCCGCTCGCGTTCCGGCTTCAGGGGGGCGCATACACGATTCCGCTCAACATCACCACGACCGATCCCGAAGCGCGGAGCGTGGTGGTGCGGGACTTCAAGCTGGAGGGCGATCTCGCCGGAGGCGCCGCGTCGTTCACCTATTCCGCCACGATCCGTGTGAACAACCCCCGCGGCGCCTCGTTCACCCTGCTGGCCGGTGCGGTCGCGTTGAACGAGCTCGATCGCCATCCCGATTGGCGGCTGCGCTTCGTGAACGGAAACTTCATGGCCGTCTTCGACAAGCCCGGCGACTACCCGGTGCGACTGCGCTTCAACGCCGCCGTGAAGCCGGTCAACGGATGGAACTCCGTGGATTTCCGGGTGGCCTCGTCGCCGCTCCAGCCGGTCACTCTGCGCGGTCTCGCGCCGGACACGCAGTTCGCCTTCGGCAACGCCGCGCGGCCCGAGCGTTCGGGAAGCGAGTTCCGCAGTTTCCTTCCACCGGACGGCACGGTGCGGCTCTCGTGGAAGGAATCGCGGCCTGAAGCGGAGGGAAAACTTTTCTACGCGGCCGAGATGCTCGCGCAGGTCAGCGTCGGCGCCGGGCTCGTCCGGCAGAACGCGCTGATCAAGGGCAAGGTCATGCAGGGCGAACTTTCGCGTCTCGTGCTCACTCTCTCCGGCGTGGGCAACGTCACGGCGGTGCAGGGGGCGAATGTTCTTTCATGGAAGGTCGAACCCGTGCCGCAGACGCAGGACCGCGCGCTGGTCGTGCAGTTTAACCAGCCGCAGAAGGACACGTTCTCGCTCCAGGTTCAGATGCAGACCGAACTGGGCGCGTTGCCGCAGGCGGTCGAGACGATGCGCCTGAAACCCGAAGGCGCGACGCGTTTCGCCGGACACATCCGCGTCGTCAACGAAGGCGCAGTCCGCCTAGAGGTCGTGAAGTCCACCGGCCTTTCTCAGGTCTCGCCCGAGCAGTTTCCCGAAACGGCGGCGACAAAGGTTTGGCTGGGCGCGAAGTCCGGCCAACGCTTCGCGTTCCGTTTCTCCAGCACCGATTTCGCGCTGCGGATCCAGGCGGACAATGTCCTGCCCGAGCTGAGCGTGTCGCAGCTGCTCGCGTATCATCTCGGCGAAACCGAGCTGGCGATCGACGGCGAGTTCGAGTTGGACATCCGCGAGGCTCCGTTGCGCGAGGTGCTGTTGCGGATTCCCAAGGGCTTCGCCATCGCCCGCGTCTCCGCATCCGGCCTGAGCGACTACTTCGTCCGTGAACCCGCCGACCAGCCCGAGGCCGAACTGCGGCTGGTCTACGGCGCCCCGATCGCGGACCGGCAGGTCATCCAGCTGCGCCTGGAACGCAACGGCGCGTTGGGCCGGACGAACTGGAGCCTGCCCCGTGTCGAAGTTCTGAAGGCTAAGTCCACGCGCGGCCACATCGCCGTGTCGGCGGACGCGGGCTTCAGGCTCACGCCGGACCGCACGTCGGGAGTGGGCGACATCGCGACGGCGTTCTTCCCCAGGAAGGTCGCGGGAATCCAGGCCGCGTTCCGCATCGCGGACCCCAACTGGGAGGCGGCATTGCGTGTCGAGCGCCTGCCGCAGTCGATCCAGGCCGACGTGTTCCACCTCTTCTCCATCGGCGAAGGCATCGCCTACGGCAGCAGCACGATGAATTTCTTCATCTCCGGCGCGCCCGTGTCGCAGTTCCTCGTTTCGTTATCCGACGAGTATTTCAACGTCGAGTTCACCGGAAAGGATCTCCGCAGCAACTGGCAGAAGACGACCAACGGCTACCTCGTCACGATGAACACACCCGTCTCCGGCGCCTACACGCTGCTCGCCAGCTATGAGCGCCCGTTCAAGGCGCAGGGCGACACGCTGACTTTCACCGGCGCGCGCCCGGTCGATGCCCAGAACGAACAGGGCCACACGCTCGTGGTCAGCGCGTATCAGTTCCAGGTGAAGCCCTCGAACGTGTCGTCGAACCTGCTCGAACTGGAGACGGCGGAGGTGCCGGCGGAATACCGTCTCTTCTTCGACGCGCCGATCCTCAAGGCCTACCGCTACGCCTCGCGGCCGTTCAACCTACAGCTCACGCTGAGTCCGTTGGTCCAGGGCGCGACCCTCAGCCTGGTCGTCGATCGCGCCGCGTTGACCACCCGCATATCGAAGGACGGAGACGTCGTCACCGACGCCCGTTACTTCGTGAAGAACCGCGGCAACCCGCATCTCAAGCTGACGCTCCCCGCTGACACCAGGCTCTGGTCCGTCACGGTCAACGGCGCCACCGTCGTCCCGGTGAAGGACGGCGCGTCCGACCTGATCCCACTTCCGCAGCGAGTTGATCCGAACACCGTGCAGACCTTGGACCTCAAGCTCGCGACGCGTTCCAAGAATCCCGCCCGCGTGACCGCCGCCGCGCCCATCGTCTCCGCTCCGGTGCTGCTGGCGGATTGGAAGCTGGAACCCGATGCCGGCCAGAAGCTGGTCTATCGCAGCGGCTCGCTCGCGCCCGTGGGCGGCTTGCCGGATGTGTCGGGCTTCGCCGCGTTGGCGCGGATCTTCGGCCATTCAGGCGACGCCTGGTTCAAGCTGGGTCTTGCCGGCGGAGTTCTTCTCTTTGGGTTGTGGGCCTGGAAATGGGCGTCGGGGAACGGCTCCCATCGCTTCGGCGTCCGGCATTTGGGTGGTGCCGTCGTCGGGGCGGTGGGAGTTCTCCTCGCGGCCGTGGTGTTGGTCGACCTCGCCGAGAGGGCTTCCAGCGAGCGCATCACGATGTCCGACTCCATCACGCTCCTCGCACCCGTGCAGCAGGGCGGCAGCGCATTGACCATCGAAGTCGCCAACGTGGCCAACGACGCCAACGGCGATTCGTTCATCGGCCGTGCCTGGCCGGTGATCCTCGCCTTGTGCGTGTGGGGCTACGCTTTCCTCGGCGGCCGCGACGACTACAAGCGGCTGTTCGTGATGTTGGGCTGGACCTGCATTGCGTGGGCCGTCCTGCGGCTGCCGAACAGCTCGGGAACCTTCTTCCTTCTTGTCGCCCTTTTCCTGCTGGTCCACCTGATCGTGCCGGCGGGCCGTTCTGTCCTCAACGTGCCCGCTGCGCCTCCGCGCAACGACGATCCCGCGTCATCCGCGACTGCGACCACACTGAGCCTGCTTCTGATGCTGGGGCTGACGACGTTTTCGGGATCAGTCCAAGCCGCCACGGCTGGTAGCGCGAAGGCTCCCGCCGAGCCGCCTAAAAGCCTCCGTCAAGTCAACGGTTCCAGCGGCACCGGTTCGGCTTCCCCCGATGGGCCGGGAGGTTCTGCCGACGCCACAAGGCGGCTCGGCGGGAGCCTTCGCCCTACCGGCGTTTCGTCGATCCGTAGCCGTGAAGGCGCCATCGCCGACTCGGTGATCCAGGAAGTGCGGATCGACGAGAAGTTTGCCTTGGTCACCGCGAAGATCCGTTGGAACGCCGTGCAGGGCCAGATGCTGCCCATCCTGCTCGATCCCGGTGTGCTCACGAAGATTTCGTTCCCGTCGAACTCAGTGCGCCACGTCCAGACGGTCCTCGTTGGCAAACGCACCCACCAACTCGCCGCCCTCACGGACGGCCAATCGGAGATCGAATTGCAGTATCAGCTTCACATTGGCCAGCGCGGCGGGGAGAGCGGATTCGAGCTGGCGACTCCGCATGGCCTGGTGAACCGCATCAGCGTCACGCTGCCTGAGATGGACGTCGACGTGGCCTCGACCAATGCCGTGTCCATCCAACGCAGCACCAGCGGGACGAACACCACCGTCGCGACGCTCGTGCTCGAACCGGTCACACGTTCGTGGATCTCCTGGAAACCCCGCAGCCGCGACGTGCGCCAGGAGAAGCCCGTGTTCTACGCCGAAGTTTTCCAGCTTTACGCGCCCGTGGGCGGCGTGATCGAAGGCGTGCATCAGGTCCAGATCCGTCCCGCCCAGGGGGAACTTGGTGAACTCGTCTTCGACGTGCCGGCCGGAGCCACCATCACGGACGTCGTGACTCCGGTCCCGCAGGAGTCCGCCAACAGGCTCGGCTTCATCCCGAACATCGTTTCGCTTTGGCGCTTCGATCCCGATACGCGAAAGCTGCGCGTCACGCTCAGCCCGCAGCAGTCCAAGCCGTTTACGCTCGTCGTCCGTTCGCAGGTGGCCACGGGTCCTTTGCCCTTCGAGCAGAAGGCCGGGCTGCTTGGCGTCGTGGGTGCGGCTGGCCAGTTGGGATCCGTCGGCGTCGCCACGGGCTCCGAAGTGCAGCTCGACAACGTGACGACCGAGTCGCTCTCGCCGATCAACTTGGAGGATTTCCCGGCCTCCGTGCTCCAGCCTCTGCGCAACCAGATCGCCGCTCTCACGCTGCGCCGCGCGTTCCGGCACGCGGACGCCAAGGGCACGTTGACCGTGAAGGCCTCGGCCGTGGAACCCGACGTGCGCGTCGAAACCCAGGAGACCCTTTCGCTCGGCGACGACCGTTCTCTCCTCGCGGTGAACGCCGCGTTGACCATCACCCGCGCCGGCATCTTCCGCGTCAGCTTCGCCCTGCCCTCCGGCCTCGACGTCGAGTCGATCAGCGGCGGCTCGCTCAGCCATTGGACGGAGCTGAAGTCCGCCGAGGGCCGCATCATCACGCTGCATCTCAAGGGCCGCACCGAAGGCCAGACCCAGTTCAGCGTGAACCTCGCCGGGCCCGGCACGAAGTCGGCCAAGAATGTGGCCGTGCCCCGGCTCGCCTTCCGAGAAGCCAGCAAACAACGCGGCCAGCTCGTCATCGTGCCCGAACAGGGAATGCGCCTGCAGGTGGCCGGGCGCGACGGCGTCACCCAGCTCGATCCGCAGAAGGCCGGCATACGCCAGAAGGGCGTGCTCGCCTTCCGCCTGCTCCAGCCGGACTGGGCCCTCGCACTCGACGTCGAGCAGGTCGACGCCTGGGTCCAGGTAACCGGCCTCCAGCACCTGACCGTCACCGAGGCCCAGCTCAAGGCCACGGCCAATCTCCAGTATCAGATCGAGAACACCGGCCTGAAGGCCCTCCACCTCCGCGTGCCGGCCAATGCCGAAGGCGTGCGTTTCCGGGGTGAGCAGGTCGCGGACTTCCTGCCCGTCGCCGGCTCGATCACCAACGGCCTGCAAACCTGGGAGGTGAAACTCCATCGCCGCATCATCGGGAAGTATCTGCTCCAGGCCACATGGCAGACGCCGCTCGCCGAAGCGTCGACCAACGCGCTCGCCATCGGCATCCAGGCCGATGAGGCCAACCTCCAACGCGGCTTCGTGACCGTGCAATCCAGCGGACGTCTGCAGTTGCGCATCGGGGCGCTGCCGGCCGCGTTGCAGCCGACCGAATGGCAGGGCATCCCGCGCGCGTTGCTGCAGGACATTCCCGACACGGCGGCGAACTTCACCTATCGTTTGGTGGAACCCGCCTTCCAGCTTGCGATGCAGTTGGACCGCCGCGAAGCCACCAAGCTTCTCCCCGCCCGCGTGAGCTCCGTGAAGCTCACGAGCGTCGTCTCCGATGACGGCGTCATGCTCACGCAGGTCCGCCTCGACCTCATCCCCGGCGACAAGCGGCTGCTCAGCCTCTCGCTGCCGGCCGAAGCGCGCTTCTGGTTCGCCTTCGTCAACCAGAACGGCGTCTGGCCGTGGCGCGACCAGGACAAGATACTCATCCCGCTCGAACAACAGTCCCGTGCCGACAAGCCCACGACGGTCGAGTTCTTCTACTCCAGCCACGTGGGTAAAGGTGGCTCGGGATCGGTGAACCTCGCGTTGCTCGGGCCGAAGTTCGATCTGCCCCTCGAGAATATCTCGTGGCAGGTCTACCTGAACGACCGGTGGAAGGTGACCAAGTGGGCCGGCTCGCTCCAGTTGCAGGACAACACCCGGGCGGTCGCGCCCGTGTCCGTCGACGTGCAGTCGTATCTCGCGAACGAGATGAGCCTGAACAAGGAGAAGACCAAGGCCGCCGAACAGATGCTGACGCTCGGCAACACGCTCCTCGAACGCGGCGACGCCGGTCAGGCGCGTTGGGCCTTCCAGAACGCCTTCGGCCTGAGCCAGCACGACAACGCCTTCAACGAGGACGCCCGCGTCCAGCTGCACAACCTCAAGCTCCAGCAGGCCTTGATCGGCTTGAACGTCCGGCAATCCGCCGCCGGCGGCGAAGCGGCTCCGACGAAAGGAAACCTCCAGCAGCTCCGCAGCCAGAACACCGTGGCCTACACGCAGCAGCAGGCGAAGCAGCTCATCGATGCCAATACGGCCGATGACAACGCCTCGCTCATGAAACTCGCCGAACGCATCATCCAGCAGCAGGACGCCGCCGTGCCCGCGCCCGCCGCCATCCGCGCATCGATCCCGCAACAGGGCCGGCTTCTGACCTTCAGCCGCACCGTGCAGGTCGACACCTCCGCCGACCTCGACATCCGCCTGACCGCATCGGTCGAGAAGGCCGCGTCCTTCGGCACACGGATGGGGATCCTGTTCACCGTGTTCGCCGGCTTTGGGCTGTTGGTTTGGGTCGGAGGAAAACTCCGTCGGGACGCCGCGGTCCATGCCTAGGGGGTGTCTTCAAACCAGCTGCGGAGCAGCGGAAGACAGTAGCCCCGGGCGTGAGCCCGGGGTGGGAAGGATGAGTGCGAGGAGCTCCGGAGGAGCGACAGATTCACGGTCTTTCGCTCCTCCGGAGCTTATCACAAGAAGGCAATTCACCCACAGCTCACGCTGTGGGCTACTTTCTGCCGCACCTCCGGTGCTGAAAA
>JAYVSO010000042.1:0-88212 GCA_043775315.1 Verrucomicrobiota bacterium
TGATGCGGGTGGCAGAGGCCGCAAGCCGTCGGCGCAAACCGAAGCCCTCGATCAGAGCATGCTCGATCTCGTGCTCGGCGGTGCGCGCGATTTTCGCCGGAAGCTGCCCCAGGACGATCAGCACAAACTGGACGAATACCTCGACAGCGTGCGCTCCGTGGAGCGCCGCATCGCCGCCATCGAATACCGGCAGAAAGAGGCCGCGCTGGAAGCCGCCGGAGTCAGCCCGAGCAAACGCCAAGCCTCCGATTCGCCGCCGATTGACGTGAAGATTCCCGTGGGCGACAAGCGCAGCGAATACATGCAGGTGATGTGCGATCTCAATGTGCTCGCATTCCAGACGGACACGACCCGCGTGAGCACCTACATCGGCTCCACGCCGAACGGCGTCTCCTATCCCGAGCTTGGCTTCAAGGACGAGCATCACTCGCAGACGCATCACAACAACCAGGCGGACAAAGTCGGCAAAGTCGCCGCGATCACCGCGTTCAACATTTCGCAGTTTGCCTACATGGTGAAGAAGATGCACGGCCTGCGCGAAGGCTCCGGTACGCTGCTCGACAACTGCATCATGATGTGGGGCTCCGGGCTTGAGGACGGGAACAAGCACGCCCGGGAGAACCTCCCCTTCATCATCGCCGGCAAAGGCGGCGGCACCGTCAACACGGGACGTTTCCTCTCCAATACCAAGGGCAACCAGGGCGACCTGCTCACCACGATGCTCGCATGCGCCGGCGTCCCGCTCGACCGCCCCATCGGCATCGCCACGAAACAGCTGAGGGAGATGGCCACCAATCTCTAGGCGGAACGATCGACCGCGCTTGCAACATCACAGTGCATCGCTTTCAACAATTCCGGAATCCTGAGTTGGCCGAACGCATTGTCGTCCATCCCCGGTTGCGGTCGGGCTCCGCCCTCCCTCCACCGGGGATGGACAACCACAACACAAACACTAAACATCCGCCAACGGTCCAAAGACTCTCATTTCCCCTGGAGCAGTTCGTGTGGTCCGGTCAGAATGACAACCGGCGGCGTTCAGGCCCGGGCAGAATCAAGATTCTGGTGCTGGCTGATCAGCCTGATTTCATCCGCGCCCATTCGGCGGAATCGTCTCCTCCGGAGACAAACCTCAGAACGCAGGACGCACCTCGCCGAAACGGTGTCGAATCGCCCCCAACCCACCGGACGAAGCCGTGAAACCACGATGTGTTTCGCTCTGTCAGAACGGGCCAATCCTGGCAGTCGAAGTTTCCAGTCCGCTTCCGAAAAGTTGGAACCTTGCATGACCCTCCTGCTAGCCGTCCCTTCCCACGCTACTCGTCACATTCGGTGCCGAAACCCGTGATCGATCGACCGGATAGTCGAGCCTTTGTCCCGGCTTGCTGTTGGCGAAAGATCTGCGCAAAGTCCCCCCAGCATCCCAAAGTTTATGAAACACCACCTCCTCGGATCCATCGCGCTGTGTGCGTCGTTGGTCACCTTTGTTTCAACATCGACCTCCGGCTTTTCGGGAGGGCTGGACGGCGCCCACCATCGGGTCCGAACCGCGGCCGACCTTCAGTCGAAGGTGACCCCGGACATGCTGCGGATCGACGGCATCATTGGCACTGCGGTTGGGGTGTCCGACGACGAAGAGGATGCTTCCCTAGTCATCTACATCGACAAGGACCACCGATCCGCGAAGGAGCTCATCAAGGCGCTGCCTTCCCAGATTCAAGGCTTCAAAGTCCGGGTGGAGGAAACGGAGCGGTTTCGTGCCTATGCGGGAAAAGCCGCCGCTGCTGCGTCCGTCAGCCATACAGCCAAGCAGGCATCTCCCATTCAACTTGGCACTTCCGGTGGTTGGCGCACGGACCTTGCCAACGGCTTCTGCTGCGGCGGAACGCTCGGCGCCTTGGTTCAGGTGAACGGCGTCCAATACATTCTCAGCAACTACCATGTTTTCGAGTCTGATATTGTCGCCGGCGGCAACGGCATTACCAACACGACGGGCGATGCCGTGATCCAGCCGGGCCTCATCGACGTCGGATGCGTCGCTTCGTCGGCCCAGTCCGTCGCGTCCTTGAGGACGCTCCGTTCGCTTCCCGGTGCCAATGTCGACTGCTCCGTTGCCGAGGTAATTCCCGGAATGGTCCGCACCGATGGATCCATTCTGGAAATCGGAGGGCTTTCTTCCAGCACGGCCGCTCCTGTCTTGAGGAAAGCCGTTAAGAAAAGCGGGCGGACGACTGGACTCACGCGCAGCAGCATCACGGGGCTCAACGCCACCGTTTCGATTACCTACGAGAACGAATGCGCCGGAGGGACCGCCTTCACCAAGACGTTCACAGGGCAAATCGTCATCGGAAATCGTCGAAACGCATTCCTCAACAGCGGGGACTCGGGATCGCTTCTGGTGGAGGACATCGCCACAAAGCCACGCGCCGTCGGCCTGCTCTACGCGGGCAGCAGCACCAGCGCGATCGCGAACCCTATTGGCGATGTTCTCCAGTTCATCGGGTCCAAGCTGGGTGGGCCCGCCACGATGGTGGGCAACTGAGTGTCCCGGTTCACCCCAAGCACACGGAATCGCCATTGGTGCGCACCATTGCTTTTGAAAGTGGCCGCGGCATTGCACGAATTGGTCGGGGCTCGGACGCCACTGATCGCAGTCTTGCTGCCTGCGATGTTTTTGGCCGCATGTGCCGCACCGACGAGTCCTTTGCCAAAACAGAGCATCGAAACCGTTCTCAGAAACCACGACCAAGAACTGATGTCCAGGCCCGGAGTGGTGGGTGTCTACATCGGGTTGCTGGACGACGGCCGGACCCAGTGTCTCAAGGTCATGCTGGATCGTGATGCGCCTGCGCTGGCCCTATCGATTCCGAAGATATTGGAGGGCTACAGAGTCGTCGTGGAGGTCTCGGGTCCGATAAAGCCCTACTGAACGACTTGGTCTTTCCGGGACGGACTACCAATGGTTGGAACCGGGAGAATGTCTTCGAGTGCAGCCGTTCCCGTGCTGTTCTCGCGACCGCGAGGAAGCTTTACTAATCCGACTCTGACCGGTAGCAAGATTGACGTGAGAAACAAGTGGTTGATCAGCCTTCGATGGCGCCGAAAGTTGGCATGGCTCGCCGCTTTTTTTCTCATGATTGGCGGGGTTGTAGCCGCCGGCATCCCACCTGCGACCAAGGGACAGCGCACGCTTGAGACCGGCGACGCCAGTCTTTCGGCCGACAGTTTGGAAAAGGAGCTGGAGAGTTTTCGAAAGGCGGGCAACACCAACGCCGAGGCGCGGACGGCCGTCTCGCTCGCGGGCGCATACCAAACGTTGGGACAGCATCGGCGTGCGGTGCAGGTTCTGGAAAACGCTCTCGGGCGTGCGGAGAAATCGGGCGAGCGTTCCAACACTCTCCGGATTAGACACCAGCTTGGAGCGGCGCTAGTGATGACGTTGGAGTTCGACCGGGCCAGCGGTCTATTGGCGGAAGCCCTCGTGTCCGCGCGCGTGGCGAGAGACGAGGCCCTGACTGCGGCAATCCTAAATGACTTGGGCAACTCACAGGCCGCCCAGCAAAAGAACGGGGAGGCCTTGGCGAGCTACAGGGAAAGCAGCGACCTCGCTCGCAAGAGCGCCAACCGGCCGCTCGTCGCTCGCGCACTAAGCAACGCCGCGTCTACGGCGGCTCGAATGGGAGATCCTGTTGCGGCCGATGAGTTGAACGCCAAGGCGGTCGAGGCGATAGAAGCCCTGGACTCGGCGCCGACAAAGGCGCTCTTGCGACTGACCGCCGGCCTGACCGATCGACAGATCAAGTTTCCCGATGGCGGACAGGATTCGCGTCTTCGCCTGCGTGCCAACCAATCCTTCCGCAAAGCACTGGCCGAGGCCGAGGTGGCCAAGGACCTCCGGACCGAAACCTACGCGCTCGGACACTTGGGACAGCTTTACGCCGAGGACGGACAGTCCGAAGCCGCGTTGGCACTGACCAGACGGGCGACGTTTGCCGCTCAGAAGGCGCAGATCCCCGAGGCGCTCTACCGATGGGAATGGCAGACTGGACGACTGCTGGCTTTGCAAAATGAGCCGGAGCGAGCGATCGCAGCCTATCGGCGCTCAGTCCAGACCCTGCAGTCGATCAGGAATGACGTGTCGCTCGGCTACGGCAACAGTCCGGTCCGGCAATCCTTTCGCGAAGGTCAGGGACCGTTGTTCTTGGAGCTCGCAGACCTTCTCCTGCAACAGTCGAAACGCGCCACCGACAGGAAGACTGAACAGGATCTTCTGCTGGAGGCGCGCGACACGGTGGAGCAACTCAAGTCGGTCGAACTCGAGGACTACTTCTGTGACGACTGCGTCAACCTCAAGCGATCCAAGAAAACGAACGTCGAAGCCGTCGATGGCCGGACGGCCGTCGTCTACGTGATTCCGCTGGCCACACGCACGGAGGTTCTGGTTGGTGTCGCTTCTGGGCTGAAGCGTTTCACCCTCGACGTCGGAACCGTGGCTCTGAGCGCGGAGGTGCTGGCGTTCCGGAGGAACCTCGAAACACGGACGACGTTTCGTTACCTCGAACAGGCGCAGCAGTTGCACGATTGGATCATCAAGCCGATCCGGCAGTTTCTGAAGGAGGGCAATGTCGACACGCTGGTGTTTGTCCCTGACGGCGCGCTGCGGACGATTCCGTTTTCGACTCTTCACGACGGAAACCGGTTCCTGATCGAGGATTTCGCCGTGGCGGTCGTGCCGGGACTTTCGCTGGTCGAGCCGCGTCCCATCGAACGGGGCAAGGCGAGGATGCTCCTGAATGGTATTTCGGAGGCGGTGCAGGGCTTCCCTCCTCTCGATTTCGTGCCCGCGGAGCTGAGCTCGATCGCGGCGTTGTATCCCGGCGAGGTCTTTCTGGACGGGAAGTTTCTTCTGAAGGACTTCCAGCGAAGAATGACCGAAGAGCAGTATTCGATCGTGCATATCGCGTCGCACGGCCAGTTCGATCGGGATGTGCGCAAGACGTTCGTCCTGACCCACGATGCCAAGCTCACGCTGAACGACCTCGAGGCGGCGATACGACCCGGTCAATACCGTGGGAAGCCTGTAGAACTGCTGGTGTTGAGCGCGTGTCAGACCGCGGCCGGCGACGACCGGGCGGCTTTGGGGCTTGCGGGTGTTGCTGTAAAGGCCGGAGCCCGGAGCGCGTTGGCGACCCTGTGGTTTGTGAACGACCAGTCTACCTCAACCTTGGTTTCCGAGGTCTATTCCCAACTTCTGAAAAACCCGGACCTGACCAAGGCACGGGCGTTGCAGGGGGCGCAGTTGAAGTTGCTCGCGGATCGACGATACCGGCATCCGTGCTACTGGTCGCCCTATCTACTCATCGGAAACTGGCTCTAGGCGCATGACGCAGGAAAAACCCGCATCGAAGTCGATCCTGAGGCGGGACCTGTCGTCGCATTCGGTGTCGCAGTTGATCACGCTGCTGGTGCTGATGGGCATCCTGTTCATCAAGCACGAAGGCTGGCTCCAATTCCTCGAGTTCCACGCCTACGATTACCTCATCCGCGAGCAGCCCAAGGCGGCGAACACCGATCCTATCGTGCTGGTGGAAATGACCGAGGCGGACATCCACAGCCCCTCGCTCGACTACCCGATCCACGACGACAAACTGGCCGAACTACTGACCATGCTGGAACACGGGGAGCCTTCGGTCATCGGTCTTGATATCTGGCGCGATATTCCCGTCCCGAGGAGCGGAATTGGACTGGAGCAGCTGAACACCACGCTAACTGCATTCACAAACATAATTGCGATATTCACCTTGGACACGGTGGCCCACGACGGTAGCAGGCACTTCGGAATCTCCCCGCCCAGGGTGCTGAAGGGCCAGGCGGATCGAATCGCGTTCAACGACAATTTCCTGACCGATGAAGGCGTGGAGAACACCACTCCGAAGACACGCCGAAGCCTGTTGATGGCCGAAGATGTCGTGGCGGAAGACCGCGGATCCAAAGACCGTGGAACGAACTCCTATGACTCATTGCCGTTCAAGCTGGCCGCATTCCATCTGAGCCGACGGGGCATTGAAATGGAACAACCGCCCAAGCCCAGGGACCCGCAGTCCTTCAAGCTGGGCAAGGTCGTGTTCGATGCCGTCCGAGCGAACGATGGTGCGTATGTCGGAGCTGATACCAACGGGACGGCGTTCATGCTCGACTTCAGAAGCCCCACCAACTTCGTGCGTCTGAGTTTCTCGGAAGTCCTGGCCGGCAAGGTTCCGAAAGGCCTGCTCAAAGACAAGATCGTGCTGGTGGGTATGAATACTCCAAGTGTTTCGGATGAGCGCGTGACCCCGATGAGCCGCCAGCACCGGGGCATCGAGCTGCAGGCCCAGACGGTTCACCAGATTCTCCGGCACGCGCTGGAGGGGGAGGAACCGCTGGAGTTTTGGAATGATTGGGCGGAGAGCGCGTGGATCCTCGTCTGGTGCGCAATTGGCGGGGCGATGGGTTACTGGGTCCGGTCACCTTGGCTCTTTGCGCCGGTGGCCCTCGGGTGTGCTGCGTGCTTGGCCGGGGTCGTCTGGTTCGCGTTCGCTGCCGGACTTTGGATTCCCGCCATCGCTCCCGTGGCAGCGTTCGTGCCGGCGGCGGCACTCGTCACTTCCTACATATCATTCCATGAAAAGAAGGAGCGGGGGCAGTTGATGCAGCTCTTCTCGAAACAGGTGTCGCCGGATATTGCCAAGGCGCTCTGGGACCAACGCCACGAGTTCTTGGCAGGCCAGCGTCCGCGCACCCAAAAACTGACCGCGACCGTGCTTTTTACGGACTTGGAGGGGTTTTCCACCACCTCCGAGAAGCTTGCGCCCGACCTGCTCATGGATTGGCTGAACGAATACATGGAGACCATGGCGACGGCGATCATGTCGCACCAGGGGGTCATTGAGAAATACATCGGCGACGCCATCATGGCCTGCTTCGGTGTTCCGCTCGCCCGCACGTCCCCTGAAGAATTCGCCACGGACGCGCGCAACGCCATCCGTTGCGCGCTGGACATGGGACGCCGCATGGAAGCGCTCAACGCCGACTGGCAGGCGCGGGGACTTCCGGTGTGCGGGATGCGGATCGGGATTCACACCGGACCGCTTGTGGCTGGAAGCTTGGGAAGCAACGATCGACAGGAATACACCGTGCTCGGAGATTCGGTTAACACGGCGTCACGGCTGGAGAGTTTCGACAAGGACTGGGTCGATCCCGAGTCCCCGGACAGCCTATGCCGGATCCTCGTGAGCGAAGCTACATTGGACCTGGTTCGGGGCCAATTTGAGACCGTTCGAGTCGGAACGATGATCCTAAAAAACAAAAACGAACCGGTAACAATCTATTGCGTAAGGTCGGAAGTGAAGGTGTAGTAATAATATACATATGAAAAACTTCATCAGGTTTGGAACTGGAGTCTCGGGCAAGGTCGCGGTGTTGCTCGCGCTGTGTCTGACGACGTTCAACAGCTTTGGCCAGGGGACCGTCACCGACCAGGGTGCGACACCAAGAGCGGTGGTCAAGTTTCGCCCTCAGACGTCGGGCGCCCCATCGGTCCGAGTAACCGGAGGATCTCGGGGAACCGGCACTGCGTCGGTCACACTTGATGTTCTGGCACCCGACGAAACCGGCGTGACCACCAAAGAACAGCCGTCTTTGTTCTGGTTTCAGTCCAAGCCCGCCGACGCGAAGTTTGAACTGACCCTGCTGCAGGAGAACAAGCCCAAGCCGCTCGTCCAGGTGAAGATCGAGCGTTCCTCCAAGGCCGGCATACAGCGGCTCAAGCTGTCGGACCACGGCGTGAAGCTCGCACCCGGAATCGAGTATCAATGGGTTGTCGCGTTGGTAACCGATACTGAGAACCGGTCCAGTGACCTAGTCGCCAGCGGAGTCATCAAGCGTATCGTCCCTGCGGCCGATTTGGCCGCGAAGATTTCCACCGCAAAGCCGTCGGATCTTGCCCAGGTCTACGCCGAAGCCGGCATCTGGTATGACTCGCTAACCGCGTTGTCCGATCAGATTGATGCGCATCCGGCCGACAATGCCCTAAAGGAATCCCGGGCGGATCTGCTGAGGCAGGTTGGACTCAAAGCAGCGGCGGCCAATCCTAAGCCTTGATGGTGGCGATTACCCGCTGCGGCTAGGCGGTGTTTATTCGACGAGGGATACCGAAAGAATTTCGGACGCATCCCAGGTTTTCCCCGGGTAGTCAGAACGCCTGAAAAACCAGGCGAAAGTGGACTCCCAGGCCCTGCGGATCGCGGTAGTCGGGAGACACGACGTGCCGCAACCGGTAGCCCCAGTAGAGTTGGGCGGAGACATGACGGTTCGGGGTGTAAAGCAACCCAACGCCCGAACTGTAGATCGTGGTCGGGTTCGGTGAGTTGTGGATATTCCAAGCTCCTCCGAAGTCCACGAACGGGGCGACCTCCAGAATGCCGGCGCCGGCTTTGTTGAACAGCAGTGGCACCCGCACTTCCGCCGATGCGACGATGCCCCGGTCTCGCACCAGTTGGTTTTCCAAATAGCCTCGCACGCTTTCCATTCCACCTACGCTGATCTGCTCCAACGCCGGCAACGGATCCTGGGTCCACTGACCGGCCATTCGCAGCACGAGTTGATTCTGCGTCTTGAAAAGCCGCTGGATATATTGGCCCTGCCCGACCCACGAAAAGAAGCGGTTGTTCGGATCTCCCGGGACTCCGTTGTCGGTCGCATCGAGGACGTCGAGGCCGACATTGAAGGTCGAACGCAGCGCGAGAATACTGTCCTGTCCGCGGCGAACCCATTCCTGCGAAACCCGCAAAACCGAAACGGACATCTCACCGTTGACTGCTCCGGGCGAAATGTTGAAGGGCACTCCCAAAAGGCTGGTCTCGTTGATCCGACGCTCGAACCCGACGGAGATCGCGGCTTCCGTATTTGCGGTCTGAAACAGGGGTTGGCGCAGGGCGACTCCGTAGCTCGTCGTGCGGCTCGTGATGTCGAGGGTCGGGAATGGCTCTTCAACGAGGCTCGAATTCAATCTGCTCCCATGGAGCCGGATCGTCGTGTCGAACCGGGTGACCGGGAGCGAATAGGAACCTTCGACGTTGTTGACGCCCGAGGACTCCAGTCCTTCGACGCTGCTGGTGGCCAGACCATACTTGACCTCCAAAGGATCGCTGTGGCCGGTCAGACTCAGGTCCGCCGCCAGGAGCGATAGCTGCCCGGATCCGACGCTGGGGGGTCGTTGGTTGTCGATTTGCAGGCCCAATCGAAAAGGCTGTCCGGTCTCCACTTTGACATCCATCTGACTCTCGCCCGGCGCGTTTCCCGGTTTCAGCTCCGCGTTAACCTGGCGGATGTTGGGATTCTGCCGGAGGAGCTTCAACCCTTCCTGGAGTTTGTTCAGATTGAGGGGGGTGGCGGACCAACGGCGCAGACGGCCTTCAATGTAGCCGTCCCAGAGCCACGTGTTCCCGGTCAAAGCGATCTTCGAAAGTCGTCCTTCGACGATCCTGATGGTGACGACTCCGTTGGTCGGATTCTGGTCCGGGATGATCGCGCCGGAGTTGATGTAGCCGTTGTCGACGTAGTGGACGGTAATGGCCCGACGGGCCTGTTCGATTTCGTCCGAGGTAACGTCCCGGTTGACGAACGGTTCGACCAGCTTTGCCAGTTCCGCCTTGGTGAAGGCCGTGTTCCCTTCAAATGCAAATGCGTTGAGCCGCAGTCGCGCGGCTGCCGATGTCTTCGATGGGTCGGCGGGAACCGGCGGAGGCGGCAGAACCTGCGCCGAGGTCATAGTCGTGACAAGGCACGAACCCAGGGCGAAAGCGAAGCCTTGCACCAGCGCTGCGAAGAATCGGGGCTTCCTAATTCGACTCATGGTCTGGGTGCGATCGGGCCACTGGGAAGGAACCCGCCCGGTTCAACCGGGAGGCCGCCTCGGCCGAGCAGGATCAAGCTGCTGGCGTTGCCCGAAAGACGGATGCCGCAATCGGGGCGCAGTTCATTTTCAAGCCCGAGGAGATTGCTGGGAAGTCCCACCAGACTACCGCTCAAGTCCACGTTCGGAGCCGAGACGCTGACGGTTCCGGGCAGCCCGAATGGAGCGGAAGCGTCGATGATGCTCGCAGACTGGAAGAAGTAGTCGGAAAGGATCGTGATGTTTCCGCCGTTCGCGGTGCTCGACTTGGAAACCAGGTTGGCGCGGTTGAGGATGAAGAAATCCGGTCCGTTGATGGTCAGATTGCCGCCGTCGCCGATAGCCTGCGCCGTAAGCGTGCTGTCCAGCAGGTAAACGAGCGAAGGAGCGTTGAGTATGATGCTGCCGCCGCCGCCAGGTCCGGCTTGGGCGGTGATCTTGCTCTCGAAAAGTTTCACCGGGCCAAGGGCAGTGATCCTGATGTCGCCGCCGCTGCTGAGGGGCGCGGACGTGCTGATGGTGCTCTTTCCGTTGAGCGTAAGTTCCCGTCCCGAGCTTATCGCGAGGGTGCCGGCGCGTCCTTTGCCGATCGACGCGGATTGGATGGAGGATCCGCTGTCCATGACGATGGTAGACGCCCGGATGTCGATGTTCCCGCCGTTGCCAATCGTGTCCGTGGTCGTTGAGACCAGCATGCCGTGGCGCAGTTCCAATGAACGCGTATCGATGGAGATGTCGCCTCCCTTGCCACCACCTCCACCGCCGAAGAACGACGGTTTACTGGCTGCGGTGATTCCAGGAATGCTACCCTTCTGAAAGGTCGCCGTATCCAGGACGATCGAATCAGCCGTGATGCGGATGTTGCCGCCGTTCCCTTGCCCGTAGGTGCTGGCCGAAATCGACGCATCGTTCAACACGCGCAGGGCTCCCACGTTGATGTCCATCAATCCTCCCGTCCCCGCTCCTGTGGTCAGGGCGTTCAAGGAAGCAAACGGTCCGTCCAGCGTGACCGCATCGCTCCGGACCTTGATTGCGCCGCCGTTGCCATTGCCGCCGCTGTAGGTCGTGATGCCTCCGTTGTTCAGGGTCAGCGAGCGCGCGTCGATATCCACCGATCCCGCGTTCGCATCACCAAGCGTCTGTGCCAGCACAACGGCACCATTGGCTATCTCCACCGAATCCGCACGGATGACGACCTTTCCGCCCGCTCCCGTGATCGTCCCGATACCCGGGGCGGCGTTGGCGCTAATCTGAGTGGGGAAAAAGGCCAGGTCCGAGCCTTGCATCAGGAGCGTTGAGGTCCGGAGTTCCAACAGACCGGCATCGGCTGCGCCGAAGGTTGAAACGGAGATCTCGGCCCCGCGCCGCATCTGGATGGAGGTGGCGGTCACAAAGATGTCGCCGCCCTTGCCGAGTGCCTCGTCGCTGGCGGTTTCGGCCGCGACACGGGTCGGGAATTCGCCGTCGAATCCGTCGATCAGAAGAGTGGGGGAATCGATCCTGATGCTGCCGCCGCGAATGACTCCCTGGCTGCTCGTCGTCACTTGGGCACCGTTGGAAACTTCGACTCCGGTCGAGGTGCTGATGTCGATGTTGCCGCCGACGCTGGAAGCCGCAATCAAGGCGTTGTTGACGACCAGTTTTCCTCCGCGAATGACGATGTCTCCGCCAGTGACGCGACCTGAAGACGGGATGAGCGGGGCCGCTATGGGTGCGGCCGGGGCGGGCTGACTGATCTCTCCGGCGCCGACAAATCCGGCCAAGGTGATTAGACCACCATTTGCCTGCAGCCTAGTTCCCTCCGAAACCGCAACAGCGCTTCCAACGGCCGTGATCGATCCGGACCGCCCGGTGGTGATCGATCCCCTGATTTCGACCGAACCGCTGTTTCCGTTTAGAAACCCGAACGCTGCGACGGCGGCCGTGCTCAGCTTGGAATCATCCGCACCCAATGATGCTTGGAAACGGGCGCCGTCCGTCAGCTTGAGATAGTTCGCCGATCCGATGGCGAATGAACCATCCACGTCCACCACGGCGTTCGGGCCAAACATCACTCCGGCCGGATTGATCAGGAACAGATTGGCTCCCGCAATTCCCGATCGGATGGTTCCGTCGATGCTGGAAGAAGAGCCGCCTGTAACGCGGCCAAGGATGTTCTTGATTCCCGAGGGGCCGGCAAACGTGGCGACATCGCCCACCTTCAAGTCGAACTGCTTGAAGCTGTGGAACAGGTTGTCCCCACGCGTGGCGCCCACTGCGGCGGCGATGTTGTAGTTCGGCCCGGGCAACGATCCGCTCGTGCCGAACTTGCCGTCAAAGACCACCTGGCCGTGCAGGGAGCCGCTTCCAGAGGCGACCAATACCGCCGTGATTCGGCCCACCGACAAATGCCTCCCTTTGATTGGCGGCCAAATCATTTCGGGGATCATTTGCCCGGTGGTCGGCGGAGTCTAGCCGCGAATTAAAATCGTGACCCGTCTCGCGTCGCACCAAGCCGTGGATCAAACAGGCGTCAACGGCCTGGTGCGATGTTCGCTGACAAACGCGGGTTCGAGGTGAGACGCCGTCAGTTCGTCACTGTAACCCAGACCGACTTCAAAGCGACACCGTTGAGGGTGAATGTCACCTTGTAGAGACCTACTGTGTTCGGAGTAGTCCAGTTTTCGTGCCATGCGTTTTGGTAATACGTCGAGGTGTCGTAAACGATGGGTTCAGAACTGGTGGGTGTGCAGCTGAGGAATTTCTGGAACGACACGATCGGACCGGAACCGGTCGTGATGTAGCTGTCCCCGCATTTCAGCTGAAACTTGAATGGGATGGTCGTCCGTTTCTTGGCGCTGAAAGGAGTGGCGCAGTTGCTGTTCTGTGGCGACAAAGGTGAGTCGGGGCCAATGAACTGCGCGCCTGCGATGATGACCGTCTGGTTGGCGGTCGAGGAGTTGCCG
The DNA here is from genome assembly GCA_043775315.1 of Verrucomicrobiota bacterium. Taxonomy (GTDB): domain Bacteria; phylum Verrucomicrobiota; class Verrucomicrobiia; order Limisphaerales; family CANJSG01; genus CANJSG01. The sequence continues at coordinate 12,874 of JAYVSO010000042.1, forward strand.
TTGCCGTCGTTGAAGGTCCACACGACCGTATAGGTGCCCTGCGAATTGTAGGTGGTGGGATTCAGCGTCGTTCCCGTGATGGTCCCCGCACAGGCGTCAAGCGCTGTCGGCGCGGCCACGCTCGCCGAGCACTGTCCGGTCACATTGGCCAACGTCGGCGCCACCGGCGGAGTGTTGTCGTTTACGGTCACCTTGAAGATGTTGGTCTTCTTGAGTCCCAAGTAGGTGTCGGTCGCGATCATCGTAACGATGGTTGTTCCGTAGCCAAACGTTGAACCGGAAGCAGGCATGTAGTCGACCGTGTTGGTTCCGGAGCCGCCTGCCACCGTTGCCGGAGGATAGTTCACTGGAACTCCGCATTGGCCGTTCAGGTCGAGAGAACTCACCGTAAACGGGACGCTCAGCGCCACGCCGTCCGCCACGAAGTAAACTTTATCTGCATCGCCTTCGAAGGTGAACGGGAACCTAATAGCGGTGCAGTTGGTCGGGTCGAAGAAGAAGGGTCCGGCCAATGTCACCTCGCCCTTCAGGGTGCCGTTGGCTACAAGGTCTTCTATGTCCAAGGGGTCGCCATTTCCCTTGAACTCAATGGCCCGGAGCCACACGCCGGCGCCTTTGGTGGCAAATCCTTCCAGCGCCAGATAGCCGATCTTGTTCAGGCCATCCACGAACGACGTGGACTTCACTTTATACTTCGCGAATCCGGCGGGAACAATGGGCAGTTTCGCCGTCAGGGCCGGGTTGTCCGCCGTGGCGCCATCCATCACAAACGCATCCCATGTCCACACACCGGGGGCGGTGCCGAGACTCCGGCTGTAGACTTCTTTGGGCGTTCCGGACGGTAGGCTTGTTTGCGTGACAGAGGGGTCCGCTGGGTCGAGTCCGTCGAGCGGATTGTTAAAATCGTAAACTGCCGAGCTCGGGTTACTGGTGAGAGTGCTCTTGGCGGTGTTGGTGACGCCATTGTAGACGACGGTGTTCACCGCGACGCCCCGCCCAAACGTATTGATCAGCGAACCTTTGGTGCCGGCATTCGCGCTTTGCATCCAGCATGCGGCGGCGAGGAACACGGCGAGGGTCCTCGGTAACGAAAGGCGGGAGATGAATCTCATGATTTTGGGTGATGTTAGGATTGGGCGCGTCAGACGAAACAGAACCCAGATTTGAAACATTATCCCGGGCTGTAAAGATCCTTGCCCATCTGATTCTGTGCAGTCAAGCCCACTTTCAGGACAACCGTCTCAAGTGCGACAGCAAACAGAAAAGCCGAAACCGCACGCCCACGGCAAAACGCAAAACTGACTTCCGCCGAAACAAAGAACCTAGAGACGAATTTTAGATTGGCCGCGTTCGCGAGCAGTCTGGAGACGACGGGCAGACGACGAACTGGTGCGCCCTTCCACCACGTCGCCCGAGATGCCGGAAATTCCGGCCAGCCAAAACGCAACCCGGATGCAAGACCCCGGTCCGGGACGTCGCAAGTGGATCGCCTCCGGCGGGGAGCCAAGGTCCGATTCACCCAGTGCGGGCCTCTCCTAATACCCGTATTCCGCATGGACCAAAAACCGGGTGCCGGACATCATCCTCCAAGAAAATGGACGTATCTGACCCACCTCTCCTCGACCGGGCAGTTTTAGGGTCGGAAACTGACTCCAAATTCCTCACTCAGCTAAACCTTGCTGGAAGCTCGGCCCCAAATCGAAACGGCTGTGCACTGTTTCGCGGTTCGGTAACGACACTCCCACGATCCTGTCGGACGTCCGGTGATGGAGTCGTCCTGTTCCAGGATCAGTTCCGCCCCCGACAAATCGGACGCCCTTTCGGCCTTTGATTGGAGCAGGCAGATCTCAACTCCATTTCTTTCCATCTCCTATCCCATGAATCCCCCTCCCACGGACGGCTACAGCATCACCCTTCGCCTCGGGCTCGCCAACAAACCCGGCGTGCTCGGCCTGGTCACCTCGACCATCGGCGCCGTCGGCGGCAGCATCGGCGCCATCGACATCGTCGAGGCTGGCTTTGATCAACTCGTGCGGGACATCACGATCGCCGCCGGAAACGACCAGCACGCCGAGAAGATCGTGGATGCGGTGAAAGGCCTGCCCGGCGTCACGTTCATGCAGATGTCCGACCGGGTTTTCCTGCTCCATATCGGCGGCAAGATCGAGGTGAAGAGCAAGATCCCCATCCAGACCCGAGCCGACCTTTCGCGCGCCTACACTCCCGGTGTCGCCCGCGTCTGCATGGCGATCCACAAGGATCCTTCGAAGGTCTTCAACCTCACGATCAAGCGGAATACCATCGCCGTTGTCACCGACGGCACCGCGGTTCTCGGCCTCGGCGACATCGGACCCGCCGCCGCACTCCCGGTGATGGAGGGCAAGGCGATGCTCTTCAAAGAATTCGCGGACATCAACGCGTTCCCCATCTGCCTCGACACAAAAAACGTCGACGAGATCGTCGCCGCGGTGAAGGCCATCGCGCCGGGCTTCGGTGGCATCAACCTCGAAGACATCTCGGCTCCTCGCTGCTTCGAAGTGGAGCGTAGATTGCGCGAAGCCCTGGATATCCCGGTCTTCCATGACGACCAGCACGGCACCGCCGTCGTCGTCCTCGCCGCCGCGATCAATGCGCTGCGGGTTGTTGGAAAAAGCCTGGCCGAAGCGCGCGTGGTGGTTTCGGGCGCTGGTGCTGCCGGAACGGCTTGCGCCAAAATGCTCGCAACCGCCGGAGTTCGCACGCTCATCGGCTGCGATCTCCACGGGGTCATCCATCGCGAGCGCACCCAAGCAGGCATCCAATGGTGGATCGACGATACCAACCCCGCCGACGAACGCGGCTCCTTGGCCGACGTCATCGCAGGCGCGGACCTGTTCCTCGGAGTGTCCGCCGGAGGCGTGCTTACCAGCGCGATGGTCCAAAGCATGGCCCGCGATCCCATCGTCTTCGCCCTCGCCAACCCCACGCCCGAGATCACCCCGGAAGAAGCCGCGCCCTACGCCAAGGTCATCGCCACCGGCCGTTCGGACTATCCGAACCAGATCAACAACGTCCTCTGCTTTCCGGGGATCTTCCGGGGCGCACTGGACTGCCGGGCCTCCACGATCAACGAGGAGATGAAGCTCGCCGCCGCGCACGCGATAGCGGCGATTATCACCGACACCGAACTCCATGCCGACTACATCATACCGTCCGTCTTCAACCGGCGCGTGGCCCCGGCAGTGGCCGCCGCGGTCGAGGAAGCCGCGCACCGCACCGGAGTCGCCCGTCGCGAACGATCCAATCTCAACGGTTAGGAGAACCTCCGTTCGGCCGCCATCAGAAGCGGCGATGCCCGGCGCCTACACCCGCAGGAAAATCTTTCGATTGAAGAAAAACCGGCAAATCAGGACCGAGAATCCAAGCGCAAGGAGAGCCGTCACCAAAGCTCCCAGTCCCTGATGGACATTTTCGAGCGACGAATGGACTTCGCCGCCGACGAAGCCTTTGGCGATGGCTTCGAGTTTCACAAAATGGGCGACCAGATAGATCGTGATGGCGTTCATTCCGATCCAGACAAACGGACGGCACCACCCGCGGTGGTTCCTGATGTCGATCACGTGGTAGAAACCCGCCAACAGGAGGGCGCTCAGGCCGGCCGTCAGCAGCACAAACGACGAGCTCCATATCTTTTTGATGACCGGAAATTGGAGATGCCAGAGCAGGCCCGCACCAATTCCGGCACAGCCCCACAGGATCAATAAACGGACCTTCCGCCTGGGATCGACGGACGAGTTCTTTACCAGCAATCCGGCGAACACCCCCAAAAGGCTCGATGCAATCGCCGGCAGGGTGCTCAGGAGACCTTCCGGATCGTGATCGCCGTCCCACTTCCGGAAGGGCAGATACATCTTGTCGATCCAGTTTGTCAGGTTGTGCCCTTCGGCGAAGTCCCCTGCCCCGAAGCCCGGAACGGGCACGAACGTCAGCATCGCCCAGTAACCCACCAGCAACGAAATCGTCAGCCCGACGAGCGCCCGCGTGTTCATCCAGACAAACGCCAGTCCGGCCGCGCACGAGCAGATGGCGAGCCTTTGGAGCACTCCCAGAAGCCGGACATGCTCGAAGCCGTCGGCGATTCCGTGGTAGGTCAGGACTCCCAGCAAGTAGAGAGTAAGGCTTCGCCTCAGGATCTTCACAGAGGTCGCGGCTTTGCCGTCCATCGCGACCGCCTTGGACAGCGAAAACACCAGGGAAATCCCGACGATGAAGGCGAACAGCGGAAAGATGAGATCGTAGAAATGAAAGCCCGCCCATGGCGCGTGCTGGACCCGGTCGTTCAGCGACGGCGTCATCGGGAACATCTTCGAAAGCGCCTCGAAAACTTCCTCCATGCCGACGATGAAAAACATGTCCGCACCTCGGAGGGCATCGATCGACATGACCCGCTGCGCGGGAACTCGGGCCGTGTCCGCAAGGGTTTCGGATGAACCCGGGATCCGCTCGGGAGTTTTTGCAGGGGTCGTGGACACACGAGGATGCTGCCGGCCTTGAAACGGGGTTCAAAGGAAAACTGCGGCGACCACACGGAGGAGACGCGGACGAGGCGACCGATACCCGCGGTCCGCCGGTGGCAATACCACCCGCAGCGGTTCAGCGGGTGAGCGTGAGAAGGATGTCGGCATACCAGGCGCAGTTCAGCCCCAGAGACTCGTCGAGTTTCAGGTCCCGGCCGCCCATGTCCATCCGCGCGGAATGCACGCCGAGAAGCTTCCACGGCAGTGTCGGGTCGCCAGCGGGATGGCGCATCACCACCGGCGCGCCACTCGTGCCGCGGTGCGTGCGCGCGTCGGTCAGGAAATAGCCCTGACCCTGGAAGCGCAGGCCGAACGACGAGGCGATCGCCGCCTGCCGCACAACGGGCAGGTGGTGCACGGCGTCGTGGAATCCGAGCGGGAATCCGACCACGAGGAGGGGCGTTCCCACCTCCACCTCGTCCAGCGAACGCTGCAGATGCTTCTGGGTAAATGGCCGCATCACGACGGAGGCCGGAAGTGCGGCGCGTTCAAGCTCCACCACTGCCACATCGATTTCGCCTCCGGAATCGGCGCCCTGGCGCCAGACGCTCTTGCCCTCGCGGTAAAGCAGGACCGACAGCCCGGTCGAACGGGTAAGGTTCACCGCGTCGGTATGGAGCTCGATCTCGAGGCGGTCGGGAAAGTGTTTGCTCGGCTCGTCGATCACCACGTGCCGGCTCGTCACGAGAAAGAGCCGGCCTTCCCGCTCGAAGAAAAAGCCGCTCGCTCCCGTAAGCGGACGCTTCCCGTCAAAAGTGGAAACCCGGGCGGTGGTAAGCAGGATGGGCTCGATCATAGTTGTTCCCGTTGAAGTCGCCGGAACAAGCCTCGCCGTCTGAGCTGCGCGTGTCGACACGGCAGCGGCCGTCGGAGAACTTTTCGAGCCCGGACGTCGGCGAACGGGGATTGGCGAAGACGCCGATGACCGGTTGGCCGTTCCGCCGCATCAAGGTCACCGACAGGCGATTTTCGTCTGGCTCGATGATGAACCGAGGAGCATCGTCCATAACACTCAGAGCGACCTGCCCAAATCGCCCTAGCCCACGTCTCGGCCCAAGTGATCTGCGGCACTCGGATCAAGCGAGTGACTGCGGCGTTGGGCAGACTCGGGCCGCGACCGTTTCACTTACCGGACACCATGACGACGAGCCGTCGACCACCGCGAGTCAGCATCGCCAGCCTCCTGCTGGCAGCGGTTTGGACAATTGGTGCCACGTCCCTGGTCGCCACGCCGGCCAACAAGGCGGCGCTGGAAAAACACTACGACCAGTTCCTGGTAAAGAATCTGGCGCGCTGCACCACCTGCCATCTGCCCAGCGAGAACAAGAGCCCGGAGAGCCTGGAAGATTTCCCTCACAATCCGTTCGGCGCGCGGCTTCGCGCTGTCGGCAAACAATTGGTGTCTGACGGGAAGAAGAAGGACATCCCCGCCCGGCTCCAATCGATCGCTCGCGAGGACTCCGACCACGACGGCGTCGACAACGAAACGGAGCTGCTCTTGGGGCATAATCCCGGCGACGCCAAGGACACGCCCGGCAAGAAGGAACTGGCCGAAGCCAAGGCCAAGCGCGGGGAGTTTCAAAAATTTCTGGCCTCCTATCGTTGGCTGCCGTTCGAGCCGGTAGTCCGCCCAAAGGTGCCCGTCAAAAGCAAGGCCACAGGCACCCGGAAGCCCGGACCCAAGAGGGCGGATTCATCGGCCGTGTTCCCGATCCGCAATCCCATCGACGCCTTCATCGCCGCTGAACATCAGGCGCGCGGCCTGAAACCACGGCCGGAGGCGCCGAAGGAACTCCTGCTGCGCCGGGTCTATCTCGATCTGATCGGACTTTCGCCCACCCCGGAAGAGCTGGCCGCGTTTGAACGGGATACCTCGCCCGAAGCTTACGAAAAAACCGTCGATCGCCTTCTCGCCGACCCGCGCCACGGCGAGCGATGGGCCCGGCACTGGATGGACGTGTGGCGCTACAGCGACTGGGCCGGATGGAGCGGAGGCAACCAGATCCGCGACAGCCAGCCGCACATCTGGAAGTGGCGCGATTGGATCGTCGAGTCGCTGAACGCCGACAAGGGCTACGATCGCATGCTGACGGAGATGCTCGCCGCCGACGAGATGGCGCCGCAGGACACCAACGCGCTTCGCGCCACCGGCTTCCTGGTCCGGAATTACAAGATGCTGAGCCGCGAGCAGTGGCTGGAGGACACGGTGAAGCACACCTCGCAGGCCTTCCTCGGCGTAACCATGGGTTGCGCGAAATGCCACGACCACATGTTCGATCCGATTTCGCAGGTGGAGTATTACCAGATGCGCGCCATCTTCGAGCCGCATTGGGTGCGCACGGATCCTGCGCCAGGCGACACGAACCGTTTGAACGCCGGCCTCGTCCGCGCCTACGACACGGCGACGAACTCGTTGACCTACTTCCTGCATAGAGGCGACGAGCGGAAGCCGGACACGAACCGCATCATGGAACCCGGCGTGCCAAAGTCATTGGGTGGGTCGCTTGTCGTGCAGCCTGTTTCCCTGCCGTGGCAGGCAGCGCGTCCGGATCATCGGGAGTTCGTCTACCATGACGCGCTGGCTGCGGCGGACTCCGCAGTTGAACAGGCGAAGAAGAAGGTCGCGACCGCGACCAACGAAACGATCGCCGTCGAGCGGAAGCTGCTTGTCGACATCGCCCAATCGCAGCGAGCCGCGTTGGAGGCATTGATCGAGACCGAGCGATTGGATGACGCAGGAGAGAAAAACTCCGAACCCTGGAAAGTCGCCGCCACGAACGCGGTGGTGCAGCAGCGGTTGTCGTCCCTGGCGGATGCAAAACTGAAACACCACCTGAGCAAGACCGCCGAGGGGGACGCCCGAACGAAGGCGGACGATGCTTCAGCGAAACTCGCCACCTTGACCAATGCGGTCCCGCAGGTGTCTACGAACAAGGTCGAATCTGTCGACGCGACCAAGCAGGCCGCCGAGAAAGCGTTGAAAGCACTGGCCGAGGCGCAGAAAAAGACTGGAGAAGCCGCGAAGCTTTTGGCGGACGCCGAGGCCAAGGTTGACAGCCCGGCCGATGTCGCCTTCAAGCCGCGCGGGACGAAGACCTACCCCACGAAGAGCACCGGCCGACGTCTGGCCTTGGCAAATTGGCTTGGCAGCACCAACAACCCGCTGACGGCTCGCGTGGCCGCGAACCAGATTTGGCTCCGCCACTTCGGGCAGGCCCTCGTGCCGTCGCCGAATGATTTCGGACGCAACGGCAAACCTCCATCGCAGCCCAAACTCCTCGATTGGTTGGCGGCCGAATTCATGGCCCGCGGTTGGAGCACACGCGAGATGCACCGTCTGATCGTGACGAGCACCGCCTATCGGATGGCTTCCACGCCCGACATCGCCAACGCGAAACTCGACCCGGACAACACCTTCCTGTGGCGCATGAACTCCCGGCGGATGGAAGCCGAAGTGGTCCGCGACAACATGCTCTACGTGGGCGGAAGCCTGGACTTTTCGATGGGCGGGCCGGACATCGACAACAACCTCGGCCTTAAATCCAAACGCCGGAGCATCTACCTCCGGCAGGCGGCGGAGAAGGAAGTCGAGTTCCTGAAGATCTTCGACGGGCCGGCCGTGACCGAATGCTACATCCGCCGACCCACGGTGGTTCCGCAGCAGGCCCTCGCCATGGCCAACAGCGAACTCACGACCAGTGAGGCAAAGACTTTGGCCAAGCGTCTGTCCGCTGAATCCGGCGAAGATCCCGACGCGTTCGCCCGTTCCGCGTTTGAACGAATCATCGCCCGCCGTCCGACCGCCGCCGAACTGGACCATTGCCGCGAGTTCCTCCAGGCCCGAACGGCAAGTTCCACCGCGATCCGGGCCCGCGAAGCCCTAGTGACCGTGCTCTTCAACCACAACGACTTTGTGACCATCCGATGAATCCAAACCATCAGAACAGCCAAGGATGTTCCGGCATCAGCCGGCGGTCATTCCTTGCCGACACCGGCATGGGTTTCACAGGTCTCGCACTCGGCGCGATGATGTTCCGGGACGGCATCGCGCGAGCCGACGATTCCGCATGGCACCCACCCACCGGAAACCCCCACTTCGCCCCGAAGGCCAAGTCGGTCATCTGGATCTTCCTCTGTGGCGGTGTCAGCCACCTTGAGAGCTTCGACGTGAAGCCCGAGCTCAACAAATACGCCGGCAAATCCATCAGCGAAACGCCCTACAAAGACGTGCTCGGGACCGAGGGCAAGGATGTCATCGGAGCCAATCCGGCGCACGGAAACCGCAAGGTCATCATGCCGCTCCAGGCAGGCTACAAGACCTACGGCGACAGCGGCCTTGTCGTCGGCGACTGGTTCAAGAACGTCGGCGAATGCGCGGACGACCTCGCCGTGGTGCGCTCGCTCTGGACCATCCACAACGACCATGGCGCGCAGCTCACCTGGCAGACCGGACGGCATCCGCGCGAACTGGAACACCCGACCATCGGGTCATGGGTCACCTATGGCCTCGGAACGCTGAACGAAAATCTGCCGGAGTATGTCGTGCTCGGTGTGCCCACAGGCGACTGCTGCGGCGGCGCCTTCACCCACGGCGCGGCCTATCTCGGACCGGAGCACGGCGGAGTCCGTCTGAACGTCGACGCCAAGAAACCCCTGCCGTTCATCAAGCCGCCGGAAGGCGTGTCTCAGGAGGAACAGGCGGCAAACCTGAGCCTGCTTGGAAAGCTGAACCACCTCGCGGGCATCGACTATCCCGACGACCAGAACCTCCGAGCCCGGATCAAATCCTACGAACTCGCGTTCCAGATGCAGATGTCGATTCCCGAGACGCTCCAGCTTGAAAAGGAATCCGAAGCCACCCGCAAGCTCTACGGGATCGACAAGCCAGAGTGCAAAGTCTTCGGTGAGCAATGCCTCGCCGCGCGACGCCTCATCGAGCGCGGCGTCCGCTTCGTGCAGTTGTTCCACGGCGGCGGCGGCGGCGGCGATTGGGACGCCCATTCGGAGATCAAGTCGAACCACACCAAGCTCGCCGCGCAGGTGGACCAGCCGATCGCGGGACTGCTCAAGGACCTCAAACAGCGCGGCATGCTGCAGGACACACTTGTCGTGTTTGGCACAGAGTTCGGCCGATCACCCGGGGCGGAAGGCACCGGCCGCGATCATCATCCGCAGGCCTTCTCTGCATGGATGGCCGGCGCCGGCGTGAAAGGTGGCACCACCTACGGAGCGACGGACGAGATAGGTTTCCAGTCCGCCGTGAACCGCCGCTACGTCACGGACATCCATGCCACCGTGCTCCATCTCCTCGGTCTCGATTCCCACAAGCTCGAAGTCCCCGGCCGCAAGCGCCTCGACATGGACCACGGCGAAAGAATCCGGGAGATTCTCAGTTGATCCGTAGGCGCTCCGACCCTGGCGTTCTCCCGGTCAGCCCACTTCGAATTCTTCGCGCGGCCGAGTTCCCGAGCTTCAGTTCGCGCTCAACTGGAACTGGTGCGGCTTGGGCTGGGCGGCGGCCCGCTGCTCTTTGACCTGTCCGGCTTCCTCGTAGTCCAACGCGGCAATCAGGTCTTTGACCGCCTGGCGCACCTTGGCCGCCTTGGGTTCTCCTAGCGGGACCTCGATCTGGCGCCAACGCTGGAAGTGGGTGTTGTTGTGCAGCAGCGTGAGCTTGTGGACTTCGGCGGCCTGCTTCGCCATCGGGGTTGAACGGGTCGCAAGGTTGATCCCTTCGGCCAGCTGCTCTTTGGTAAACGAACCCGCTTCCGTCCCGTCGATCTTGAGGACGTAGTTTGCGGCGGAGAGTCCAGTGACCTTCACGATCTGTTGGTTCAACGCCTGGATGAAGTCCGACGATTTCACGGACAGCGCGATCACCGGATCGTTCATGTCGACCGGCATCGGCAGCGCGTCGTCCAACTGGGTCCAGGACACTTCTGCTCCGGTCTTCACGTCCGAGACCTTGGCTCCCTTCGCCCCCAATATCTTGCCCGAGCGGGCATTCAGTTCCACGGCCGAAACCAGCGCCGGGGCCTGCCATGCCTTCAGGAGTTCCGCGGCCATCAGCAGGTGTCCACCGGGTCCGGGGTGCACGCGGTCGGGAATGATCTTCTTCGCGCCTTCGGGATCCGTGGCCTTGGCTTTCTCCAACGCCGCCACGACGGGTCCGTTCAGATCGGCGACGCCCAGTTTCTCGCGCGAGGCCAGCTCCTTCACGAACTGGCTGTAGCGGACGAGCACTCCGTTGTAGCCGCCCTCGAACTTCGGAGGCTGGGTCACGTCGTCGAACGGCGACGGCTGGATGGCCGTGATGCGGATGCCGGGCAGGGTCGCCTTCACGGAGTCGACGATGTGCTGGTAGCCCTTCGAGTAAGTCCCGAAGATGCCTTCATCGAACGCGCGGTAGGAGCCGTCGTTCATGCCCAGCATGATCGTCATCACGGTGGGTTTGTAGGCGAACACATCGCGGCGTAGCCGCGTGTCGATCGGGCCGCCGCCGCCACCGGTCACGCGGTCGCCGCCCCATCCTGAATGGACGAAGCTGACATCCAGCTTGGGAAAGCGTGTGACGACAAAGGTCTCGGCAAACGTCGTGTAGAGGCGTTGGTCGGTGATGCTGTCGCCGTAGAAGACGACGCGGTCACCGTCCTTGAGGGCGAAGCCTTGAGCGCCGCTTTGCAGCGCGACGCACGCGAGCAGGCACGTGGTCCAAACCGATGAGGGGAGTTTCACGCCCGACGGTTTAAGCACTATCGGGCCGGCGCGCAACTCGGTTCCTACGGCATCGTTCTCGGCGGGCCAGTCACGTCAGGGGCGCGTCACGTTGACCCGGAGGAACCGCGCTGACTGGCTCGTGATTCCGAACTTGTCGCGCACGACCACCGTCTCGTTCGGCGCACCCGTCCGCGAGACCTCGGCGGCTTGGGACGACAGGACGATGTTTGTCCCGGAATAGCTGGCGATGTCGGACCAGTTGGAAAAGTTCGTCGACGCCTGGACGTGGTAGGTGACTCCCGATTCGGCAGGCCGGCGGGTAAAGGCGACCTGAAAATGGTTCGTGCCAAGATTGCTGGCTACGGCCGGTTGCACTGTGGAGTTCGTCTTCCAATGGGTGAGCAACCTGATCAAGGCCAAGGGCGTGTTGGTGGGCGCGGCGTGGTTGGCCTGGTCGGCGGTGTTCACCCCGTGGCAACTCGCGCAGGTGCGGATCTCGCCCGGCTGGAAGGTCAGCCAATAGCGTTCGCGCACGACGCCCACGTTGTTGGTGTCGGTAAGCTGCCAGGACAATGCGCGTCTGGCCGGAACGAGCGCGGCCATCGAACCGTCGGGACCCAATTGGGTGCTGGCGAGAGGCGCATCGGGCGGAGCCGGATTGTCGGCGGCCGGGTCATGGAGGTGCTGCGCCAGGACCCGACGACCGGCGCGTGGGCTGGCGGGATTGCCATAGTTCAAGCCGCGCAAAAGGTCGCCTTGGAAGATCTGCAACCAGGCGACGTCATAGATTTTCCCCGACGCGCCGACAGTCTGATGATTGGTTCCCGAGATCCGCAGATTAAAGGGCTGGAGCCGGTCGGCCTTGTCCCGCGTGGTCACGTCACGGCTGACGATCAGCGCGAGGTCGTGGGTTCGAAGATAGTTCTGAAATCCCGCAACGTCGACGTTGGCGGCGGCGAACGCGGCCTGTTCCGGCGCGGCGACGTGCGACTGCAAACGCGCCGGTCGCGGACGGGAGACCACTTCGACGGGGTCAAGCTCCCACAGGTTGTTGGTATGGGTGACGAGGGAGTCCGGATTCCAGTAGGACGCCCGATTGGTGAGGCCCGGCGTCAGCGGCGCACCCGGCCCGTAGAAGCCGCCTGTGAGCTGGAGAAATTTCAGTCGCAGGTCGTAGTTGGAGGACGGAAACGCCGTTGTTCCGCCGCCGCTTTCATAGAGGGCCCAAGCGGTGTGGGCCGCGATGAGATAACCGTCGGTGGTCATCAGCGGATTGCGGTAGAGACCGGTGTGGTCGGGCGGAATGGTCGCCGGCGAAGAGGCGTAGGTCCGCGTCGAACGCGGCGTGAGGTAGGTGATCCGCATCTGCGAGGCGTTCAGATTCGTGCCGCCCGTGAGAGACACGATCTGCCCCGCCGCGTGGCTGCCGAACTCGGGCGCATCGACGCCGTAGAAGAGTCCCGGCGTGTTCGGATCTTCGCGGACGTGGAGGAAGTTCGAGACCGTATTCGTGTTGTAGTGGTTCCCGAAATAATAGAGATCCTGGATGTTCGGATCGTTGTTGAACGTCGCGTTGGCGTAGCTGCCTCCCAACTCGTGACGCCCGACGTGGTTGACCGTTTCCTCCTCCGTCCCGTCCTCGTTGATCTGCCAGGGGAAGAAATGGTTGAAGGTGTGGCCCGTCAGACCGGTGCCGGCGAGCAGGTCGTTGCGCCCCGTGCGCGGCTCCGGGAAAACCTCCGTCTGGTTCGTCGTCGCGACCGCCGAAGGTGATTCGCCGTTCCAGTTGAACGTGCCGTAGTTGATCGACGCGCTCTGGGCGTCGGAGTCGGCTTGCTGGTCGCGCTGGAGGTGATCCCAGCGGACGAAGATGACGCGACCGGCGCTGTCGACAAGCGGCGAGAACGCGCCGCTCGGCGTGTGGGTCATCAGGAACAGATCACCCGTCGCCGGCTGCAGGCTCCATAATCCGCTCACCGTCGGAGCCTCCTCGTATTCGTCCAACTGCGGATAGAGATGCCGCTGGCCGTCACGCGGGCGGTCGCTCGTGAAGATGATCCGGTCATCCGTCCCGTAGATCGGGGAGATGTTGTTGTAGTTCGTGGGCTGGTTGGAAACCCGCGTGATCACGGGGATGGAGGCCGAATCGGTGAAGTTCGTGATCTCGTAGAGCTGCCAGTAGTTGACCGTCGCGTAGTCGTATTGGTTGCGCGGCGCGCCGACGACCATGCTGAACACGGCCTTCGTTCCGCTCCAATGAACCGACGGCTGCCGGACCGCGATGCCATTCGTGTGCTGGGGACCGTAGACGCCATAGCCCGCCGCGCGCGTCAGGTTCCGGACCGTGCCGTCCGGGTAACGGATGTAGAGATCGCCGCCACGCCCGGAGGTGTCGGGGGTCGCCCGATGATTGCCAAAGACGGAGCCGATGGTCGTGAAGTCCGCGGGAATCGGCACCTGGGTGACGAAGAGAATGGAGTTCGTCGGACCTGCGACAAGCGATCGCCCGATCACGAGCAGGATGAGAACGGCCAGGCGACCCAGAATTCCATCCGGACGCCCGAGAACGCTGCGCAGCAGCGACCCCATGAGCCGTCGTCGACGGCCTCTCACGATCAAGGATTCTGACACACCAACCACTTTAGCATTCCTCAAGCCAGCCAACCAGCTTCCCAAGAAAGCGGAGACTGAGCACGGTCAGGACCGTGGGCCAGCCGAATGGCAGCCAGAGGTTCATCGGTCCCGACCCTGTTCTCTTCGCCGAGAAGCGCGGGAAAATTTATGCCCAAGGACCTGCACGTTCCCTTCATTTCCGATGAAGCAGCGCGGGGCGCCGCCGGCCGTCATGGGGGACCGCCTTCTTGACCTCGGAAAGTCGGCCCCTAAGACTCCGCCCGCTTCCAATCATCGAACACGATTTATGGCCGACAACATCGAGTCCCACCTGAAGGAAACCCGCGTCTTCAAGCCCTCCAAGGAGTTCTCCGCCAAGGCGCACATCAAGTCGATGGCCCAATTCAGGAAGCTCTGGACCGAGTCCGTGAAGTCGCCGGAGAAGTTCTGGAAGAAGCAGGCCGAGGCCGAACTCGTCTGGCAGAAGCCCTTCACCAAGGTGCTCCAGTGGAAGGAGCCCTTCGCCAAATGGTTCATCGGCGGCAAACTCAACGTCTCCGCCAACTGCCTCGACAAATGGCTCGGCACCGCCACCGCCAACAAGGCCGCGCTCATCTGGGAAGGCGAACCCGCCACCGATGGCAAGCCGGGCGAGGAACGTGTCCTCACCTACAAGCAGCTCCACCGCGAAGTCTGCCGGTTCGCCAATGTCCTCAAACGAAACGGCGTCGGCAAAGGCGACCGCGTCATCCTGTATCTGCCGATGGTTCCCGAGGCGGCCATCGCCATGCTGGCCTGCACGCGCATCGGGGCGATCCACAGCGTCATCTTCGGCGGCTTCAGCGCGCAGTCGGTCGCGGATCGCGTCTTCGACTGCGGCGCGAAGCTCATCGTCACGGCGGACGGCGGCTACCGGCGCGGTGCGGTCGTTCCGTTGAAGAAGAACGTGGACGACGCGCTCCTCATCAAGGACGCCAACGGTGAACTCCTAGCCAAGACCATCCAGAAGGTCGTGGTCGTCCGTCGTTGCGGCAACGAAGTCCACATGACCGAGGACCGCGACGTCTGGTGGCATCGCGAGCTGGAATACGTCTCGGACGTCTGCCCGGCCGAAAAGATGGATTCCGAGGCCCCGCTCTTCATCCTCTACACCAGCGGTTCGACGGGAAAACCCAAGGGCATTCTCCACACCACCGCGGGTTATTTGCTCGGGACCAAGCTCACTTCCAAATACGTCTTCGATCTCAAGCCCGAGGATGTCTACTGGTGCACGGCCGATGTCGGCTGGGTGACAGGCCACAGCTACATCGTCTACGGCCCGCTGGCCAACGGCGCCACCGCCCTCATGTATGAAGGCGCGCCCAATTGGCCCGAACCCGACCGCTTCTGGCGCATCATCGCCAAATACGGCGTCACCATCCTCTACACCGCGCCCACCGCCATCCGCGCCTTCATGAAGTGGGGCGATCAGTGGCCGAAGAAGCACGACCTCTCCTCCCTCCGCCTTCTCGGCAGCGTCGGCGAACCGATCAATCCCGAGGCGTGGATGTGGTATCACAAGATCGTCGGCGGCGGACGTTGCCCCATCGTGGACACCTGGTGGCAGACCGAGACCGGCTGCATCATGATCACCCCGCTGCCCGGCGCCACGCCCACCAAACCCGGCACCGCCACCCTGCCCTTCTTCGGCATCCTGCCCGAAGTCGTGGACGACGCCGGCAAGGCCGTGCCCAAGAACTCCGGCGGCAAGCTTGTCATCCGCAAACCCTGGCCTTCCATGCTGCGCGGCATCTGGGGTGACCCGAAACGCTTCGTCGAAACCTACTGGACCGAGGTCAAAGGCAGCTACTTCACCGGCGACGGCTGCCGGCAGGACAAGGACGGATATTTCTGGATCGTCGGCCGCATCGACGACGTGCTCAACGTCGCCGGCCACCGCATCGGCACCGCCGAGATCGAGAGCGCGCTCGTCAGCCATCCGAGCGTGGCCGAGGCCGCCGTCGTCGGCCGCCCGGACGAACTCAAGGGCCAGGCCCTCGTCTGCTTCGTCACGCTCAAGACCGGCATCAAGGCCCATCCCGAACTGAAGAACGAACTCCGCAACCACATCGGCAAGGAGATCGGTCCCGTGGCCAAGCCCGACGAAGTCCGCTTCGCCGAAGCCCTGCCCAAGACGAGGTCCGGCAAGATCATGCGCCGCCTCCTCAAGCAGATCGCCAGCGGCCAGGACATCAAGGGCGACACCACCACCCTCGAAGACCTCAGCGTCATCGCCAAGCTCGTGGCGAACGCGGAGGAGTAGATCGCACCAGACGCCCAATGAAGTTCAGCCTCAGAAGTCGCGGTGCCAAGTTCTGCATTGGCGGCTTTGCTATCTTCGTTTTTCTCATTGGGCTGGTTGCCTTCTGGCCTTCAAGGAAGCCTGAGCTTGCCTGGAAGCTGCATTCAGTGACCGCAACCAACGGAGCATGGATCGCCGAGATCGAGTTGACGAATTCAGGCCAAGTTGCCGCTTATGTTTTTGGTCGGTGCATCACGGAATACGCAGAAGGATGGGAGGGACCCAGGACTCCAGAGGGATTCACAGAAGCAATTGTTCTAAGAGACCAGACGATTGCGGCTGGAGGACACTTCCGGATGCACGCCATCATTCCAAGCTCAACGACGAATTGGTGGATACATGCCCGGGCAGTTCCGTGGACCGCGGAAGCCAAGTTGGTTCAATGGATAGAGCAGAAAGGCTGGCATGATCGACTTCCAAGTTCCGTGAATGATGGATGGCGTTCTCGCTTTGAAAGGCAGCAAATATTGGTTTCAGCAGGCCCCTTCACCAACTCGGTTGGCTTAAGCAGATAAATATCCGCCGACCCAAACTGCGGTCCTGCGACGGGAGCCTTAGGTGCCAGCATCTATAAAGCAAAGGAGCAGCTTTGCCCTGCCTTGCAGGATGACGGGTTGAAACATGTATTCCCATACACCAGCTTTTGCTACCGCTCACCATGACCGCCAAAAACCTTTTCAGCCTCGCCGGGTTCCTCCTCGCCAGCTTCAGCGCCGGCGCGATCGGTTCGCAGTTCGGTCCTGGTGACTGGTTCGCCGCCCTCAACAAACCGTCGTGGAATCCGCCGGGTTGGATCTTCGGCCCGGTCTGGTCGCTGCTATACACGATGATGGCCGTGGCGGCCTGGCGTGTCTGGCGTGTCTGGCGTGTCTGGCGCAAGGCCGGCTTTCGCGGGGCGCCAGTGGCGTTGGGTGTGTTCGCCTTCCAGCTCGTGCTCAATGCGGCGTGGTCGTGGTTGTTCTTCGGCCTGCACCGGATGGACCTCGCCTTCTTTGAGATCAACGTCCTGTGGTTCGCCATCCTCGCGACCGCCCTCGCCTTCCGCCGCATCGACCGGCCGGCGGCCTGGATGCTCGTGCCGTATCTCGCCTGGGTCGCCTTCGCCACGGTGCTCAACGCGACCTTCTGGCGGCTGAACCCGGTTTGACCACCGGCAGATTGTGCGGGCACACCCGCGATCCGCACAATCTGCTAGCGCGTTGCGGGGCATTAACTAGGTTCCCGACCATCCACATGCAGACGATCACCCTCGGGAGGAGCAGTTTGGTCACGAGCCGTCTCGCCTACGGCTGCTGGCGCATCTTCAGCATCAACAGCCCGGACCAGGTTACGCCGGAACGCGAAGCGGGAGCTCGCCGCGCGGTCCTTGCCGCCTACGAGGCCGGCTACACGCTGTTCGACCTCGCGGACGTCTATTCGGGCGGCGCGGCCGAGACCGTCTTCGGCAAGGTGCTGAAGGAAGTGTCCGGAATGCGGGAGAAGATCGTCCTCGTCTCCAAGTGCGCCGTGCGCAAGAAGGGCGATCCCGACAACGACGCCCCGTATCGCTACGACTTCAGCCGCGACCACATCCTGCGCTCGTGCGAGGGCTCGTTGCAGCGCCTCGGCGTGGACACGCTCGACGTCTTCCTCCTGCATCGTCCGGATTTCCTGATGGACCCGGCGGAAGTAGCCTCGGCGCTGTCCACGCTTCGTGAACAGGGCAAGGTCCGCGAGTTCGGCGTGAGCAACTTCAACCCGTCGCAGTTCGCCACACTGCAAAAGGCCTGCCCGTTCCCGCTCCTCGTCAACCAGGTCCAGATCAGCCTGCTGGCCCATGCCCCCTTCACGGACGGCACGCTCGACCAGTGCATGGCCGAGCGCGTCACGCCGATGGCGTGGAGCCCGCTCAACGGCGGACGCCTCGTCACGGAATGGCCCCTGGACATCACGATGCCCGGCCACGCGTTGCGCATCGGCGTCCGGGAAACGCTAGACCGCCTCGGCCGCCGCCACGGCGCCAGCCGCATGCAGATGGCCCTCGCGTGGCTCATGAAACATCCCGCCGGCATCCAGCCGATCATCGGTTCGTCCAACCCGGACAACATCCGCGCCGCCGTGAAGGCGACCGAGATCAGCCTGAGCCGCGAGGACTGGTATGAACTGCTCCAGACGGCGATGGGTGAGCGACTGCCGTAAGGGTCGGCAGCCTTGGATGGGCTGAGGAATTTTCCCGCAAGTTGCCTCTACCTTCCGGCGGAAGCTCTCGCTAGAACTTCCGCCGCTTTGAACTCCGCGACCTCGAACCTGACACCCGCCCAGCTAGGTTATTCCATGCCCGCCGAGTGGGAACCCCACGTCGGCACCTGGCTGTCCTGGCCGCGCCCGGAAGGCATCAGCTTTCCCGACAAGTATGAGCCCGTGCCCGGAGTCTACGCCGAGTTCATCAAGGCGCTCGTCGAGGTCGAGGACGTGAACATCAACGTCTGGCACGCCGAGATGGAGCAGTGGGTGCGTGGACTGTTGACCGACCGCAGCGTCCCGCTGGCGCGCGTTCGCTTCCATCACTTCCCCACCTACGAACCGTGGTGCCGCGACCACGGTCCGATCTTCCTGAAGCGCCGTAACGACGGCCGAGACGAGCGCGCCATCGTCGACTGGGGCTTCAATGCGTGGGGCGGCAAGTATCCGCCATACGACCTCGACGACGCCGTTCCACATCACGTCGCCAAGCTGCGCGGGTTGCCGCTTTTCTCGCCCGGCATCGTCATGGAAGGCGGCTCCATCGAGGTCAACGGACGTGGCACGTTGCTCACCACGGAAGCGTGCCTGCTGAACAAGAACCGCAACCCGCACCTCACGCAGCCGCAGATCGAGCAGTATCTGAAGGACTACCTCGGCGTGACGAACATCCTCTGGCTCGGCGACGGCATCGTGGGCGACGACACCGACGGCCACATCGACGACCTGTCCCGGTTCGTGAACCCGACGACCATCGTGACCGTGGTGGAAAAGGATCCGAAGGATGAGAATTTTCTCATGCTGGACGAGAACCTGAAGCGTCTCCGCATGTTGAAGGACCAAGACGGAAAACCCTTCCACATCGTCGATCTGCCCATGCCGCGCCGGATCGAATACGACGGCCAGCGATTGCCCGCGAGCTACGCCAATTTCTACATCGCCAACCAGCGCGTCATCGTCCCGACCTACCGCGATCCGCAGGACAAGGCCGCGCTCGACATCCTCCAGCGCGAGTTTCCCGACCGCAAAGTCATCGGCCTTGATTCCAGCGAACTCATCTGGGGCCTGGGCAGCTTCCACTGCATCAGCCAGCAGGAGCCGGCGTAGGCCGCGGCGGACAGAAGCGAACGTTCTCGGGCTTCATTCGCAACTTCCGAAGCGTTCAACTTTTCTTTGGCACTTGGCGGGACCTTGCCTAGAACTTACACGCGCTTATGCCGAACCGACCCGCCGCCAGCCCCTCCGACAAAACCATCAGGCCGTTCAAGAAGTTGATGGCCGCCAACCGTTCCGAAATCGCCGTCCGCATCTTCCGCGCGGGCACGGAACTCGGGCTCAAGACTGTCGCCATCTACGCGCAGGAGGACCGCTTCTGCCTGCACCGCTTCAAGGCGGACGAGTCCTACCAGATCGGTCAGGGCAAGGGTCCGGTCGCGGCGTATCTCGACATCGAGAGCATCGTCGCCACCGCCAAGGAAAAGGGCGTGGACGCGATCCATCCCGGCTACGGCTTCCTCAGCGAGAATCCCGCCTTTGCCCGCGCCTGCGCCAACGCCGGCATCACCTTCGTCGGACCGAGCCCGCATCTTCTGGAGATGATGGGCGACAAGACGGCGGCGCGGGCGTTGGCCCAACGGATCAATGTCCCGGTCCTGCCGGGAACCGAGGAACCCATTTCCGACCGCAAGGAAGCGCTCAAGGCGGCGAAACACATCGGCTTTCCGCTCATCATCAAGGCGGCCTTCGGCGGCGGTGGTCGCGGGATGCGAGTGGTGAAGCAGGAGGCGGATCTCGCCGGATTGCTCGACGAGGCGCAGGGCGAAGCGGCGCGGGCTTTCGGCAACGGCGCGGTCTTCCTCGAGAAATACATTCCCCGCGCGAAGCACATCGAGGTGCAGATCCTCGGAGACAAGCACGGCAACGTCATCCACCTCTACGAACGCGACTGCTCGGTCCAGCGCCGCCACCAGAAGGTCATCGAAGTGGCTCCGTCCTTCGGCCTGCCGGAACACGTCATCAAGGAGCTCTGCGACGCCGCCGCCCGCATGGCGCGCGAGGTGAAGTATGACAACGCGGGCACGATCGAGTTCCTCTACGACCTCGACAAGCATGAGTGGTTCTTCATCGAGATGAACCCGCGCATCCAGGTCGAGCACACGGTCACGGAAGTTATCACCGGCCTCGACCTCGTCCGCGCCCAGATCCTCATCGCCCAGGGCCACGCGCTGCATTCCAAGGAGGTCGGCATGCCGGTGCAGAACCAGGTTCAGCGCAACGGCTACGCCATCCAGTCCCGCGTCACCACGGAGGACCCGGAGAACAAATTCATGCCGGACTACGGCAAGATCCTGGCCTACCGCTCCCCCGGCGGCTTCGGCATCCGGCTCGACGGCGCGATGGGCTACACCGGCGCGGTCATCACGCCCTTCTACGACTCGATGCTCGTGAAGGTCATCGCCTCCGGGCAGACCTACGAGATCGCGATGGACCGCATGTCGCGCGCTCTCTCCGAGTTCCGCATCCGCGGGCTGAAGACGAACATTCCCTTCGTCGAAAACGTCATCCGCCACGAGCAGTTCCGCACCGGCCAGGCGACCACCACCCTCATCGACACGTCGCCGGAACTCTTCACCTTCAAGTCCCGCAAGGACCGCGCCACCAAGCTGCTGAACTTCCTCGGCAATGTGATCGTCAACGGCAGCCCGCACGCCAAGGGCTACAAGCCGGCCAAGGTCCTGGACGTCGCGCCCGGCCCGAAGTTCAACCGCACAGCGCCGCTGCCCAAGGGCACACGCGACCTGCTGCTGGAACTCGGGCCGAAGAAGTTCGCCGAGTGGACCCTGAAGCAGAAGCGCCTCCTCGTCACCGACACCACCTTCCGCGACGCCCACCAGTCGCTCATGGCCACGCGCGTCCGCAGTTACGACATGCTCGCGTGCGCCGACGCCCTGGCCCACCGCCTCGGCGACGCCAAGACCGGCCTCTTCTCCTTGGAGATGTGGGGCGGCGCCACCTTCGACACCGCCATGCGATTCCTCAGCGAGGACCCGTGGGCCCGTCTGCGCGACCTCCGCGCCAAGGTGCCGAACGTCTGTTTCCAGATGCTTTTCCGGGGCTCAAACGCTGTCGGCTATTCGAACTATCCCGAAAACGTCGTCGCCGGCTTCGTGAAGCACGCCGCTGCGTCGGGCATGGACATCTTCCGCATCTTCGACTCGCTCAATTACCTGCCGAACCTCCGCGTCGCGATGGAGGCCGTGCAGGACACGCACGCCATCTGCGAAGCCGCCGTCTGCTACACCGGCGACATCCTCGACGAGAAGCGCGACAAGTATTCGCTCAAATACTACGTCAAGCTCGCCAAGGAACTGGAGAAGATGGGCGCCCACTTCCTGGCGATCAAAGACATGGCCGGCATCTGCCGCCCCTTCGCCGCGCGCAAGCTCGTCAAGGCCCTCCGCGAAGAGATCGGACTGCCGATCCACTTCCACACCCACGACACCGCCGGCGTCCAGGCATCTTCGATTCTCCAGGCCAGCGAAGCCGGCGTAAACGTCGTCGATCTCGCCATCGCCAGCATGTCCGGCAGCACCTCGCAGCCGAACCTGAACTCCGTGGCCGAGGCGCTCCGCAACACCCCGCGCGACACGAGGCTCGACCGCGGGACGCTCCAGGAATTCTCCGACTACTGGGAGAAGGTCCGCGAAGTCTACACGCCCTTCGACACAGCCCCGAAGACCGGCAGCGCCGAGGTCTATCTCCACGAGATGCCAGGCGGCCAATACACCAACCTCAAGGAACAGGCCGCCAGCATGGGTGTTTCCCACCGTTGGCCCGAGATCGCCCGCACCTACGCCGAGGTCAACCAGCTTTTCGGCGACATCGTCAAAGTCACGCCGTCCAGCAAGGTCGTCGGCGACATGGCGCTCTTCCTCTTCAGCCGCGGCATCAAGACATCCGACGTGGGCAATCTCGAACCCGGCGCGACGCCCTTCCCCGAGAGCGTCATCGACATGCTCAGCGGAGGACTCGGTTGGCCCGAAGGCGGCTGGCCGGCCGACGTGCAGAAGGTCGTCCTGGGCGAGAAGCGCGCCGCTGAAGCGAAGAAGAATTTCGAGAAGGGAGTTGTCCCCGGCGCGGTCGCCACGCCCGCGAACTTCGACAAGATCCGCAGGGAACTTGCCGAGAAGCTCAAGCGCGAGGCCACCGACGACGAGGTCTGGAGCTACCTGATGTATCCGCAGGTCTTCCTCGACTTCGCCAAGCACGACCGCGAGTTCAGCAACGTCAGCGTCCTGCCCACGCACGCCTTCTTCTACGGGCTGCGCAGGGGCGAGGAGATCGGCGTCGAGATCGAGGCCGGCAAGACCCTCGTCATCCGCCTCATCAGCGTGAGTGATCCCGACAAGGACGGCCGCCGCACCGTCAGCTACGAGCTGAACGGGATGACCCGCGAGGCGTTCATCGCCGACAAGAAGGTCGCGCCCCAGACCAAGACCCGTCTCAAGGCCGACATCGCCGACGCCCTCCAAATCGGCGCACCCATACCCGGCCTCGTCAGCACCATCGCCGTGACCGTCGGCCAGAAGGTGGTGAAGGGCGACAAGCTCTTCATGATGGAAGCGATGAAGATGCAGACCACCGTGACCGCGCCCGTCGATGGCGTCGTCGCGGAACTGCACTGCCAGGTCGGCGACACCGTCGAAAGCAAGGACCTGCTGATGAGGCTGCGGGCCTGAAGCCGCGTAGCCGCCCCAGTGACGAGGCGAAAGCCCGGGTTCACAGGATGCGTCTGCCTCGTCACCTCGGCGGCTGACATTGAAAAGCACTTCACCGGTCATTTTTGTGGTAAAACCTGCGCGCAAGGTCCAATAAACGCAAAGCGTTGGTCGTTCGCTCTTTGGCAGTCGTTGGCACCTCTACGGACCGGTGCGGTCCTGATCATGGACCGTGGTTCGAACGCCCGGACTTATTCGGGCACGGAACCGGTAGGTAACATCAAACGCAGAAGCCATGCTTGAGTTCTTCAAAAAACTGTTCGACACCTCGGACTTCCCGGCCCGATGGACGTGCGGCCACTGGTCCCAGGCGCACGGCTGGCTCCACATCGCCTCGGATCTCGCGATCGCGGCCGCCTACGCCGCGATGCCCCTGGCCATCGTCCTGCTGATGCGTCGCCGCCAGGACTTGAGCTATCCCAGGATCTACTGGCTCTTCGCCTCGTTCATCCTCGCCTGCGGTTTGGTCCATCTCATCGACGCCACGTTGTTCTGGAATCCATGGTATCGGCTCTCCGGCCTGGCCAAGGTCGTCACCGCCGTGGTCTCTTGGGCCACGGTCTTCGCCGTGGTCCGCATCCTGCCCCACGCCATGGAGATCCCCGGGGTGATGCGCCTGGCGGAAAAACTCGGCAAGGAAGCCGAGGAACGCCGCAAGGCGGAAGAGGAGGTGCGGCGGCTCAACATGCGGCTGTCGCAGAGAGTGGAGGAGCTTGAAGCCCTTCTGGACGTGATCCCGGTCGGCATCGGCATCGCCAGCGACCCCTCCTGCCTCCACATCCGCACCAACCGCGCCTTCACCGAAATCCTGCGGCTCGACAAGGACGCGAACGCCTCGCTCAGCGGGCCGGACCATGAACGGCCGAAGAATTTCCGCGTCTTCCGCGGAGACCATGAACTCGCGCCGGACGAGCTCCCGATCCAAGTCGCCGCCAGAAGCGGCAAGGTCATCCGGGCCGTCGAGGAGGAAGTCGTGTTCGAGGACGGCACGAGGATCACCCTGCTTTCGTCGGCCGCGCCCTTGTTCGACGAGGAGAGACGGGTGCGCGGGGCCGTCGGGGCATCCATCGACATCTCCGCCACCAAACGCGCCGAAGAGGAGCACCTCAAGGTCGAACGCAAGCTGCTGGACGCGCAGAAACGCGAGAGCCTCGGAGTGCTCGCAGGCGGCATCGCCCATGATTTCAACAACCTGCTGACCGGCGTGCTGGGCAACGCGTCGCTGGCCAGGACGGAGCTTTCACCCGCCTCCCCGATCCATGTCTACGTGGAGCAGATCGAGAAATCCGCCAAGAGGGCCGCCGACCTGTGCAAGCAGATGCTGGCCTACTCGGGGAAGGGCCGTTTCGTCCTGGAGGACATCGATCTCAGCGAACTCGTCACCGAGACCACCAGCCTCCTGCAGGCCTCGATCAGCAAACGCGTCCGTCTGATGCTCCAGCTCGCCGATCCCGTGTCCGCGGTGCGCGGCGATGCGACCCAGATCCGCCAGATCGTCATGAATCTGGTGATCAACGCATCGGAGGCCATCGGCGAACGGGACGGCCACGTCACCATCCACACGGGTGAACTGGACGCGACTGACGCCTACCTTGCCACCACCTTCAACGCCGCCGACCTGGTGCCGGGGCGCTACTGCTTCATCGAGGTGGGCGACGACGGCTGCGGCATGGCCCCTGAGGTTTTGGCCCGCGTTTTCGACCCCTTCTTCACCACGAAATTCACCGGCCGCGGCCTGGGGCTCGCCGCCGTGCTCGGGATCGTCCGGGGACACAAGGGCACCATCAAGATCTACAGCGAAACGGGCCAGGGAACCACGTTCAAGGTGCTGTTGCCCATGTCGGGCGAAGCCCCGATGGCCGCGGCCGCGGCGCCGAAACCGCGCAACCACTGGAGGGGGGCAGGCACCATCCTCGTGGTGGACGACGAGGAGAACGTGCGGCGGGTCGCCGTCAAGATGGTGGAACAGCTCGGCTTCACCGCCGTGCAGGCCGGCGATGGACGTGAAGGACTGATGCGCTTCACGGAAACCGAGGGGATCGTCGCCGTCCTCATGGACCTGACGATGCCCCGCATGGACGGCGCGGAAACTTTCCGCGAACTGCGCCTGATCCGTCCCGACGTGAAGGTTCTCCTGATGAGCGGCTTCAACGAACAGGAGGCGATCAACCGTTTCACAAGAAAGGGTCTGGCCGGCTTTCTCCAGAAGCCGTTCCGCATCGAGGACCTCCAGGAAAAGCTCCGCGTCATCCTCGATCCCGCCGCCTGAAGCCGATGGCCTGCGGCCCTTTCGCGACCGCGATTGCATCCGCTTCGACGGCTCCCGTAGTTTCCCGCAGTTGATCCCATGAGCCCGACGCGTAAACGCCCCGAAGAACTCCGCAGCCACCGCTGGTTCGGCCCCGACGACCTCCGCTCCTTCGGCCACCGTTCGCGCACGAAGCAGATGGGCTACGACACGGAGGACTTCGCCGGCAAACCCGTCATCGGCATCCTCAATACCTGGAGCGACCTCAACACCTGCCACACCCATCTCCGTGAGAGGGCCGAGCAGGTGAAACGCGGCGTCTACCAGGCGGGGGGGTTCCCCGTGGAAGTCCCCGTCATGTCGCTCGGCGAGCAGTTCATGAAGCCGACGACGATGCTCTACCGGAACCTCACCGCCATGGAGGTCGAGGAGACGCTCCGCTGCCATCCGCTCGATGGCGCGGTGCTCCTGGGCGGCTGCGACAAGACGGTGCCGGCGATGCTCATGGGAGCGTTCACCATGAACCTTCCCTGCATCTTCCTCCCGGCCGGCCCGATGCTCAAAGGCCGTTGGCGCGCGGAGACGCTCGGCAGCGGCAGCGACGTCTGGAAATACTGGGCCGAACGCTGCGCCGGAAAGCTGAGCTGCGACGCCTGGAGCGAGATCGAGGACGGCATCGCGCGCTCGCCCGGCACCTGCATGACGATGGGCACGGCCTCGACCATGGCGGCCGTCGTCGAAGCCCTCGGGTTCATTCCCACGGGTGCGGCCACCTTGCCCGCCGTGCATTCCGCCCACGCCCGCATGGCCGCGCAGTGCGGACGCCGCATCGTGGACATGGTCTGGGAAGACCTGAAGCCGTCGGACATCCTCACCCGCGAATCCTTCCTCAACGCCATCACCACGCTGATGGCCATCAGCGGGTCGACCAACGCCATCGTCCACATCATCGCCATGGCCGGACGCGCCGGGATCAAGATCACTTTGGAAGACTTCGACATGATCGCCCGCCACACGCCGGTGCTCGCGAACATCCGTCCCGCCGGCAAGTTCCTCATGGAGGATTTCCACGACGCCGGAGGCATTCCCGCCCTGCTCTCACGCCTGGGCGACCTGATACATCCCGGCTGCCTGACCATCTCCGGCAAGACGCTCGGAGAATCGGTGAAGGGTGCGGAAGTTTTCAGCGACGAGGTGATCGTCCCACGGGACAAACCCCTCGCAGTTGAAGGCGGAATGGCCGTCCTGACGGGCAACCTCGCGCCCGACGGCTGTGTCATCAAACACACGGCCATGGAGCCGCGCTTCCTCAAGCACACCGGCCCTGCGCTGGTCTTCAAGGACTACCCCGATCTCAAGGCGCGCATCGATACGGAGGAGCTGCCGGTAACCGCTGACTCCATCATCGTCCTCCAGAACGCCGGTCCCATCGGAGCGCCGGGAATGCCTGAATGGGGCATGCTGCCGATTCCCAAGAAACTGCTGAAGGCCGGCATCCGCGACATGCTCCGGCTGTCCGACGCCCGCATGAGCGGCACGAGCTACGGCGCGTGCGTGCTGCACGTCGCGCCCGAATCGGCCATCGGCGGCCCGCTCGCCTTGGTCCAGGACGGTGATCTGATCGAACTCGACGTTGCTAACCGCCGCATCCATTGGCATGTGGCCGCAGAGGAGATTGAACGACGCAAGTCCGCTTGGAAGCCGGCGAAGCCGCGTTTCACCCGAGGCTACGGGAAACTCTTCAGCGACGAAGTCACCCAGGCCAACGAAGGCTGCGACTTCAAGTTCCTGCACCACGGACCGCCCCAGGCGGAGCCGGAGATTTTCTGATTCTTCCAATCCTACCATGGACACACGCCCTATCACCACAGCCCGCCTCGCCTCCTCCGTCATCGCCGTTCCGCCGCTGGCGCGCGACGCCAGCGAGCGCGTGCTGAAGGACGAGAACACCAAACTCATCAGGCACATCGAGGCCGGTGGTGTGGACATCCTGCTCTACGGCGGCAACGCGAACTTCTACCACATCCGCCCCAGCGAATACGCCTCGACCCTCCAGCTTCTCGCCGAAGCAGCCGGGCCAAATACGTTGATCGTGCCTTCCGCCGGACCCGCCTACGGCATGTCGATGGATCAGGCTGCCATCGCGAAGGACTTCCCCTTCCCGACCGTCATGGTTCTTCCTCACCAAGGCATCAGCACATTTGCCGGCGTGGAGACAGGCCTGCGGCGCTTCGCCGAGAAGTATGGCCGGCCCATCGTCGTCTACGTGAAGCAGGAAGGCTACGTGACACCCAAGGAGGTCGCCCGCCTCGTGAAGGACGGCTGCGTCTCGTGGATCAAATACGCCATCGTCCGCGAGAATCCGGCCGACGATCCGTTCCTCAAGGAACTTGTCCAACAGGTGTCGCCGTCCCTCATCGTCAGCGGCATCGGCGAGCAGCCGGCCATCATCCACCTGCGTGATTTCAAGATCAACGGCTTCACCAGCGGCTGCGTCTGCGTGGCTCCGGCGTTGTCCGCGAAGTTCCTCAAGGCCTGCACCGCCGGCAACTGGGCCGAGGCTGAACGCATCCGCGAGCAGTTCAGGCCGCTCGAAGACCTCCGCAACGGGATCAATCCCATCCGCGTGCTCCATGAAGCCGTGCGCCTCGCCGGCATCGCCGACTTGGGCCCGATCCTGCCGCTGCTCAGCGGGCTGAACGCGGAAGAGACCGAGAAGGTCAGCCGCGCGGCCAAGGCCCTCGTGGCACTGAATTGATCCATGGACTCCGCGGCACGAACGACCGACTGCCATGGGATCATGGGGCGCCATCGGAGGCGGGCATGAAGCTCCTGTTTGTCGCCGACCTTCATTATGCACTGAAGCAGTTCGACTGGCTGGCGGCGAATGCGGCGGGGCATGACGCGGTCATCATCGGCGGGGATCTCTTGGATCTCGCGGGCGTGGTCGAGATCGACGTCCAAGCGATCGTCATCGAGAAGTATCTCAAGCGGCTCCGCCAACTCACCCGAGTGCTGGTCTGCTCGGGAAACCACGACGGCGACGAGCGCAATGCCGCTGGAGAATCCATCGCACGATGGCTGAAGGACGCCGGCACGGACGGGCTGCATGTCGACGGCGAATCCATCGACGTGGGAACCACCCGCATCACCGTGTGCCCGTGGTGGGACGGACCG
Organism: Verrucomicrobiota bacterium; assembly: GCA_043775315.1. Lineage (GTDB taxonomy): Bacteria > Verrucomicrobiota > Verrucomicrobiia > Limisphaerales > CANJSG01 > CANJSG01. The sequence continues at coordinate 41,524 of JAYVSO010000042.1, forward strand.
GTTTCGCGCGACGAATTGGCAGCCCAGCTCGAAGCCTCCCGCCCCCCGTAGGATTTCGTTGGATCTGGATCCACCACGCTCCGCCGGACCGAAGCAAGGTGAGCTGGACCGGGAAAAAATTCGCCGGAGATGACCAGCTCGTCGGCTGGATCAATCGGCTTTCGCCCGACTGCGTGTTGTCCGGCCACATCCACAACGCGCCCTTCTATCCGGACGGTTCATGGATCGATCGAGTGGGGGAGACATGGGTCTTCAACCCGGGCCGACAGATTGGTTCCTGCCCCACGACCCTGTCGATCGATCTGGATTCCGGCAGAGCCGATTGGAACTCGCTCGCCGGCCCGGAGACGAAGGACCTCAACCTCCGGAAACTGGTCCCGCCGGACGCAGCGAAGTCTTCGGCTGACGGTGCATGAGGGTTTCGAGCACATCATCCACCATCCCGAGGTGGTCGTGCCCCTCGTATTGCCTCTTCACATCAATCAGATAGCTGTTCAGCGCATCGATCCGCTTCGCGAGCAGGCGGGCGACATGGAGGCTGGCCTCGGGAGACGAGGCGAGGAACTCCTTGGGGTTCACAACGACGGCAAAACGGGAAGGCTTCAAGGTTCGAACCGTTGCCGTGTAGGGCGTGTTCAGCAGGACCGACATTTCCCCGAAAACGGCCCCGGGTTCGGCCGCCTTGGCGACACGGACGTCGTCACGCAGCACCTCCACTTCACCCTCCAGGAGAATCAGCATCTCGCCGCAGGCTGCGCCCTGCTCGATAACGGGCAATCCTTGCGCAAACGTCCGAACGGGCAAACCGGCAGAAAGCTCGAGGATCTTCATCACGAGAGAGGACTATCGCCGCCAAGGGCCTCGGTAAACAGGAAAGGCGCTCAGCGTTTGACGACCACGCCGTCCTTCATCACGAAACCAACCCGCTGCAAGGTCTTGATGTCCTCCACAGGATTTCCGTCGACGGCGATGATGTCCGCCAGTTTTCCGGCTTCGAGCGAACCCAACTCCTTGTCGACCTCTCCCAACTTGGCCGCTTCGATCGTCGCGGACTGGATAGCTTTCATCGGGCTCATCCCGCCTTCGACGAGGTATTGGAATTCCTTGGCGTTGTCACCATGGGGAAAGACGCCCGCGTCGGTTCCGAAAGCGATCTTCACGCCCAAGCGGTTGGCCTTTCTGAACGTTTCGGTCATGAACGGACTGATGGCCAATGCCTTCTTCGCCACCATCGGATGGTAGAAGCCGGGCACCCGGGCCTTCTCTTCAGTGTATTTGCCGGCGCTGAGGGTCGGGACGTAGTAGGTGCCGCGTTCCTTCATCAGCCCCATAACCTCCTCGGTCATCATGGTGCCGTGTTCGATGGAACCAATTCCGGCAAGAACCGCACGCTTCATTCCTTCCGCGCCGTGCGCGTGGGCTGCTGTGGGCATGCCCAGGTCTTTCGACATCTGCACGACAGCAACCAACTCCTCCGACGTGAACTGCGGGCGGAACCCGTCCTTGGCCAGGCTGAGCACGCCGCCGGTGGCGGTCACTTTGATGCAATCGGAGCCTTCCTTGTAGCGCTGGCGAACGGCTTTGCGGGCGTCGTCAGGGCCGTTGACCACGCCTTTATCCGGCCCTGGATCACCGGCGAGTTCGCGGTTCAAGCCGTTGCTCTGGTCGGCGTGGCCGCCGGTGATGGCGATGGCCCGCCCGGCGGCAATGATCCGCGGACCTTCGAGGATTCCCTCGCTGATGGCTTTCTTCAGGCCGACGACCTGCTCGCCACCGAGATCGCGGACCGACGTAAATCCGGCCAGCAACGTGGTCTTGGCGTGGGCCACGGCGCGGTAGGCAAGGTCCTCGGGATTCAACATGGCTTTGTCCCCATAGGCCGAAGGCGACGGCCTCATCTGCAGATGGACATGCATGTCGAACAGGCCCGGCAGGACGGTCCGGTTCTTCAAGTCGATCACCTGGTCGTCCGCCGAGGCCGACTTGTAGCCCGGTTCGATCGCGACGATTCGGTTGCTGGAAACGACCAAGGTCATCTCGGTGCGGACTTGATCTGAAACGCCGTCGATCAGCCGTCCGCAGTAAACAAGGGTGTTCGCGCCGAAAAGGGAACCCGCCGAGCAAACGGCGGACAAAGCCAGAATGAAACGGATCATCTGAGGACACTGCTCAGTCATTCGCCGAGTGTCGAGGCGCCGACGGAACCCAAGCCCGGAGGCAATTCGCAGCCCAGTTTGAACAACGGTCTGGCCGACGCTGCCCAACTTGCGCCAACGTCACCGGCAGCAGTCATGGATTTGTTAAAACACACCCGCCGGTTCCTCCGTGCGGTCATAACAGGCGCGAAGTTCGCAGTCGTAGCCACGCTCATCACCGCTGGCGCGATCGCAGCAGAACCTGGCAGCAATGCCTTTGAAGAAGCCAACCGGCTTTTCGAGCGCGGCAAACATGTGGAGGCCGCCCAAGCATATGAGCGCCTCATCTTCTCGGGACAGGTCAACGCGACCACCTACTTCAATCTCGGCACCGCGTGGCTTCAAGCCGGTCGCATCGGCCTAGCGGTGGATGCCCTCATCCAGGCCCATCGACTCGCACCCAACGACTCAGAGATCGCCAACAACCTCCGCATCGCCCGCCTCAAATCCGGCGCGAACGTGCAGGAATCGTTTGTCGATCTGCTGGGACGCGGTCCGCTCAACGCGTGGGCCATGGTGGCGGGACTCACGGCGTTCGTTTGGTTCGGGCTCAAGGCCAGCGCAGAAATGAACCCTTCGATCAGCAACCGTCTTAAAGCCCCTCTCATCGCGGTGGGCTCGATCACGATACTCCTTTCGACCGGAGCGGCCGCGGTCGCTTGGGATCAACTAATCGTCCGCCGCGTCGTGATCATCACGCCGGAGGCTGTCGTCCGCCGCGGCCCGGTCGACGAATCCGCCGCCGTATTTACTCCGGCCGACGGAATCGAACTGACCGTCATTGATGAGAAGGATGCGTGGCTAAAGGTCCGCGACCTCGACAGCCAGGACGGCTGGGTCCTCAAAACCCAAGTCAAACTGACCACCCGAAACTTGGTCCATCCCCGCTGATCCCTGAATTCGGGACAAAATCTGCCCTTGTTGCGAATCGGCAGAGGATCCGAACAAAGATTTCGGAACCGCGACCTCTCGGCATGCCCCGACCGGTCGGCATTCTCAAATCCCGACTCCATTCAATGTCCGAAGCATGTTAACCTTTGTATCCTAGGTGGTAACAAACGCCAAACTGGGACAATCAGGAGTCAAAGCAAGCCCGGCAAAAACGAACACCGAACTGCCAACGATGAGCTCAGATCCCCGAATCCAGTAAAACGCACCCGTGGTAATCCAGTTGGAAAGACCAAATTCACGGGATCGAAAGGCCAGCGAACGAATGTCGACTCATCTTGAGACACTTGAAATACACGCTCACAGTCATCGCAATAAGCCTGTTTTTATTGGACTTTACGAATCAAGTCGACGTTTAATCGTCACATTCCCCAGCACGCCTCGCCTACATGTGAGACATTTTTGTTGCAATGAAGCCGTTCATCCGCTAGAACCTTCCTCGCAGTTCAGATCCATCACAACATCCTTTAGATTATGATCAAAAACACCATCGGAGCTAGTCTCCTCGCACTCGGACTTATAGGAGCCTCTTCGGCTCAAGCCCTCGTCGTGGTCAACGGTAATTTTGAAGCCGGAAACGTCGGCTTTACCTCCACGTATCTCTACCAGCCCCCCGGTTCCGGCAACCACCCCAACGGCAACCTTTACCCGGAGGAAACCTACACCGTCGACAGCAATCCGGGCTTTTCTCACCCCTCTGTTGGCGGGAGCGGCGCATGGCCGACTTTCCCTGATCATACTCCTGGCGCAGGAACGCAGATGTTGATCGTCAACGGTGGCAACTCCATCACGGATATTGTCTGGCAACAGATTGTTACTGTTGTTCCCAATGCCCTTCCTTACTTCTTCGAGGCTTGGATTGCCAACGTTCAGCAGGCATCACCTGCTCAGTTGACCTTCCGGATTATTGATGGAGTAAACACCATCAACCTTGGGCCGGGCTCTGCCTTCGGTTCACCGAATGGCGTTTGGCAGGGTTTCTCCGGGGCAAGCTATGTCCCCCAGAATGCAAACGTGACCTTGAGGCTGGTGAATGCCCAAACTGCGGCGTTCGGAAACGACTTCGCAGTCGATGATATCTCGTTCGAAACAGAACGCCAGATCCCCCCCCAGGTTCCCGAAGTCTCGACGGGCATCTCCGCCGGTGTCTTTGCACTCGTCGGTGGACTGGTTGTCCTCCGCCGCCGCAAGGCCGCTCAGGTTGCCTAATCGGCCCCTAAGCATCGCTTAACGAAAACCCCAGAGACTCACGTCTCCGGGGTTTTTTTATCTCTGCCAATTCCGGATCCCAGTGCTTCGCCGAGGGAAATCGACTGATCGGGCCATGAACGTCCTGCTACTTCGTATCGTTGAAGTAGACCTTCACGTTCTTCGTTCCACGTCCCGCCGCAACGATGTCCAGCTTTCCGTCGCCATCCAGGTCGGCGAGGCATAGGTCTTCGCATGCCATCGTGTTGTCATCGACCAGGGTTGCTCGCCATTTTCCCGAACCAGAGTCGATCTCGGTGTAGAGCTTGATTCCGACTTTGGCTCCCGGACGGCTCATCGCCCGCCAACCGACAACGATCTGGTCGCTCCCGGTCCTGAGCAGATCCCCGCAGGCCACCGCGTGGCCGTCGACGATTCCTTCATCGATGACCGTCCGCTTCCAGAGTCCAGCGCCTGACGTCGGCGGTGTCAGCACCACGGCCGTGTTCCCATGCATTGGCGAAACTCCGGCCACAAAGCGCGCACCGGCGGCTAGTTTACCCAGACGGATTTCCCCAAATCCTCCGTTTTCACCGTCGGCCAACTGCTCTGTGACGTAGCCGTTCTTTTCCTGAGACCAATTGAGGACGAAGGCACCCTCCTTGGAACCGACCAGAAGCTCATCGGCGATGTCGTCGTCCCAGTTCACCGGATCGAAGTTGTGTGTCTTGTGCCACTCGTTGTTGAGGACTTCGGTTTTCCATTCGCCTCGCGGATCCGTTGGAGGAGTCAGCCGAGTGATCTTCACCCCATCGCCTTCGCCTTTGGCCGCATTGTTCCCACGCCCGTGTAGTGGAACAGAAATCAGGGAGAAGGCATTCTGCCACGTCCGAGCCCAGCGGATGCGGTGGATCGTCGGATCATGGGGAAGCGTGACCGGTTCCCAACGCTGCGTCCGGTCCTTGGGGGAAATGAGGTAAAACAGTCCGCCACTGTTGACCGTATCCGACGGGTTCCAACCAGCTCCCACCGCGATCTCGGCCTTGCCGTCCCCATCGATGTCACGAACCGCGATGCACACATGGTCGAGTTTGGTCAGGTTTTCCGCGATGACGTGCTTCTGCCATCCTGGATTCTGATACCAGACGATCTGGTTCTTGTCGCAGAGGACGATGTCCGGCTTCTTGTCACCGTCGATGTCAGCCACAGCCACGCCGTAGCCGATCTGGATCGCCGGATCGATGGTGACCGCCCGGAACTTCGGCTCCGGGGTTTCGGCGGAAAGCAGCGGAACACTAGCGAGGGAGAGGATTCCAGCGGTCAGGGAAACGGAGGGGAAGCGCATAGGCCCATGACATCTCCATCCGCCAAAATCGTCCAGCTCACGTTTTCCCGACCCGTCGCCTGCTGAACTGGAAGCCTTTCAACCAACAACTGACAATCCGCGACCAACCCTCGACACTACCTTCATGAAATTGACCCACATCGACGCATCCGGCCAGGCCGCCATGGTGGATGTCTCGACCAAAAAGGTGAGCCTGCGCGAGGCGATCGCCCGCGGGGAAATCCAGATCCAGTCCGCGACACTGGAGTTAATCGAGTCCAACCAGGTCGCCAAGGGCAACGTGTTGGCCACGGCCCGCATTGCGGGAATCATGGCGGCCAAACGCACCGGTGAACTCATCCCGTTGTGCCATCCGCTACCGATCACCCATTGCGAAGTGCAGTTCGAGATCCCGGCCGGCCGGGATCGAATCATCGTCACCGCCTTATCCAAAATCGCCGCCCAGACCGGCGTGGAGATGGAGGCGCTCACGGCAGTCTCGATTGCCGCCCTCACCATCTACGACATGTGCAAGGCGGTGGACAAGCAGATGGTCATTGGCGGCGTGCGGCTTGTGTCGAAGACCAAAACCGACCTTTGAGCACACGAAAGCTGAGGGGCCCACACCACCGCCTCCAAGGATCTTCATTTCCTAGTCCGCACTGGACACGGATTGTCGGGACGGAAGGAAGTTTTCCCTGATTTGATGCCGCAAGTGAGGACTGCCAAATAGAAGACAGGTCAGTCCACTCCAGACGAGCTTCCACATCCAACCCGCAGCACCCCAATTTGGGTTCCGCATAAATTTCGGCAGACAGCAGAGAACCACCTTCAACTCATGGCATGGATAGAAAACATGCCAGTAGAAGAAACGAGCCTCTGACAGCAGGCGCTTTTGCTGGGGCGTCTTTCCTACCACCAGATCCCACTTCTTCCGAAACTGCTGGTTGAAATGGCCGATCTCGGCCGCGTTGCTGACCGCTTGGCCCTTCCATTTCCTGTAGAGGTATAAGCGGCGGTCAAGAAAGTGGATCGGGGCGATGAGCGAGAGCCTGCATAAGAGGTCGGTATCCTGCTGTCGTCGGAAGCTTTCGTCCCATCCTCCAGTGGCCTCGAAAGCGGATCGCCTGTGCATCGTGTGGGGGCCCTGGCCGGTGCCGCAGAAGAATGTGAGGAACGGCGTGAAGGGTTCCGCTGGCTTGAGCTTTCTCGGCAAAAACAACCCCCGAGCCCAACGGCTCTTCCGGCGGTTCCCGAGGCTTCGGCCCCCTTCGTCGATCTCGGATATTTCACAAACAACGGTGCCGACGTGTGGATTTGAGCGGAGGTATTCCGACATTTCTTCGAGCGCCGTCGGCATGAGAACATCATCGGGATCCAGGAAGACGATGAACTCCGAGAAAACGGTGGAGGCGTTGAAACCCGTGTTGCGTGCGGCAGCCACTCCGCCATTGGCCCGTCTTAGGAAGCGAATCCGGGAATCCTTCCGGACATATTCCTCCATGATGGCCAGACACCCATCCGGGCTTTCGTCATCCACAAGGATGAGCTCCCAGTTCTGATGGGTCTGTGCCAGCACGCTCTCAATCGCCTGATTGAGGAACTGCTCCACCTTGTAGCAAGGCACGATGACGCTGATCAAGTCCACCGAACAATGTTTCGGCGTTCTTCAGTCATTCTTTAAGCAAAAACTGTGGGAGATTGATCGCTGCGCGGAGGTAATCCAGAGACCCAAGGCTCGTTCCCGGTTTACCGGATGGCTCGGGTCTTTCCCATCCCGGAGGAAACAGGCACGGTTTTCTCCATGCAGATCCAATGCGGCATCATCACCATATCCGACCGTGCGTCGAAGGGCCTCTACGATGATCTTGGCGGGCCTGCCGTGAAGGCGGCCGCCACGGGTCACGGCTGGAAGGTAGCCGCCGAAGCGCTCGTGCCCGACGAGAAACGCGAAATCCAACACGCCATCCGCGAGCAGATCAACCAGGGCTGCAACCTCGTCCTCACCACCGGCGGCACCGGCGTGGCGCTGCGCGATGTCACGCCCGAAGCCGTCCGCGAGATCGCGATCCGCGAACTGCCGGGCTTCGGCGAAGTCATGCGGGCCGAATCGATGAAGATCACGAAGAACGCCATCCTGTCGCGCAGTCTGGCCGCCGTCGTCGGCTCGACCTTGGTCGTCTGCCTGCCAGGAAAACCTAGCGGCGCGGTCGAGTGCCTCGGCTTCGTGGCCGGCGCGATTCCCCATTGCGTCGAAGTGCTGCAGAAAGTGCCCACGAGCTGCTGAGGCTCGCCAGATTTTCGTCCACGAAACCATGGTTTACCGGCGGCGCTCGGCACAGCGAGCCCTTGAGCGCCTCCGGTGTGGTCCATCATTTGGCGGCTACTTTTTCAGCAGGGCATACTCCATCGAGTCCACGAGCGCCTGGAGGCTGGCGGTGATGATGTTCTCGCTTACGCCGACAGTGCCCCACTCGCGTTTGCCGTCGGTGCTGGTGATGAGCACGCGGGTCTTGGCGGCGGTGCCGGCCACGCCGTCGAGGATGCGGACCTTGTAGTCCGTGAGGGTGATCTTCTTGAGAGCCGGGAACGACTTTCCGAGCGCCGAACGCAACGCGCCATCGAGGGCGTTCACGGGGCCGTCGCCTTCCGCCACGGTGTGATGGACCTTGTCGCCCACACGCACTTTTACCGTGGCTTCGCAGGTGGACGAGTCACCGTCGCCGCGCATGGAGACATGGTAGGAATCTACGGTGAAAAACAGCTCTGGATTGTGGTCTATCACTCCGCGGATGAGCAGGGCGAGCGACGCTTCGGCGGCCTCGTATTCGTAGCCCGCGGATTCCAGCTCCTTCACCTTCGTCGTTATGGCGCGGGTCTCCTCGGCATCGCTCGTGAGCTTGAAGCCAAGCTCCGCCGCCTTGAGCAGGATGTTCGTTCGGCCGGACATGTCGCTGACGAGCACGCGACGGTGGTTGCCGACCAACTCGGGCTTGATGTGCTCGTAGCTGCGGGCCACACGCTCGATGGCGTGGACGTGGATGCCGCCCTTGTGAGCGAACGCGGTCTGGCCAACCCACGGCTGGCGGGTGTCGTGGCGGACGTTGGCGACCTCGTCCACGAACTCGGAAAGTTCCTTCAGCTTTGGCAGGGATTTCTCGGGCACACCGACGCGGCCCATCTTGAGGGCGACGGTCGCGATGACGCTGATCAGGTTGCAGTTCCCGGTGCGTTCGCCGTAGCCGTTGATCGTGCCCTGGATGTGGTCCGCCCCCGCTTCGAGACCGGCGATGCCGTTGGCCAATCCGAATCCGCAGTCGTTGTGGGTATGGATGCCGATACGCGCGGTCAGCTTGGACTTGGCCACGGCGACGATCCGGCTGATCTCGCTGGGTAGGGCGCCGCCGTTGGTCTCGCAGAGGCAGATGACGTCAGCGCCGGCCTTCTCGGCCGCCCGCCAGGTGGCGAGGGCGTATTCGGGCTCGTCCTTGAAGCCGTCGAAGCTGTGCTCGGCGTCGTAGATCACGATCTTTCCCTGGTCCTTCAGGAAACGGATCGTGTCGGAGATCATGGCGAGGTTTTCGTCGGGCTTCACGCGGAGCACTTCGGTGACGTGGAGCAGCCAGGTCTTGCCGACGATCGTGACCACGGGCGACTTGGAATCGAGGAGCATACGGATCTGCGGATCATCCTCCACAGCGATTCCCTTCTTCCGGGTGAAGCCGAAGCTGGCGATCTTCGCATTCTTCCATTTCCGTTTGGCCGCCTGCTGGAAGAACTCGAGATCCTTGGGATTCGAGCCCGGCCAGCCGCCCTCGATGTAGTGCACGCCGAACTGGTCGAGGCGCTCGGCGATGCGGAGCTTGTCGGCCAGTGAGAAGTTGATGCCTTCGGCCTGCGCGCCGTCACGGAGGGTCGTGTCGTAGATTTCGACTTTTTGTTTCATGGAGTGCGGGTGTGTTTAACCACAGATGGATAAAAAACGAAAACCCCGTTCCGGTTCGCGGAACGGGGTTTTCAAAAAATCAAAACTCGTTCAGCGCCGGTGGGTGGGGCATCCAATAATGATTCCGCCAATGATGCTGATCCGGCCCGCGGAGGCGGGTTCGACTCGGTTCAACATGTTGACGGCGCTGTTCACTGGTAGTTGACGTGACAGAGGAACGTCGGCTTGCCAAGGCAAAAGCTTGAGCGAAGTCCGTCCGGTCAGGCAAAGGGAGCCACGCGGATGAGCGCATTCCGGCTGCCCACGCCGTTATCGAGGTATTCGGCCGCGGCGGGATCGTCGACCCAGACGCCGTCCACGACGAAGCGGTATTGGTGTTCGCCCGGCGGCAGCATCAACTCCTTCCACCATCGACCCGCGCCCATCGAGACCATTTCGATCGCGGTCTGGTTCCAATCATTGAAGGTGCCGGCAACATAGACCATCCGGGCAGTGGGATCGACAAACTCCAACTGCACTCGCCGGTAGGTCTCCTGCGGAGGTGTGGCTGCTTTGCGCCTGGAGAGTTTCATATCGCGAGGGGGATCATTGCACAGGCCACGCGCAACGCCACCATCGGTTTTTGGGAAACTCTCGGCCAATATTGAAGCAGCGGGTCAGTTGTGCCCGTGCTCGCCACCGACGCGTTCTAAGTGTGACATGATGTGTCCGTTCTGGGGAGCGCGCCCGACCGCTTCCTTCATCTGCTCGAACCACCATTGGGCCCGCGAGCGGGTGACTCCTTTGGGTGAATGCCCATGGGCTTCCTTGCGGCGCACTATTCCGAATTCCAGCTGTTGGCGTTTGATCATAGGTTTCCTTTTGCTGGACCAAACCTAAAGAAGCCTAGAGGACATACGCTGTCCTGACAAACGGCCCCGGCCCCGTCGAATAGCCGCCTTGTGGGGGTTCAGGATCAGGTCTAGCTTCTGCTCGTGAATCCCCGCCGGCTCCTTTTGTGCTTTGCCGTCTGGCTCTGCCTTGCCTCCCAACCCGTCCACGCCGCCTTTGACCGTCCACGCACGATCCGCCTCCGCAACGACGAGATCAATCCCCCGCCCAGGGCCCAGTTCGTCGCCGAATTAAGCGCCAGCGCGTCGGGATCAATGGCCACCAACGGACTCTTCGTCGTTCAATTCACCGGACCCATGCAGCCGTCATGGCGCCAGTTTTTGGATGCCCACCGCCTCGAGCTGGTCCGCCACATTCCCCGCGATGCCTTCATCGTGAAGCTCAACGGCCATTCGATGTCACAAGTGGCGGCCATGCCGTTTGTCGGCTGGATCGGCCGCTATCGTCCCGAGCACAAGATCCTGAAGAGCCTCGACATCTTCGGACCCTCGGCCACTCGCGAAGTGAGGTTCATGGTTTCGCCGAAGGCCACGACCCAGGAAAAACTTCAGATCTACCGGACGTTGAAAACCATTCCCGGCCGTTCCACCAACAGCTGGGGCGAAACACTCCGCGCCACGATCACCGGCCGGCAGCTCGCGGAACTGGCGAAATCCGAAGCGGTCCTCTGGATCGAACCGACGCCGAAGCCGAAGCTCTTCGACGAAATCGCTTCGAAGATCGTCGGCGGCGACGACGGAACCCCGGGAACGCCTTCGTATGTGAACCAGCTCGGCTTCGACGGAAGCGGCGTGACAGTGGCCGTGGCTGACAGCGGATTGAACCTGGGCGATGCCGCGACCATGCATCCGGACCTGAAGGGCCGCGTGGATGCCTTCCTCTTCTACGGAAACTTGGAGGACGCTTCCGACGGCCACGGCCACGGCACCCACGTCACCGGCATCATCGCGGGGGATGGAGCCACGGGTGAAAAGGATGACCGAGGATACCTCTACGGCATGGGTGTCGCGCCACGCTCCCACATCGTCGCCCAGCGCATCTTCGACAACCTCGGAGGATACACCCTGCTCGACAACAACTACGCACGGCTCGTCCGTGAAGCCATGGAGAACGGGGCCGTCATCGGATCCAACAGCTGGGGCGACGAGGTCCAGGGACGCTACGACATCAGCGCGGCCGAGTTCGACGGGTTCGTGCGCGATGGCAACAACCTCGTGGCGGGCGACCAGCCCTACATCCTGGAATTCTCCGCCGGCAACTCCGGCCCGGGGTCACGCACCATCAATTCACCGGCAGTGGGGAAGAACGTCATCGCGACGGGCGCTTCGGAGAACGATCGGACGGAATTCATCCTCTACGCCTCCGGCTCGGAGGTGATGGCGGACTTCTCCAGCCGCGGCCCCTGCGAGGATGGGCGCATCAAGCCCGACATCTGCGCTCCGGGCACCTGGATCTCCTCCCTTCAATCTTACGGGGCAACGGACGAGAACGCCTGGGGCGGCATCTCCCCCAACTACCAATATCAAGGCGGCACCAGCCAGGCGGGCCCGCACGCTTCCGGAGCCGCCGCCGTCTTCGTCCAATACTACCGGGAGACCCACAACGGCCGGACGCCCTCCCCCGCCCTGGTGAAGGCCGCGCTGATCAACTCCGCCTGGGATCTCGGCGTCTTCTATGATGCCGAGCTGGCCCAGTTCTTCCAGGACACGCCGCCCGTGCCGAACAACGATGAAGGCTGGGGCCGCGTGGATCTCGACAACCTCATCGCCAGCGGGCGCCTCCACGAGTTCATTGACCAGACCAACCTGCTCTTCACCGGCCAGACCTATGAGCACCGCGTGGTCGTGCGATCCGCCAACGAGCCCCTGAAGATCACGCTGGTCTACACGGATGTTCCCGGACTTCCCGCCGCCTTGCCGGCGCTGGTCAACGATCTCGATCTTGAGGTTATTTCCCCCAGCGGCGTGGTCTATCACGGCAACCAGTTCGACAATGGCGAATCGGTTCCCGATGTGGACGCGTTCGACACGATCAACAACGTCGAAGGCGTCCACATCGCCCAGCCCGAGGCCGGCGAATACATCGTGCGGATCATCGCACGCAGCGTCTCCGAAGATGCCCGCCGGGAAACCCCGGACTTCGACCAGGACTTCGCCCTCGTCGTCTCCGGCGACATGCCCCTCCCCGGCGAGGCGGTGCTGATCCTCGACAAGCCCGCCTACCGGGCCGGTGATCTGGTGAACATCCGGCTCTTCAAACCGGATCTTGCGGGAACCCCCGCCGTGTTGGCCACGCTCACCAGTTCGATCGAGCCGACGGGCGAGCCTGTGATATTGCGTCCGTTCGGCAACGCCGGCGTCTTCACCGGGGCCGTCCTCACCGCGAGCGGCGCAGCCTCAGCCGATGGCAGGCTCCAAGTGGCCCACGGCTCCTTGATCCAGGCCAGCTTCACCTACGGTTCACCACCCCTCACGCTCACGGCCACGGCGGTGGCGGATTTCATCGGACCGGTCCTGAGCACTCCTACCGTCACCAACCGCTTTGGGCGGACGTTCGTCGAGTTCTCCTCCTCCGAGGAGGGCAAGCCGACGGTATTCTTCGGAACCAACAGCCTGATCCCCTTCACCGTTTCGCAACCAAAGTTCCAGACCAACATCTCGCTGGAACTCACCAACCTGCTCGGCGGACGCACCTACCGCTTCGCCATCGCCGCCACCGACCACGCCGGGAACCGGACCACGAACAACAACGGCGGCGTGCTCTTCAGTTTCACCGCACTGACACCGCCGCCGATCCTCCTGGTGGACAGCTACGGGACGGACAATGAATTCCTGAACGTATTGGGTTGTCCTCCCATTCCTCTCTCGGGCTGGACGAATACGCTCAATGAGATCGGCATCGGCTACACCGTCTGGGATGTGAAGGCGAGGGGCGCATCACCGGCATTCCGCGACCTGGCACCGTATCCGATCGTCGTCTGGCACTTGCCGGATGTATTCGCCACCTGGTCGCCGACGGAACTCACCGCCCTGACGAACTACCTCAATTCAGGGGGCAGCCTCTTCGCTTCGTCCATGCAGGCCCTGTTCAACCTCGATCAGGCGAACCTGGGATGGTTCCGCAGCAACTACCTGCATGTGGCCTCCTACACCGCCGACGCCGGCGTGCCCGAGGTGGATGGCGTGGAGAGCGATCCCATGACCCGGGGAATGTCCGTCACGCTGGACTATTCCGCCTTCGTTTGTGAGGGGAAGGATCTGATCGGTCTCCAGACGGATGTCTCCGAAGTGTTCCTGCCCATGGCCGATGCGGCTCCGGTCTTGATCGAGCCGACGAGCGGGCTGGCCGCGGGTGTCCGGTATCCACGGGTTGGTCAGGACAGCAAATACCGCATGGTGTTCCTGAGCTTTCCCCTCGATGCGGTGCCGACGACCGGGCTTTCGCCCAACAACCGCCGGCAATTGCTCCAGAACATCATTTCATTCCTTGCTCCCGGGTTGAACGGCGTGGGTTCCCTGGCCTTGGACAGGTCCGCCTACACCACGCCGGGATTGGCCACGTTGGAGATAGCCGACAGCGATCTGAAGGGCTCTGGCGAGGTCTACGCGTCGATCAGCACGACGACCGAACCATCCGTCCGCTCCGTGCGCCTCACGGAGACGGTGCGTCCCGGGGTCTTCCGCGGAACCGCCGAGCTGGCCCGGACCAACGCCCCTCCGTCCACGAACTACTTCCGCGCGAAACACGGCGACCTGTTGACCGCGACGTATCAGGAAGCCGGGCCGAACGGTCTCCGGACTTCCGTCGGCACAGCCGTCATCGACACTCAGCCTCCGGTCATCTCCAACGTCGTCGCCCAATCCACCTACACCGAGGCGACGGTGACGTGGGAGACGTCCGAATTCACCGATGGTCTCGTGCTCTTCGGCGAATCGAAGTTCCTCGGCCGATCCGCCTACAGCGAGGTGCCGGGCGACCTTCAGGAACTGAAGTTGAAAGGTCTCCAGCCGGACAGGATCTACTACTACAAGGTCGTCAGCCAGGATCTCGCCGGCAACCGCGTCGAGGACGACAACAACGGGCAGTTCCACAGCTTCCGCACACAACGTCCGCTCTCACCGCCCTTCACGGACAACTTTGAAACGGCCTCCACCAACTGGACCGTGTTCAGCGGCGATGGGAACGAACTCGATTGGACACGAGGCGTTCCCGCCAACGGACTCGCGACGCAGGCCCATTCTCCCACGAACGCATGGGGCACGAACCTTCGCCGGCAAAGCGGCGGATTCGCCCAGACCTTCCTCATCGGTCCGGCGATGTTCCTCTCCGGCGGAAACCGGGCCACCCTTCGCTTCTGGCACAACTACAACTTCATCCTCCATGGCGACTTCGACATCTCGCACGGCGGCCAGGTGATGGTCGTGACGGAAGATTCGCCCAGGCCCATCCCCATCGGAACATTCGGCATCGATGAATCCTCCTTCGGCTGGGAACAGGCGGAGTTCGACCTCACGCCCTACATCGGGAAGCTCGTGTATGTGGTGTTCTACTATCAGCTCATCTCCTTCAACTTCGACAGCCCGCAGCCGTTCGACGGCTGGATCATCGACGACGTCAGCGTGGCCATGAACACCCAGGTGCTCGGCGGATTGCGCGTCTCGAACAATCTCGCGCAGGCCTCGTTCACCATCGCCGGCCCGGTCTCGGGAACTCATTCAGGCAAGCTTGTGACGGTCACGAATCTTCCGACCGGCACCTACACCGTGACGTGGAATCCCGTCACGGACTACACCACGCCTCCCACGGCCACCAACGTCTTGAGCTCTCCTTCGATGGTCGACGTGGCCGGCAACTACACGTTCACCGACGCGAACAACAACGGCATCTCCGACATCTGGGAGCAGCGCATCTTCGGCCAGGTCTCTCCGTCGCGGACAACATCCACCGACACGGACGGCGATGGAATGAGCGACTACTTCGAGTTTCTTTCGGGAACAAGTCCAACCAACGCCTCATCCGTGATGAGCATTTCAGCCCGGCCCCTGTTGAGCGGAACGATCCGCGTGGACTGGCCGCAGCTGAACGGACGCCGCTATCAACTGCAGTCGAGCAGCAACCTCGTCACATGGCGCGAAGTGGTTCCCTGGTTCACCGCGACATCGCAAAACGGCGGCGTGACGCTTCCGAAATCATCCACAAACGCTCCGACATTTTTCCGGCTCAACACCGAGCCGTGAACAACGTGTCAAAGATTTCTTCTCGTTTCCTGCGAAACAGGTTGAAAACACGCCACATCTTTGTCACCTAGTCGTCGTCAACGCCCACATTTTCAAACAACAAAACCCGGAAGGGGGTGACTCCTCGATGCCAGCAAAGAAGAAAGCAGCGAAGAAGGCCGTTAAGAAAGCCGCTTCCAAGAAGAAGTAGTTTCAGTCCCGCCTACGTAGGATGAACTCCCGCGCCACAAGGTCCGTCGGGAGTTCATCCTTCAGGCCCCAAAAAAAATCCGTTCCCTCCCCATGGCCACCCTGGTCTTCGACATAGAAACGGCCGGCCTCCCTCCCGAAGTTTTCGACGACGTCCAACAGGAATACCTTTTTCGCGAAGCGGGAAAGATTCCAGACGAGGTCGAACGCCAGCAGAAGCGCGAGGAGATCGCGCGCCTCTTCAGCCTGTGGCCGCTCACAGCCCAGGTCGTCTGCATCGCGATGCTCAATTCCGATTCAGGCAAGGGCCAGGTCCTGTATCTCGCCGAGGACTACGAGGAAGGCGAAGAGGAACCCGGCGCGGTCAAGTTCGTCCCCTGCATGGATGAATCGGAGATGCTCACCGCCTTCTGGGATGTCGCGAAACACTATGACGGAATCGTGACGTTCAACGGCCGCGGCTTCGACGTTCCCTTCCTCTACTTGAGATCCGCCGTGCTCAACGTCCCCATCAGCCGCAAGGACTGGCTGGGCTACCGCTACACGACCGAACCCCACTGCGACCTCGCGGAACAACTGACCTTCTACAACGTCAGCGGCCGCGACGGCGCCGCGCGGAAGTTCAACCTCGATTTCTACTGCAAGGCCTTCGGCATCGATTCCCCGAAAGCCTACGGCGTGAGCGGATACCAGGTCCCTGAAATGCTCGAGCAAGGGCGCCAGCGGGAGATCGCCGAATACTGCCTCCGCGATGTCCGCGCCACGGTGGAGCTCCACCGCGTCTGGCGCGAGCGGCTCGCCGGCATCAAATGAAGCGCATCCTTGTCTGCTTCGCCGTCTCCCAGGAAGCAGCGCCGTTCAAGCCGCTCCCGGGAGTCTCCGTGCTCGTCACTGGAATGGGCGCGGCCAACGTCCGCCGCCTGCTCCCGCCCGTGCTCGACCGAGAACGGCCCGATGCCGTATTCACCTGCGGATTCGCCGGGGCTCTGGATCCGGCCTTGCCCATCGGAGCCGTTCTTGGGGAAACCACCGATGCGTTGCTCACGGAACTGCTCGAACAGGCAGATGTGCTCCTTCGCCGTTTCCTTTGCGCAGACCGCGTCGCCGTGACCGCTGCCGAAAAAAGCAGGCTCCACGCTGAAACCGAATGCGACGCCGTGGAGATGGAGTCGGGCATCATCCATGACCTCTGCCGCCAGCGCGCGTTGCCATGCGCCACGGTCCGCGCCATCTCGGACACGGCCGACGACGATCTGCCCCTCGACTTCAATCAACTGGTCGATGAACGGCAGCGCCTGAGCGCCCTGCGCCTCGCTGGCGCGATCCTGCGCCGGCCATGGGTGATTCCCGGGCTCATGCGGCTGGGTCGCCACAGCGGCCTGGCCGCGCGCAATCTCGCCCACGCCCTCGGACGGATCACCGCCGCCGCGCTCGCAAGACCATGAGCGAATCCACCTCCGATCCGAGCCTCACGCTGCGGCCAATCGGTTACGTCCGCTCCGGCAAGCATGTGAAATTTCAGACGCTTCACCAGCCCGCTGAACCGGCGGAGGAACGCAGCCTCGTCGAATTGCTGCCGGACCAGGATTACGAACTCGCGTTGCGCGACCTAGCGGGGTTTTCCCGCATCTGGCTGGTCTGGTGGTTCCACCGGAATCCCAATTGGCGGCCGCTCGTCCTGCCCCCGCGCGGACCGGCCCGGCGCCGCGGGCTCTTCGCCACGCGCTCGCCGCATCGCCCGAATCCCCTGGGACTGACACCGGTGAAACTCTTGGGCATCGCAAAGCAGACGCTCATCATCGGAGCCTGTGATCTGATGGAGGGAACACCCATCTTCGACATCAAACCCTACATCCCCGCCTACGATTCGTTTCCCGAGTCCGCCGCCGGATGGACGGACGAAGTGGACGATGGGTTTGATGGACCGCCCCGGTTTACGGTGAAGCTCCTGCCACTGGCATTGGCGCAGGCCGACTGGCTCCGATCCAACTGGACGGTCGAGTTTACGCCGCGACTTCTCGAACTGCTCTCACGGGATCCATCGGTGCATCGGGGGCGCCGTATCCGGCGTCGGAACGAGTCGCAGCTTGTCATCGGGTGCGGCGCATGGCGCGCGGTCTATCGCGTCGAAGGCGCTGCGGTGGAAATCGACTCGTTAGAAGCCGCCTATCCGCTGCGATTCCTGGAGGATCCCAACCGTGACGGCATTCCGGATCAAGAGGCTCAACTGGCGTTCATCGCCCACTGGAAGCAGGAAAAAGGAGTTACCGACTCTCCGACCGTGCGCGGCTTGAAAACGCTTCGGAGAAACAATCGGACTTCGTCTCACTAGCAGCCGTCAATAAACGCCCGGTCAGGGGACCGGGCCTACAAGACCAGGACGATTCCCCCAAGGTTTTTTGTAGGCCGCGTGCCCTCACGCGGCGGGATGGGGTCTTCTTTGACGGGCTGCTAACTGCGAAAAGAAGAACGCCGCCGGATCAAGGATCCACGGCGGCGTTCGTGAAAAGGGAAACCGGCTACGGAACCAAAGTCCGGGCCTCGAGAACCATGCGTTCCAAATCGCTGAACTGGAGGTTCAGGAAGTCGGGGAAGACCTGATAGATCGTGGTGTCGTCAAACCAACCCCAGACGCCGGAGTATTGGAAGCTGAAGAACCCGCCACCACCGGTTGGCGGCGGTCCGATCACGCCCGGACCACCCTCAAGGTAGTAGGGTAACTGGGTCGTAAAGTCGACCCGCAGCTGGAAAGGAACCGTCTGGACACCAGGACCGTTTTGTCCCGCGAGTCCGTTGATTGCGTCATGATTAACGAAATTGCCCGATGTGCGAAGGATCTCAATCGGCAGGTTCACCGCTAATCCCAGATCCCGGGCCGAGATGATGATGTCGGGACGAACAATCGAACGGGCGAGCGTCTGCTGCTGGATCGTGGCTGTTTGCGATGATGTCGCGACATATCTATCGGTCCACGTGTTGGTCACCCCGGCAAAACCAATCCCAAGCAGCGAGTCAAAATCGACCCGGACGAATGAAACTTTGTCCATGCCGCCCCGAAGCGCCGTATTGACCGCACCCGAACCGACCACAGTCAGGATGTTGGTCACGCCAACAGGAGACCAGGGAGATCCTGTGGCTGCGGAAGCTGCGGTAGAAGTCACAGCCACGGTCGGCAACAGGTTCTCCGCGTTGAAATTATTCGTGGCGTAGAGGTAACGCAGTCCACCGACATCGTCGTAGGTCAGCGAGGAGAATGAAGTTCCGACACTCCAACTCAGCACCGAGCTCACCGAGCGCCCTTGAATGAACCCGAAGAAGAACCCGCCGCCACCAGCAGGATCGATTTCATAGGCATCCGCAGGCGGCCCATCACGGATGGTGTATCCCAACTTCTGCCCATTCACCGTATCGGTTGGTGTCCGTGTGATAGGATCGTAGTTCCGCTGGATCACCACGTAGTTGGTCGACGGGACCGCATCGGTCCACCGGTTGCGTAGGCACCAGGTGAACCGCTCGGCGTCGCTCAATCCCATGTATTCCACAAGAATGGTCAGCATGCGTGAACGAATGTCGGCCATAAACAAGTTCGCCGCCGTGGGGTTGTTTCCCAGCGAGTTCAGCGGATACGTGTTGGTCAGCACCTGATCGGTGATCAGGCTCACAGCCGGCAGGTCGTTCAACTGCCGAAAGGCCCCTTCGATGGCGCGAATGCCGTTGGTTCCGAAGTAATTGATAAACGCCGAATCAAAGCCGTAGGTCAGGATCGGAACGTTCCAACGGTATTCCTCACCGAGCACCTGAGGCGCGAGAAGCCCGTCATAGTTCAAGGCACCTACCTGGTAGGAGGCGTCGGGTGGTCCGTTGAGGGCAAACCCATGCGCCCTAGGTGAACCCAGAAGCAGGGCGAACGTCAGGAATGCGAGCAGTCTAAAATTCATAAGCCAATTCAACGTATCACTGGGCGTTCAGGACGACATCAAAGCCGTTGTTGCCGGACATCCGCGACCAGATGGCGACGGTGTTGTTTTGTCCCAGGCTCAACAGCGACGGGGCGGTTTCACCAAGGGTGACTGCCGACGAAATTCTGGCAGGCGCAGCCGCGGTGGGATTGGACCTGTCCAGCGAGATCGAATAGGAGGCGGACCCCAATCCATCGGCTCGGCGGCTTGACCAGGCGCAGAGGACGCTCCCGCCGTCGGACCCGACGGATAGTCCGTCAGCCTGGGCGGAGGACGCGAACTGCCTGACGCTCGACGCGGCGGAACCCGAAAGCGTGTAGAGCGATACCGTTTTTCCACCCGAGTGGCGGACCAGGAGGTCTCCACCGGCGCTGGACGGCGCCACGGCAAACTCGCTGATGTCGCCGGTGACACCGGCCACTTTGGCGGAGGCTCCAACCGGGGCGCTGTCGGAGGCAAACTGCCGCACCTGAAGCTGGCGACGGGAAACACCGGTGAGCGCATCGGACGTCCACAGCGCACTGAAGCCGCCGTCGGCGTTCGCCACGAGGCGCGGCATGCCGGAGTCGGCCGATTTCACGTCGTCGACCCTGAACTCGCCGCCGAGGCGGCTGCCGTTCCGTGAGAAACGCTGGGCCATGACGCCACGGCTGGTCGCACCGAACTGCCCGCGTGTGGTCCACGCGATCAGGAATGTATTGTCCTTCAGAACCGTGACGGACGGTTCGACCTGGTCTCCCACGCGGAAGGTGTTCGCATACGATTCAGACCGGAGCCAAGAACCGTCGGCTTGGAGCTGCCGGAACAGGACGTCCTGCTGTCCGCGACGGCCCGACTGCCAGACCACGACGGTTCCGCCATCCGCAAACGCGGCGACGGTCGGTCGTTCCTGGTGTTCGAACGACTGGCTGTTCACACGTTGGATCGCGCCGACGGACGAGAGGCTGGAATTGAACCGTTGCAGGGCGATGCCCCATCCCTTGCCGTCGATCCGCGAATCCTGCCATGCGACCACGAATCCGGACCCGGACTTCACCGCCACCGGTGATACCTGGTCCCCGACCATGCCGCCGCCCACCGGGCTTTCAGCCGAGGCGGCGCCGGCAAATGCGGCCGACAGGGCAATGCTTGCTGCAAACTTGTTCATCGCTGGGAGAGGTTGCGGAGACGTCTCCGGTTATTTGTTGGACTGGGCTGCTCCGGAAACGTTCTGCTTCGCGAACGGAAGATCCTCGTCCAAGTGCACGCGATTGCCTGCCGGGTCGATGATCGTCGGAGTGACGAAGATGTAGAGGTTCTTCTTGGACGTGGTGCTGGACTCGCTGCGGAAGAACCGGCCAAGCACCGGGATGTCTCCCAGCACGGGGACCTTGTCCTTGATCTTCTGGATGCTGTCGGAGATCAGGCCGCCGAGGACGACGGTCTGGCCGTCCCACACCACGCACGAGGTGGTGACATAGCGGACCCGGAACCGAGGGAGCGGTGTCGGGGCGACGAGCGCGTTGCCGATGGTGTTGCCGACGCCCAGCTGCAGGATGGCGTTGAAGTTCGACGTGTCGTAGCCGAGGAATTCGTTGACCGTCGGGATGATGGTCATCTGGACCGAGAATCCATCCGCCGACACATACGGGACGACGTCGAGCGAGGGCCCGACCGGGAACGTGGCCGTGGTCGGGGTGATCTGGCCGTTCTGGGCACCACCCGTTGCCGCGCCGGCGACCGCCGTGCCGCCACCGCCGCCGCCCTGGGTTTGAATTCCCGAGACGTAGGTGACGAGGTCATTGACCGCGATCCGCGCCTGACGGCCGGAAAGGGTGGTGACTTTGGGAGCGGTCAAGACGTCCGCGCCTTCACGCTGTTCGAGCGCCCGGATCACCGTGCGAAACTGCGGGTCGGTTAGGATGCCGGACAGGGTGAAGACCGAAGGCGCCGAATTGCGGAGTCCGGTGGTCAACAAACCGTCTGTCGCAGAACCCGCGATCGGGACGGCGGGCGTCGGGAAAGTCCCGAGAGGGTTCGCGATGGTAGGCGTTCCGTTGTAGCTCGGGGCAGTGCCACCGCTGAGACCGATCGCGCTGCCCGCAGCCAGTGTGTTGCCAAGATACCAGTCGAATCCCAGCGCCTTGTTGTCGGTCTGGTTGAACTCGGCGAACTTGGCCTCGATCGTGATCTGCGGAGGAGCCGCGTTGAGGACTTCGATGGCGGTCTGGATGGTTTCCAGATCCTGGGCCGCGGCCTTGATCAGCAAAATACCGGCCCGGTCGTTGAAGAAGATCGATTTCGGGGGTTGGAGATCCACACCGGCCGCCTCGAAATAGAGACGGGCCATGTCGTTCATGTCGCGGGTGCTGAGCTGCGACGTGACGTAGGCAATGGGAGCCTGGCCAACGCCGGGATTATTGGCATTGCCCTGGCCACCGGCACCACCACCGGCGCCGCCGCCCAGGCCACCGCCACCACCGCCGCCCAGGCCGCCACCACCACCGCCGCCGCCACCGCTTCCACCGCTGACAATGGTCGACGAAGGGGTGATTGCGGGAATGATGAACGAGACGCTGTTCTGGCTGTTTCCACCGCCACCACCGCCGCCACCACCGCCACCACCACCGCCGCCACCGCCGGAGTTTCCTGAACTACCGGCCAAGCTGGAAAGCGAGAGCCCGTAGACACCCTGGAGGCCCTGCACAAACGTGTTCGGATCGACCCGGAAAGTGCGGGTGATCAACTGTTGCGCGGCGGGGGGCTTCGGCTGGAACACGACCGCGTAGTCGTCGATGCGGTAGGTGATCGGCTGGTCGCTCACCTGGACGATGGCGTCCAAGACCTGCTTCAAGGTCAGCTTGCGAAGCGATGGAGTGATGCGGATGCTGATCGAATTCACATCGACCGACGGAAGGGGAGTCGCTGCGGCCGTAGGATCCGCTGCAAAAGTCGGCGGGGGCGGAGCCGACTGGCCTTGCGCTCCACCGCCCAGCGGGACGGGAGGAGGAAGAAGCACCGAGTCGGGCTGCGAACGCAGGAGAAAGTTGATCCCTTCGTGGTCCGGGTCACGCTTGGCCGACTCGTCACGCAGTGCGGTCAGCACGGTCGAGAGCGGCAATCCATCGTAGGTGACCTCGTCGATGCGGATGCGGTCGAGCTTCTGGAGGATCTTCTGACGTCCTTCGGAGGTGTAGACCAGGTTCGTCCGGGCCATCGGATTGGGCGTCGGCAGATCCTGGCCCTTGGAGCGGGGCGTCCAATTGTTTTCGATCTCGATGATCGAAGCGGTCGCCATCTGGTCGCGCTTGCGCGCGGCCATGTCGTAACGCGTCTGCTTGAGGAGCTGGAGATAATGGTTCGCGGCGGGATTGGTCGGGTCCTCTGCCAGGACTTTGACCAGGATGGCCTCGGCTTCATCGATCTTACCCGCCTCCCAAAGCCACTTGGCATTCTGGACCTTGGTATTGAGATCGACCTTTTCGTCGACGATTTTCGGGCCGCGGGCGAGGGTCTCGGCACTGGGCACACGCCCCTTGCTCATCTCGACCATCTGATCGACCCGGCGCTTCTGTTCCAAGAGGGCCGGGTTGCGCCCATCGACCGCAAGGGCACGGTTCAACTGTTCGCCAGCAGCCTGGAGGTTGCCCCGCTTCTCTTCGGCCTTCGACAGGGTGAGGCAAACGGCGGAGAAACCTTGGAGCAACTGCGCGCGCTCGGTTTCGATGCCGGCGGTCTGGCCGCCTAGCTTTCCGAGCTGGACGACGCCTTCCTGATACAGGCGCGACGCCTCAAGGGTTTGGCCCTTCTTCTCGGCGGCCTTGGCCTCGGCAAGCTTGATCTTGAGGATCTTGGCCGCCTCTTGGCGGCGCACCGCCTCTTCCGTGGCGGCGCCTTCGCCCTGGACCTGCGCGAGCAGGGGCGGAGGCGTCTGGAACATCATCGCGGCGAGTGCCGCGGCAAGGATTTTGGACATAGACCGGGTTGTAGGGTTGCGGCGCATATCAATCAACGAATCGAGGAGGGAGGAAACTGGAGGGTAGTCTGGCGACCGGTAAGGAGTGACTGGAATCTAATAAACGCGGAATTGATGGCAACGATTTTGTAGGCGTCGTTCTCGAACAGGAGGATTCCGCCTTCGCGCTGATCCCGGAAATTTCTGTTTTCGGGTTCATAGCGCAGGTCGACGGCATACTCTTGGATCCGACGGAAGGGAAGCCCTTTGGCCACCGTCACCACCTGTTTGGTGCCGTTCAACTCGAGCGAAAACGAATCAGGATCCTCGGGCTTTCCATTGATCGCCCTCAGGATGAAGAACGATCCGGGACTCCGTTCGCCGATCCGGTTGGGAACGTAGCGGTCGGCTTTCTCGGGTTTGCCGCTCACCCCGATGTTGGTCGTGATGACGAAATGATAGCTGCTGGCCGCAACCCTCATGAATTCGATGGAATAGGGGATCTCAGCAACCCTCAAAACCTTGAGAGCCTCGGGCCCCCGCTCGCCCGGAGTGATTTTCTTGAGCTGCCCATTGGGCATCGTGACCCAGAGAACCGGGTTGAAGGTGAGATTTTCACCCACGATCTTCAGCTTCGGCGGCAGCTTGAGCCGGGCAAGCGCCATTTCCTGCGTGGCCAGGTTCATCGGCTGATACGCCGCCTTGGTGGCGGGTGGCGCATCATTCTGCTGGATCTGGGCCCTGACATCGGCGACCGCCATGGGCAACGCCGCCGCAACAATGGCGAGACCGAGAAGGATCGCACCCAGGATGATCTTCTCGTAATGCTTCTTGAGGAAATCCATGACTATTTCGTGGGGCGCGGGGTGCGGACGATATCGAGGAGGATGCTGACCCGGAGCGGTTTTTCGGAGAGCACCGTGACCGGCTTGTTCGTGTCGATGATCCCGACGTTTGAAGAGGGACCCGCGAACGAAGGCGGCCGGGATGCCGCAGCCGCGCGGGGATTGTATCGACCGGCTTCCGTCGAGGTGTCCACGAGAGGTTTCACAACCGCTGCCACAGCGGACGCACCGACCGAGACATTCCCGGCCGCTGCCGCGTCGCGGATCAGATCCAGCACGGCCTGGTTCTGCTGCGCAAAGCCCCTTGGCGAGATGTTGATGTTCTTAATGACAATGCAGTTCGACGCACTGACCAGGCTTTGAACGACATTTTCAAGTTCGGATCCAAAGCAACGAAACTGGATTTCGTAGGGGGTGATGATCGAGAACTGGTTGGTCTGGGGCTTGAGGAAAAGGTAGTCCGGGCCGCCCGACTCGTCATCTTGGGTCAGGCTGCTCCGTCGGATTCCTTCCAAGGTGTTGACCTTCGACTCGAAAAGGATGGTGAGGAGCATCTTCACATCCGACAACTGTAGAGCAATGGTGTCGTAGGTGTTGGTCCGGAATGTCATCTTCTTCCGGAGCATCGAGAAACTGAACGAGTAATTCGGCTGTTGAATCGCTGTCTTTGAATTCGTAGCCGCCAAGAAGAGGCCCGAGATCGTCCGTTCGAGAAGGGTCTTGAAAGCCCGGTCGTCGAGGTTGTAACTGGACGGCATCATGGGAATGACGGTGTGGAGGCCGTCCATGAACTTCTTGACCCGCTCCTGGTCTTTCTGGATCGCCTCGATGTTCTCGGTGCTAGGAAACGGTTTGCCTTGCCAGAGCGCGGTTCGTGAATCGAGGGAGCCCGCGAGTTTCAGCTCGGCGTCGGAACTTGCCGACATCTTGGCGGCAAGGAACCAGACGGCCAATCCCAGAAGCACGACGGCGACGGAGGTTCCAGCAACGATAACGGGATTTTTTTTGACCCACTCCATATCAGAACTTCAAAGGCCGCTTCAGCTTGAGGACCATGTTGACCGTAAAGGTGAGGGCGGACTCCGGCTTATCACCGTCATATTTCAGTTCATTGGCGATCTGAACCCCTTCACCGAAGACCGGGCTCGCGAGGAATGATTCCTTCAGGGTAAACGCCAGGTCGTCGCTGGCGGTCAGACCATGACGGGTAAGGTTCACTGCGCGGAACACGCATTGGATCGTCTGGAGATCGTTGCCTGAAACCGCATCCTTCTTGTCCTTGAGCAGGGCTTTCAGCTGCGCGCCGTAGCGCTTCTTCCATTCTTCGTCCATTCCCTCGATCTCGTCTTCGGCGGAGCCTTCCTCGACCGAATACCCTCCGGGAACCTGGGGATTGAAGGTCTCAACCCACACGCCGACATCGCCGCCGATCCGGGCCTTGGTCTTGGACTCCACTGAGGCCAGGACGTTGTTGAGCTCGTTCAGAACCCCTACCCACCAGAAGCGTTCGTCCACGACCTTAACGACGGAATCGATGTCTTTCTTGGCCTGGTCGATCTGTGTCTTGAGCTGCGTGATCGTCTTCTTGGATTTATCCAGAGGACCTGATTCACCAATGATCGAGTCTGCCTTCGAATCCTTGATGGACGCCATCTGGGAGTAGAACAGGCCAATGGCGAAGACCGCCACAATGAGGCTGATGACCGATGCGATGAAGTAGGGCGTCTTTTTGGAAAGCTCCTGCTTCTTGATCGAGCCCTTGGGAGTCAGGTTCAACTCCACCGGGCAATGGGCCACGCTCCGAAGGGCAACTCCGACCGTTTCACCAAAGTGATGGGCGACCCCCTGCAGCGCCTCGACATCCACAGTCGGGGCGATCTCAACCCCGCGGAACGGGTTGAAATACTCGACGGGCATGTTGAGCTTTTCCTGGAAGAACTGCTGGGTGTAGGTCATCACCGATCCACCACCGCAAAGATAAAGCCGCTGGGGAGCGGATCCACCCTGCTGGCCGCGGTAGAACTGGATCGTCTGGTTCACCTGGATGTGCAACCGGGTCAAGATCTGCCGCGAAATCTTGGAAATGGCGGCCTGGTGCGGATTCTCGGGCTCTTCATAGGCGCCGCCCAGACTGACAAATCCTTCCTCGACCTTGATCCGCTCGGCTTCCCCGAAAGGGAGCTTGGACTCGTTGGCGAAGTCCTGCGTGATCGAATTTGCACCAATGTTGATGCTCCGACTGTAGATCTTGCCCTTCTCGAAAAACAGCAGGTTGCTGGTCTTGGCCCCGATATCCAAGAGCATCGTGCACCCGTCGAGATCGCCGTAGCTGAACCGGAACGAATTGCAGAGGGCCGCCGAAGAGACGTCAACCAATCCGACCTTGAGCCCCGCTGCACCGGCCACCTTGAACAGGCCGTCGACAATCTCGTTCTTGATCGCGACCAGCAGCACTTCCAGTTCGCCGGACGCGGCCGCGCCTAGGATCTGGTAGTCCCAAACCACTTCTTCCAGCGGGAACGGGACGTTTTGCTGCGCTTCGTAGGTCACGATCTGGGCGACCTTCGACGAGTCGACCGGCGGCAGCTTGATGAACTTGGAAAATACATGGAAGCCCGGGGCGCAGAGGCTGACGTCCTTCGAGTCGAACTGTGGAAGCAGTTCTTGGAGCGCCTTCTGGACGACATCCTCGCGGGTCGATTCCTGGGACCCTTCCAAGCCCAGGGCCTTGGTCGCAAACCCGACCAGACGCAACGCTCCCGCGTCGTTCTTTTCGAACTCGGCGATCTTAAGCGTTCCCGCTCCGAGATCGGCTGCTAGAAATGATTTGGCGCTCATGGTTGTTCAGGTTTTATCGACAACGGCCCGCGCCAAATCACCGCTTGGGAGCGGGACTTCACAGCGGTCCGCGTTGGTTACTGGAATTCGTTTCATGGGTCAATGGCAATCACCCCGGCCCGCTTCTAAACCGCCCGCATCTGCACAAAATCAGCTCCTGCCACGAAAATACTTGATCGTGGTCTCAAGACCATCTTTCAGCGGAACCACCGGTTTCCAGCCGAGAAGTTTCCCGGCCAAACCGATGTCCGGCCGACGCTGTTTCGGATCGTCCTGCGGAAGCGGGCGGTGGACCAGCTTACTCTTGGACCGGGTCGCCCCGATGATCTCACGCGCGAACTCGAGCATCGTCATTTCATTCGGGTTCCCGATGTTCACAGGCAACGAATAGTCGCTCATCATCAACCGGAAGATCCCCTCGATGAGGTCGCTGACGTAGCAGAAGCTGCGGGTCTGCTTGCCGTCCCCGAACACGGTGATCGGCTTGTTCTCCAGCGCCTGTCCAATGAACGCCGGAACCACCCGTCCGTCGTTCAATCGCATCCGCGGACCATAGGTGTTGAAGATGCGGACAATCCGGGTCTCGATCCCGTGCTGCCGGTGGTAGGCCATGGTGATCGCCTCGGCGAACCGCTTCGATTCATCGTAACAACCCCGCGGACCGATGGTATTCACGTTTCCCCAATAGGATTCGGTCTGCGGATGTTCCAACGGATCGCCATAGATCTCGCTCGTGCTCGTCAGCAGGAAACGCGCGCCTTTGTTTCGCGCCAAACCAAGCGCCTTGTGCGTCCCGAGCGAGCCCACCTTCAGGGTTTGGATCGGCAATTCAAGATAGTCGATCGGACTCGCCGGCGAAGCGAAGTGCCAGACGTAGTCCACCGGCCCTTCGAGGAAGAGGAACTCCGTCACGTCCTGCTGGATGAATCGGAACGCCGCATTCCCCGCCAGATGGGCGATGTTGTCGGTCGATCCGGTCACTAGGTTGTCGATCACCACGACCTGATGCCCCTTGGAAAGGAGCAGGTCGGTCAGGTGGGACCCAAGGAAACCCGCTCCACCGGTAACCACGGAAATCGGAGCGACGGTCTTTGCAACGGACTTTTTTTTGGCCATACGGGTTCTGGGGACAGATTTCGCAGATCTATTTCGCGCCCCTGCGCAGCAACACGACCGGAATCGTCTGGCAGAGGATTTTGATGTCGAGCCAGATCGTCCAGTTGTCGATGTATTCGAGATCCAGGCGCACCCAGTCGTCAAAGCTCTTCACCTCGTTCCGGCCGCTGATCTGCCACAGGCACGTCAGCCCCGGCTTCACGCTCAAACGTCGGCGATGCGCGATGTCGTCAAACCGTTTGGTTTCATCCACCGGAAGCGGCCTCGGTCCGACCAGGCTCATCTCGCCCTTCAGCACATTGAGCAGTTGGGGAAACTCGTCGAGGCTCGTCTTCCTCAGGAACCTCCCGACCGGCGTCACCCGCGGATCGTTGGTCACTTTGAACACCGGACCCGACATCTCGTTCAGGGCCGCCAATTCGTGTTTGAGCTGCTCCGCATTGGTCACCATCGAGCGGAACTTATACATCGTGAACGGCCGCCCGTTCAGCCCGCTGCGCTGCTGACGGAAAAGCACGGGCCCCGGTGACGTCAGGCGCACCAGAATCGCCACGACCAGGAGCGGAATGGACGTCAGGCAGAGGAGAAAGACCGCACCCAGGACATCCACCACCTGCTTGGCCATCATCTGCCACGTTGAATCCGGCGCGGACCGGAACACCAGCACCGGGCGGCCGAACAGATCATCCACCGTCGTGCGCGAAACCTGGGTCTTGAAGAAATCCGCGATCAGCCACGTCTCCACGCCCTCAAGTTCACACACTTGGATCACCTGTTCCACCTGGCCGAAATAGGCATGGGTCGCGCAGAGGACCACCCCGTTGATGGAATGTTCGTGCAGCAACCGGATGATCTCCGAAGCCGTGGCGGCATTCACGTCCAACTCGATGACCCGTTCCACATCCCGACCGAGATGGGAGTCGAAGTCCTTCCGTAGGCGGCCCGTATCCTCCAACGAACCGATCAACAGGTAACGGTGGCGCACCACATTTCGACCAAACCGGCCTTTGCCCCAGAAGTGCAGCAAGAGCTCCTTCGCCATCACCAGGCTGAATCCGAGAAACCCGAAGATCACCAAGACGAGACGCCCGATGTTGTTTTGTTCCCGGAAGATGAAGACGACCGCCATCAGCACGACGGTCAGGATCGCAGACGCCTTCAGCGCCATCCAGGCGCGCCGGCGGAAGGAAACTCCTGAAGACAGGATGTAGAATCCCTGGGTTTCAAAGATCAAAGGAGTCGAAGGGAGCAGAAAGGCGTAGAGCCACCAATAGCCTGAGAAAGGCGGCACAGCGCCCATTTCCACGATGCCGCCCATGGGAATCTGGCTGCGGATCAGGTGTGCAACCCACAGCGCAATGCCGAACAGGCCCGCATCAAGCAGCTTCCCGACTTGTGTCCGTAGCTCGAGGGTTCGCTTTAGCATTCCGGTTGATCGCCGCGCATCTTGATACTCTCCCCGAATTCAACCCCACAACTCGAATCGCGACGGATCTGTTCGCCGGTGTTTCTCCGCGGCCTGACAGCCCGTCAAAGAACGCCCGGTCAGGGGACCGGGCCTACAAAGACCAAGGTGATTCCCAAGCTTTTTTGTAGGCCGCGTGCCCTCACGCGGCGGGGTGGGGTCTCATTTGACGGGCTGCTACCGGTTGTCGACTGGTTCCACTTCGAACGCCGCCCCTTCCACCGGTGTAGTCTGGAACCGCGGAACCGTTCGCTGGACCAATCGCTTGATCTGCTGGGTGACCTCCTCGGTCCGGCCCGGCGGACAGACCGCAAAGCAGCTCACGTAGGCCCACCGCTGCAAGGTCCCCTTTGTGAGGAGGTCTTTCGCCATCCAGGCCATCCGGGTCGAATGTTTGGCCGTGATTTTTCCGTCCGCGACAAACCAGAAGAGGTAGACTCCTTCGACTGTTTCAACCTCGCCGGCGGCGTTGCGCCGTTCGGACCTGATCTTCATGTGCATCGCGGGGAGGACGTATTCGACCGGAGCGGATATCGGGATGCCGATCACCTTCGCCTCGAGGATCGTGAATCCCTGGCCCGCTAGGCAGAACTCGGGCTTGTGGATGCTCGTCCGATCCGACCCCATCAAGACCACGGTCGTTTGAACCGGCAATCCGCTCTCCATGCGATAGAGCCGCTGGCCATAGGTCGTGTCCGCAGGAAGCGTCTTCCAGACCGAGGGATGGAGATCGATCACCGTCGAAACGATCCCGGGAAGAACTGCCGGAAGGAAAACGGAATTGGTCCCGGCAATCTCCCGCTCCGGGACATTGGTCTTTCCAAGCAACACGGAATACACCGGCTCGTTCACCACCCGGACGCCGGGTTTTCCGAGCACCTGAAACCGCGACCAATTGGCAAGGAATAGAGCCGCCACCATCACGAGGCCGACACAGGCCACTCCTCCCCAACGTGGATTGCCCACCGCAACGGGATCGCCGGAAACCGGTCCCGGGAGTTCACTGGCCCGGGGCCGGTCTCCTTTTTCGAGCCACCGGCCCGCCAGCAGGACGCCGCCAAGCGCGACAAGGAACGTGATGAACCCCAGCTTCTGTTCAATGGCCGCACCCGCCTGCTGTCCGGCCATTTCCCCGGCGACGATCACCGCGATGATGCGCGCCGTGTTCCCAAGCACCGCCAGCGGGACAACCAGGGCGATGAGGACCGCTCGCCGCCAGATCGAGTTGAAGCGGATGAAGGCAAACACGGTGATCAGGCATGCGAGTGCCGTCAGACTCCGGATGCCGCTGCACGCTGGCGCCACATCGTATTGATAGGAACCCGCCGCGTTGAAGATCATGCTCCCGTTCTGGAGCACATCCAGGCCGAGGATCGTCTTGCTGAACCCAACCGCCAGCGTCGTCACGACCATCCTCAATGGAAATGTGAGCGCATCACCCATCTGTCCCAGTGGCATGCAGAACGCCATGAGAACCATGGGAAACAATGTCGCCTTCATCCAGCGCCACCCAAGCACCACCCCCGTGATGCAAAAAATCCCCAGGGCCAGCGCGACGACCGACACCCTGGGCTGCTGCACGATGAATCCGACGACGTGCGTCAACAAACAGCCCAGGACCAGGATCACTCCCGGCCACCACGGTTTCCGGGGCACGGCCGCAAGTTCCTCCCGTTTCATCCACAGGATCCCGCCGATGGCGAAAGGAACAAGATAGCCGATCTGGTCGCCCTCCGCATGGTCGTAGGCAATGCTCAACCACTGGAACAGGCTGGCCGTGTCCACGTAGCCAAACGTCGAGTTGCCGTAGAAATGAAACAAGGCGGCCCATCCCGCCAGGACCAAAACCAGCCACCCCGTTTCTTGACGCGACACCAAGGGCGCAGCAGGGGTCTTCCTCGACTCTTCTCGTTCGACAGCTTCAGGCATAACTACAGTGATTGATGGCGAACTGGGCACCTCGGGTCAATTCGTTCCGGGATCGGGTGCCGCCGCCCAAGTGTCCAGATCGTCGAAGACGGCCGTCGGCCTTGGTTTTAATGGCCGCCTATCTGGGCACATTTCCCAGCGGACAAACGGCGAATCAGCGCCCGGTGGGTTCCGGGGCCCCAGGTCGGAGAGCTTTTGGGATCGGGTGGTGGGATGGGTTTGCAGTTGGCCCGGTGGTGCCGTAGCACTTCCACCAGCAATGCAGACCCCCAGTCTTCCGGATCCCACCGCGGGTTCGAATGCCCCGCGCCTCCGCAAGGTTTTGGGCGTCCCTTTGTTGACCACCACCTACGCCGGCCTCGCCGATCTGTGCATGCAGTGGGCTCGGAATCCTGGCGTCACGGCGCTCGATTTCGCCAATACGCAGACCGTCACCATGATCCGGCATGAGGATTCCTTCCGTGCCGCCACCACGGCCTTTGACTACATGGCTCCGGACGGCATGCCGCTGATCTGGTGCCTGAACCGGGCCGGGGCCCGGCTTCGCGATCGGGTTTACGGCCCCGCGTTCATGAAACATTTCCTGGATCGGGTTCCGGCGGAATTCACCCACTATCTCGTTGGCGGTTCGGAGGAATGCGGGCGCGCCCTTCGCACCGTGTTCACCGGGACCAACCCGGCCGTGCGTTTCGTCGGCACCTTCCACGGCCGTTGCGGGGTCGATGGAAAGATGGACGACGCGGACGAGGGCCGGGTCCTTGCCGAGATCAATGCCTTGGATGTCGATTTCATCTGGGTCGGATTCGGCACGCCGAAACAGCAGGCATGGGTTCATCACTATCGATCGCGCCTGCGAAGGGGCGTCATCCTGACCGTCGGATTCGCCTTCGACGTGAACGCGGGCCTCAAGCCCGACCAGCCGGCATGGATGCAACGCGTCGGTCTGGGTTGGCTTTTCAGGCTTTGCTCGGAACCACGGCGGCTGTTGGGTCGATACCTGCGCTACAATTCTCTTTTTCTGCGCTACCTGCTCGTCGATGGACTTCGCGGCCGGGCTTGGAGCGGCCTCTGATAGAAGCCCAGGTTCTCATGGGCCGGTCAGTCCGGCCTCACGAATCCAGTAGCGTCGGCAGGCCCGTCAACTAGGCATCCGCCCGGACAACCATTTCGACGACGGTGTCGTTTTCGGCATGGCGCGCTTCTCGGCCCTCAACCGCGACGGAGGCATTGGCCGGTGGATTCGGAAGCATCCCCAGAGCGTTCAGAGATGGGGACCAGAGGTTCAAAGCAATCGATTGAGAGGCGCAGGCACGCGGCTCAGCCGTTTTCGGCCCTCGCCCGCTTGACCTCTCTGGACCGTGTCCCGGAGACAAGTGCGTCAACGACCCTGTATCCGACCCCGTCCCAGTTGTGTCGCGCCAGGAGCTTTGCCGCCCAGGATTCGACCACCTCCGGTGAGCACTGCAGCGCGCCGTCCAATGCCCAGGCAAAGGATTCATGCGAACTGTTCGAGAACGGAAAACCGCCCCCCCCCATCACCTCTTGCTGCACCGTGATGTCCGAGTAGACGGGAGCCGTTGCGACCATCGTCGCCTCGACCGGTGGCATTCCAAATCCTTCATACTCCGAAAAAAAGACGAGCGCACGACTCCGTGCGATCAGGCTGCGGAACTCCGTTTCGGAAAGTCTCTGGTGGCGTTTCCAGTTCGGGAAATCCGGCAGGGCAAGTCCTTCCGGCATCCCGCCAATCCAGTGGACCACTGGCTGAATGTCCCGCTGCCGCTGCCACCGCGCCATGAACTCCACGGCAAGGTCGGTCCTTTTGTGGGGAAACCTGCTGGTAAGAACCACTACCTCGGAGGGATCTGTCTTGGCCTGCACAAAGCCGCGGGCAAACCCTATTCCCCCAACCTCGACTTCGGGGGGTGTCAGTCCGTGTTCACGCGCCACACGGAGAATCTCGGATCGGGAATTCTCCGTCAGAGTGACGATCAGGGAGGCCCGTCTCAGGGTCGCGATGAACCCGCGCCAGAAATACTGCGTTTCGAAGGTCGAGCTGAATCCCGGGTAATGGCGTCGGTAGTGGTCGATCATCACGTCGTGGACGATGGCCGCGACGGGGATGGGCGGCGGAAGGCAGAAGGATGAAAACCCCTTCGGAAGGAAGAGCCAGCCCGCCTTGGATCGCGACGCCGCACGATAAACACCGAACTGGTCCCAAAGGATCCGCCATAGCCTCGACCGTGCCGGTCGATTGCGCCGGGTCATGACGGTTCCCGGGCGCAGATCCAGCAGCCCTCCCAGATCGTCGTTCCCAAGCACCTGAAGGTCGACCTGTTCGGGCCGCCACGAGATCTGGTTGGCAAGCCTCACCGAGACGTTGAGGATCCCAAGGGACTTGGTTTTCGCAAAAGACTGATCCGCGAGCGAATAGCAGAGCTTGATCATTCCAGCGTTCTCCATCCGATTCATGCCCGTCTCCATCGGCCCGTTGGAACGGCGACGTGGATCCTCTGCCGCCTGTCGCGGCTGGACCGGGTGGAGCTCCCGAATTCGAAAGGTTTCGCGGAACGGCGTCCGTCCGGCAGTGTCCGCAGGCGGTGGATTTGGACCAAGGCGGACCGGGTTTCGATCCCTGGAACAGCACGCAGCGATGACCAATTCATTCCCCTTAGCCTAGAGGCTTGTTCCAAAAGCGGTCACGCAAAACCTCCGCAACCCGGTAAGGCGACGCCTCCCGGCGAGCCGCACCCCCACCCCGCCGCGTGAGAACCCGCAGCCTACAAAAAACTCGGGAATATGTATCCCAGGTCCCCTGACCGGGCGTTCCCGGTAGGACGCCTCACTCCGTGCGCGCCGCGGGCCGCTGCGGCGACTGATCTTATGGGCGGAGGCCGGAGCACCAAAGGTGCGGTTCTATACCAGCCCAGGGCAACGCCCTGGGAAAAGCATTTGGAAACAACCCAAGCCCTGAAAGGGCGGCCTATGCGAAACGGCCCCGGCAAGTTAGCGCAGTGCATCTTGCCTGCCCATGGCGCTGCCGGCCTGAAATCAAACGGTGCGTGCTGATCAGGGTGCCGGACAATCCGCGAACCCCGGTCAGCACGGGGCAGGCTGGAGGCCCGCCCTGCCTTCCACTGCATGGGTCCGGCTCAGGCGGGACGCCCAAACCCGCACGCGGGCATCCCATCCCGCTTCAACTTAAACGCCGGGACCCCGGGTCCCGCAGGACCTCCACCGTCTCGCGGGCGGTCTTTTCCCATGTGAATTTCGCCGCCTGCGCCAAGCCCTTCGCCACCAAATCCTCATGCAGCGCCCGCTCAGCGAGAAGCCGGCGAACGGCCTTCAGGTATCCCTCCACCGTCAGTTCGGCATACAGCGCCGCCTCGCCCGCCACTTCCGGAATACTGGCGACACGGGCGCAGATTACGGGGCACCCCAGGGACATCGCCTCCACCACCGGAAAACCGAACCCCTCGTATTTGCTGGGGAAGAGCAGCCCCTTGGCCCGTCGATACAGATAGATCAGTTCCGCGTCCGGAATATGCCCCAGGTAATGCCAGCCCTTCGGCGGAGCTCCTTCCGAGGCCACGCCGGTCCAACGCGCCCCGACCACCACCAGATCCGGCAGCACCACGCCCGTGGCCGCAGCCGCCTCATACATCGCGCGCAGGAGCGCGAGGTTCTTCCCGGGTTCCAGCGAACCCACGAAAAGGAAGAAATTCTCCGGCAACACGGCCGGCGGCCGGGCCTCTTCCGGTGGATTCTCCGAAGGATGGAAATCGCATCCCAGCAGCACGGGCACCAGTTGCTCCGCCTTGAAACCGGCCACCTCCATCGCTTCGTCGGCCGTGAATTGGCTGATGCAGACCACCCGGTCCAACGCCTTCATCCTCTCGATCTGCCGGGTCGAGATCCGCCGCAACCAGGGACGGAACCGCCCTGGATTCCGGACGACGGCCATGTCCAGCAGCGTGCCCGTCCAGGCCATTCCCCGGGGCGGCGTGACCCAGAGCATCGCCGTCGCATGAAAAACGTCCGCCTTCATCTTCCGCAAGCGGGCCGGCGCGATCCATTTCGCCCAGATGAATTCCCGGTAAATGGTCTTGAGCGCCCGCTTTGGTTGTTGGAACGCGAAATTCTCCACCGGCCACGCCAGCTCTGAAAAGTCCGGCGCCGGGTTCAAACGTCGCATTCCCTGCAAGAGTCC
Source organism: Verrucomicrobiota bacterium (assembly GCA_043775315.1). GTDB lineage: Bacteria > Verrucomicrobiota > Verrucomicrobiia > Limisphaerales > CANJSG01 > CANJSG01. The sequence goes on from JAYVSO010000042.1 coordinate 77,738, forward strand.
CCTCGTAAGCCGGGCGGAACCGGCCTGGGTCACGTAGAGCGCGTTGGTGTCGATCACCGCCCTCATGCGGCCTGCCTCGCGGAGAGGAGCGGGATTCCCTGCCGGACCACGGGCGACTCCCGTCGCCTGATCCCGCGGTTCACCGCCACGCTCAGACCGACGATCGAAGTGAAGGAGATCAGATCCAGTTCGATCTGCCCGTAGAAAAGGAGGAAGAACACCAGCCGCACCAGGAACAAGGCATAGAGAAAGGTGTTCAGCCGCCTAAGCTCCGGCGGACTCCACTTGTAGTTCGCGTGGAACAGCTTGATCGAAGCAACGATGAACCAGCCAAAGGCCAGGACTCCGGGAATGCCGAAGAACATGATCACCGAGAGCGGCCCGTTGTGATACCAGCCCCCCACCAGCGCCCATTCGTAGGCCCTGAACATGTTCCGGTCGATCATCGCCTGCGCATGCGTCAGTTCCGAGCCGCTGTAGGCCAGGCCCTTTCCGACAAGCAAATAATCCGGAACCTGGGGCAGAACGATGCGCCAGATCTCCAGACGCCAACTCGTCGAACCGCTGGCGTCGCTTTCAGCGGCGGCGTCCACCTTGACGGGCAGGAAACTGATGCTGCGCTGGACGGAAAGCGGCAACTGGTCGGAGAAAAGGATCAGCGCCGAAAAAACGATGCCCGCCACGAGGCCCAGCTTGATCGTGAGGGAGGTCCGGTGCAGTCCCTCGAGGAAAAAAAGCACCCCGCTCAGCATGACGATCAAAACAAGGAGGCTGCGGAAGCCGCCGAACATCCCTCCGAACAGCACCGCCAGGAAGAGGAGCAACCGCCAGCCTTTGCGCAGGTCGATCACACCCGTCAGTCCATAGCGGCAGAACAGGAACGACATCACTGCCAAAGCAGCCGTGGACGAGGCGCCATACCGTTGCACATCCCCGGCCGACAACAGGTTGTTGGCCACGGATTCCTCGGAAAAGAAGAAGAAGACCCAGCCCATCGCCGATCCGGCCGCGTAGGCGATGTCCGTCAAAATGATCAGCACGCCTATGAGGAAAAAAATCTGGCCATAGAAGCTCTCCTTGCCGACAGGGAGGGGCCGGCTGGTCAGGGCGAAATACGCGAGAATCGCCCCGAACATGAGGAGATATCGACGTCCGCCCCAAAGGTCGCTGCCGAACGCCTGCCCGCCCACGCCGCCCCGGATGACCAGCGTCGCGAGGATCACCGCCCCAAAGACCAGCAGAGGACGACTGATGGACGGCACCCGGATGAAGAGGGTTTGTTTTCTCAGGGACCGGTTGAGGACGGCGAAAAAAAGGGTCGCTGCCGCGAGGCCCACCCACAGGAATGGTTTTCCGGGCGCGAAAAAGACGATGAACCCGGAGTTCATCAGAGTCACGAGGACCAGATGATGCCACTTGAGCACCAGCGGCAGCACAAGGACGCCCGCAGCCAAACCCAGCATGAGGAGCGAATCCCGGTCCATCGCGTCGGACAGGGCCAGGCCGGCGGCCAAAGCCACCACGGCGACCACGAGGTAGATCAACAACGAACGGAAAAACGGGTTCAATGGCATGGCTGAAGTCAGTGGAACTGGATGCGGGCCGCCTGCGCCGAAACGATGCGCGGATTGCCCGCGAGCGAACGGTAGAGGCGGAGCGTCGTCTCGGCCACACCGCCCGGGTGGTAGGAATCCTTCGCTTTTATCCGGACCCTCGAAGCCCTTTCAATGATCGCATCCGCCCCCGGCAGATCGAGGCGTCGAAGCGCGGCGGCCAGATCGCCGGAATCCTCCGGATCGAACAGTTCGCCATCGGCTCCGTTCTTGAGCAGGTGCGGGATGCCAGCCGCCCGCGCCCCGAAAACCGGCCGGCCGGCGGCCATTCCTTGGATCAACGAGAGCGGGGCCGTCTCCTCCTTCGAGGGCAGCACCACCGCGTTGCTCCACGCGTAGCTTGCCAGCAGTTCTTCCCGGCTGACGATGCCGCACAGCCGCACCATGGCCGGGAGCCCGAGGTCGTTGATCAGCGCGGCGATCTCCGCCGCCGCCGCGGGATCCTGTTTGCCGACGATCCGGCACTCGAAGGCCACACCAGCCTCGCGCAGTTTCCCGCAGGCCTGCACCAGCAACCGCTGGTTCTTGCGGGCCGAGACCACTCCCACGCAGAGGATGCGAAGGCCGGTCCGGTCAGCCGGGGCCACCTCGAAGAACTCTGGATCGATGGGGTTGGCGATCGGATGCACCACCGCGCCGGTCCGTCCCCGCAAATACTCGTCCACGTAGGGGGAGATCGAGATGATGTGCCGCGCCTTGGCCAGGGCCCGGCGCTGGATCATCTCCCGGATGCTGTTCGCCCAGAAGACGCCGCTCAGTTTGGAATAGGCGGAGGATTCGCGCAGGATGAGCCCGTGTATCGTGATGACCGACGGCACCGCGCTCTTCACCGCCGCCAACAGGTATTCCGGAGTCGGCTGTCCGTGGACCACATCCACTCCCAGGGACTGGACGTAGGCGCGGAGCCTCGACACTTCCCGGAGGTAGAACGTGGCCGTCTTCCCCTTCGCGCGGCAGGGCAGGTAGTGGTAGGTCACTGCCCCTCGCCGTTCGCGCTTCTCGGCGGGCAGTCCGTCGATCAGGGCCACCGCATGCACCTCGCAGTCGTCGCGCTTCTCGAACTCGCGCAGCAGCGTTTCCGAAACCTTGTAGACCCCGGAATTGGCGTTCTCCCCCGGCGGCGGCAGGACGCTGAGATAGCCGATCTTCATGACGCGGGTTTCCCGGCGACGACCCACAGGCAGGCCCCCTTGGCGGGCGGCTGCAGCGCCAGCGAAGCGGACGCCTCGGCGGCCAGCCGGGAGATCTCCCGGCGGCGGGTTTCGGAAGACGAGCGGCGTTCCAGGAACTGCGCCACGGGTGAAACGAGGCGGCGGTAGGTTTCCGTGGCCGCGATCGGTTGGTATTGGCGGGCCATCTCGACGACAAATCCCGCCCGCCCCAGCCGCTGCACCACGTCCTCCGCCGTCGGCTGCTGGTGGTGCCCGAAATTGGCGATCCAGAACCGGGCGTCGCCGGCTCCGCCCAACGCTTCAAGCTGACGGGTAAACTCACCGAGCGTCATCGTGAAGAAGAGACGGCCACCGGGGCGGAGCACCCGGTGCAATTCCCGGAAACACGCGTCCAGATCGGGCAGATGCTCGCAGACCGAGTTGGACACGGCCGTGGCGAACTCCCCATCCTTGAAGGGCAATGCCCCGGCGTCGGCCCAAAATGAAGGAGCCTTCGGCAGGAGCCGACGTCGGACCTCGAGGGAAGGTTTGTCGAAATCGGCTCCCGTCGCGTCCTCCGGGAATCCCGCCAACTCGCCGAAAATGCCATCGCCACAGCCCAGATCCAAGACCGGCCCACGGATCTGGTCCTGCACCCGCCGGAAAAGGGTCACTTCCTGGGCCCGCCAGAAGCTGTGGGCCAGGGTGGGAAACTGCGGCCACCAGATCCCCTGCTCCTGGAGGCAGGACAACCGGCCGTCGCCCTGGATGCCGGCACCGGCGGTGACGTCGCCACGGGCGGAGCCCTTCATCCGGCGCGCTGCGAGCCAGGCGCGATCCGCGGCGGCGATGAGACGCATCCCCAGACTCATGCCAGGAGCCCCTCGAAGCGCAGCAGCATTTCCAACCCGTCCCGCAGGTTGACCTGCGGCTGCCAACCGGTCACCGCCTTCAGCCGCGAGATGTCGGCCACCTGCACCAGCTTGTCCGCCCGGCGGAACCGCTTGGGGTCGGTCACCTTCGTCAGCTTCCGGCCGAGGATCTCCCCCATCAGCACGATCAATTCGTCCACCGACGCGTCGAAACCGCCGGCGATGTTCACCACCCGGCTGCCATCGGGGACCAGCGCGGCCAGCCGCCGGAGCGCTTCCGCCGTGTCGCACGTCTGGATGTAGTCCCGGCGCGGCTCGGTGTTGCCCAGCGTCAGCGTGTCGCCCAGGCGCAACTGGCTGACAATCTCGGGAATGATGTGGGCGTTGGTTTCGCGCGGCCCCACGTTGTTGAAGAGGCGGAGCATCGTGATCGGCAGGCCCTGGTCCCGCGAATGCCATTGGCAGAGCTCCTCGGTGAACCACTTGGTCCATCCGTAGATGTCGACCGGCGCCACCTTGGCCTCCTCGCTCAAAGGACCGGGCGCGTCGGCATAGACGGCGCCGCTCGAAGCCACGAGCACATGTTTGACCCCGGCTTGGGCGCACGAGGTCAGCACGCCCTGGGTCGCCTCCACGTTGATCCGCAACGTCCGTTCGGGGTCGCCGTTGCACTCGGGGATGAAGTGGATCGCCGCCAGATGGTAGACCACCTCGGGCTTCAGCTCGCCGATGATCTGGCGGACGCGTTTGTGGTCCGTCAAATCGACCTCGTGGACCGGCACGTCCGCGAGATCCTCGATCCGGGGCGCCACGCGGTTCCGGTTGTCCAGAACCACGACCTCATGGTCGCGTTTGAGCTGGCGAACGAGTTCGTTGCCGATGAATCCAAGACCGCCGGTGACTAGATGCATGACTTTGCGGAGCCGACTTAAGTTTTCTTCTGGTAAAAGCGCTGAAGGATCGGCGTCGCCGCCGGACCGTGGCACAGCAGATTCACAACGAGCCGCCCACCGATATCAAGCACCGGCTTGACGCGGTTGGCCCAGCTTGCCCGCCGCCGATACAGGCTCCTGTATCTTGAGATCATCATCGTCGAATGACTGCGGAGAAGCGCCCGGTGAAGCTCAGCGCTCAGAGGACCTTGTCTCCGCCACTGCGCGAGATGCGTCTCGAAGTCCCTCGTGCCTTCCCAGAGATGGGGCCAAGGCATCCCCAACCCGACACTGCCGGCGTAGACGCGATAGAGGAACCCACCGCTGACCAGACCTATCGACCGTCCCAACGTGAGGGCCAGCAGCAGTTCGGTGTCGGAATGGGCTCCACTGGGGTAGTTGCCGAATCCACCGGCCTTTACCATTTCATCACGCCGTCCAAACAATGAAACGAACGTGAGGATGTCGTCGATCCGGCAGTCGCGGAACCAACGCAGATAGAAGTCCTCGGAGGATTCCGTGAGGCTGGTTAGATTCGGATCACCGACGGGAGAGTTGAAATGTTCATCGATCTTCGTCTGGCAGGAAAGCACCGCTCCGACGTCGCTTCCCGACTCGATGCATTCGACGGCAGTTTCGACGAATCGCGGAACGAGAAGATCGTCATCCGAAAGAAACATGGCGTATTCCCCGGAGGCTTCGCGAAGGCAGGTGTTAAAGTGATCCGCGAAGGCCAGCCGCTTCTCCCGGCGCACCAGTTTGAAGGGCCGTTGTCCGCAGGCGGCCGCCACTTCCTCATGGGATACCCGAGGATCGGCCGCGTTGTCGGATACGAAGATTTCGAGATTGGCATGCGCTTGCGCAGCCACGCTCCCAAGCGCACGGGCGAACAGCACAGGCCGCCCGATTGTTGGGACGATCACGCTGACAAGAGGTTTGTTCATGCTTTCGCGGGAGGTGCAACGGAGCGCCATGCCAACAACGGCACCCACCAGTTATTCCACGAACCTTGGACGACAAACACGGTGCCCAACAAGCCCCAGAGTCCATAGGCTTCGGAGAGCATCCCGCCACCGGCACAGATCGCGAGACCCGACAGGGTTGCCGCCCAGACAAAGGGCACCTCGTTCCGGGTCATCACCAACGTGGCGCAGTAGCCGTGGTTGAACTCGAGGATATAGATCAGGCCCATGAAGAGCAGGAACGGTCCGGCCAGAAGGCGGCTATGGGAACCAATCGCCTCCAGCAGCCGGTCTCCCAGCAGCCACAGACCGAGCACCCCGAGCACCATGGCCGACAGCCCGATCAGGTGGCGTTTCAGGAAAAAGCTCCAGGCTTCCCGTGTTTCACCGGCCGCCATCATCCGGGCCAGACGAGGGATCTGGGTGGTGATGGGCAGCCCGCACACGACCATCATGAACTGCATCAGGCGCAGGGTCAGCGGATAGCGGCTCGCATCCGGTTGGCCGAGGTGGGCGGAGGCCCAGAACGTGTTGGAGTTGTAGATCAAAAACGCCCCAAGGGAAACGAGGCCGGCCCGCCAGGCCGACGGCCAGAGTTCGGCAAACCAGTGGGCCGCATCTTCCGTCCTGGCCGGCCCGAGATACGCCTTGAGGTGCTTCCTCAGGAACCAATGGCCGCAGACCAACTGGACCGCACCGGCCAAAAGAGATCCAAGGGCCAACGCCAGAAACTTCATCCCCAGCGCAAGGCCTATCGCCGTCAGTGCCAGATTGGCCGCCATGCCGGCCAACTGGATCTGCTGGGCCAAGCGGACGTGGTCGGCTCCCGTCAGTAGATTGGTCTGCCGCACCGAGGCAAGGGACAGCAGCACTCCGATCGCAAACGCCGCCCACGAGGCCAGCATGGAAGCACCGCCACCCAGTTGTTGGATTTTCGGGACGATGAAGAAGCTTGCCAGGACCAAAACACCCGCCGCCGCCAGCAGCACCCAGAAGTAGACGCGCCGGGTCGATTCCATGAATCCGCCAACCTTGGCGGGATCGACGCCTCCGCTCTTCTGCGCCGCGCCCGGCTTCAACGACGTGGCCCCGGCCAGCAGATAGGAAAGCCCCCGGCTGATGGATGGTCCCAGGCCGCAGTCGGCCTGCACGGCCAGAGCCTGGACGGTGACGAAGAGCCACCAGATCTCCATCTCCGCCTCCGGGATCCGACGGAGGGCGATCGGCAGCACGAGCAGGTAACCGCCCACCCGCAGTCCGTTCGAGAGGAGCGCCCAAGCAAGCCGGGATTGGAGAAGCCGGGAAAACATCACGAGGGTTTTTGCTTCACATCGAGGAAAGGACGGCGTCGGAAATTGCTTTGCCGCGGAGGACGCAATCGTCGGTCCAGAAATACTTCCACTGACCGAACCGGCCTGCCAGCACGAGTCGGCCGATTGGCATCTCACGCGATAAGCCCCAATCGTTGGAGGGCTCAAGATCTTGATTGTCGCGGCTCAGCCCATACTTCTGAAGCCAGTCGAAGATGACCTCGAGAGCACGCTCCCGATCATGATCAAAGATCACGTTAGCCCATGGAATCTTTCGTGTATGGAACCGGACCCCATCCCGACCGCGCAAGGCGGGATCAATCAGGCCCATCTCGAAGAGCTCATCAACGACCATTAGACCCACTTCGTGATCCGGCTTTGTCTGGGGCCTGAACTTGCTGAAGTAAACCTCGGCTTGAATGCCGGTCCAACCCGCGGGGGCGTTTCCAGATGTCAGCTTCTCGGTGAAATTGATCCGGGTCGAAAACTTGTCCTCGTCGTAAACATACAGCCAGTTCTCCGGCCTGCGAGCGGCGTGGCTTGCCACCACATTGACCAAGAGCACCTGCGAACAAGCCAGCGCCTCCGCCGCTTCAAGCACGGCAGGAGTAGCCTGTCTGCAGAGCCGGACAAACACTGGCAAAGGCAGGGTGTTTATGAGTCGGTCATACCCAACGCTAAGTCCCGAATCCGTCACCGCCCGCCGATCGAGAAGATCGATCGACCGGACCAGTTCGTCCGTCTTGATCCTCGCGCCTGAAGCCAGGCCATTGGCAAAGGATTCAAAACCTCCCCGCTTGGGATATCGAACCCGCGTGATGTAGTGCGTGGGTTTGTCCAACGGACCAGACAGACTGCGGACCACTTCATCAACCGAAGGGGAAAAAACCCGTGGCCCAACCCACTTGGTCGTCAAACGTGCCGCCGAGACCGTCCAATACTTGCGGGTGTATGCTTCTGGAAAAGTCTCGGCAAAACGGGGGCCGAAAGCCATTCGGAGCCACTCTGAATAGTTGGTGGGCTTGGTCTGGGGGTCGGCGCCCCCCCGGCTGCCCAAGAACGACTGGAGGCATTCCGTCCTAAGCGGTTCAGGAATCTGGTAAAGGTTTGTCTGGGCAGGATGATCGATCCAGCTGCCCCGGAAAAAATTGGCGGTCCGAACCTCATATTCGTCGAACTCCCCCGCTACGCTTCGCGCAAACAAATCTTTGACGTAGTCATGCTTGGTGAACGAGACGTGGGGACCCTCATCCCAGGTAAAGCCACCCATCATTTCTGAACCTGCGTGCCCAAAAGGCTTCGCCTCTTTTTCGAGCAGAAGACACTCCGCGTGCCCAAGATGGTATGAGACGGACAGTCCGGCGATCCCCGCACCTAGAATCAAGTTCATGACGGTTTAGGATCGGGTTGAGATCGATCAAGCAGAGCCCGTGCGAAGTCGCGTATGAACTCGGCCATGCTTGGCGTAGGTCTGGGCGGAGCGAACAGGCTGGAGAACTCGAAGGCTACTTCATTGTTCTCTCCTTCGGGGAAGACCACCGGGATCTTTCGCCCGAGCTCACGATGAACCACATCGGCCACCAGCAAGGCGAGTTCCCGGATCGAAAACGTCTCGGTCCCGGCGGCGTGGAGGAGTGGCTGCGGTTGGCCGGCCAAGGCATTGCCTTCGATCAGGTCGCAGATGGCGGAGATGTGGACGAAGTTGCGCCGCTGATGGCCGGGGGACTTGAGGACGATTTCTCCGCGCTCCAAGGCCTCCTTCGGAAACGCCAGAGGCGTCAGCGTCCAGCGGTTGAAGTCGGTGAAGCTCCCCGGGACTCCGTAGAAGTTCGCCGGACGGACACTGAAGCCGGCCACGAGCCCGCGCCGGCGATACAGGTCCACGCATTCCTCGGCCTGGAGATGGGACAGCCCGTAGACGTTGGCCGGGGTCGGGACGGCGCGCTCGTCGAGCAATCCCGACGGCGAACCGAACACATGGAACGTCGAGAGATAGGCGAACCGGGGAATCCGGTTGGCGACGGCGAAATCCAGGGCGGCCAACGTGCCCGCGACGTTCTGGGACGTGGCCCTGTAGGGCTCTCGGGCGCACGTCACCTCGTGCGCCGCCGCAGCATGGATGAAGAGGTCGACCGGTTGTTGGACCCTGAGAGCCGCGAACTGCTCGGGGCGATCCAGATCGAAGAGGAAGTCGTCGCCGGCCTTGCGGGTCGCCCGCAACACCCGCCAACCCCGCATCTGGAAGAATCCGCAGGCCAGGACCCCAAAGTATCCATTGGCCCCCGAGATCATGACGGTCTTCATGGGTAGCTCAGAAAGGGGAAAAGAACTCCTTCAGACCGGGAAACCGCTGATCCCGCTCGTTGATCACCGGGGTGGCCACGCCCCAGTCGAAACCGACGGAGTTCCAGAGGATGCCGGCATCGTATTCGGGCGCATGGACGGAGCTGGTCTGGTAGACCATGACGGTCCCGTCCTCCAGGGACCGGAAGCCGTGGGCGAAGCCGACGGGGATGAAGAACATCTCGCGGTTCTCTGCATTGAGTTCACGCGAGGCGATCTGGCCGTAGGTGGGCGATGATTTCCGGAGGTCGACCACGACATCGAGAACGCGGCCGGCGACGCAGTAGACCAGCTTGGAGTGCGCGGCGGGCGGGAGCTGGAAGTGCATTCCACGGACCACATCCTTGTGCGAGACGGAGAAGAACTCTTCCAGCGGTTGAAAGGCCATTCCCAGCTTCTCGAAAAGTCCGGCATGGTAGGTCTTCACGAAACTGCCGCGCAGATCGGTGAAGATGCGGGGCCGGACGAGTTTCAGGCCGGGCAGAGTGGTGTCTTCGACCGTGAACATGGCTCAACGGCTGCGGACAAACTGGTGGATGGTGTCGATCTCGTAGTCGAGCATGGCCTTGGAGAGGCCTGGGTAGGTGCCGAGGAAGATCGCGGTGTTCATGATGGCGTCGGCGCCGTCGAGCGGGGTGGCCACGCGGAAGGACTGCGGCCGGTCTTTCTTGAGCTGCACGAAGACGGGTTGGCGGAGGAGGTTTCCGCCGAAGAGCATGCGGTTGCCGATTTTCTTTTCATCGAGGTGGCGGCCGAACTGGGTGTGGGTGAAGGGCGAACCGGGCTTCACGCGGACCATGAAACCGAACCACGAGCAGTCGGTGCGGCACCCCGTCGCATCCCACGAGAACCCGGACGGGCTCCAGCCGGTGGCGTGGGTGGGCAGGGAGAAGTCGAAGAACTCTCCGAGGTCCGCGAGGCCGGCGCGGAGGTAGTCCCAGTTCTGTTTCCGGGCCTCGATGAAGGCGGGGAGTTTCCTGAGCTGTTGCCGGCCGATGGCGGCCTGCGGGTCGAGCGGCTTCAGGTTATAGCCGAGGTGGCTGTAGATGTATTTATGATCGTAGCCTTCGGGCAATTCGCCGAGCTGCCAGCCGAACCGTTTGTTGCAGGTGTTGTCCTTGCCGGAGGCGCACCAGCAGTCGCGGCCCCAGTCGCGAAAACTCTCCACGATGACGCGCAGCTTCGGCTGCCGGACGACGTTCACCGCGCCGCCTTCGCCGAGGGTGAGATGATGGGGCGGGTAAAAGGATTGCGATGACAAATCGCCGAATGTCCCGGTGAGCTGCCCGTCG
>JAYVSO010000043.1:0-37367 GCA_043775315.1 Verrucomicrobiota bacterium
CCTGCCCGAGGAATACCTCAAGGTCCTCGACGTCTCCCGTGCCGAACGCATCCCCATCAGCGTCGCGGAACAACAGGCCTTCGGCACCACCCACGCCGAACTCGGCGGCGTCCTCATGGGCCTCTGGGGATTGCCCCTCGAACTCATCCAGTCGGTCGGCTGGCATCACAACCCCACCGGCAACGGCGACCGCAAGTTCTCCGTCCTCACCGCCGTCCACGCCGCCAACGCCCTCGCCTCTGACAACCCCGCGAACGCGTCCCGGAACAGCGGGTTTGACTCGGGCTACCTCGCTTCGATCGGCCTTACCGACCGCCGCATCCAATGGCGTGAGGTCTGCGGACTGGAGCCGGATCCTGCGGATGATGCCGCGGGCAAAAAGTCCAAGAAGTAGGCCTGCCAATCCGTGGCCGGTTTTAGCCGGGCCGGCTTCTTGACGGTCCCGCTCGCTTGCGTTGCACTCAGCACATGTCCCTCACGCGCATCCTTCCCACCTGTATTCTTGCCGCTGCGGCCCTCGCCGCCCAGGCCGACGTCAAAGTCCCGACCCTGTTCACCGAGCACATGGTGCTTCAGCAGGGCAAGCCGCTCCAGTTCTGGGGCTGGGCCGACAAGGACGAGAGCGTCACCGTCGAGCTCAACGGCGTGAAGGCCACCGTCACTCCCGGCTCCACCGGCCGTTGGCAAGCCACCCTCCCCGCCCGCAAGGCCGGCGGTCCCTACAAGCTTGAGTTCCGCGGGCGCAACACCATCACCTACACCGACGTCATGGTCGGCGAAGTCTGGATCTGCTCCGGCCAGTCGAACATGGAGTGGCCTCTGTCCCGTTCGTTCGAATCCCAAAAAGACATCACCCATTCTGCCAACCCGATGATCCGCCTCTTCACCGTGCCCAAGCTCAAGGCCGAGGCGCCGGTCAATGACGTCAAGGGTTCCTGGCAGGTGTGCGCCCCCGAAAACGTCCCCGGCTTCTCGGCAGTAGCCTATTATTTCGGACGCGATCTGCAGAAAGCCCGAGGCGTCGCCGTCGGCCTGATCCACACGTCCTGGGGCGGATCCCCCGCCGAAGTCTGGATGCGCGAAGAAGTCCTCACGTCCATCCCGCGCTACAAGGCCGAGATCATGGATACCTACGCGCCGCAGCGTGAACGGTTCGAACAGTCCCTGGCCGCGTGGCAGAAGGAATCCGCCGCCGCCAAGGCCGACGGCAAACCCTTCACCAAGCAGCGCCCCAACGCCGGTTGGCGTCCCACCGAACTCTACAACGGCATGATCGCCCCGCTCATCCCCTACGGCATCGCCGGAGCCATCTGGTATCAGGGCGAGTCCAATGCCGGCCGCGCCGAGCAGTATCGTTCGCTCTACACCGACATGATCCGCAACTGGCGCGCCGACTTCGGCCAGGGCGACTTCACCTTCCTCGGCGTCCAGCTCGCCCCCTACGACGCCAGCCGCCGCCGCTCCTTGAGCGAGATCACCGCCACTCCTGTCGAGAGCAACTGGGCCGAACTCCGCGAAGCACAGAGCCTCTCCACTACCGCGCTCCCCAACGTCGGTCTCGCCGTCATCACCGATGTCGGCACCAAGGACGACATCCATCCCACCGTGAAGGAACCCGTCGGCGCCCGCCTCGCGCTCGCCGCGCGCAAGATCGCCTACAAGGAAGCCATCACCTCCTCCGGCCCCGTCTACAAGGCGATGACCTCGTCCGGCGGAAAGATCGAGCTGACCTTTGACAGTGTCGGCGGCGGGCTTGAATTCCGCGGCGGCCGCGGCATGGGCTTCGCCATCTGCGGCGAGGACCGCAAGTGGGTCTGGGCCGATGCGGAACTCACCGGCTTGATCGCCAAGACCAAGGTCGTCGTCTCCAGCCCGCAGGTGCCGAACCCCGTGGCCGTCCGCTACGGCTGGAGCGATTTCCCGTTCGTGAACCTCTGGAACAAAAACGGCCTGCCCGCATCGCCCTTCCGCACCGACGACTTCCCGATGATCACCGCGCCCAAGAAGTAACCGACTCGCTCCCGCTCCAAGGGGACGGTCCGCAAGGGCCGTCCCCTTCTGCTTTTCCGGAATGGCAGTCTCATCAACCCGGCGTTGAAGCAGCGGCGGAAAGCAGCCTCGGCCAGGTAGGGCAGCGCATCTTGCCTGCCCACGCCGCTGCCGGTTTGAAATCAAACAGTGCGGGCGGATCAGGATGCCGGTCGATCCCGGAACCCTGGTCAGCATGGGGCAGGCTGGAAGCCCGCCCTACCTTCTGCGGCATGAGTCCGGCTGAGGAGCGACAGACCCCGCCGATGCGTGGCCTTCACGCAGATCGCGCGCAGCTCGCGCGGCTACAGGCTTCAGACAGGGCAAAAGCGGACTGAACCGGCGCGGCACCGGACTTGCGTTGCAGTCAGGCGCAGGCGGGAGGACCGGGTTTATCCGGCAAGGACGCGAAGGAACGCGAAGCATGAAAACCAGTAACAAGAACAACCAGGTTAGGGCCGGGCTGACGATCATCGAGGTGTTGGTCGTCTTGGCCATCGTCGTGGTTTTGGCAGTGATCTTGATGCCACCCTTTACCCCCGATAGGTCCCGCGCCCGGAGAATCTCCTGCCTCGTTAACCTCAAGCAAATCAGCATTGGGTTGCTACTCTTCGCAAACGACAATGGTGGGAAATCTCCTTTTGAGAGTTTCAACACGGGTTCCACGAACATCGACGTTACATCGATCCCCGGGGGCTGGAGCCACGATCCGACAAACCTCTGGAAACTCTTCCAGCTCGCCCAGAATGACATTTCCAGGCCGAGAGTCTTGATCTGTCCGGCGGATTCAGCCCGTCAGCCAGCCGGCGACTTTCTTTCCGGCACCAGCTCAACCTCCGAAAGCTTCCCCCATCCCTCCAAGCGCAACAACGCGCTCAGCTATTTCCTAGCCCTCGACGCCAAGGAGGCGCGGCCGACCAGCCTGCTGGCCGGCGACCGGAACCTGGCTCGCGATTCCGACAAGACGGATAGCGAGCCAGGCCGCAATTACCTGACGGGTGAACAACGCCTAGGCTCGACCGACGCCGACGTGAAACACCTCCGCTGGAATGCCGACATTCATGATCGCGGCGGCAACATCGCCTTCATGGACGGCAGCGCCCAGCAACTCACCAGCGGCAAACTCCGTGAAGCGGTCATGAACTCCGGCGACACCACCAACCGCATCTGGCTGCCGCAATGACGGCCGCAGGCGCGGAATGACGAAGCACGAAGGCCAATGGCCAAGCAATCAATCCACGAAGAGCACGAAGGCACACGAAACATGAAACCCAATCAAAAATCGGATCGGCGGAAAGTCGGTGGGACGCTGGTCGATGTGTTGGTCATCGTTGCCGTGGTGGCGGGCGTGGCCATGATCATTCTGCCAATGTTGGCGCGCTCTAACGGCAGATCCTCCCGGATAGGATGCATCAACGCTGTCAAGCAGGTGGCCATGGGGCTGCGGCTTTTCGCAAACGACAACGACAGCCGCTACCCGGACGCCTCCACCAACATCACGTCCAACACCGAACTCTGGAAGTTGTTCCAGCTCGCCCAGAACGACATCAGCAGCCCTCGTATTCTGGTTTGTCCAGACGACAGCGAGCGCGCCCCTGCTTCAGATTTTTTGACGGGCTCGGGAAGTTCTTCCGACAGCTTTGCCCATCCATCGAGGCGCAACCTGGCCCTGAGTTACTTCTACGCCGCCGGTGCCGATGAAGCATTCCCGTCCCGGATATTGATCGGCGACCGGAACCTGACCCGTGATCCGAATCGTTCCGACGAATCCCCCGGAACGAAATTTCTGACGGGAACACAGCGTCTCGGTTCAACCGTGGAACATCTTAAAGACCTCCGCTGGAACAGCGACATCCATCAGCGCGGCGGCAACGTCGTCTTCATGGACGGCAGCGCCTGGCAGATGACCAGCCAGAAACTCCGCGACGCTCTAGGAAAGACCGGGGACACAAACAACCTCATCTGGCTGCCGCAATGACCGCGCCGCTGGCGCGGAATGACGAAGCCCGCAGGCCAAAGGTTCAGCCTCCCGGTCGAAGAAGCAGTAAGCCGGCACACTCCATTCCATTCGGGGGTCCGAACAGCGGGCGACGCCTGTGCCGGCAGGCTCGGATACAGGACCTATGGGGTCGCGCCTTACCTCGTCCACGCCAGCCAGCGGCGGAACAAACCCGCGACGAACGGCGTGAAGCGCGTCCGGTTGTAGGCGTCGCCGCATTGGCGAATCGCTTCGGCGCGGGTTGGATACGGATGCACCACGCCGGCCAGGCTACCGAGGCCCAAGCCGCCGGCCATGGCCACGCTGATCTCGCTGATGAGATCGCCGGCGTGCGCGCCGACGATGGTCGCGCCGAGGATGGTCCCCTTGCCCTTGGCGGTGACGATCTTCACGAAGCCTTCGGTTTCCCCGTCGGTCTTGGCGCGGTCGACATCGGCGAATTGCCGGACGTAGGTATCGACGGCGATGCCGCCCTCGCGCGCGGCGTGTTCGCCAAGGCCGACCTGCGCGATCTCGGGCTCGGTGTAGGTGCACCAGGGAATGGTCACCCGGCTGAACTTCTTCCGCCCCTTGAACAGCGCGTTCTGGATGACGGTGCGCGCCATGAAGTCGGCGGCGTGGGTGAACTTGAGTCCGGAACACACGTCGCCGCACGCGAAGATGCGCGGCTGGCTCGTGCGCAACCGGTCGTCGACTTCGACGCCCTTGAGGAGATCGAACCGGACACCCGCGGCTTCGAGACCGAGGTTCTCGACGTTCGGCATACGGCCGGTCGCGACGAGGATCGCGTCGCACTCAACGGTGCCGGCGGAAGCGCCCGAGTGGCGGATCGTCTTGCCGCTGGACGACCTCGCCGCGCCCTCCAACTGCACGCCGAGGATCAACTCGACGCCGTCACGCCGGAGCGACGCCTGCACGATGGCCGCGGCATCGGCGTCCTCGCGGTCGAGCAGGTGGCCCTTGTTTTGCAACAGCGTCACGTGGCTGCCGAGACGCGCAAAGGCCTGGGCCAGTTCGCAACCGATCGGACCGCCGCCGATCACGGCGAGGCGCTGCGGAAGTTCAGTCAGGGTGAAGATGGTTTCGTTGGTGAAGAAACCCGTTTCCTTAAGCCCGGGAATCTCCGGCAACGCCGCGCGCGCGCCGGTGGCGATGACGGCCTTGGCAAACTTCAGGGTTCTTCCGCCAACTTCGATCGCTTCACCGCTGGTGAAGCGGCCGTCGCCCAGGAAGACGTCCACGCCCGCCTTGCGAAGACGTTCCGCGCCGTCGTGCGGGCTGATGTCGGCCCTGATCTTCCGCAACCGCTCCATCACGGCGGCGAAGTCCACTTGAACAGGGCCGTCGAGCACGACGCCGTAATGCGCGGCATCACGACAGGCGTCGGCGGCACGCGCGGCGGCGATGAGCGACTTCGACGGAACACAGCCGTAGTTCAGGCAATCCCCGCCAAGCAGGTGTCGTTCGATCAACGCGACCTTGGCGCCGATCCCGGCCGCGCCCACCGCGGTGACGAGACCGGCGGTGCCGCCGCCGATGACGACGAGATTGTAGCGCACGGCGGGCGCGGGATTCACCCAGTCGGGCGGATGCACGTGGGAACGCAGGCGCTGGTCATGCGCATCGTCGGGCAGCAGGGTCTGGGTCATGGACGGGAATCAGGCGTGGCGGTCGCGGGCGCGTCCAGCTTCCGGCCCAGGGCGGCTTTGGCGATTTTGGTGATCCACACGGTGACGGTGATCGTGGCCACAAGGCCGCCGGCGTAAAGCGCCCATTCCGCGGATGTCCGCTGGCGGGCTCCGCCGCTGACCAGGGTAGTGCCGAAGACGGACCCGAGATACACATACATCACCGTGCCGGGCATCATGCCGATCCACGAAGCGAGCACGTAGTCGCGCAATGACACACGCGTCACGCCGAGGAGATAGTTGAGCAGCGTGAACGGAAACACGGGCGAAAGCCGGAGAAGCCCGACGATCTTCCATCCTTCATTGCCGATGGCGGCGTCGAGCGCGGCGAAGCGGGGATTGCCACTGGCTTTTCGAAACACCCAGTCGCGCGCAAGGAAGCGACCGATCAGGAAACTGATCGTCGCTCCGCAAACGGATCCGACCGACACAAGCGCGGAACCCAAAGCGACGCCGAAGACCGCACCCGCCCCGAGGGTCAGCAACGAACCCGGCACAAAAAACACGCAGGCCAGGATGTAGAGTCCGACGAAGACGAACCAGCCGGCCGGGCCCAGGCTGCGGATGGCTTCAAGCCATTTTGGAATCAGCTCGGCGATGCCGGCGGCGCGCGCTGCGTAGATCAACCCGCCGATCACGACCACGGCCAGAACGGCGCGCAGCCAGCCGGGAACACCGGGCCTGGCGGGCTGGTCGGAGGCGGGGGCGGTCAAAGGACTTTCTCCAGTTCGGCGCGCGGCGACGATGTCAGGGCGACGTAGACACGATCACCCCGGCTCCAGGCAGCCATGTTGAATTCGCCGTGGCTGAAGTGGACCGGCGAGGCTCCAGGAGGATTGCTGACGTCTTCGCGCCGCGTGATGACGAGATGGATCGTTCCGCCATCCGCCGCGCTGAAGCAGACCAGCGTGGCCTTGTGTCCGTTCCATTCGTAGAGCTTGCAGCCATACATCTTGCTGCCAGCAACCCGGGACGGCACGTCGACGGGCGCAGGCCCATCCTGCTTGGAAACCCATTCACCGATGCGGCCGAGATCGGATTCCGGCAGGTCGAATTGGTGGTCCCATTTCTCGTGGATGAACTTTTCGGCATGCGCGCCGAACGCCGCAACCGTGTTGCCCTCCGGTGAGCGAAGCCATGCCGCGCCGATGGACAACAGCAGCGCGATCGCCGCAGCCAATGGAAGGACGCTCCGCACGGGCAACCAGGAACGGCTTCGGCCGACGCGATGTCCCGCGACGATGCGTTCGCGCAAACGGGCAGGGGCGGAAACACCGGAGAGTTTCCCGGCGATGAGCATGTCGAACTCGTTTTGCTCGGCCAGCCATTGGCGCATCTCCGGATGGTTTGTCGCCACGGCCAGCGCCTCGGCCATCTGCGGATCCGCATCGTCCGATCCGTCCGGGCGTCGGGCTTCGAGGATGAACTTGGCTTCTTCGGGCGTCATGGGCGTGCCTCCATCAGGCGGAAGCCGCGCGCGGCGGCAGGGAAATGATATTGGATTCGTGGGCTGCGGCACCATCCGCGACCAGTCGGCGGAGCTGCTCTTTGCCACGGGAAAGCCGCGACATGACCGTGCCGATGGGCGCATCGATCAGTTCGGCGATCTCACGGTAGGAAAGCTCCTGAAGGTAGAACAACGTGAGTGGAACCCGGTAGGTTTCCTCCACGCGAAGCAAGGCGGACATGATCGACGTGGCGTCCAGCGCACGCGCCGTATCGGTCACTGACGCTGGAATCTGGTCCACCGCCTCATCGAGTGGCTGGATCGGATGCCGTGTTTCGCGACGACGGGATCCGAGGAACTCGCGGTAGAGCGTCGTGAACAGCCAGGACTTCACCTTCGACGCGTCGCGCAGCTGGGACCCCTTCTCGGCCCAAAGGTAGAAGGTTTCTTGGGTGAGGTCCTCCGCGTGATGCTCCGCTCCGGCCAAGCCGTAGGCAAAACGGTAGAGCGGTTCGTAGAACCGCTTCACCAGATCGTCCATGTCGGGCCGTGCCACAGTGGTGGGAGTCTCGGGCCTGGAAGTTATTCCCGCAACGACGCCCGCTCCGATCCAAGCCTCTCAATCTTACTCTTAAACTTATTCTTAATCCTGCTCCGCTCGGGTTTGAGAGAACGAGAACGAGAGGGAGCAGGAGAAAGAGAAAGAGTAGGAGTAAGAACCCGGAGGGGTCAGCGCCGGTCGACGACCTCGTCCACTGGAAAGCGGACTTTCGGAAGCGAGGCGTATTTGTCGGCCGCGGAACGATACCCGGCGGCGCAGGCGACGACCGTGGCCCAACCGGTTCCGGTCAGTCCGAGGATCTCGTCATACCTGGTCGGCTCGATGCCTTCCATCGGGCAGGTGTCGACGCCGATCAAGGCGGCAGACGCCATGAACTGGCCGAGGGCGATGTAGATCTGGTGCGTCTGCCATTGGTCGAGGTAACCGGCGGCGGCGGCCTTGCCGAGGCTGCCCATGATCACGCTCTTGAACGGGGCCAGCGACTCGACCGTGGTGCCCCGCACCTCGGCCGTGCGGGCCATATAGCGGCCGACCTCCGCTTCGCCCAACCCCTTCTTCACGGCAAAGACGACGAAGTGGGACGAATCCTTGGGCTGCGTCTGGCCCCAGGAAACGGGCACCAGCTTCTCTTTCAAGGCCGGATCGGTGATCACGATGAATTTCCACGGCTGGATGCCGAAGGAACTCGGGCTGAGGACGAGCGCCTGCTCCAGCGTCGACCAATGGTCGGCGGGGATCTTCTTCGACGCGTCGAAGGACTTGGTGGCGTAGCGCCAGTTGAGGGCGCCAAGGAGTTGGGAGTCGGTGATCGGGGTCATGGAAAGTGTGGGTCGCAGGCGGATGGTTTGGGCGGTTGGAAACGGCTGGAACTTAAAAGTCGCCGCACCGCCGGTTGTCAACTGACGGTGCGGCGAGAACGAAAACGGTTCGGAAAATCTTCAGGCCAGAAGGGCGTCGAGCTTGGTGGTCAGGGAGCGTTTGGCCACGCCGCCGACGAGCTGTTCCGCGACCTGGCCGCCCTTGAAGAAGAGCAACGAGGGTATGCTTCGGATGCTATAGCGGTCGGCGATGATGGGGTTCTCGTCGACGTTCACCTTCACGATCTTGGCGCGGCCCTTGTATTCGACGGCCAGTTCATCGAGCACGGGAGCGATCATGCGGCAGGGCCCGCACCACGGCGCCCAGAAGTCGACGAGGACGGGCTGGGTTGATTGGAGGACTTCCTCGGCGAACGAAGCATCGCTCACGGCGAAGGGATGGACGGTCTCGGTTTTGGTGGTCGTGTTCATAACGATTCAGGAACGGCAACGTATTGAGAAATCCCGATGCGTCAAACCACCTCGTGCATCCTGCTCAGAGCCGCCGGACCATCGTCGCCAACATCCGACGGATGCGTTCGCGGTTGGGGGCGTCGTGGAAATCCACCGGGTTGAAGTCATCCGTCAGGACGATGCCGCTGAGGGGATTCGTCTCGAACACGCCTTGGAACAACCCGCGCAACTGGTCCGCAATCGAATCGGGCGTCCCGGCGAGATCGAGCGCCCGTTTCGGCGCCAGTTCGGACGGCGACGCGACAAAGAACATGTTGCCGTTGCCCGTCTCGTGCAGGCGCACGCCGACGAAGACCGACCTCAACGTCTTGTCCAATGACGCGGCGAAGAAATCCTTGCCGGGGCTCCGGTCGCCGAAGCAGTTGATCACGAGAACGCCGCCCGGCCGCATCACGGCCTTCATCTCCGAGAACGCTTCCCGCGTCATCAGATGCGCCGGCGACGAGTCTCCGAGGAAGGCATCAAGCACGACCAACTCGTAGCGGTTTTTGGTGCGATGCAGGAACTGGCGCCCGTCGCCCACCACGAGGTTCATCTTCGCCGGTTCGAAGCCGAAGAACTTCTCCGCCACGGGAACGATCGCGGGATTGATCTCCACGGCATCGACCCGCACGCCCTCGCGGACGAGATTCATCGGCACGATGCCCACGCCCACCCCGATACAGAGAGCCGCGTCGATCCGGTCGGTGTAGGCCTTCCCGAGCCCGTGCAACGCGTAGGTGAAGAGCGACAGGCTCTGCTTCTTTTCGCGGTCGTAGGTGTTCTGCGTGAGGAAGTCGTTCAGGTAGTATCGGCGGTCGTCGATCTTGGCGTCGATGACCTGGATCTGGCCGAAGCTGGAGTTGCCGCGGAAGACCTCGACCCACCCGGCGAAGTTGCTGCGCTGGCTGTCAATGATCCCATAGGCGCCAAGCCCAAAAACCAACACGGCCCCGCCGACCGCCTTGGCCCTGGAATCAGACCAGACCGTGAAATAGACGAGCGAGATCAGGGTCAATACGCCGGCCGTCGACATCATCGTGACCGTGTTCGGCAACAGGGGGATCAACGCGTAGCCGATCAGGCCGGTGCCGAGGAAACTGCCGACTGTGCTGACAGCCGAGAGACGTCCGACATTGCCGCCTATCCCCTGGAGTTGGCTGGTGATGACGCGGATCAGAAACGGGCCCGTCATCGCGAGCAGCGCCAAAGGAATGAAAAACAGGAAGGCGGACGCCAGCAGCGAACCCACCGGCAAAGGCAGATCCACGCAGAGATTCGCGACGCTCCGGATTCCCAGTGTGGCTCCCACGAGATACAACGCGGCGGCGATGATGGCACCGTAGAGCTTCCCCAGGTCGGGTCGCGAATCGGCCCAGCGCCCGCCCAGGTAGTAGCCGAAGGCGAGCGACGCCATGGCCACGCCGATCTGCGCGGTCCAGACGAAATGCGAGGTGCCGAGGTAGGGCGCGAGCATCTTCGCGCCGAGGATCTCGACGATCATGATGGCCGCGCCGGTGGAGGCGGCGGTGAAGAACAGATAGCGCCGCAGACCGCGGGAGAGACCGTCTTGAGGGGCGGACGAATTCACCCGGGGGTTATCCGCGAGCCGTTTCCAAAAGCCCAGCGGGAAGACTACGACCCTCGGGAGTCGACAGACACCGCCCACAGATCACGCGGATGACACGGATAGGCAACGAACCCCACGGCGAAGGGCTTCATCGTCGTCGGGTAGGGCGGGCAGTCCTCTGTCCGCCGCCAAAAGCCCAGCGCTGCGGGAACGCCTGCCGATTCCACGGCGCGCACGGAGTGACGCGCCCTACCGGTCTACGACGCGAGGATCTTCGTCAAGCGGTCGTTGAGGTCTTTGAGGCCTTCCGGAGTGCCGCCGCCGCCCTGCTCGGTGATCGCCCAACTGGAGTAGCCGGTCGCGTCCAACGCCTTCATGATGGCCGGCCAGTTGTTCGCGCCCTCGAGGAACTTTGCCGCGAATCCCCGGCCCCGGTCGCCGTGCTTCATGGCGAGGTCCCGGCTGAATTCCTTGATGTGCAGACGCGAGATTCGTTTACCCAGCTTGTTGATCCAGGCCACCGGGTCGCCATACCAGATGATGTTGCCGACGTCGAAGTGCCACTTCACCCACGGGCTGTTGATCGCGTCGACATAACGGACCGCCTCGTCTTCCTTGATGATGAAATCATTCCAGACGTTCTCGATGGCGATGACGACGCCGAGCTCCTGCGCGAGCGGCACGGCCTTGTTGATCTCGGCGATGGACCGGTCCCAGCACTGCTCATAGCTCACACCGTCGCGCGCCACGCCGGGGACCAGCAGGACGGAAGTCGCGCCGTAGGCCTTGGCGTCGCGAAGGGACTGCTTCAAACCCTCCAATCCCTTCGCCCGCGTCACTTCGCTCGGATGGGACAGCGTCAGGCCCCAATGGGTGGAACAGCACACGCTCGCCGCCTTCAGCCCGGTGGCTTCCAACGCGGCGATGACCTCCTTCTGGTCCATGTGGCTGTTCGGCTCAACGCCCTCGAAACCCGCCTCCTTCACATGCTTCATCTTCTCCATCACCGACCCCTTCACGCCGACCGTGCCCCACATGATGGCCTTGCCCATGGCGCGGGGTTTCGCAGCCTCGGCGGCGAGCGACAGGCCGGGATTGATGACGCTGGCCGCGGCAAGGGCGGCTCCGGTGGCGAGGAAATGGCGGCGGTTCATGGTGGGATTGGTCTTGGAGTATCCGGCCGAAGCCGCGGAGTCCAGCACGGCGAGGCGGGGGATGCCCGGCCGGCGGAAACTCCCCGGTTGTCCGTTGGAGGACCCGCCTCCATATTCCGGCCACTTGTCATGACTGGGTGGAAATTGATTCGGAACAGCCTGCGGTTTCACTGGCGCTCGCACCTCGGGACGGTGCTCGGCGCCGCCATCGGTTCCGCCGTGCTCATCGGCGCGCTGATTGTCGGTGATTCGGTCCGCGAGACGCTGAAGGCGAAGGCGGTGGAGCGGACGGGTGGGAACGAGTTTCTCCTGTCCACGGGTGATCGGCTGTTCCCGGCGTCCTTGGCGGAGAGGCTGGCGCGCAACATCAGCAGCAACCGTTTTGGAATCTTCCTAACCAACTCTGGTTTGGGAGCAACCGTTTCAAAGGATCTGTTGCACAACCACACTCTTGATAGAAATGCGTCACTCCTGTTGCCGGGAGTCGTGTCCCGTCAGGACGGCTCCGCTCGCGCGAATCGGGTTCAGATCCTGGTAGGGGCGGATGACACACTTATCACCGAGATCTCCACCCAGCTCAATCAAGGGCGTGACCCCGGCACGGCGATCCGGACAAAC
Source organism: Verrucomicrobiota bacterium (assembly GCA_043775315.1). Taxonomy (GTDB): domain Bacteria; phylum Verrucomicrobiota; class Verrucomicrobiia; order Limisphaerales; family CANJSG01; genus CANJSG01. The sequence goes on from JAYVSO010000043.1 coordinate 12,377, forward strand.
CCTCCTGGGGAGTCCGTCTTCCTTAACCGCGCGCTGGCACGACATCTCGGGGCCTCCGCAGGGGACACGGTCATTGTCCGTTTTCCCAAGCCTGCGGCCTTCTCCAAGGAGGCCGTTGGCGCCCCCAAGGAAGATCAGACCCTCGTTCTTCGGGTCAGGGTCGCTGGCGTTCTCTCGGGCGTCCCATCGGAGAATTTTTCGCCTTCCAGCGGTGTTGGAGAGCCGATGAACGCCTTCCTAACTGGGTCGAGCGCACTTGGAAAAGAAGGCCTCAGTCCCTATAGAACCACGCCGGCGAACCTCAGCTCACCGGCGAACCTCATGACCATTCCTTGGGTGTTCCAAGAACGGGAGCAAACCGAAAGTTGGCTCCTCAAAAAGGAGCATCAAATTCGAAAGCGATTCAACTGGGAGCCTGCGACGATACCAGTCCGGGTCTCGTCCAATGTCGCCACTCAGATGTTTGCCCTCAATCAGGCGCTCACGAATGTTTGGACTAGTGCTGATTTCCAGGCCGTTCTGACCAACCGGAGCGAGCCGATTAGGAGTATCGAACTAAAAACTCCACGCATCTTCCTCGACCCACCCGTCATCTCTGCCGCGCTCGCCGCCACTCCGGCATCCGGCACCGGCAATCCGGTCTCCGTCGTTCCCATCCTCACCTACATGGTGAATCTCCTGGCCTCGGGCACGAACCAGACGCCCTACTCCATGGTCACCGCCGTCGGTGCGCCCTACACGCCCGCCGACATGAAGGACGACGAGATCGTCGTAAACCAGTGGCTGGCCGACGACCTGCACGTGAAACCGGGGGACGCAGTTTCCGTGCGCTACTTCGTGGCCGATTCCGGCAGCCAGTTGATCGAACGCACCAACACCTTCCGCGTGCGCGGCATCGTCCCGCTCGGCGGCATCCACGGCGACCGCACGCTCATGCCGGACTTCCCCGGCGTGGCCAAGGCCGAGAGCACGAAGGAGTGGGACGCCGGCTTCCCGCTCACGCACAAGATCCGCGACAAGGACGAGACCTATTGGAATCAGCACAAGGGCACGCCCAAGGCCTTCGTCACGCTCGCCGCCGGCCAGCAGATGTGGAGCAACCGCTGGGGCAACCTCACCTCCATCCGCTGGGTCTTGGCCGACGGCCAAAATGCGGAGCAAACCAAGGGCGCCATCGAGAAGGGCCTCCTCGCCAACTTGAACCCGGCCGACGTGGGCCTGCGCTTCGAGCCGGTGCGCGAACAGGCGCTCAAGGGCGCGAGCGAAGGCCAGGACTTCGGCGGGCTCTTCATCGGCTTCAGCTTTTTCCTCATCGCCGCCGCGCTGATCCTCATGTCGATGCTCTTCCAGTTCGGCCTCGAACAGCGCGCGACGGAGATCGGCACGCTGCTGGCGCTCGGCTTCAAGCCGGGCAAGGTCCGGCGGCTCCTGCTGGGCGAAGGCGTGGCGCTCGCCTTCGTCGGCGGAATCATCGGCGTAGTCGGCGGCATCCTCTACGCGAAGGCCATGATCGCGGGATTGAACTCGGTGTGGAACGAGGCCATCGGCGGCGCGTCGATGGGGTTCTACATCACGCCGCAGACGCTCGTGACCGGCCTGCTCGCGGGCGTCGCCGTCGCCACGATCACGCTGTGGTTTGCGCTGCGGAAGCAGGGCAAACGCCCCGCCCGCGAGCTGCTGGCGGAAGGCGGTGTAGTGGAGGATTTCGCGGTTCAAAGTGCTGCCGGCTTGAAGCCGGCAGATCTGAATTCAAAAGAGAACTCCCGGCTTCAAGCCGGCAGCACATTGCGGAAGCCGTGGCTCTCCTTCGTCTTCATCGTCCTTGCGCTCGCCACCATCGGCGCGGCCTTCGGATTGCCTGACAAGCAGGCGCAGGGCGGCGCGTTCTTCGGCGGCGGCAGCTTCCTGCTCATCGGCGGACTCCTGCTCGCGAGCTGGTGGATGAAACGGAAGGTAGGGCGGGCTTCCAGCCTGCCCATCGGGGACAGGCAAGATGCCTGTCCTACCTTGGCCGATCTCGCGACGCGCGCCATTGCCCGCCGTCGCAAGCGGTCGCTGGCCACCATCGCGCTGCTGGCCTCGGGCAGTTTCCTCATCGTGGCCGTCGGCGCGAATCGCTTGGACGCCAACCTCGATTCGACCAAACGCACCGCCGGCACCGGTGGCTTCGCCTTCATCGGTGAGAGTTCGTTGCCCATCGTCGACGATCCCAACACGAAGCGTGGCCGCGAGAACCTCAACTTGCCGGAAACTCCGTTGGCCGGTGTGTCCTACGTGCCCATGCGGGTGAAGGACGGCGATGAAGCGAGTTGCCTGAATCTCAGCCGCGCCCAGCGCCCACGCCTGCTGGGCGTGAATCCCGAACTGCTGGCGCAACGCGGGGCATTCACCTTCGCAGGGCTCGCGAAGGGACTGGTCGCCACGAATGGATGGGATGCTTTGAAGGTGGGTTCAGCCGCGCTGCGGCTGAACGACGATTCGCAGCGCGAATCGTCCCACCCAGAGGTCGCGGCCATCGGCGACGCCAATTCCATCCAGTGGGCCATGGGCAAGAAGATCGGCGACACGCTCGACTACGTGGACGAGCGCGGGCAGCCGTTCAAGGTCCGCATCGTCGGCGCCGTGGCCAACTCCATCCTCCAGGGCCAGCTCCTGATCGACGAAGCCGCCTTCAAGGCCAGGTTCCCGTCCATCGCCGGATATCGAATGTTCCTGATCGACGCGCCGTCGAACACGGCGAGCAACGTCTCGGCCGCGTTGTCCCGCTCGTTGCAGGACTTCGGCCTGGAGCTGACTCCAACGGCGGTGCGGCTGGCGCAGTTCAACGCCGTGCAGAACACGTATCTCGGGACCTTTCAGGTCCTCGGCGGCCTCGGCCTGCTGCTCGGCAGCGCGGGGCTCGGCGTGGTGGTGCTGCGCAACGTGCTCGAACGCCGGGGCGAACTGGCCGTGATGCAGGCGGTCGGGTTCAGCCGCCGGAAGCTGCGCGGATTGATCCTGCGCGAACACATGACGCTCCTCTGGGCCGGGCTGGTTCTGGGCATGGTGGCGGCGTTCATCGCGGTGCTGCCGGCGCTGCGGCCTGGATCGGACATGCCGTGGGGATCGTTGGCGGTGACGCTGGCGGCCATCGCGACGAACGGCCTGCTCTGGACCTGGCTGGCGACGCGTTTCGCCATGCGCGGGCAACTGCTCGAAGCGCTGCGGAACCAGTGAACGGGTTGCCCACAAATGAACGCGGATGAACACAGATCAAAGACCGGACGGACGCCTGGTTTGAATCATGACCGCGCTGCTGCTCCGCCGTCGAAAGAACTCGCCGCAAGGCGAGTCGCCCCATCTGTGGTTACTCCACTTAGAATTTCCTTAACCTGAAGACTCACTCGATGAACAAACTAACTTTGATAGGAGCGACGATGCTGGCGGCCGCGATGCACTGCGTGGCGGCGGAGAAGACGCTGTTCAAGACCGACTTCTCCGACGGCGAAATCGGCAAGGTGCCGGAGACGCTCATGATCCTCGATGGCGGGTTCAGCGTCGTGGATGTCGGCGGCAACAAGGTGCTCGAACTCCCCGGTGCGCCGCTCGATACGTTCGGCGCGCTCTTCGGTCCGGCGGGCACGACGAACATGGCCGTCTCGGCCAAGATCCACGGCACGATCAAGGGCCGGCGCGGACCGACCTTCGGCGTCGGGCTCAACGGCGTGGCCGGCCACAAGCTGATGATCGCGCCGATGAAGAAGGCGCTGGAGATCCGCAAGGAAGACGCCGTCGTGGCCACGGTTCCCTTCGACTGGAAGTCGGATTCGTGGACCTCGCTCAAGCTTCAGCTCACGGAGGTGAAGCCGGGCACATGGAAGGTGGAAGGCAAGGCCTGGAGCGGAGCCGCCGAGCCGAAGGACTGGCAGGTTTCCACCGAGACGACGACCGCGCCGTCGTCGGGCAAGGCCTCGGTCTGGGGCAATCCCTTCGCCGGAACGCCGATCCGGTTCGACGACGTGGTCGTGGCGGAGGTGAAGTGACAGCGGGAAGACCAACCGCCCTTTGCGGTGAACCTCGCGCTTCTTCAAGTGGGGCGAAGGCTCCCGCCGAGCCGCCTCACGGTGCTCCTGAAAACAATTCGGCCTCGGCGGCATCGCCAATGGGCTTCCCACGGGAATCATTTCCGAACATAGCCCGCTTCAAGGCGGCTCGGCGGGAGCCTGCGCCCTGCCTGGTCACGGCTTTGTCGAGCGCGTTGATCGTCTTGTTCGGAGTCGGGGCTCAGTCGGCTTCAACCGCCGAGCCTGCCGTCTCGGCGCGATTGGAGATTCCCGCGGCCGAGACCCATGTCATCGGCGATCCGATCCCGCTCATCTGGCATTTCACCAATCCAACCCCGCTGCCCTTGGCCTTCACGTGGGAAGCGTGCTGCAGGTTGAACGGCCGGTTGACGGTTCGCAAAGACGGCGTGGAGCTTCCGCCGATTCCACCGGGCCCGAACTCCGCGCACCAGTTCGCCAAGCCGGCCATTATCCGGGCGCAGTCGGAACAGGCGTTCGAATCGCAGATGGCCGACTGGGTGTTCCTCACGAACTCCGGCCGTTACGAGATCAGCGGCCGCTACATCGGCGTGCTGCCGGAACAGCAGCCGCCCGTGCAACGTTCCATCGCGCTGTGGCGCGGCGAAGTCTCGACCAGGCCGGAGACGGTGACGCTGGTCTCGGTCGCGGAGTATCTCGGACAACGGGCCGACCGCGTGAAGCGCACTGGCATTGATGCCGCAGTGACGGGCCCGGAGCGCCTGCCTGCCTTGGGTGAAATGCCGTTGACGGTCAACGTGACCAATGTCGGGTCGTCCCCGCTGAACTTCCGCTGGCCGCTCGATGCGGATCTTTGGTTCGTCGATGAGGGCGGCATCCGCGTCCACCGTGCGCCGGTGAAACCCGTCGGCGACGACGAAGTGGTGGCGCTTCCGCCGAAAGGCGTTTGGAACCGATCCTTCAACGTGGCGGCGGCCGATCTCGGTGGCGCGGCTTTCGGCGACTACAGGGTGTTCGTGGATTTTCCCGCGACGACCAACGGCCGTCCTCGCGTTGCCTCGGCGGCGCATTCATTGCGGTGGTCGTTGGGCGCCGCCGAGGTGGCGACCCTCTTGAACGACGCGGCCCTTGGTTCCGGGGTCGGCGCGCGAAACGCACCGCTTCGTGTGCTCAGGCAATACCTCGGACTCATCGAAACCACGCTGACCTTGATGAGCGGACCTGCGTTGGGCGCGAAGGCCGAGAACCTGCGGAAGCAGTTGGTGACAGCCGCCAAGCTGCGTGATCTTCCGACGCGGTCCGGCCGGGCCGAACTTCGGATCAGGGTGATGCCGGGCGGTGATTGGCGGATCGATGAACCGATCGTCGCGCGAGCTGTCGCTGGATCGCCTGCAGAACAGCTACGGATCGTCATGGCGGCCCGCCGGCACCTCGGTCTCGAAGTGGCCGCCAACCTCCAACCCGACGAATCGGCGACGGTCCGTGACGTGGCGGCGGTGGCGTCCGGTCTCGGCCAGTTGACCGCGGACATGGCGACGGCTCCCCGGTTCATCGCGGAGGCGCCAACGAACATGGTTCCGGGAAGCCTCACGATTCAGGCGACGGCAGTTCCGGCGAACTTTGTCGTGCGTCTGCGGCGGCAGACGGACGGATCATTGAGGGCTGCTGTCGCCCTGTCGTCGATGGGTGCCGGCCTGATCAAACCCGAGATGCTCGCAACAACAGACTTCAGACCATTCGCAAGGCCGAGTGACGTGGCCGCTATGCTGAACGAGAGCGGCCGGCCCGCCGTGCAGGCGCTCGTCCTCGCGTCCGGCGGTGTGACGTGGCGGGAGTTGAAGCCGTGGATTGCCTCGCTGCTTGAGCGCGGGTTGCAGGTCGATCTTTCACTGGTCCCCTGACGGGACGGAGAAGGGGGGAGGCAGCGTGGATCGGCCCGAAAACATCGGAACTGTGACTCACCGTTGCACCGGGTGACGCTTTGGTTAAGGTCTGCCGGCCACTTGAGGCCTCAACATGGTTCGAAAGCTCTGCATCCTCATGACCGTCGCCGCCGCACTGACCGCCTGCCATTCACCGCAGGACTTGGTATCCGCCGTTTCCCCCGTTCCCGGGAAAACCCTGGCCGACTTCGATGGAGTCGCGGCGAAGTTCAAGAACCGGCTGCTGCTGCCGGAGTTCGAGACGACGACCAACGCCGTCCTCGCCGCCGGAGACAAGGCCATCGCCGAAGGCGACGCCGCGCTGGATGCGATCGGCCGCCTCAAACCGTCCGAGGTCACGCTGCGGAACACCGTCCTCGCCCTCGACGACATGCTGTGGCGCGCGGCCCTCACCGCGAATCGCCTGGGTCTGACGAAGGAGACGTCGCTCGACGCCGGCTTCCGCGACGCGGCCACCGAGGCGATCAAGAAGATGCAGGACTGGATGGTCGCCCTCGATTACCGCGAGGACGTCTACGCCGCCGTGAAGGCCTACGCGGACACGAATCCCCGGCTCGAAGGCGAGCACAAGAAGCTCCTGGAGGAAACCCTCCGCACCTACCGCCGCGCCGGCCTCGTTTTGCCGAAGGCGGAACGCGACGAGGTCGAACGTCTTCGCAAGCTGGTCGAACAGAAGAGCACGGATTTCCGGTCGAACATCACCAAGGCGAAGGCGCCGCTGAAGTTCACCAAGGCGGATCTCGCGGGCGTGCCGGAATCGTTCCTCGCGCAGGACGGCATCAAGACCGGCGCCGACGAATACACGATCCTCGCCAACGTCACTCCGCAGTATTCCGTGGTGATGGAGAACGCGGAGTCCGAAGCCACGCGTCGCCGCGTGTTGGAGGTCCAATACAACCTGGCCAAGGAGGAGAATCTCCCGCTGATGACGGAGATCCTCCAGCTCCGCAAACAGGTCGCCCACAAGCTCGGCTACAAGACGTGGGCCGATTACCAGATTGAGCCGAAGATGGCGAAGGACGGCGCGACCGCGCTGAAGTTCCTCCAGGATCTCAAGGCCGGTCTCCAGCCCAAGCTCGACGGCGAGTTGAAGGAGTTCCAGCAGATCAAGGCCCGCGAAACCGGGGTGAAGGACGCGAAGGTTAACCTGTGGGACATTCGCTATTTCTCCAACCAGCTGCGGAAGGAGAAGTTCACCATCGATACCGAGGCGCTCCGCGTCTACTTCCCCTACGAGAAGGCGCTGTCGGGAATGTTCCGGGTCTATGAAACCATCTTCTCCATCAAGCTGGAGGAGGTCGGGATTCCCAAGGCGTCGACCTGGGCTCCCGGCGTCCAGCTCTTCGTCGTGACGGACAAGACGACCGGCGAACCGCTGGGCGCGCTCTACCTCGACATGTTCCCGCGCGAGGGGAAATACAACCACTTCGCCCAGTTCGGCGTCGTGGATGGCAAACGCCTTCCGGACGGTTCCTACCAGCGGCCGACGGCCGCGTTGATCTGCAATTTCCCGCCGCCGCAGAAGGACAAACCCTCCCTGCTTTCGCACGACGACGTGGAGACGCTCTTCCATGAGTTCGGCCACGCCATGCACACGATCCTGACCCGCGCCGAGACGGTGCGGTTTTCCGGAACGGCCGTGCCGGCGGACTTCGTCGAGGCGCCGTCGCAGATGCTGGAGAACTGGGTCTACGACAAGTCGGTCCTCGACACCTTCGCGGCCGACTACCGTGATCCGTCGAAGAAGGTGCCCGGTGAAATCCTCTCGAAGATGCGCGCGGCCAAGCTGGCCACGATGGGCAACCACTACCGCCGGCAGATCGCGTTCGGCATCCTCGACCTGACGCTCCACGGTGAAAGCGTCCCTTCGACCCCGAAGGAACTTCAGGAGACGAGCAACCGCATCCTCTCCGAATCCCATCTGCCCGTGCCGGAGAACTCGGCCTTCCTCGCCTATTTCGGCCATCTGGCCGGCGGCTACGACGCCGGTTACTACGGCTACGCTTGGGCGGACGCGATTTCGGCGGACATGGCGACGGTGTTCGAGAAATCGGCGAAAGGCTTCTGGGACGAAACCGCCGGCCGCCGCCTGCGCGACGACATCTACGCTCCGGGCGGTTCCAGAGACGTCTCGGTGTCGATCGAGAAGTTCCTCGGCCGAGCCAGCTCGCAGAAGCCGTTCCTCAAGAGCATCGGCATCGACCACTGAAATCCGCAGTCCCCTCTCAATCCAAACCGCTCCGACCATGACACGACTCCACTTCACGAGCCTGCTGACCATCGGAACGCTCGCCGCCTCGCTGCTCTTCACCGGCTGCGGGCCGCGCAAGAGCCAGGTCGACATCGCGACCGAGAACCAGATCCTGCTCTACGGAAACAAGGCCGAGCCGCAGGGGCTTGATCCCCACGTCGTCGAAGGCGTGGGCGAGCACCAGATCATTGCGTCGTTGCTCGAGGGATTGGTCACCGAGGATCCGAAGACACTGAGCCCGATCCCGGGCCAGGCGGAGAAGTGGGAGATTTCGCCTGACGGCAAGACCTACACCTTCCACATCCGCAAGAACGCCAACTGGTCCAACGGCGATCCCGTGACCGCGCAGGACTTCGTCGACAGCTATGTCCGCCTGCTCACACCGTCGCTGGGGTCGCGGTATTCCTACATGCTCCACTGCATCGAGGGCGCGTCGGACTACAACACCGGCAAGCTGAAGGACGCCTCCAAGCTCGGCCTGCGTGCGATCGACGCGAAGACGTTGGAGATCCGGCTGAATTGTCCGACCGCGTATCTCCTCAACATGATGGCCAACCACTACACTTGGTGGCCGGTCCACATGCCCACGATCCGCAAGGCCGGTGATCCCTACACGCCCGGCAACAACTGGACCCGCCCGGAGACGTTCGTCGGCAACGGTCCGTTCGTGCTCAAGGAATGGCGCCCGAACAACGTCCTTCGCGTCCGCAAGAGCACGAACTACTGGGACGCCGCGACTGTCCGGTTGAACGGCATCGACTTCCTCCCGATCGAAAGCGTCGACGGCGAGGAGCGCGCCTTCCGGGCCGGGCAGTTGCACCGGACGGAGGAGGTTCCCGCCGCAAAGATCGATGTCTACAAGAAGGAGAATCCAAACCTCCTCCGCATCGATCCGTATCTCGCGACCTACTTCTACCGCTTCAACACCACGTTGCCCCAGTTCAAGGACAAGCGCGTGAGACAGGCTTTGACCATGGCCGTCGACCGCAAGGCCATCGTCGAGACCGTGACGCGCGGAGGGCAGCAGCCGGCCTATGCCTTCACGCCGCCCGACACCAAGGGCTACACGTCGCGCGCCCAGGTGAGGTTCGACGTCGAAGGCGCGAAGAAGCTCCTCGCCGATGCCGGTTACGCCGATGGCAAGGGCCTGACCGTCGAGATCCACTACAACACCTCGGAGAACCACCGGGCCATCGCCGAGGCCGTGCAACAAATGTGGAAGAAGAACCTGGGGGTCGACGCGACGCTCCGTAACGAGGAATGGAAGGTCTACATGGCCACGCAAAACGCCACGAACTACATCGTCAGCCGCGCGGGTTGGACCGGCGACTACCCTGATCCATCGACCTTCCACGAAACCTTCCTCTCCAACAGCGGCAACAACCGGACCGGTTGGATCAATGCCGAGTATGACCGCCTCGTGAAGGACGCCGCCTGCATGGTCGACGAGAAGGCGCGCTACGAGAACTTCCAGAAGGCCGAGGCCATCCTGCTCGATGAGCTCCCGCTGCTCCCGATCTACTACTACACCCGCGTCTACCTGCTCCATCCCTCGGTGAAGAACTGGCATCCGACCTTCCTCGACCACCATCCCTACAAACACGTCTATCTGGAGGCCCCGGCGCAATGAGCGATGCCCTCCATGAAACATGGGACGGAAGAAAGCCCATGAAGGTGGTGGGGCGGCAAAAGGAGCCCCGCACCGACCTTGTGGGGACCGGCCCGCTGCTGAGGCTTGGGAACGCGCTTCGACCGCAGCGCCCGTTGGTTCCGCGTGGAGTCTACCGGTTCAGGAGTTTTGAGGAGGCTGATAAATGGATGCTCCAAATGACCGCTCGGGCCTAGAGCCGCGGATTCCCGAACCGGAAGATCTGGTCCGGCTCTGCTCCAATTTGAACATGGCCAAGGCCCGATACGTTGTCGTGGGCGGCATGGCCATCATCCAGCATGGCTTCACGCGCCTGACGGGGGACATCGACCTGCTCGTCGATACTTCCGCCGAGAATTTTGCCCGGGTCAAAGAAGCCATGCTCAAGCTGCCCGACGGGGCCATTCGCGAGGTCCAGCCCGGCGAGCTGGACGAGTTCATCGTCATCCGGGTGGCCGACGAGATCGTGGTCGATCTCATGAAATCGGCCTGCGGCATCGACTACGCGGCTGCGGAGAGCGGCATTGAATGGCACGAAGTCCAGGGCGTGCGCATCCCGTTCGCGTCGCCCGAACTTTTATGGAAGCTCAAGCAGACCCACCGCGAGAAGGACGCTCTGGACCGGCAGTTTCTCGCCGAGCTCCTGAAGAAGCGCGGGAAGGCCCATCCCACGGCTTGAAGCACCAAGCGATGACACCCAGACTGCGCGCCATGAGCCCGCCCCCACGGCAACCGACACATTAGAAGCACCGGCCGCGAACACATGCTCCGCTTCATCACCTTTCGACTGCTCCAGGCCATCCCGGTCGTGTTCATCGTGGCGGCCGCGACGTTCATCATGTGCCGGCAGATCCCCGGCGGACCCTTCGACTCGGAGAAGCCGCCTCCGCCCGAGATCAAACGCCAGTTGGAAAGCTTCTACGGCCTGAACAAGCCCCTCCACCGGCAGACGCTCGACTACCTCTGGAGCATCTGCCCGAAGAAGTTCATGCCCCACCGGCTCTTCCTCGACTCCAACAACGACGGCCGGGCCGACTTCGACCTCAAGGCCGCCTTCGGTTCCGACTTCGGGCCCAGCTTCAAGTCGGTGCGTTCGGTCAACGAAACCATCGCCGACTCGTTCCCGGTTTCCTTCCAGCTTGGCGCGATGGCTTTGATGATCGCCCTTCTCCTCGGCATCCCGGCCGGCGTCGCCGCCGCGTTGCGCCCGAACTCGTGGGTCGACTATCTCGCTTCCGGCGTCTCCATGCTCGGCGTCTGCGTGCCCACGTTTGTCATGGGACCGATCCTTGTGCTGGTCTTCGCTTTGAACCTCCGCTGGTTCAACGCGTCGGGCTGGTTCGACTTCAAGGACCAGCTCCTCCCCTCGCTCACGCTCGGCATCGCCTACGCCGCCTACGTTGCGCGGCTGACCCGGGGCGGAATGCTGGAGGTGTTGAACCAGGACTTTGTCCGCACCGCCCGCTCGAAGGGCGCCAGCGAAGGCCGCGTCATCCTGAAGCACGCCCTGCGCGGAGGACTGCTTCCGGTCATCTCGTTCCTCGGACCGGCGGCGGCGGGCATCATCACCGGATCGTTCGTCATCGAAACCATCTTCCAGGTGCCCGGGCTCGGCCGCCACTTCGTCACGTCGGCCTTTAACCGCGACTATTTCCTCATCACCGGCACCGTCGTCTTCTACGCCGCGCTCGTCGTCCTGTTCAACCTGGCCGTCGACGTCGTGCAGGTCTGGCTGAACCCCAAGCTGAAGTTCGAATGAACACTCCGGCCGCTCCCATCCCCAACGCTCCGTTCGTTCCGGACACGGCTTTCGAGGAAGCCGAGCAGGGCACGTCGCTTTGGAAAGACGCGTGGGCTCGGTTGCGGAAGAACAAGATGGCCGTCTTTGGCGCCGGCACGCTGGTCTTCATGGCGTTGTTCTGCCTGATCGGCCCGTTCCTCTCGCCCTACACCTACGACGCGCAAGACCTGAACCAATACGCCAAACCGCCCAGCACCCAGCATTGGTTTGGCACCGACAAGCTCGGCCGCGACCAGCTCACCCGCATCATGTATGGCGGCCGCATCTCGCTGGCCGTCGGCATCTGCGCGACGCTGGTTTCGCTGACCATCGGCGTGCTCTGGGGCGCGGTCGCCGGTTACGCCGGCGGCAAGCTGGACACGGTCATGATGCGCATCGTGGACATCCTCTACGCGCTGCCCTTCACCATCTTCGTCATCCTCCTCATGGTCTTCTTCGGGCGGAACATCATCCTGCTCTTCGCCGCCATCGGCGCGGTGGAATGGCTGACCATGGCGCGCATCGTCCGTGGCCAGGTGATGTCGCTGCGGAAGATGGAGTTCATCGAGGCCGCCATCGCCCTCGGCCTTTCGCGACGCCGGATCATCCTTCGCCACATGATCCCCAATGTCCTCGGCCCCGTCATGGTCTATACCACGCTGACCATTCCGGCCGTCATGTTGCTTGAGGCGTTCCTCAGCTTCCTCGGCCTCGGCGTGCAGCCGCCGATGAGTTCGTGGGGCTCCATGATCAAGGACGGCGCCGAGGTCATGGAGGAGTTCTGGTGGATGCTCATCCTGCCCGGCCTGTTCCTCTCGCTGACCCTCTTCTCCCTCAACTTCCTCGGCGACGGCCTCCGCGACGCCCTCGACCCGAAAGCCTCGAAGGACTGATGCCCCTCCTCGAAGTCAAAAACCTCAAGACCTGGTTCCACACCCGCAACGGCGTGGTGCGGGCGGTGGACGACGTTTCCTTCTCCATCGAGAAGGGCGAGACGCTCGGCATCGTCGGTGAATCCGGCTCCGGCAAGTCCGTCACCTGCTACAGCATGATGCGGCTCATCCCGCAGCCACCCGGACGCATCGAAGGCGGCACCGCGAGTTTCGACGGCACCGATCTTCTCACCTGTTCCAAGGAGCAGCTCTCCGCCATCCGTGGCCGCCGCGTCGCCATGATCTTCCAGGACCCGATGACGTCCCTGAATCCCTACATGCGGATCGAGGACCAGATCATCGAGCCGCTCCTCATCCACAAGATATGCGATAAGGCCGAGGCCCGGCGGCGCGCGTTGGAGGCGATGAAGAACGTCGGCATCCCCGCGCCCGAGACGCGACTGCGGAGCTTCCCGCACGAGTTCTCCGGCGGCATGAGGCAGCGCGTCATGATCGCCATGGCGCTCATCACCAAGCCCGACCTGCTCATCGCCGACGAACCGACCACCGCGCTCGACGTGACCGTGCAGGCGCAGATTCTGGAGCTCATCAAGAAGATGCAGCGCGACCTCGGCACGGCCGTGATCTTCATCAGCCACGACTTGGGAACCGTCGCCGGCTTCTGCGACCGCGTGATGGTCATGTATGCCGGCAAAGTCATGGAGACGGCCAAGACCGACGAGATCTTCTACCGCCCACGCCATCCCTACACCCGCGCCTTGCAGAAGAGCCGTCCCGCTCTCCAGGCCAAGGGCGCCGAGCTCTACACCATCCCCGGCATGCCGCCCGACGTTTCCAAACCGATCCAAGGCTGCGCTTTCAAGACCCGTTGCGAGTTCGCCCTCGAATCCTGCAAGCAGGCCCCGATGACCCTCGTCGAAACCGAACCCGGCCACAGCACCGCCTGTCCGCGGGTCTCGGATGGCGAACTCAAACTCTAAAAACAGGGCTTCATGAACCGCAGAAAACACAGACCAAGCAGAACAGGCCTTCAGATTATCCCTTCTGCCTGCTCCGCGTTTTCTGCGGTGGCTCCTCTTATTGGTTAAAGCCATGAGCGCCTTCCTCGAACTCACCGACGTCAAGACCCACTTCCCGGTCGAGCGCGGTGTCATTTTCAAGAAGCTCGTCGGCGTGGTGAAGGCCGTGGACGGCGTGAGCCTCACGCTCCGTCAGGGCGAGATCCTCGGTCTCGTCGGGGAATCCGGCTGCGGCAAGTCGACGCTCGGCCGAACCATCCTCCAGCTCATCCCCGCTTCGGAAGGCACCGTCGTTTTGGCCGGCAAGAACCTGTCCGCGCTCAAGGGCCGGCCGCTGCGTGCGGCGCGGTCGGACTTCCAGATGATCTTCCAGGACCCTTACGCGACGTTGAACCCGCGCATGACGGTCTACGACACGCTGGCCGAGGCGATCCGGACGCACAAAGCAGTCGCCGAATCGGCCATGCCCGAAGCCGTCAGCCGCCTGATGCAGAAGGTCGGCCTGGCTCCGCGCTTCATCAAAAAATATCCGCACGAGTTCTCCGGCGGCCAACGCCAGCGCATCGCCATCGCCCGCGCGCTCGCCGTCGAACCCAAGCTCATCGTGGCCGACGAGCCCGTCTCGGCGCTCGACGTCTCCATCCAGGCCCAGATCATCAACCTGCTCTACAAACTTTCCCGCGAGCTGGGCCTGACGCTGGTCTTCATCTCGCACGATCTCTCGGTGGTGAAACACATCTCCGACCGGATCGCCGTGATGTATCTCGGCCGCATCGTGGAGCTGGGTGAAGCCGCCGAAGTCTTCGACCGTCCGCTGCACCCCTACGCCAAGGCTCTCGTCAGCGCGGTGCATCTTCCCGATCCGGAGAAGGAACGCGCCCGCCAACGCATCATCCTGCCCGGCGATCCGCCGTCGCCGATGAATCCGCCCAGCGGCTGCACCTTCCATCCGCGTTGCCCGTTCGCCATCGACGCCTGCAAAACAGCCGCGCCGCAGTTTGATTCACTGGATGGCGGGAAACACAGTGCGACGTGCATCCGGTTGAAGGAGTTGAATCCGGCGTAGGGTGGGACGAATTACAAGCGCAAGCTAAGTTGCGCACTTGTGCGATTCCAGACTCGGCGCAGTCGATCAGGGAGAACCTGATTCCATCTCAGAAACAACCTCCACCAATCCGTTGAGCATCTCATAGACGTCTTCGTCTGAGCTGCACCTTTGGTAGCGATGCGGCAAGAACTTCCCTGAGTTCAGATCGACTATCGCTACGTCGCAGTGACCCGATTCCCGGACTATCAACTCTGCCAAAGTCTTCTTTCCCTCCCAAAGGAAGACCAACGACGAGGATGTTCCTTCTGAAAGCTGAAGCTGCGTCCTTCCTTCAAATCGGGCCAAGTCGCCAATTCTCGTTTGCAAGACGCGTTCGAGTTCACGACTCAGGACAAATGTTTTGAGAGGATTCACCTCACGCAATCTTCGTCCGTCCCGGCATGGCCATAGGCGCGACGGGGAGCTTCATGTCCCAGGAAAGTTTCTCGGGAACGAGGTTGTCGTTGGCATTGAGGGCTTGTTCCCAGGTGACTTTCTGGCCGGTGTAGGCGGCCATGCGGCCCATGATGCCCATGAGGGTGCTGGTGGCCATGCGGTCGCCATCGTTGATGACGCGGCCGGCGCGGATGGCGTCGAAGAGCGCGACGTGTTCGAGGTCATACATGTTCCCGCCTTCGCCGCTGTAGCGCCACGGAGTGTCGCCGAGAATCATGGGCCCGCGGCCGTCGATGATGCCCTGGGCTTTGGAGCCCCAGATGTAGTCGCTGTTCTCGCTGAAGCATCCGGTGATCTGGCGCTGGCCGAGGAAGGCCTTCACGCCGCCGGCGTATTCGTAGGTCACGTCCATGTGGTCGAAGATGTTTCCCTCGTTGTTGGGAATCATCCGGCCGCCGTTGCCCACGGCCCAGAGCGGAGGAACGTCGCGCATAACCCACGCGACCTTGTCCACGCTGTGGATGGCCTGCTCGACGTAGCCGTCGCCGGAGAGCCAGACGAAGTTATACCAGTTGCGCGTCTGCCATTCGAGGTCGCCCATGCCGGCGGGACGTTTGTCGGGCGTGGGCATCGGCTTCACCGGGCCGGTGTAATGGGTCGCGTGGACGGCGCGGATGTCGCCGATGGCACCATCGAGGATGCGGCGGTAGAACTCGACACGCGGCCGGTCGTAGCGCCAGCAGAAGCCGGCGACGAGGCAGCGGTTCTTGGTCTTCGACATGCGGACGGATTCCATCACTGAGCGGACGCCGGCGGCGTCGGTGGCCATGGGCTTCTCGCAGAAGATGTGTTTGCCAGCTTCGACTGCGGCGCGCAGATGAGCGGGGCGGAATCCGGGAGGCGACGCGAGCAGCACGACGTCCACGCCGGAATTGATGACCTTCTGGTAGGCGTCGAGCCCGACGAACTGCTTCTCGGGAGTGACTTGGATACGGTCCTTGAACTGCGCCTGCAAAGCCTTGGCCGCGCGCGGGACCGGTTCGGGAAACGCGTCGCCCATCGCGACCAGCACCGCCTTGGGATCGGCAGTCAGTGCATTGCCCGCCGCTCCGGAGCCGCGTCCGCCGCAGCCGACAAGCCCGATGCGGATGGTATCGCTGTTGGTCGCGGCGGAGCTGGTGGACGACAAGATCGCGGGACCGGCGATGCCGGCGACGGCGGCCGAAGAGAGGAAAGAGCGACGCGAAACACCGGCGCGATTGGGAGAAGATTCCTGGTTCATGGTGGCGGTGGGAAAAGGTCTGCTTTGCTCCTGCTTCAATTCGCCTCCGGCGGCAAGCCTGATGTCCCGGAAAAACTACGGCGGCTCCGGAGGACACACTGGTTTTACCTCCGGAACCGCCGCCAGCCCGTGCGGGCTGTGAACTGGATTTGCGATGGCGGGTTCCTATTCGGAGCGGGCGACCGACCATGGTTCGTCGACGGATCGTTTCGGGAAATCCTGCGAACCCACCAGCGAAGCCGCGCCCGCGAGCAGCATCTCGCGCGTGAGAGGCTTTGGGAGGACGAGGTGGACCTCGGGGCGGAGCAGTTGGAATTCGTTGAGATGGCTTCCGGTCATCAACAGCACCCGGAGCCGCGGCGCACTGGCGGCTAGTTGGCAGGCGAGCTCGATCCCGTCCATGCCCGGCATGTCGAAGTCCGTGACTAGCAGCTCGAACGAAGTCGGATCCGTCAGGCAGGCTTTGACGACATCCTCCGGCCGGCTGAAGGCGATGACTTCGACATCGGGCACGGTGCGGAGGTAGAGCACCGCGATCTCAAGCACCTCCGGATTGTCATCCACGACGAGCCAGCGGTGATGGGGCAAAGATGGTTTCATGGCGGCGCCTTTGAGATATCAGACCGTTGCGGACAGGTTTTGTTCTGAACCCGTCGCGTAAAGGTGGAATGTCGCGGAAGCGCGGAATTGTAAGGGATTGGTAAATCATGCCTTGCCCCGCTAGCGTTTCGCCATGCGAGTCCTGATCGTCGGATGCGGTTACGTCGGTGTCCCCCTAGGCGCCGAATTGGTGAAGCTTGGCCATGAAGTCCATGGCCTTAGGCGCACGTTGGAAGGTGCGGCGGAGTTGGAGGCCGCCGGCATCAAACCTCTCGCGGGCGATGTTTCGCGGCCGGAGGACTTGACTGCTTTGCCCGGACCCTACGACTGGGTCGTGAATCTCGTTTCCTCCAGCAAGGGCGGTCCGGAGGCCTATCAGCAGGTCTACGTCGACGGCTCGCGCAACCTGATCGCGTGGCTGCGGGGACAGTCGGTGCCGTTGAAGAAATACGTCTACACCAGCAGCACCAGCGTCTACGCGCAGGCAGATGGTTCTTCGGTGAAGGAGACGAGCCCGACCGAACCCAAGAGCCCAACGAGCCAGCTTCTGGTCGAAGCGGAGAAGGTTGTTCTCGAAGCGTCGCAGCACGGTTTTCCCGGAGTGGTTTTGCGGGTCGCCGGCATCTACGGTCCCGACCGCGGACACCTGTTCCACAAGTTCTGCCGCAATGAAGCGCGCATCGACGGCGATGGCTTGCGGATCATCAACATGATCCACCGGACCGATGTGGTCGGCTGCGTCATCTCCGCGCTCAAGAGCGGCCGGGCGGGCGAGGTCTACAACACGGTCGACGACGAACCGGTCACGCAGACGACCTTCTACCGCTGGCTCGCAGAGACGCTGGGCAAGGCCATGCCTCCTCACGCGTCCGAAGAGGAAACGGCCACGCGCAAGCGCGGAGAAACGAGCAAGAAGGTGCAGAACCGCAGGCTGAAGGCGGAGTTGGGCTACCAGTTCAAGTTTCCCACGTTCCGCCAAGGCTACACCGCGGAGATCAAGCGGTTGGAAGATTCCGGGAAGCTGGAGCTGGCGAAGGACGAGCGGTAGGCGCACCGGGCGATGCCGGATACCGGATGCCTGATTCCGGAAACTTGGCTCAGAGAATTCTCCGCGCCGAGACGAAGGTCTTGAGACGGTTCTCGGCGAAGAGCGGCGACTTCGGGTCGAAGCTGTTGAAGCGCACCTGGCCTGAGGCGTGGATGAACATCCCCTTCTCCAGATAGATCGCCACGTGGGTGACGTCCCCCGGCTTTTTGGGGTTGCCGGCGAAGAAGAGCAGGTCGCCCTTCTGCAGTTTTTCGAAGGCCGGGCCGGGGTCGACTTCCTTGCCCTGCGTGGCCTGCATACGCGCGTCGCGCAGGAGCGAGATGCCGTTGAGCATGAAGACGGACTTGGTGAAGCCGGAGCAGTCGGTGGCCTTCGTCGAAGCCGCTCCCCAGAGGTAGGGAACGCCGAGGAACGTTTTGGCGACGCGTTCGATGTTGGCCGGTGTGCCGCGCGCAGAACGTTTCCAGGTTTCGAGTTCGGTTCCGGACTGGCGCTGGATGTGGCCGGTGCGTCCGTCAGGAAGTTCTACTTTGATCCAGCCGCCTGAGCTCGAAAGGCGTTTCAGGATGATGCCGCTGGCGAGGTCGGAGACGGGCAGCGACTTGGCGTCGGGCTGTTCCCAGATCCAGTCGTGGAACGCCGTGATGATGATCTGCGGCGACGTCATCCAGGCCTTGAGCTGGGCTTCCGTCATGGGCGCTAGTTCCTGGCGCTCCAACCAACCGGTGTAGCCGTCCGGGGACTGGATCTGGAACCAGTTGGCCTTGTGGTTGAGCAACGTGACAGGCGAACCCATCAGGAGTTGGTTCATAAGTTCCGCCTGGTGCTTCGGCAGCAGGCGCACGTTGGCCACGCTGACGTTGATGACCGCGCGGGTCTGGTCGCCGAGATCGACCTCGGGGGTCGATTCCACCGCTTCCTGTTCCGATGATTCCGATTCTGCTGCTTTCTTGCTCATGCGTTCGGCGGACGTTGCCGCCATTCCGGCCACCAACATCGTGCCGGCCAAAAACACCGACCACCAGCGCTGCCTGACGGATCGTTCCATTGCTGCGGAGTCTCCGGGCTGATGGTCCACGCGCCAGTGTCCTTCCGAACCATCCCAGACCGTTCTGATTCAGGCTTCATCCGTCCGCTGGGTCGCTCACGTAAAGAGGTTAACCACCGCGTCCAGTCCGCTGAAGTTCAAGGCGTGGGTGGCCTTCGCCTGCACGACAGGTTTCGCCCTGTAGGCCACGCTCACGCCGCCGACGGCCATCATCTCGAGATCGTTCGCACCGTCGCCGATTACGATGGACTGAGCGGGGGAAATGCCGAATTGGGCGCAGACGGACTTCACTTTGTCCGCCTTGGCCGTCGCGTCGACAATGTCGCCGAGGACTTGGCCGGTGAGCCTGCCGTCGCGGATCTCCAATGTATTCGCGAGCGTGAAATCCAGTCCGAGACGGGCCTCGAGCCGTGACGTGAAGAAGGTGAATCCACCGGAAACGAGGAGGCTACGGAAACCCAGTGCCTTCATGGCCGCCAGCATCGTTTCCGCGCCGGGCGATAATCGGAGTCGTTCTTCGTAGACCCGCTGCAGAGCCGCTTCATCGAGACCGCTCAACAGTCCCACGCGCCGGCGGAGGCTCTCAGGAAAGGCGATCTCGCCCCGCATGGCCGACGCGGTGATCGCAGCAACCTGGGGCTTCACGCCCACCATGTCGGCGATCTCGTCGATGCACTCGATCGTGATGAGGGTGGAATCCATGTCCATGGCCACCAGGCGGAAGTCGGAGAGCTTGCGCCGGGCCGGGACGAAGGCCGCATCCGCCCGCTGGGCCGCCGCCGCCGCGACGACGCCTTCCTGGCGGCTGATTACCGCGCAACGCCAGACTCCGGCGGCCACCCTGCGGCAATCGCGGGCGCCGCTCGTTTCGGCAAGCCGTGCGGCCAGCGCCTCGGTGGCGCCGGCTCCTTGAACAACAAGATCGGTCATATCCAGAGCGCCGAAAACTAGGACGGCGCCCGCGAAACGCGAGCGGGAACGTCGCCATGGATTTGTCACTGTATCGACAAGCATTCGGCTTGTGCGGTCGCGGGACCGGTCCTAGGTTCCGCCCGTGATTTTAGTGGTTTGTGCCGCACCACTGGCCGTCCTCGTTTTTCCGTCCTTCGTCGTCCCTTCGCCGGTTTCCACCCAAGACAATCCCAATACTCCTTCGTGAAAAACTACGTCCTCGACACCAACGTCATCCTTCACGACCCCAACTCCATCCTCAACTTCCAGGACAACAACGTCCTGATACCCATCGAGGTCATCGAGGAGGTGGACCGCTTCAAGCGTGAATCGTCGGAGTTGGGTCAGAACGCCCGCGCGTTTTCACGCGCTTTGGACAAGCTCCGCTTCCATGGAAAGCTCAGCACCGGCGTGACGCTGGAGCACGGCGGCAAACTGCGTGTCGTCGTCGATGGCCCGACGGCACGGACTAAAGCTCCCACCGGATCCACCGGTGGACTCAGCGTCAGCGGCGGCCACGGCAGCACGGACAACAAGATTGTCCTCAGGGCGTTGGCGCTGAAGAAAGCCGCCGGCAAAGTCCCGACGATTCTGGTCACGAAGGACATAAACCTCCGCCTGAAGGCCGATGCCCTCGGATTGGAAGCGGAAGACTACGAGACCGATCGCGTCCAGCTCAGCGAGCTCTACACGGGCATGCGGGAAATGGCGGTGTCGCCCGACCTCATCGCGAAGTTCCGTTCCTACGGCGAACTGGAGCTGCCGTCGTCCGGGTCGTTCATTGCGAACGAGTATGTGGCGCTGATGGACGAGGCCAGCCCGAAGCGGTCGGCCATGGCCAAGGTGGATCCGACCGGCAAGAAGCTTGTCCCGATCATCGATATTCGTGAAAGCATCTGGGGCATCAGGCCGAAGAACCGGGAGCAGCATTTCGCCTTCGACGCGCTCCTGGACGACCGCATCAAGCTGGTCACGCTCATGGGCAAGGCCGGCACGGGCAAGACGCTCATGGCCATGGCGGCCGGGTTGAAGCGGACGGTGGCCGACCGCGAGTTCCGCCGGCTGGTCGTGGTGCGCCCGACGGTCTCGATGGGACGCGAACTCGGGTTCCTTCCGGGAACGCTCGAAGAGAAACTGGGGCCGTGGATGCAGCCCATCCATGACGCGCTGGAACTTCTCAGCGATTTGAACATGGGCCACGAAAGCCGAAAGGCGTCCGACTTGATGAGGTCCGGCATGATCGTCGTGGAGGCGCTCAGCTACATCCGCGGACGCAGCATCGCCAACCAGTTCATGGTCATCGACGAGGCCCAGAACCTCACGCCGCTCGAGGTGAAGACCATCGTCACCCGTGTTGGAAACGGCACGAAGCTGATCTTCACCGGCGACCCCTACCAGATCGACAATCCCTACGTGGATTCGCAGTCGAACGGGTTCAACCATCTCATCAGCAAGTTCCGAGGACATCCCATCGCGGCGCACATCGAGCTGCAGAAGGGCGAGCGCTCCGAGCTCGCCGAGGCGGCGGCGAACCTTTTGTAGGATTCGCGGCTCAGCTGCGCGCCCGGAGCACGCCGTCGTTGATCTCGAAGACGTGCTGCATCTTGGCCGCCAGGTCCGGCGCGTGCGTCACCACGACGAGGGTGACGTTTTCCTCACGATTCAGTTCCAGCAAAAGCTGGGCAAGAGCGTCAGCCGACGCGCGGTCGAGCGCGCCGGTGGGTTCGTCGGCGAGCAGGACCTTCGGGCGGTTGATCAACGCGCGGACGATGGCGACACGCTGGCGTTCACCGCCTGAAAGCGTTCCGGGCAGGCTGTGCAAGCGATGGCCGAGGGCGACCCGTTTCAGTAGCGTTTCGGCGCGCGCGTGGGCTTCTTTGTCCGGCTTTCGCATGGCCAACGTCGGCACGAGGACGTTCTCCAGCGCTGTGCAGTGGGGGAGCAGATGGTGCAGCTGAAAGACGAAGCCGATGAGGCGGTTTCGGATGCCCGCGAGTTCCTCCTCGTTCAACCGGCTGATCTGCTGGCCGTCGAGAACGACCTCGCCGGTGGTCGGGCGATCGAGAGTGCCGAGAATGTTGAGCAACGTGCTCTTGCCGGAACCGGACGGGCCGACGATCGCGGCACTGGCGCCGGGAGGCAGGCTCAGGGTGACTCCCTTGAGGATGGAGACGTCGGGGCCACCCTGCGCGCCCGCGAAGGACTTGGAGACGTTGTTGAGCGAGAGGATGGATGTTTCGTTGCCCATGGCTTCAGAATTACACGGGACGGATAACACCGGACTGCGGGCAGACCAAACGATTTCCCGGAAATGAAACGGCCGTCGGATGAATCCGACGGCCGTCGCATGGGTGGGGTTGGGTCTACCGGGGGCTCGTTGGGAAACGGATCAACGCCCGCCACCGGATGGGGCGGTCTTCCGGAGGAGCTTCATGGCTTCGATGGCCCGCTGGTCGCCTGCGGCAGCCTTGCGGATCACGTCGGCCTGGATCTCCTGCATCTTGCGCTGGAGTTTGAGGGAATCGTCGGTGGTGCCCTTTCCGCTGCGCTGGGCGGTAACGACGCTGAGGACGGCCTGGTCGAATTGCCCCTGTTGAAGAAGGTTGTCGACGCTGTTGAAATTCACCGAGCCGCCGTTGTCGAAAACGGGGGTCACAGTGAATCCGGTTTCATCCTTGGGTGCGGCAGGCGTTGTCGGTGCTGCAGCTGCGGTCGCGGGGTCCGGAGCAGGGTTTTTGGCCGCGTTGGGCTCTTTTTTGCCGCAGGCGGCGAGGCACAGGACCCCGGCGAGAACCGGAAGCGAGGACCACTTGGCGATAGCGTTCATAGCCGGATGCTCCGAGGGATTACTGGGCTCCGCCGCGGGGATGATCGGGCTGGTTCCAGAATTCGTTCGGGGCGGGGTTCACGCCCCTGCCGCGCTGGCCGACCGGTCCGGCCAGTTTGTAGTATTTGACGAACTTGATGCTCTGGGAGCTTCCGTCCATCACGCCGATGCTGGCGCCGCCCCCGGTGTCGACGGAGGAGTTCAAGGTGCCGCGGCCGATGTGGCGTTGGGAGATGCCCTCGTCAGGATAGCTGGAAGAGTCGTTGAACCAGAACGGGGTCATCTCGTCGGCTTCCCACATGAGGACGGCGGAGGGCTTGAACGAGGTGATTTTGTGTGTCCGGCCGCTCTTCCCTTGGACGCCGCCGCTGAAGCTGGTCAAGGAACCGTTCATGACGTAGCTGCTGATAAGCACTTCACGCTGCAGCCAGAGGGCTTTCTTGGAGCCGCTTTGCTCCACGTAGTCCTTCGGGCAGATCAGGATCTTGGTGTCCTTGTAGTAGGGGTTCAGCTGTCCGGTCTTGGCCATGTCGGTCTGCGCTTTGACGACCTGACCGATGAGGACGGGGTTCACGCCGGCCGGCGACTGCCAGAAATACTTGGTCTGGGTCACTGGTCGAACGAGCCAGGAATCCACGGCCATTCCCCAACCGGGAGCGGGCAAGTTCTCCGCGTTGTCGGCCGTATACATCATGGTCGCGAGGAGGATCTGCTTCTGGTTGTTCAGATCGACGGTCAACTGCGTGCGTTCCTTGGCCTTGCTCAGGGCGGGAAGCAACATGCCCGCGAGGATCGCGATGATGGCGATGACGACAAGCAGTTCGATGAGGGTGAAACCGCGTTGGAGGAGTCGAGTATGTATGGATTTCATAAGTCAGGTTGGACTGGTGGAACCGGGTGTGTGGACACTTGATTCTCGGATGGTCGTGCTGTCAACGGATCGCTTGGTGTGCGCTTAGACGCACAGGCGGCGCTGGTGTTTATACGTTTACGTATCAATGTTGTTTCCGAGCTGCGGCCCACGGAACGAGGCCGGGCTGACTGCTAACGGCTGCAGCGGATCCGTGCCCTCGGATGCTTGATCTAACGCCGGGCGCCCTGTCATTGGAGCTGGATGCAGCCCGTCACCGCCCGAGTCCGATGGTATCGCATTCTCTACGTGCAGGTGCTGGTCGCGGTCGCGTTGGGAGTGTTGATCGGCCACTTTTATCCCGACACGGGCAGACAGCTGAAGCCGCTCGGCGACGCCTTCATCAAACTGGTGAAGATGGTCATCGCCCCGATCATCTTCTGCACGGTGGTCCACGGCATCGCCTCCATGTCCGACATGAAGCGCCTCGGGCGGGTCGGGGCGAAAACGATCTTCTACTTCGAGGTCGTCTCCACGCTGGCCCTCATCATCGGACTCGTCGTGGTCAACGTCCTGCGCCCCGGCGACGGCTTCAACATCGACCCGAAGGCGCTCGATACCCGGTCTCTGGAAACGGGGAAAGACCTCGCCACCCGCGCCCAGTCGCTGAGCACCGTCGACTTCCTGCTGAACATCATTCCCAACAGTTTCTTCGACGCGTTTGCCAAGGGCGACCTGCTTCAGGTTCTCCTGGTCTCCGTGCTGACCGCCTTCGCCTTGAACGCGCTCGGCGAACGCGGCCGGCCGATCCTCCATACGATCGACGTCATCGCCCAGCTCTTCTTCGGGATCATGAGCCGGATCGTGAAGGTAGCGCCGCTCGGCGCGCTTGGCGCGATGGCTTTCACCGTCGGCAGCTTCGGCATCGGGTCGTTGACCCGCCTCGGTTCGCTGATGCTGGCGTTCTATCTCACGGCGGGCCTGTTCGTGGTGATCGTCCTCGGATTGATCGCGCGGATGGCGGGCTTCTCGATCTTCCGTTTCCTCGCATTCATCAGGGAGGAGCTGTTGCTGGTGCTGGGAACCAGTTCCAGCGAGACCGCGTTGCCGGGAATGATCCAGAAGATGAAGCGGCTCGGCTGCGCGCCCGGAACCGTCGGCCTCGTCATCCCGACCGGCTACAGCTTCAACCTCGACGGCACCAACATCTACATGTCCATGGCCGCGATCTTCCTCGCGCAAGCCACCAATGCGCACCTCGACCTGCGCCAGCAAATCACGCTGCTGCTCGTCGCCATGATCTCGTCGAAAGGCGCGAGCGGCGTCACCGGCGCGGGCTTTGTCAC
>JAYVSO010000044.1:0-3473 GCA_043775315.1 Verrucomicrobiota bacterium
AACAAAGACACCTCCGTCAACCTCGGTTTCGAGGCCACGCCACGCGCCTTCTCCCTCTCCGCCTCGATCGGGGAGAGGGTTGGGGTGAGGCGTCGAAATCCCCGCATTCCACCCAAGGGCAACGCCAACTTCGCCTGGGTGCAGCACTTCATCCACCACCTCGCGCCCGCCGCGCCCGGATCATCCGGCGGCATGGCCGGCTTCGTCCTCGCCAACGGCAGCATGTCCTCCAACCAGTCCGGCGAAGGCGACATCCGCCGCGCCCTCATCGAGGCCGACCTCGTGGACTGCATGGTCGCCCTCCCCGGCCAGCTCTTCTACAGCACGCAGATTCCGGTGTGCCTGTGGTTCCTTTCAAAGTCGAAGTCCACTCCGTCCATGAAAGCGTCCATGCCGTCCAAGCAGCGCCGACGCCCCGGAGAAACCCTCTTGATCGACGCCCGCCGCATGGGCACCCTCATTGACCGCGTCCATCGAGAACTGACCGACGCCGACCTCGCGAAGATTGTGGAGACCTACCATGCGTGGCGAGGAGATGGACTCACGCGGAGTCGCGGAGAACGCGGAGAAAAAACTTCCGGGTCTGAATCCCTCCGCGTCTCCGCGTCTCCGCGTGAGTATTCCGATGTGGCCGGCTTCTGCAAATCCGCCACCACCGCCGAGATCGCCGCGCACGGCCACGTGCTCACGCCCGGGCGCTACGTCGGCGCCGAGGAAGTCGCGGACGACGGCGAACCCTTCGAGGGAAAAATGCCGCGCCTCGTCGCCGAGCTGCACGCCCAGTTCGCCGAGTCCGCGAAACTGGAGCAGGCCATTCGCTCCAACCTGAAAGGACTTCGGCCATGCCCTCTAAAAAACCCGCCAAAGCCCAGCCCGAACCCGAAGTCCGCCTTTCCCGTGGCCGCACCCGGCAGGATGCCAGCTTCACGCCGCGCCACCCTTGGCCGGGCTGCCGGAGAGCTACGCCGCCACGCTTCAGGACATCAAGACCCACCTCCGCAGCGCCCGCGTCCGCGCCGTGCTGGCCGCCAATCCCATCGTGCTCGAAGCCTACTGGCACACCGGCCAGATTATCCTCCAACGCCAGCAGGAAGCCGCGTGGGGAGCCAAGGTCATTGATCGCCTCGCGGCTGACCTCCGCGACGCCTTTCCCGACATGCGCGGTCTCACCCCGCGCAACCTGTTTTCCATGCGGGCATTCGCTGAGGCTTTTCCAGAAGGCCCAATTGTGAAACAACCTGTTTCACAATTGGCCTGGGGTCACATTATCCGCCTGATCCAGATGGTCAAAACGCCCGCTGCCCGCGATTTCTACATCCAGCAGACCCTCGCCCACGGCTGGAGCCGCAGCATCCTGGAGATGCAAATCCAGAACCAACTCCACCTTCGCTCGGGCAAGGCGCAGAACAACTTCGTCCTCACCATGCCTCCGGCGGAATCTGACATGGCGGCGCAGATTTTCAAAGACCCCTACCTCTTCGACTTCCTCGGCACCGCCGATCCCCGGCGCGAGGCCGAGGTGGAGCAGGCGCTCGTGGATCACGTCCAGCGCTTCCTGCTGGAGCAGGGGGCCGGCTTCGCCTTCGTCGGCAGACGGGTCCACCTGGAGGTCGGCGGGGATGACTTTTACCTCGACCTGCTCTTCTACCACCTCCGGCTCCGCCGCTACGTGGTCATCGAGCTAAAGGCCCGCGCCTTCGTCCCCGGCGATGTCGGCCAGATCAACCTCTACCGCGCCGCCGTGGACGACCTGCTGCGCCACCCGGACGACCAGCCCACCATCGGCCTCCTCCTCTGCCGGGGGAAGAACAAGCTCGTCGTCGAGTATGCCCTCAGCGGTTTGGACCAATCCATCGCCGTCGCCGACTGGAAAACGCAGATCACCGAATCTCTCCCCGCCGAATTCCGCGGCAGCCTGCCCACCGTCGAGGAGATCGAAGCCGAACTGGCAGGGAAACTCATCACCGGGGAGGGAGAGGCATGAGCGACCGCGAGGAAAAGATGCCGCGCCTCGTCGCCGAACGGCACGCCCAGTTCGCCGAGTCCGCGAAACTGGAGCAGGCCATCACAGCAAACCTAAGGGGGCTGGGCTATGAATCTGAACAACACAAACAGCAACCATGATTGATTACGAAAAACTTCAGAAGGCACTGAAGCATTTGGAGCTTCAGTTTCAGAACTACCAGATGGCTCAGGATCGCCCCGAGCTGACGGAGCTAGATCGCGAAGGCATAGCCGAGTCCGTGATCCAGCGGTTCGAGACCTGCTACGACACGCTCTGGAAAGACCTCAAACGCTACCTCATCGAAGAAATCGGTTTGGCTGAAGTCCCCAATAGCCCCAAGCCCATCATCAAGCTGGCAGGACAGAACGATCTTTTCGCTTCATCAGTGGAGAAATGGCTCGAATACGCGGATGCCCGCACGGACACCGCCCACGATTACAGCGGCGAGAAAGCAGCCTCCACCCTGGTTACCGTAGAAAGCTTCATAGATGACGCCATCGGCCTCTACCAAACGATGAGTGGAAAAACCTGGGAATGACGCCCGCGATCGACATCACTGGTCCACAGCGAAAGACGCTCCTCGCGATCTTGCGCCGCTTTATTCCCGGTGTCGTCGTGTGGGCCTACGGTTCCCGCGTGAAGTTCACCGCTAGACCGAATTCGGACCTCGATCTCGTCGTCTTCACCACACCCGCACAACGCCACGTTGTTTCGGAACTCAAAGACGAACTCGCCGAGAGTGATTTGCCCTTTCTAGTGGACCTTCATGTTTGGGATGAAGTGCCCGAGAAATTCCATGACATCATTCGCAAGGAATATGTGGTGGTGCAGGAGGCCGGGGAGAAAGCGAAGATGGCTACGGCGGTGGCGTGGGATGACTTAACGCTTGGCGACTTGGGCCGAGTCGTTACTGGCAAGACGCCTCTCACGGCTGTCGAAGAAAACTTCGGCGGTCAGATTCCATTCGTCACGCCGTCGGACATGGATGGCCGGAGAACCATCAGCACCACAGCACGCTATCTCACAGAACTTGGCGCTGCCTCGGTGAAGGGCTCAAAGATTCCCGCTGGCTCCGTCATGGTGTCGTGCATCGGCTCAGACATGGGGAAAGCTGTCATCGCTGGGCGCGACTGCGTCACCAATCAGCAAATCAATTCAATCGTCGTGGATGACCGCTTCAGCAGCGAGTTCGTCTATTACAACCTCAGCACGCGCAAGAACGAGATTCGCCACCAAGCAGCGGGCGGTTCGGCGCAGCCAATTCTCAACAAAGGCGACTTCTCCCGGCTCGAAATCACGCTCCCACCCCTCGCCGAGCAAAAAAGCCATCGCGGCGGTGCTGGGGGCGCTGGACGACAAGATCGAGTGCAACCGGCGGATGAACGCGACGCTGGAGGCGATGGCGCGGGCGCTGTTCCAGAGCTGGTTCGTGGATTTCGACCCCGTCCGCCGGAACCTGGATGGGGAG
>JAYVSO010000045.1:0-5137 GCA_043775315.1 Verrucomicrobiota bacterium
CCGGGCTATGGGTGCTGAAGCGGAACTGGTAGCGATCGACGCCGAAGATTTTGAAATACTTCAGATACATCTGGTTCACGGCCTCAAACTCGGCGGCGAACTGCTCCTCGGTGCAATAGATGTGGGCGTCATTCATTTGCATGGCGCGCACGCGCATCAGGCCGAAGAGTTCGCCGCTCTGCTCGTAGCGGTAACAGGTGCCGTATTCGGCGAGGCGCAGGGGTAAGTCGCGATAACTCCGCGGCACCGCTCCGAAGAGCTTGTGGTGATGCGGGCAGTTCATGGCCTTGAGGTAGTAGCGGTCGGTCGCAATTTTTTCTGCTGAGAGAATTTTCATTGTCTCTGCATTGCTCGCGAGCAACTCCTTCTTCATTTCCTCGAAACACTCACCCTCTTCCTCGCCAAGCTGTTTCTTCACGTCAGCATCAATCTGCTTGGCCATATTCGTGAGTTGCGCTTCAACCATTTCATTCATGGTTTTTGTCAGATTTACGTCAGCCTTATGAAGCGGCCCTGACTCGCAAAGCTCCATCGGCGGGAACATCGACTCCGCGTAATACGGCAAATGGCCTGACGTCTTATACATCTTCTCCCGCGCCAGATGCGGGGTGCGGACGCGGACGTAGCCGGCGGCGAATTCGGTTTCCTTGGCCAGCTTCTCCAGCTCCTCGACCAGCACGGTGCCCTTGGGCAGCCAGAGCGCGAGGCCCGGCCCCACGTATTCCGCGTCGAAGGCGAAGAGGCCCATCTCCTGGCCGATCTTGCGGTGGTCGCGGCGCTTGGCCTCCTCCAGCATGGTGAAGTAGGCATCCATCTCGGTCTTGTTCTTGAAGGCGGTGCCGTAGATGCGCTGGAGCTGGGGGTTCTTCTCGTCGCCCTTGTAGTAGGCGCTGGCCACCTGGGTGAGCTTGAAGGCGCCGATGTTGCCGGTGCGCATGACGTGCGGCCCGGCGCAGAGGTCGATGAAGTCGCCGTTCTTGAAGTAGGAGATGGCTTCGCCCTCGGGGATGCTGTTGAGCAGGTCGAGCTTGAACTTGGAGACTGCGTCTCTCTCACCAAGCCCGCCCAGGCGGCCGCTCTTGGCATCCGCCATGGCCTGCTCGCGGGTGACGGTGAGCTTCTCGAAGGGGTTGTTGGCCTTGGTCTCCTTCTTCATCTCGGCCTCGATGGCCGCGAAGTCCTCGGGGGAAATGCGGTGCGAGAGCTCGACGTCGTAGTAGAAACCGGTCTCGACCGGCGGGCCGTAGGCGAACTGGGCGTCGGGCCAGATCCGCAGGATGGCGGTGGCGAGGACGTGGGCGCAGGAGTGCCGGATGCGCTCCAGCTCGGTCATCTTGGCGCGGTCGTCGAGGGTCTTGCGCTCGGGGTTCGGCTGCGGGGCGGCGGGCGGTTGCTGGTCGGACATAATGGGAGAGGAGACACGGATTTCACGGATTGGCACGGATTTTTCGGGGCTGGAAGAGCCATGGCGTCAAGTCGGTGATGTTTGGTGTCTCAGGTTGCTCTGGGTTTTCCGTGTTAATTCGTGGAATCCGTGTCGGTTCAATTCCGGAAACAAAAACGCCCCGGACTTGGCAGTGCGAGGCGTTGGCGTCCGCGGATCGGTTCCGGGACGCTACAGGGTCGTGGTCGTGTTCAGGCTGCGGTTCACTATGGAAATGGAGATGGAAGGCCGGTTTGATCGCAAACGGATTCTCCTTCGTAAGACTTTGGGCTTCACCCGCAGCCGCCTTGAACCGAATACTTGAGAAGCAGACAGAAAGATCCGAGTGAAGCTGAAGGAATCGATCATCATTGCGGCGACAACGGACATCGTCTGGAAGCATCTGGCCGATCCGAACACGTGGCGGCATTGGAACACCAAGGTGAAGGTGGTGCGCCGCGACCGCTCCGGTGAACTGGACCGCAGCGAGCAGTTCAGCGCCCAACTCCGCATCCAGAAACGCCAGGTCGCGTCCCAGATCGCCGTCTCCAAATGCACCAAGGGCGAAAAGCTGGAGCTGGTTCAGAATTTCGAGGACGGCAAGGGACGCCGGATGGTCCGGGTGAAGTTCCGCCTCACGGCCGTCCGCCAAGGCACGCGCGTCTCCCAGGAAGTGGATCTCGGACGTTCGGGTGTTTCGCTCCTCAGCCGCACGCTCATCGTCGTGCTGCACAAGCTCGGGCGGGCGGAAGAGGTTTCCCCGTTGGAGAACCTCAAGCGGCTGATCGAGGGGTTGGTGGAAAAGCCGGGCGTGGCGGCCGCCTGAAAGCCGGACCGGGCGTGAGTTCGACGCTCCGCACGTTTTCCTTTCAGTGCCGGTCCTTGTCCCCGTGGCAGATCATGTCGATGACCACGCTGCTCGCGAGGATCAGCACGTCGTCCTCCCCGTCGGCAACATCCACGCCGTAGGTGTCGTTCCACGAGAACCACCGCTTCGAAACCTCGGCCACCACACGCCCGCCGCGTTTGAAGGTGTATTCGTGGTCCAGAAAACTTCCCTGCGCCTCCAGGTCGTCCGGCCCCGGCACATCCACCGTGAAGGAGCAGCGGAAGAGGGTGAACAGGTCCTTGCTCACCACGGCGGCGACACGGCCCTCGCGCAGGATTTCGTAGGTCTTCCGCAGGGCCAGGATGCGGCTGCGGATGAAGGCGAGTTCGCGGCCGGCCATGTCCTGGAAGGAGAGCTTCTCCCGCAGGAGGGTGAAGGCCTTCCCATCGACGAAGTAGGCGTCGTTTCCCTGTCCGTCCTGGATGCGGAAGTCATCCCCGAAGCAGAACAGTTTTTGTTTCATCACGTAGCGCATAGGTCGGACGCTAACGGAGCGCAGGGCTGTGACGAGCGGGGAGATTTCGCAGGATTGTAAGCCCGTGCCGGTGCCTCGCTCAGAGTGTCCAGCCCTTGCGGTAGTCGTGATGGATGAACCGGTCGGCTTCGGGAACACCCTTGGCCCGCAGGTTGGCGGCGTCCCATTCGATGCGTTTGCCGGTCCGGAAGGCCACGCTGCCCAGCAGCCCGATCTCAGTGAGGATCGCGCCATAGGCGAACGGTGAATTCGTCCGGCCCCACGGCGCGAATTGCGGCAGCGCCAGGTTTTCGCCCTTGCAGGCGCGGATCCATTCCTCGTGGTGCCCGACGGACGCCGCCAAGGTCGGAGCCGGTTTCTGGAAGTCCTTGAACCTGTCCTCCGGCAGCAGGAAGTGCCGGCCGTAGTCCGCGAGCAGCATTCCCTTGTCGCCCACGAAGAGCGTGCCGCCGCCCCATTTCGAGAGGTCGGGCGTGCCCGCGACCTCCGGCCGCTTGTCGCCGGAATACCAGAGCATCGTCACGGGGGGCAGAGCGCCGCGCGCGGGGAACTGATACCGGACCTTCAGCCACATCGGCGCGCAGTGCGGATCGACGGGCGGGCCTTCGGCTTCGATGGCCGTGGGCAGGCCGAGCTTCAGGGCCCAGACGCCGAGGTCCATGTGGTGGCAGCAGAAGTCCGACAGCGTGCCGCCGCCGAAATGCCACCAGCGGCGCCAGTTGAAGTGGACCCATTCGGAGCTGTAGGGCACCGGTTGCACCGGCCCGAGCCATTCGTCGTAGGCGATGTGCGCCGGGATCGGCTCGGCCTTCGGAAACGGCTTCTGCTCCCACGCGCTGCCCGCCCAGTGATGCACCTCGCGCACCTTGCCAATGGCGCCGGACTGCACCAACTCGACGACGCGCCGGTAGTTGGCCGTCGCGTGGATCTGGTTGCCGGTCTGCGTGACCACGCCCGACTTCTTCGCGGCCGCAGCCAGCAGGCGGATCTCGGAAACGGTGTGGGTCAGCGGCTTCTCGCAATAGACGGGGCGTCCGCTCTCTATCACCGCCTTGGCGATGACGGCGTGCGTGTGGTCCGGCGTGCTCACGACGACGGCGTCGATGTCCTGCCGGTCGAGCAGGTGGCGGAAATTGCCGAACGTCCGTGCGCCGGGAAACTGGGCCGAAGCGGCGGCGAGCCGTTTTGAATCGATGTCGCAGAGCGCGACGATGTTCTCGCCCTTCACGCCGGCGAGATTCTCGCCGCCCCGGCCGGCCACGCCGACGATCCCCAGGTTCAATTTCGAGTTGGGAGAAATCCGCCGCACCCCCGGTCCGGAGCAGGCGACAAACGAAGAACCGGCGGCGATGGCCAGGGCGGAACCCTGGAGGAACTGGCGGCGATTGAGGGGCATGGGAGTTTTCTGCCATCCTCCGGCGCGGAGGCAAAGTGCCAACTTCAGACGGGACCGAAAGTGGAAGGCCCATGGCCGCGTAGCAGCGCGGCCCTACCACGTCGGGCAGGCCGGAGCTGCCGCTCCGTCCAAATCAAAGTGCTCCGAGATCGTCTCACGATGAAGCGCAGCATCCTACAAACCCACCGCGTCTTTGCTCTATTCCAACGCAAAGCCCCGATCTCTAGCCTGCGCCCATCCTGCAAACTGGAATGAGCGATTCATCACCCGCCCTCGAATACCTCCGCCGCGCCCGTGGCCTGGTCGACACGGTCGAAGCCCAGCTTCCCGTGATTCGCCAAACGGCCGACCTGTTCGCCGCCACCATTCTCGCGGGCCGGATGGTCCACCTCTTCGGCTCGGGCCACAGCCGCATTCTCGTCGAGGAGATGTGGCCGCGTTACGGGTCGTTCCCCGGGTTCAACCCCATCGTCGAACTCTCCCTCAGCTTCCACAACCTCGTCGTCGGCGCGAACGGCCAGCGGCAGGCGATGTTCCTCGAAAATGTTTCGGGATTGGCTGAGCGAATTCTCCGTAACTTTGAGCTCTCGCCGATCGATTCGGCGTTCGTGGTTTCATCGAGCGGCTGCAACCTCGTACCGATTGAAATGGCCGAGGGATTCAAGAAAGCTGGGATGAAGGTGGTGGCGCTCATCAGCCGGGCACACTCGGAGGCCAGCACTTCAAAGGATGCCCGCGGTAAAAAGCTCCAGGATTTCGCCGATATCGTGCTCGATACGGGTGCGCCGGTGGGCGATGCGATGGTGAAGATTGAAGGACTGGATACACCTGTAGCGCCAGGCTCGACCGTAGGCGGATGCATGATCGTCAACGCGATCAAGGCCGAAGTGGCCGACCGATTAACCCGCGCCGGCCAGCCGCCCAGGGTGCTGAGCGCCGGTGCCGTTGTAGGCA
>JAYVSO010000046.1:0-48768 GCA_043775315.1 Verrucomicrobiota bacterium
CCCTCGCCGTCCTGCTGCACTACGTGAAATAGCCGCCGCCGCCCCTTCCCCACGTCATGTCCCTCGAAGCCCACATCCCAACCGGCCCGCTCGCCCAGAAGTGGTCGAAGCACAAGCAGGACTCCAAGCTCATCAATCCGGCGAACAAACGCAAGTTCACCGTTCTTGTCGTCGGCAGCGGACTGGCGGGAGCCTCGGCCGCGGCGTCGCTTTCGGAGTTGGGCTACAAGGTGAAGTGTTTTTGTTTTCAGGACAGCCCGCGCCGCGCCCACAGCATCGCGGCTCAGGGTGGCATCAATGCCGCCAAGAATTATCAGAACGACGGCGACAGCGTGCATCGCCTCTTCTACGACACGATCAAGGGTGGCGATTTTCGCGCGCGTGAAGCCAACGTGCATCGGCTGGCGCAGGTCAGCGTGAACATCATTGACCAGTGCGTGGCCCAAGGTGTGCCCTTTGCGCGCGAGTACGGCGGCCTGCTGGCCAATCGCTCGTTCGGTGGCGCGCAGGTTTCCCGCACGTTTTACGCTCGCGGCCAGACCGGCCAGCAGTTGCTCCTCGGCGCTTACCAGGCCCTGAGCCGACAGATTGGACTCGGCGCCGTCAAAATGTATCCGCGCACGGAAATGCTGGACGTGGTGCTGATCGACGGACACGCCAAGGGCATCGTGGTGCGTGATCTGGTCACGGGAAAAGTCACCAGCCACGCGGGCGATACCGTCTTACTCTGCACCGGCGGTTACAGCAATGTCTTCTATCTTTCCACCAGCGCGAAGGGCTGCAACACCACCGCCATCTGGCGCGCGCATCGCAAGGGCGCATTCATGGCGAACCCTTGTTACACGCAGATTCACCCGACCTGCATTCCGGTCAGTGGCGATTATCAAAGCAAACTTACACTGATGTCCGAATCCCTCCGTAACGACGGTCGCGTCTGGGTGCCGAAGAAAAAAGAAGACTGCAAAAAGCCGCCGCAAGAAATCGCGGAAGAAGATCGCGACTACTATCTCGAACGGAAATATCCCAGCTACGGCAATCTCGCGCCGCGCGATATTTCCAGTCGCTCCGCGAAGGAAGCTTGCGACGAAGGGCGCGGCGTCGGCCCCAGCGGTCTCGGCGTCTATCTCGACTTTGCCGATGCCATCATGCGTTACGGTCGCGACCAAGCCGGCGGCAAGAATTTGTCCGAAGCAGAACTGCGCAAGCTCGGCAAGGCAGTGGTTGCAGAAAAATACGGCAACCTCTTCAACATGTATGAATGCATCACTGGCGAGAACGCCTATGAGCAGCCGATGCGCATCTATCCCGCCGTTCACTACACCATGGGCGGCCTCTGGGTTGATTACAATTTGATGAGCAATCTCCCCGGCCTTCATGTGCTCGGTGAAGCAAACTTCTCCGACCACGGCGCGAACCGCCTCGGTGCGAGCGCGCTCATGCAGGGCCTGAGCGACGGCTACTTCGTCCTGCCCGCGACCATTTCCACGTATCTCGCGACCGTGAAGCCCGGCAACCGCCCGGCGACCGACAAGGGCGAGTTCAAGGAAGCCGAGGAGAACGTGCGCGGCTTCATCCAGCGCGTCACCGCCAGCAGCGGCAAACGCACGCCCGACAGCTTCCACAAGCAGCTCGGCAAGCTCATGTGGGAATACTGCGGCATGGCCCGCACGGCGGCCGGCTTGCAGAAAGGCATCCAGCTCATCGGCGAACTGCGCGAGGAATACCGCACCAACGTGAAGGTT
The DNA here is from genome assembly GCA_043775315.1 of Verrucomicrobiota bacterium. GTDB lineage: Bacteria > Verrucomicrobiota > Verrucomicrobiia > Limisphaerales > CANJSG01 > CANJSG01. Next base: position 1,743 of record JAYVSO010000046.1, read on the forward strand.
CTCGGCGAGGCCGGTAGCTGGAACCAGGGCCTGGAGAAGGCCGCCCGCGTGGCCGACTTCATCGAGCTGGGCGAGCTGATGTGCCGCGACGCGCTGATGCGCGAGGAAAGCTGCGGCGGCCATTTCCGCGAGGAATACCAATACACCGCCGCCGACCCGGAAGTGCAGCAGGGCATCGTCAACGCCGGCGATGTGAAGCGCCGCGACGACCAGTTTGCCTTCGTGGCCGCTTGGGAATACGCCGGCGCCCCCGACAAGGCGCCGATCCTGAACAAGGAAGACCTCAAATATGAGGAAGTGAAGATGAGCACGCGGAGCTACAAGTGAGGCCTTCGAGTCCCGAAGCCCAATGAAGAAGCTGACTCATCTTAAGGCGCTTATCGAGGCCAAGTCCGGGGGCCCGACCGTTGGCTGCGAAGTGAATGCGATTCGGACTCATCTCGGATTCTCTCCAGAAACCATGCGTCGAGACGGCTTCGATCCTTCGACTATTGAGTTGCACGAGCAGTTCTACAGCCTTTTTGAGTCATACGCTGATCATCCGTTAATCGAAGAGTATTTGAGCACGTTGACGCCCACTGAAAGCTACGAGGCATCAGGGGTGTGGGTTTCTACACTTGAACAAATCCGGGACGCCGCGTTTGGAGGGGGTAGCCCCGACGTGGATCTTTTTCCTCACGGATACGTTCCCGTCGCTGGGGATGGATGCGGTAACAGCATCAGCTTTCACTTTCCATCCGGCGTGGTTGTGTTCGCTCACCACGAGAGGGTTCAGGAAATCATAGCCGGCGATACCTGCATTCTGGCGGAAGATATCGCTTCATTTCTGGACGGCTTCTTAAACGACCGCTTTGCCACAAGATTGGAAAAACTCGGCTGACGATCTCGTAAACTCGATGAGCACCGACACCAACCTGATCCCCGCAGAGCGCATCGAGCGCCGCATCCTGCTCGTGCGGGGGCAGAAGGTGCTGCTGGATTTCCAGTTGGCGGAGCTTTACGAGGTGCCGACCAAGGCGCTCAACCAAGCGGTGAAGCGCAACCTCGAACGCTTTCCCGAGGACTTCGTGTTCCAGCTCTCGGAAACGGAGCTGCGTGACGTGGCCCTGACCGCGGGTTTCCCGGTTTCTTGGCCGGTCCGGCTGTTTAGCTGCGGAGCAGTGGCAGAAAGTAGCCCACGGCGTGAGCCGTGGGTTGGCGGCATTTGGGATCAAGCCCCGGCAGGGGCGGCAGATTCGGAGCGCGCTTCTGTCGCCCCTGCCGGGGCTTGCCCGTCACGCGACCGGACCCACGGCTCACGCCGTGGGCTACGGTCTGTCGCGCCTCCGGCGCTGGAGAAGGAACAGCCTGCAAGCTCGCGGCCGTTGGCGCTCACCGAGCACGGCGTTGCCCTGCTCTCAGGGCTGCTTCACGGCCAGCACGTTGCCCGGACCACCATTTCCATTCTCCGAGCCTTCGCCCGGTTGACGAAGCAGCAGCACTTGGGGTCGGACGCCCAAACAGCCATGAACGAAATCCGCGCTTGGCTAGAGCGGGATCGTTCCAGCGTCTTTGAAGCGTCCACGCTTTTGCCCTCAGTCCAACGCCCCGACTGCACGCCACGCTTCCAACCCCACTTCGCAACTCGCAAATCGAAACTCTCATGAAAGTGACCCTCAAAGTCTGGCGGCAGAAGAACGCAGCCTCCGCCGGCGAGTTCAAGACCTACACCTCGCCCGAGCTGAACGACAACATGTCGTTTCTCGAGATGCTCGACGTGGTGAACGAAGACCTGGCCAACAAGGGCGAGGAACCCATCGCCTTCGACCACGACTGCCGCGAGGGCATTTGCGGCACCTGCTCGCTGGTCATCGATGGCAAACCGCACGGCCCGCACAAGGGCGTGGCGACCTGCCAGACCTACATGCGCAGCTTCAGCAATGGCGACGAGATCGTCGTCGAGCCGTTCCGCGCGAAGGCGTTTCCGATCATCAAAGATCTGGTCTGCGACCGGCAGGCCTTCGACCGCATCCAGCAGGCCGGCGGCTTCATCAGCGTGCGAACCGGGGCTGCGCCGGACGCGAACAGCATCCCGGTGCCCAAGGAGGACGCCGATCTCGCCATGGACGCCGCCCAGTGCATCGGCTGCGGCGCCTGCGTGGCGGCGTGCAAGAACGCCAGCGCCATGCTCTTCGTCGCCGCCAAGGTTTCCCACCTCGGCCTCATGCCGCAGGGCCAGCCCGAGCGCTACAAGCGCGTGAAGGCGATGGTTGCCCAGATGGACACCGAAGGTTTCGGCGCTTGCACGATCACCGGGAGCTGCGAGGCCGTCTGCCCGAAGGAGATCTCCCTCGACTTCATCGCCCGCATGAACCGCGACTACGCCGTGGCGCTGCTCAAGGGCGAGCCGAAAAAGGTCGCCGGCGGCGGTGCGGCCTAATCGGTTCCGTCATGCGGGGAATCTGCTTCGGTGGATTTCCCTGTTTACGATCTGGGGAAAAGGCGGTCAGTTCATGGCCATAAAGCCATGAACCGGGTATTTCTTCTTCGTCGGGCTGTTTTGGCGATCATCTGCCTCGCCGCGTGTTTCAATGGCCTTGCCCAGCAATGCTGGATCATGCCGGGCGTGGGGAATCCCTTCCACTACGGCCTCCATCGCGTGGCTGTCTCGCAGTCGTTCGGGGAAAACCCAGGGGGCATTGTTTGGCTTCAAGACGGTCGGGTTGCGGTCAGCCTTCCTTTAAACTTGTCCGCCGCCCCAGCCAAGCGCGGTGTGATCCGGGTCACCAGTCCGGTTTCCAAGAGCCTCATCTACGACAATTCTTCCATCCGGCCGCCGGACAGCGCGGGATTTTTCTCGGATTTCGGCATCACAATGTCGACCAGCGGCAACTTTCTCGCCGCCACGTTCCGGACGACAAACAACACCTTGGCCGTGGCGATCAACGAGGCGACCAATTCGACCGTGTGGGCGCTGCGTGCCGTTCTCCAGCCGGATGTCCCGACCAGCGAGCCTTTCGGCTCGGACATGGCCATGTCGGGCCGCTGGATCGCTCTAGCCGCCTTCGGCACAAACGGTGGCGTCTATCTCTTCCGGCGCGACGACGCAGGGGAATGGCTGCGGCATTCGCTGCTCAAGGTTCCCGGCTTTCCGACGGACTTGGCGCTCAACACTTCGATGTTGGACATCCGGATGCGCGACGATCTTCTGGCCGTGGGGCAATCCAGCGACGGAAATCCCAACAGCAGTTTCACCGGGCGGGTCCATCTCTGGCGTCTCCAGCCCAACGATGCCTGGACCTTCGAAACGACGCTTTCCGTCGCGGACGCGGTTGCCCAGGACGGCCTAGGCACAGGGTTGGCCTTGGCGAACGACGTGGTTTTCGCCGGGGCCGGCGGGCGCGATGATGGCGCCACCAATGCCGGGGCCCTCTACATCTTCCGCCGGGGGAACGGGACTTGGAGCATGGAGACAAAGCTGGCCTGCCCGATTCCCGAAGAGAGCACCGGCTTCGGACTCATGGTGGATCATTCCGACATCGGCCCCCATCTCAGCGTCGGCAGCGGCCGCGGCATCTTCCAGTTCGTCCGGGAAGGCGCCAACTGGGTCTACGCCGGCCGCAACGGGGGCGGCAACGTCTTCTACAACTGGCTAACCGACGCCAATACCCGCCAGACCTTCCTCTACGGCACGACCAACGAGCGGCCCCGCGTGCTTTTCCAGCGAGGCCAACAGATCATCTCAAGCTTTGCGTCCGCCACCACTCCGGCCGCCACGCTTCTTGAGATCGGCTGGCACCGTATCCTAACCCAGCCGATCACCAACAACGGCATCTACAACTGCTACTCCAGGCCCCTGAACTACGCGGCCATCGGCGCCAGCAGCGAGGTTCCCACAGACGGCGACAACGACCGCATCAGCGATCTCGAAGAAGGCTACTTCGGCACGTTGATCGATCCGACGAATACGCAGGAAGGGAAGATGAAGGCCCGGCCTGGAATTGCCGGAGGATTCATCGTCCAATGGCCGCGAGCCCAGTGGACCAACTTCCCGATCCAGGTTGAACCGCAGTGGAGCAGCAACCTGGTCGATTGGGCGACCAACGGCATTACCACCCAGGCAATCGGCCAGGAGGCCAACTCCAACCGCGATATCATCGAAGCCGCCGTCCCTGGTTCGGTCGGGGCCGCCGCCTATTTTCGCCTGCGATTCTCGCTGCCACGTGGTCCTGCATCCGAGGCGTGGCCCTAGGCCTCGAGGACACCTAGTCGAGGTAGACGAACTCGTTCGCGTTGAGCAGCGCGCGGCAGAGATCGGGCAGGCCCCGTAAATCGAGGAGCTCAAGGCAAGCGGCTGCTTCGGCCCGGTCCGGCCTCCGCTGAAAGGCCAGCGCGAAGGCGGATTGGACCTGTTTCTTCCGGTCGCTTCCGGACCCGCGTTCCACCCGCGCCGCCAGGGCATTTGCGGCGGCGATGGTCAGAGGGCCATTCAAGAGCGTCAGAGCCTGGGGCGCGACCGTGGAGACGGCCCGTTTCGCACAGGGAACCGCGTTGTCCGGTTGGTCGAACGTCTCCAGAAGGGGCACACGCGTGTTCCGCTTTTGAACGAGGAAAATGCTCCGCGTGAACTGCTCCTTCTTCTCCGAAGGATACCAGCCCTTGGTCTTCTCCTTGTTGTCGTCGAGGATGGCCGGGTTGGCGTCGAGCACTTCATGGGGAATGTCCGGCCACACCGGGGCGCCTCCGCTCCGCGGGGTGAGCAGGCCCGAGGTTTGCAGGATCGAATCCCTCAACTGCTCGGCCGTGAGCCGACGCGGCTCGCGCAGGGCGGAGACGAGTTCAGTCTGGTCCACATGAGGTGTTGCCGACTGCCGGTAGGTTGCGCTGCAAACGATCCGGCGGATCAAACGCTTCACGCTCCAGCCGTCCCGGACGAACCCGGTGGCGAGGTGGTCCAGCAGTGCCGCGTCGGCCGGCTTTGCACCGGCGAACCCGAAGTCGTTGGGAGTGTCGACAAGCGGCCGGCCCATGAGAGCGCCCCAGACACGGTTCACAAAGACGCGCGCCGTCAGGGGATTCCGACCGGACACGATCCATTCGGCCAGCGCGAGCCGTCGGCCGGCTGTGGCCGGATTCGACGGCTTGGCAAAGACTGCCGGATTCGGATCAAGGATGGATGGAAAACCCGCCAGCACCGGATCGCGCGGAGACTTATGGTCGCCCTGGAACAGGATGCGAGTCGTGGGCGGACTATTCGTGGCGTCGGTCATCAACAGGCCTGTTTCAAAGGAGCGCCGCCGTTTGTCGATCGCGGCGATCTGCTTCGAGAGTTCTTCGCGTCGAGCCTTCTCGTCCTTCGTCTGTCCGGCATCGATCTCCTTGTCCGAGACTTCGAGTTTTTTCTCCAGCGCCGCCCGGTTCGGCTTCTCCGCCCCGGTGACGCGGTCATTCGGCAGCGTGACCAACTGCTGTTCGTTGGACGGGAGCGCTGAAACCTTCGCGTCGCGCAGGCGTTTGCGGATGGACGCGACGAGGTCGTCGCGGTCCTTGCGGACCGGTTTGAGCTCGGCGTCGACCCCGGCGTTGGATGAACGGATGGCCTGTTGTTCCGGCCCCACGTCCAGCGGCAGATCGTCGGCGAACTTCACCGGTTCGAAGAACGCGCGGAGCCGGAAATGGTCGGCCTGGGAGAGCGGATCGTGTTTGTGGTCGTGGCATCGGCAGCACGACATCGTCAGGCCGAGCAGCGCCCCGCCGGTGGTCTCGACGAGATCGGCCATGAGTTCGGCGCGACTGCGGTCCTGCTCGTTGAACGAGGGCGCGGAGTTGTCGTGCGGGCCGAGCCGGAGAAAGCCGGTGGCAATGAGACGGTCGCGGTCGGCTGGAGACGAAGGGGCGCCACTGAGCAGTTCGTCGCCCGCCAGTTGTTCGCGGATGAACTCGTCGATGGGCTTGTCCTCATTGAGCGACCGGATGACGTAGTCGCGGTAGCGCCACGCCTGGGGGCGAAACTCGTCCCAGTCGAACCCGTTGCTGTCGCTGTAGCGGACCGTGTCGAGCCACAGGCGCGCCCAGTGCTCACCGAAACGCGGCGTGGCCATCAGTCGTTCCACCAGGCGATTCACCGCCCCGTCGTTCCGGTCCAGTTCGAACTCCGCGACCTGTTCCGGCGAAGGCGGCAGTCCTGTAAGATCGAAGTAGAGGCGCCGGGCGATGGTTCGACGATCCGCCTCCGGCATGGGTTTCGCCTTGGCCGCCTCGAGGCGGGCGAGCGTGAAGCGATCGAGATCCGATCGGACCCAGGAAGTCCTTTTGACCCTGGGCAGCGGAGGATTCGTGACCGGTTTGAACGACCAGAGGTCAAGCCGTTGACCGCCGAAGATCTTGACGATCGGATTCCGGGAATCCGACCACGCGTCGCCGATGCGCGGTCCGTCGGCCGGTGCGGCAACGGCAGCCGTCGCGGGAGTGTTGTCCGGCCACGGGAGACCGTCTCGGATCCATCGTTCCAGCACCGCGATGTCCCGGGGCGTGAGTTTTTCCTTGGGCGGCATCGTGAGGTCCTTCTTCGCATGCATCACTGCCGCGACCAGAAGCGACTCGGCCGGCTTGCCGAGGACTGCGGAAGGACCGGTGTCTCCACCCTTGAGGATGGCCGCGCGCGAATCGAGACGCAGTCCGCCCTTCACCTTGTCGGGCCCGTGACAGCTGATGCAGCGGCCTTCGAGGAGGGGTTTCACCAGATCGACGAAATGCCGTGTCGGGTCCGATTGTTCCGCCGCGACAGCCCCGACCTGCATCAGCAGAACCGCCGTCAACGCATGGAAAAAACGCTTCATCGTCAGGCGAAGATCCCTTGGATGACCTTGCCCGAGCCGGCGACGCCGGTGAGGCGTTCCTGGCGGCCGTTGGTTTCGAAGAAGAGGTCGTCGTTGTTCAAGCCGAGCGCCGCGAGAATCGTCGCGTGGAGGTCGCGGAAGTGGATCGGCCGCTCGGCTGCCATCAAGCCGAACTCGTCGGTGCTTCCTAACCGTTGGGCCGTCTTGATGCCGCCTCCGGTCATCCAGATGGTGAAGCCGGCCGCGTTGTGGTTGCGGCCCTCGTTTCCCTGCATCAGCGGCATGCGTCCAAACTCGCTGGCCCAGATGACGAGCGTTTCGTCCAGCAGGCCGCGCTGCTTCAAGTCCTTCACCAACGAGGCCACCGGTTGGTCCGTCCAGCGCGCGCGCGGCGTGTGGTTGTTCACGAGTTTTTCGTGCGCGTCCCAGCCGTCCTTGTCCGGCATGTCGTAGAGCTGCACGAAGTGCACGCCGCGTTCGACCAGCCGCCGTGCGAGGAGGCATTTCCGGCCGAAGGCCTGGGTGCGTTTGTCCTCGTGCGCGAGGCCGTAGCTGTCGCGGACATGCTGTGGCTCTTTTTCCAGATCGCCCACGTCCAAGGCCGACGTCTGCATGCGATAGGCCAGCTCGTAGCTCGCTATGCGGGCATCGAGTTCCGTGAACCCGACACGCGACGCGCGATGGCGGAGGTTGAGCGTGTGGACAAGATCCAGCGTGTCGCGTTGTCCTGCTGCGAACGGCTCCGGCGGCAGCAAGTCCAGAACCGGCGTTCCACGATCCCTCAGCCGTGTCGGCTGGAAGGCTGCTGGAAGAAAACCGTTCGAATAGTTCCCGGCGCCCCCGAGTGGTCCCGCGTCGAACAGGACCACATAGCCCGGCAAGTCCTGGTTGGCCGTGCCGAGGCCGTAGGTCACCCATGAACCCAGGCTGGCCTTGCCCGCCCGGATGTCGCCTGTGTGCATCTGGTAACTGGCCGGGGCGTGGTTGTTGGAATCCGCCTGCATCGAATGGATGAAGCAGAGCTCGTCCACGATGCCCGCCGTCTTCGGCATCAGTTCGCTGACCCACATGCCGGAGCTTCCGTGCTGCGACCACTTGTAGGGACTCGCCATCAGCTCGTCTTTGCTGCCGTGGAGGACGTTGGCAAACCGCGTTGCCTCAATCGCCTTGCGCAGCGATTCCGGCAACGGCTTGCCGTGCATCTTCTGGAGGACGGGCTTGTAGTCGAACGTGTCCATTTGGGACGGCCCGCCGACCATGTAGAGGAAGATGACGGACTTCGCTCGCGGTTTGAAATGCGACGGCCGCGGCGCGTTCGGATTCAGAGGATCGATCTTCGGAACTGTTCCGGCATTCAGGCCCGTGGCGGCGCCGGCCGTCAGCGCCTGCAGGGCGAGGGCGCCGAAGCCGGCTCCAAGCCCGCCAAGGAACTGGCGGCGTGAGCCGTTGGCCGGGAGGAGGAACATGGGCCGAGTGTCCTCTCCGGAAAAACCTCGTCAACCCGGAGCTCCGATTCCCGCAACGACGGGAATCCTCAATGCCTACTTCGTCTTCACGTCGAAGCACACCAGCTTCTCATGGTAGCGGATGTAGAGCCGGCCATTGAGAATGACGGGATGGGCCCAGGCGTCGTTGCGGGCTGCGGCAAACCGGAACTGGCCTTTGACTTCAAACTTTTCCGCCGTCGGATGGAGCAGGCGGAGCCAGCCGTCCTCCGAGTAGGCGTAAAGCCGGCGATCGGCCCAGAGCACGGCGCCCTTCACGAAGTCGGGCGCGTCGAAGAGCGTCTCGCCGGTCTTGGCATCCACCGCCGCCCAGCCTTTGCGGCCCTGGTAGAACGAGCCGTAGATCCGGCCGTCGACGTGGACCAAACTGGCCTGACAGGTTTCGAGCTTGGACGTCCAACCTTCTTCCACGCCCGGATCGCCGCCCGGTTTGGTCGGCGGCGTGAAACGATAGAAGCGGCCCGGAGGTCCGTGCGGCGCGGTCATGAACACGCCGTCGCCGGTGAAGGCGGGCATCATGGAGAGCACGTTGTAGGTGGTGGGAATCCGCTTCGTCCAAATCAGCCGTCCGTCCCTGGCGTCGACGGCGAACAAATGACGCAGGGAGCAGCCGACGAGCAGACGGCGGCCGGCATAGTCGACGAGGATGGGCGAAACGTAGCTCGCGTTCTCGGTCGTCTTCTCCGTGCCCGAGTCGATCAGCGGCGGACTTTTCCAAAGGGTCTTGCCGGTGGTCTTGTCCAGCGCCACGACGAGCGCGTCGCTGCCGCCGGCGACGGCGTAGACCATTTTCGCGTCGACCAGCAGGCATTCGCTCAGTCCCCAGGTGATGTTCTTTCCGCCGAAGGTTTCCAGCAGTGGAACCGCCCACAATTCCCGTCCGCTCGCCGCGTCATAGGACGCTACGCGACCGTGGGCGTTCTGCAGATGGACACGGCCCGCGCTGAACGCGGCGGTCGCGCGTGCGCCGGGATAGGGATCCTTCCAGGAGGCGCCGTTCGTGGCGGTCCACAGAGTTTTGCCGGCGAGATCGAGGGCGACGAGGTGAAGCTGATCGCCGACGTCCCCGGTGATGAAGAGTTGATTGGTAGAAAAGACGGGGGACGAGAACCCGCGGCCAAGATTGGTCACCGTCCAGAGCGCGGTGGGACCGGTCGAGGGCCATTCGGGAAGGAGGCCGCGTTCGTCGGAGATTCCGTCGCGTCTTGGTCCGCGGAACTGTGGCCACCCCGGTTCATCGCTGGCGATCAGCCGAGCCTCGGTCGATGCGGCTTTCCCGTCCGTGCCGCCACTGGCGGCAAACGTAAGAGCGGCGGCGAACATCAGGCTGAGGGCTGTCAGACGGTTTGTTTTCATCGGCGTAACGCCGGGAGTATGCCCGACCATCCTTCGTCGGCAAACCGGCCTTTGCGAAAGGCGCGCGGGCGGGGATGGCGTCGTTTCGTGAAAGGCCTGTCACCCAAATGTCGCTGGCCTGTCACCGGTGGGCCGGGCTACTTTCCGCGTTCTTATGGCCGGATTGGTCAAAAAATTTACCGCAGCCCACTTCCTCAACCGCGAGCTCAGCTGGCTGGAGTTCAACCAGCGCGTGCTCGACGAGGCGCTTGATCCGCGGTCGCCGCTGCTCGAGAGGGTGAAGTTTTTCTGCATCGTCAGCTCCAACCTCGACGAGTTCTTCGAGGTGCGCGTCGCCGGTCTCAAGCAACAGGAGGAAAGCCACGTCGTCGAACGGTCGCCCGATGGCCGGACGGCTTCCGAAACGCTGCGGGACATCCGCAAACGGGTCCTGAAGATGGTTGACCAGCAGAACCACTGCTGGCGGGACGAACTGGTTCCCGCGCTCGCGAAGAAGCGGATCCGGTTCCTCGCTTTCGCCGAACTGGGCGCGGCCGACCGGGCCTTCGTCGAAACCTACTTCCGAAAGGACGTCGCGCCCGTGCTCACGCCGCTGGGCGTCGATCCCTCGCATCCTTTTCCCCAGCTCCTCAACAAGACGCTCAACCTGATCGTCCAGCTCCAGACTGTTCACAACGGCGAGGTCCGCAACCGCATGGCGATCGTGCAGGTCCCGCGTGTGCTGCCGCGCCTCGTGCGGCTTCCGCGCGAGGATGGCCGCCGCGACTACGTCTTCCTCGCGAACATCATCCGCGAGAACCTCAACGACATCTTTCCCGGGACGCTCATCGCCGGCGCGTGGACCTTCCGCGTGACGCGCAACAGCGAGCTCTACATCGACGAGGAGGATGTCGCCAACCTGCTCAAGGCCGTCGAAGCCGAACTCCACAACCGCCGCCGGGGCGACGCCGTCCGGCTTGAAGTCGAGGTCGATTGCCCGCCGGACATCCGCGCCAAGCTGCTTGAGAACCTCCAGCTTGCGCAGGAAGACCTTTATATCATCGACGGGCCGATCAATCCCACCCGGTTGATGGCGATCTGCGAGGGCGACCATTCACCCGAGCTGCGCGATCCGCCGTTCATCGCGCCTGTGACCCAGGCGCTCCGGGGCGTGACCGACATCTTCGCCGCCATCCGCACGCGCGACGTGATGATGCACCATCCGTTCGAGAGCTTCTCGAGCTTCGTGGATTTCCTCAAACAGGCCGCGACCGATCCGGACGTGCTCGCGATCAAGCAGACGCTCTACCGCACCTCGGGCGACCTGCGCATCGTCGGTTCGCTCATGGAGGCGGTGCGCAACGGAAAGCAGGTCACGGCCGTCGTGGAGTTGAAGGCGCGTTTCGACGAGGCGAACAACATCAAGTGGGCCCGGCAGCTCGAAGAGGCCGGCGTGCACGTCGTCTACGGCCTTGTCGGCTACAAGATCCATTCGAAGATGTGCCTCGTCGTCCGCAAGGATCCCGATGGCATCCGGCGCTATGTGCATCTCGGCACGGGCAACTACAACCCGACCACCGCGCGCTTCTACACCGACGTCGGCCTGTTCACCTGCAACCCCGACATCGGCGAAGACGTGGGCGACCTCTTCAACCTCCTTACGGGAGTCTGCCAGTTCCAGGGGACCCGCAAGCTGCTCGTCTCGCCCTTCACGATGCATTCGCGGATCAACGAGCTGATCGCGCGCGAGGCGGAGAACGCGAAGAAAGGGCTGCCCGCCCGCATCATCGCCAAAATGAACGCCCTCGTGGACCGCGAGACCATCGAGTCGCTCTACCGCGCGTCGCAGGCAGGGGTGAAGATCGAGCTGATCGTCCGCGGGGTCTGCTGCCTGCGTCCGGGCGTCCCGGGACTCAGCGAGAACATCACCGTCCGTTCGATCATCGACCGCTTCCTCGAGCACTCCCGCGTCTTCCACTTCGCGAACGCGCTCCGTCCCGAGGCCTACGTCGGCAGCGCCGACTGGATGCCGCGCAATTTCTTCAAGCGCATCGAAACCGTTTTCCCGATCGGGGATGGCAACCTGCTCGAGCGGATCAAGGCCGAGATCCTTGAGACGCAGCTCAGCGACAACGTGAAGTCGCGGATCCTCCAGCCGGACGGTTCCTACGTGATTCCGCCGCTGAAGCGGGGAACGGAGGCCTGCCGAAGCCAGGCCGAGTTCATCGACCTCGCGCTCGAGACCAGCACGCGCCGGCCCAAGGCGACCAAACGAAAGTTTGCCCAGGTCAAGGTCCGCAGGAAACCGGAGGAGTAGTCCGGCACCCCTTTGATTCCGGCAGACGCGGCTTTCGGTCATGCCCCGCCGTCCGTAATCTTTTCGGCGGTGACCGTCATTGAAGCCATCCAGCTGGGTTCGTCGCGTTTGGAACACGCCGGCGTGGAGTCGCCGCGTGTGAATGCCGAGCTGCTGGTTGCGGACGTGCTGCGGGTCCGGCGACTGGCGCTCCATCTGGATTCTCGGCGCGAGCTGACCGCGGAACAGGCGGGCGCTTACGAAGCCGGCCTGCGCCGCCGCGAAGCTCGCGAACCGGTCCAGCACATCCTCGAAACGGCCGAGTTCTACGGCCGCGAGTTTCGGGTGAACCGCCACGTCCTCGTTCCCCGGCCGGAGACGGAGTTGTTGGCGGAATGGGCGCTGCAAACGATCGCCGCCTCTTCCGTCGAAGCGCCGTGCCTCCTCGATTTCGGCACCGGCAGCGGCTGCCTCGCGATCACGCTGGCCTTGGAGCGAAGCACAGCATCCGTTCACGCAGTCGACGTTTCTGAAGAGGCGTTGGCCGTGGCGAAAGGAAACGCCGCGACGCTCAAGGCGCCGGTGACCTTCCATCTTGGTGATGGGTTTGCCGCGTTGCCAGCAGGCTTGAAGTTCGACGGCATCGTGAGCAACCCGCCCTACATCCCGTCGCAAGAAATCGCCGGGCTCGATCCCGAAGTGCGCGACCACGATCCGCTCCTCGCCCTTGATGGCGGTGCGGACGGACTTGGCTTCTACCGGCGGTTGGCCGTCGAGGCTCCAGGCTTTCTGAAGGATGGCGGTTGGTTGGCCATGGAGTTTGGCGCTGGCCAAGCGGCGGATCTCCTCAGGCTTTTCGGGGAGACGCCATGGTCCGGAGCCGAGGTCCGGTGGGATGATACCGGGCGCGAGCGGATGCTGCGGGTGTTCTGCCGCCGTTGACTCGCCGCCCCGAAACCGTTTGTGCATTGCGGCGCCGCAGTCTACCCATTGCCCGTCAAACCACGTCTGACATGAGCGCATCCCCTCCCTCCTTCGCCGTCAACCTGGTCAACGTCACCAAACGCTTCGGCGCGCAGGTGGCCGTGAACGACCTCTCGCTACAAGTCCCCACCGGTTCGATCTACGGCTTCATCGGGCCGAACGGCTCCGGCAAGACCACCACGATCCGGATGATCCTGCACATCTTCCTCGCCGATTCCGGGACGGTCGAAGTGCTGGGCCGGCAGGGCACGCGTTCGGCCAACGACGACATCGGCTATCTCCCGGAGGAACGCGGCCTCTACAAGAAGATGACCGTCCGCCGCATGCTCCTCTACTACGCCGCGCTCAAGGGCGTGTCCGAGAAGGTGGCCGGGCCCGAGGTGGACCGCTGGCTCGAACGCATGGATCTGACGCCTTGGGCGAAGAAGAACGTGGAAGCCCTTTCAAAGGGCATGGCCCAGAAGGTGCAGTTCATCTCCTCCGTCTTGTCCAAGCCCAGGCTGCTCATCCTCGACGAACCGTTCTCGGGCCTTGATCCCGTCAATCTCGAAGTCCTCCGCAGTGCCATCCTCGATGTCCGCAAACTCGGCACGACGGTGATCTTCTCCACCCATAACATGACCACGGCGGAGGAGATGTGCGACTACATCTTCATGATCTACCGGGGCAACAAGGTGCTCGACGGCACGCTCGCCAGCATCCGCGCCACCTACGGCGAGGACACGATCCGGCTGCGCGTCCAAGGCGGACGGGCCGCGCTCGAAGGAGTGGCCGGCGTCGAGGTCACCCGTGACTTCGGCCAGCACCTTGAGATCCGCAATCCGGGCGATCCACAGGCCCTGCTCCAGCGGATCGCGGCGAAGGCCCGGGTGGAACTCTTCGAGGTCACCACGCCCTCGCTCCACGACATCTTCGTCCGTATCGCCCGGCCCGAAACCAAGGAGGTCGCCAATGCGTAAGATCTGGACCGTCGCCCGCACCGAATACCTCAACGCCATCCGTTCCAAGGCTTTCATCATCGGCATCATCCTGCTGCCCGTGATGATGTCCGGCAGCCTCATCGTCGGACGCCTCACGAAGGGCAACACCGACATCCGCCCGCGGAAGCTCGCCGTCGTCGACCAGTCGGGCTGGTTGGCCGAGAAGATCGAGACTCGCGCCGCCGCCCGGAACGAGAAGGACCTCTTCGACCCCGCCAACAGGACGAAGCAGATCCGGCCGGCGTTCGTCATCGAACGCATCGACGCCAAGTCCGCCGACGAGAAGGTCGAGGTCGCGCTCTCCGAACGCGTGCGGAAGAAGGACCTCTTCGCCTTCCTCATCATCCGGCCCGGCATCGTCGATCCGGCCGCCACGAACACCGTCTCCTACTTCACCGAGACCGCCTCCTTCATGGAGCTGCCGGGCTGGCTGAACGCCGTGCTGACCGACGAGATCACGCGGAAACGCTTCGAGGGTGCCGGCGTCGACCAGAGCCTCGTGGAGAAGCTGACCAAGCCGGTCAACGTCCGGCAGCTCGGCCTGGCCGAAGTGGACCAGTCGGGCCAGGTCATCAAGGCCAAGGAGACCAACCGCATGGCCACCTTCATGATCCCCTTCGCCTCGATGATGATGATGTTCATGCTCGTCATGTCCTCCGCGCCCGCGCTGCTCAACAGCGTGCTGGAGGAAAAGATGCAGAAGATCGCCGAGGTGCTCGTGTCCTCCGTGACGCCCTTCGAGCTGATGGCCGGGAAGCTGATCGGCACGGTCTTCGTCTCTCTCACCTTGTCCGTGCTCTACCTCGGCGGAGCCGCGTTGATCATGACGCAGATGGCGCTGACGGGTTATGTGAACCCGGCGCTCCTCCTCTGGTTCATCGTCTTCCAGCTGCTGGGCCTGCTCATCTTCGGGTCCATCTTCATCGCCATCGGTTCCGCTTGCAGCGAGATCCGCGACGCCCAGAGCCTGATGAGCCCGGCCATGATGATGATCGTCCTGCCGATGTTCTGCCTCGTGCCCGTGCTGGAATCGCCCTCCAGCACCTTCTCCCGCGCCATCTCGCTCTTCCCGCCGGCCACACCCATGCTGATGACCCTCCGCATCGCCTCGAAACCCGGTCCGCCGCTCTGGGAAATCCTCCTGGGCGTCGTGCTCTGCACGGCTTTCACCATCTTCTGCCTCTGGGCGGCGGCGAAGGTCTTCCGCATCGGCATCCTCTCCCAGGGCCAGGCGCCCACGGTGGGCAAGATGATCAAGTGGGTCTTCTCGAAGTGAGCGGATCAATCTAAAGCTTGCGCTCGGTGCTTCTCAAGAAAGCAGGTCACTTGAGCATGTCTTCGGGAATCTTGTATCCGAGAGCTACCCGGTCTGACAGCGGGGCGTCCACGATTTTGCCATCCTTGATTGGAACGAAAACAAGAGAGGCGTTCTCACCCTTGATAACGAAATCCTCCGGCATTTTGATGGTTTCGTCTTTGGAGAGGCGTTTCAGGAAATAGGAAATGCCCGTTTGTTCACTCTTGAATGCGAGTTTGAAGAGAGGGTCGGATTCAACCGCCGCAGCTTCTTTCGGGTAGGCATTTCTCGCGTTGGTTGATTGGGAGACGGTCTCCGATTTCGAGCAGCCAGAGAGAAGAAGCATTGAGAACAGAGCGCAGGCTAAGGATAGCGGTTTCATATTGTGCGAAGAGTCATACCCTGACGGTGGGGGGGGGGGATTTCCGTCTTTTTTTTTGAGAAGTCAATTTGCGGCGGACAGCCATCGACTCGGCGTGCTTGCACAATGTTCGTTCTGCATTTTTGATTCAAGCCAGCAGCTTCTTCCACCGCGCGATCTGCTTCTTCACCTCGGCGGTGCCGGGAGCGCCGACGAGGTTGCGGCGTTGCATGGCCTTCTTGAGATCGAAGACGTCGGCGACGTCCGGGCCGAACTGGTCGCTGGTGCTGCGGAACTCCTCGAGCGTCACCTGGTCGAGCGGTTTGCCCGCCTTTTCCGCCAACGCCACGACGGCTCCAATGACGTGGTGGGCCTGCCGGAACGGCATTCCCTTCCGCACGAGATAGTCGGCGAGGTCGGTGGCGAGGAGCTGCGGATCGGCGGCGGCGGCGTTGCAGTTCGCGGCCTTCACGTTCGTGTTGTCCAGCATCGCGGCCATGAGGCGCACGCACGCACGGACGGTGTCGGCCGTGTCGAAGAGGCGTTCCTTGTCCTCCTGCATGTCGCGGTTGTAGGTCATGGGCAGGCCCTTCAACAGCGTCAGCAACGAGACGAGGTTGCCGATGACGCGGGCGGATTTGCCGCGCGTGAGTTCGGCCACGTCGGGGTTCTTCTTCTGCGGCATGAGCGACGAGCCGGTGGTGTAGGCGTCGGCGATCTTGATGAAGTTGAACTCGCTCGTGGCCCACAGGATCACGTCCTCGGCCAGGCGGCTGAGATGCACGGCGGCCAGAGCGGCGTCGGCGCAGAACTCGACGACGAAATCGCGGTCGCTCACGCCGTCCATGGAATTTTGCGTGACCTGGGGCCGGCCCGCTTCGTCCACGAAACCGAGCTGCCGGGCGACGAGTTCCCGGTCAATCGGGAGCGTGGTGCCGGCGAGCGCGCCTGAGCCGAGCGGGCAGACGTTGACGCGCTTGTAGCAGTCGCCGAGGCGTTGCCGGTCACGGTCGAACATCTCCACGTAGGCCAGGCAATGGTGCGCGAAATAGACGGGCTGGCCGCGCTGGAGATGGGTGTAGCCGGGAATGAGCGTGTCGCCGGCGCGTTCTCCGAGGGCAACGAGCGCGCGCTGGAGCGAGGCGAGTTCCGCTTCGAGGGAACGGAGTTCGTCCCGCACCCAGAGACGGACATCGAGGGCGACCTGGTCGTTCCGCGAGCGCGCGGTGTGGAGCTTTGCGCCGGCCGGGACGCGCTTGGTCAGCTCGGCCTCGATGTTCATGTGGACGTCCTCCAGCTCGGGCTTCCACTGGAACGTGCCCGCCCCGATCTCCGAGCCGATCTGTTCCAGGCCGTCGACGATCGCGTCGCGCTCGGCCTTCGTCAGGATGCCGATGACGCAGAGCATGGTGGCGTGGGCGATGGAGCCACGGATGTCATGCCGCCACATCCGCCAGTCGAAGGAAATGGATTCGGAGAAGGCGGCGACATCGGCGGCGGGGCCATGGGCGAAGCGGCCGGAGCGCGAAGTCACCGAGATGGGCGCGGCGGCTTGGGAGGAAGATTTGGCGGTGGACTTAGAACGGGCGGTCTTTTTCATCGGCGCGCGCAGTGTGGAAACGCCCGCCGGTCGAGTCACGCAGGAAGGCGACAGGGCCGTCTGCTGGATTGACCTGACAATTTTCTGACAAATCCCGAACGCCCCGGTGACAACTGGTTTGCCGAGCTGGGCTACATCGGAGGGGCATGAAAACCCGCATCCTCCTTTCGATCCTCGCCGCGACGGCCGGGATCGCCCAAGTCGCGGCCTGCGGGGGTTACAACCCTGAAACACCGCAGGCCGACTACACCGCCCACGAGTGGGGCACCTTCACCTCCGTGGCTGGATCGGACGGGACGTTGATCCCGTGGAATCCCTTCATCGCATCGGATCTTCCGTCCTTCGTCTACACGCGCAACGCGCCGCTGCGCGGAAAGGAGTTCGCGGGTCTGGTAGCGAAGTTCAACCTGTTCGGCGGCAAGGCGACCAGCCACTGGCTCCAGCGCATGGAGACGCCGGTGATCTATTTCCACGCCGATGAACCGGTGACGCTTTCGGCCACGGTGGACTTTCCGCAGGGGCTGGTGACGGAATGGTTCCCGCAGGTAGCAGGCTTCGGCCCGGCCAACGGTGCGGCCCCGCTGATCGCGGATTCGCCGCGCAGCTTCGTCCACTGGGACAACGTGAAAATCATGCCGCACGCGGACCCGTCCCAGATGCGGCCGCTGCGCACTGGAATCGAAAGCCTGATGTCGATGACCGCAGTCCTGCCCACGACGGGACTACGCAGCCACTACACCCGCGCCCGGGGCACTTCGGCCAACCGCCTTGAAGTGCGTTCTCCGCTGATGACCGAAGCCGAACGCCGCGACGGGCAGGACGAGGAATTCCTCTTCTACCGGGGCGCGGGCAACTTCGGCACGCCGTTGAAGGTGACCTTCGACGACCGCAACCGGGTGACGTTGGAGAACACCGGCCGGGTCGCGCTTGCGTCGCTGCATTTCGCCGAGTTCAAGAATGGGCGTGCCCGTATGCGGGTGGTCGAATCGTTGGCGGCCGGAGAACGCCGCGTCTTGAAGCTGGCGGAAGCGAGCGAGCCCGCCGCGGTGAAGAAGGACCTTGAGGCCAGCCTGCGACGCAGCCTCGTCGCGGCCGGACTCTTCGAGGATGAAGCGAAGGCCATGCTCAACACCTGGCGACCCGATTGGTTGGGCGACATCGGCGCGCGCGTGCTCTACCTGCTGCCGAAGCAGTGGGCCGACGAGACCTTGCCGCTGAAGCTCAATCCCAGGCCGAAGAACCTGGTGCGTGTCATGGTCGGACGCGCCGAGCTGATCGCGCCCGACATCGAACGCACGTTGACTGAACTATTGGAGCCGTTTCCCGGCATGGACCGCGCGGCGCGGATCGGCGAAGTGTCCGCCGGGTTGGCCGGTCGTTTTGCCGAAGCCGCCATCTCCCGGCTTCAGGCCGTGAAGCTGGAGGAGGCGAAGCTCCACCTGATCCCAGGCGGTCCCGTGCGGTCCGCCGACAACGAATTGTTGAAGAGCCAGACAATACTGCTCGATGCGAAGATCGGGATGCTGCGCGAGGAGCTGAAACCCGCGAGGTCCGCCGCGCTACCGGGGGCGGATCCGTTCACCGCCTCCCTTTACCAGTTCCCTGGAACTCGATGAGTTTGGACCGAAGTCCAAGGAGGAAGCGCCGGCCGGCCAGAGATTGGCTGCGCCGGCGCAATCTTTCGTCCATGGTTCCGCCATGAAACGCCCCGCCGTGCTGTTCATCGTGGCCGTGCTCGCGCCGGCGCTCGTGCTTGGCGGGCTCGTGCTACGCTCGCTCCAGGACCAGCGCTTCGTGTTGGAGCGACAGCAATCGCTCCTCGCCCAGGGCGTGGCCGAAAAGCTGGCGGCCGATGTCGCGGCGGATATTGCGGAAGTGCAGCGCGAATTCGCCGCGCAGGTTGAAACCACCATCGGCAACGCGGCGCCCAAGACTGCGGCCGCGTCGTTCGATCCCAAGCTGCGCGAGGCGTGGCCGCTGGCCGAAGTCGGTTTCGTGGTCGACCTCTCGGGACAGGTCCTTGCGCCACCGCTGACCGACGCGCGGCCGGTCGCCCGCGAGTTCCGCATCCAGAACGATCTCTTCCTCTGCAACCGCGTGAGCGTGGAGGTCTATGCGAATTCTCCGAGCAAGGGGCAGGTGAATCTCTCGCAGGTTTTTAGCGACGGAGGCGGTCAAAGTCCTTCGTTCAACAGCACACCGCGTCAAAGCCAGAACATCAGGAACGTCGAGCCCATGAGCCAGTCGGGGAGTCAATATCTGCAGCCCCAGCTGGACTACAACAAGCTTGGTTCCAAGAACGCCGACGTGGGCCAGCAGAGGACGGAACTGTCGGCGCAAAACGCCCAGGCCGATAACAACATTTCCAAACTCCAGAGCTCTGAGGCCGAATTCCGCCAGTTGGTTGTCGGGGCGCAGGAAGGGGTCGTGGCGAGGTTTCTCCAGAACAAGCTCCGTGTGATGCTGTGGTATCGCACGACGCGCGACCCGCAGATCATCTTCGGCTCCCAGCTTGATCTGCCGAAACTGACCAAGCGGATAGGGCGGGCAGTCGCTTTGGATGCCGCCCTGCAGGACGACTTCACCATCGCGCTTCTGAACGATTCCGCCCAACCGGTCGGCGTCTCCCCCGCGGGCGCGGCGGTGCCGAACTGGCGGCGTCCCTTCGCCGCCGCCGAGATCGGCGAGGCGCTGCCGCATTGGGAAGCCGCGGTCTATCTGACGGGTGGGGATCGGCTCAATGCCACCGCCGCCACACTTCGCTGGTCGGTGCTGCTGCTTGTCGTGGTCCTCATCGCGGCCATCGCGGGTGGCGGCGGGTTGCTGGTGGTCGACGGCCGACGCCAGCTCCGGCTCGCGCAGCAGAAGACCGACTTCGTCAGCAACGTCTCCCACGAATTGAAGACGCCCTTGACCAGCATCCGCATGTTCTCCGACCTGCTCGTCGAAGGCCGGGTGTCCGACGAATCAAAAGTGCGCGGCTACCTCGGCATCATTTCGGCGGAAGCCGCGCGGCTCACCCGCCTGGTGAACAACGTCCTCGACTTCGCCCGCATGGAACGTGGGGAACGGAAGTTCGATGCCCGGCCGCTCGACCTCGCTGCCTTGGTCGCCGAAACGGCCTCGACACTTCGGCCTCACCTTGAGGCGGCCGGGCTTCGTCTCGAACTCAGCCTTCCGAAGACGCCGCTGAGCGTTTCCGGCGATCGCGACGGCTTGTCGCAGGTGTTGTTGAACCTCATTTCCAACGCCGAGAAATACGCCGCCTCCGGCGCTGTGGTGGAACTGGACGCTTCTCGCATCGGCACGCAGATCGTCGTTTCCGTCTCTGATCACGGACCGGGCGTGCCTTCCGGGTTGGGCGAACGGATCTTTGAAAAATTCTTCCGCGCGGACGATGCCTTGACCAGCGGTGTGCCGGGAACCGGCCTCGGGCTCACGCTGGCCCGGCAGATTGCGCGCGCCCACGGCGGAGACCTCGCCTATTCGCCACGCGAAGGAGGAGGCAGCCGTTTCACCCTGACCTTGCCCGCGCTTCTAACCAGCCGATGAAACCAACCCTTCTGATCGTCGAGGACGACGCGAACATTCAGCTCGGACTTCGCGAGCTGTTCACCGGCGAAGGCTTCCACGTCGTGGTCTGCTCGCGCGGCGACCAGGCGTTGGCCAGCGTGAAGAAGGAGAAGCCTACGCTCGTCATCCTCGACGTCATGTTGCCCGGGTTGAGCGGCTACGATGTGTGCCGGCAGATCCGCACCGAAGGCCTGCGGGTGCCGATCCTGATGCTCACCGCAAAAGGGCAGGAGCTCGACAAGGTCATCGGCCTCGAACTCGGCGCGGACGACTACGTCACCAAACCCTTCGGCGTGCGCGAACTGCTCGCCCGCGTGCAGGCTTTGCTCCGGCGCACGCAGGGACCGGCCGCTACCGCGGCCAACGAGCCTTTCGCAATCGGCGAAACGACGGTGGATCCGAAGACGTTCCAGATCCGGCGTGGAAAGAAGACCGACGATCTCACGGCCAAGGAGATGGCCCTGCTCCAGTTTCTCCATGCGCACCTCGGCGAAGTGCTCTCCCGCGACCGCCTGCTCAACGAGGTCTGGGGCTACAACTACGGAGGAACCACCCGGACGCTGGATCAGACCGTCGTCCAAGTGCGCAAGAAGCTCGGCGACACGGCCGAGGCCCCGCGCCACCTCCTGACGGTGCATGGGGTAGGCTACCGCCTGGTGGAGTAAGGAGATTTGAACCCGTGTTGGGATGGCTTCGACTGATCGGGTCCCGTGACTGTGGTGCACGGGCAACCAACAAGTTGGCCAAACCGGCTGCCTCTCCCTAGATTGAAACCACGCGTCGGGTCCCAGCCTTTTCTCCCACAGCCATCGCGAACCAGAAAGCGGCTTTGCGCGAAGTCTAACCCGGTTACTGGCGACTGCTTCTCGCAGCTTTCTTCTTAGAACGCCGCGCTGCTGGAAGCAAAGGCGCGGAAAGCTGTTCGTAGAGGCGGAAGAGGTGCTCCACCCGCTCTCGATCGGAGCGGAAGGGTTCCGGGCGGTAGCAACGCTCCACCGCGCGGTCCAGCTCGGTGTGGGCGCGGAGCAGGTCGCGCGGCATGGTGTTCGGGTCGTAGAGGTCGGCGAGCGTTGCCGAGCCACGGGGCGGAAGATGCGGCGCGCGCGCGGCGAGCACAGCTTGCGCTTTCTCCTCCACCCGCGCCTGCTGCTCGGGCGTGGGATTCGGCCACGGGAAATTGTTATAGACGATGTTGTTGGAGTATTGAAAACGGCTCTCCAAACGCCCGGCCACGCTGCGCATCCATGCGTTGTGCATCGCAGACGTGAGAACTCCAAAATGATAACGGGTCGCGTCAGGAACGATCAGGGCGCTCCCACTTGCGATGATAGCCGGCTTAACAAAGCCGATTGGGATGTAGTTGCGTAACTCTGACGAGACTTTGGGAATGAGGATGTAAGTGCTTGTCGGCTGACGGATCTCCCCAAACAGCGCAGGCGCGGCTGCCAATTTGCGCGTTTGCGCGCGACCGCTTGCTTCACGAAAGCGGCGCACCGTCTCTATCCGGTCGCGCAAGAGATTGCTTTGCTGGAGAAGGCTGGGTGGAGCATCAACCAACCAGAGACACCAACGCTGAATGCCATTCAAAAACTCGTCACCGCCGTAGAGCACGCGAACGTAGGGACGAAGCGCCGGGCATTCAGTAAACAACGCATCTCGGTGTTCTTTCGTGAGGATCAGTCCTGCTTCGTCACCTGCGCTCCGATCTTTGTCGATCATCATGCTGCCATAGCTAATCGGGGGTGCTCCGTTTATCGGCTCTGTTCGCGTGCGAACTGTGATGTCATTTGCGGCGATGAGGTATGGGTTGATGTTTGCAACCTCTGTGATGGTCACAAGCTCTTCACCTTGATCGTAGTCGTAGATTTTCTTCCTTGGACGGTCGAATGCTCCGAAACCAATGATGACAACGTGAACATGCGCTGCGCCACGAGCTTCGCTCTGCCAAGGAAATGAACGGTGAGCAAAGTGGATTTTGAGATGCCCCCGTTGAAACAACTCAGCCCAGAGAATTCCGGCCTGCTCCCCCTGCGAGATGGAGTTGGTTGACACGAACGCAACAGAAATCCGGGTGCTCTCGATGTAGCGCGCGGCAGTGACATACCAAGCAGTCACATAATCGAGGACGCCTGTTCCTTTCGCACCACCCCAAACCAAATCCATGTCCGCCTTCTGTTCACTGTTCTGTTCTTTCTTCCCGACGAACGGCGGGTTGCCCATCACGCAGACGCATTGCGCGCGCGGGAGCACGGCGTTCCAGTCGAGACGGAGCGCGTTGCCTTGCACGATGTGCGGCGAAGAGCGCAGCGGCAGGCGGTCGAAGCCCTGGCCGAAGGCCTCGGCGGCGAGGCCGTTCATCTGGTGGTCCATGAGCCAGAGCGCGACCTCGGCGATGCGCGCGGGCCACTCGGAGTATTCGAGACCGTGGAACTGGTCCACATCCACCTTGAGCAGTTGCCGCACGTCGAGCACCTGCTGCTCCGCTCCGTGCAGCACGCGGACGACTTCCATCTCCAGCTGGCGCAGTTCCCGGTAGCCGAGCACGAGGAAGTTGCCGCAGCCGCAGGCGGGGTCGAGGAACTTGAGCGAGCGGAGCTTTTGTTGGAACGCCTCCAGGTTCGCGCGGCGGCGTGAGGAGCGGTCGGCCTTGAGGCGCGTGAACTCGGCGCGGAGTTCGTCGAGGAACAGGGAGCGCAGCACCTTCATGATGTCGCGTTCGCTGGTGTAGTGCGCGCCCTGCTGGCGGCGGGACTGGTCATCCAGCACGCCTTGAAAGAGCGAGCCGAAGACGGCGGGGGAAATCTTCGCCCATTGGAACTCGCAGCAGTAGAGCAGCGCGGCGCGCATCTCGCGGGTGCAGCGCGGGAAGCCGAGGCGCTCGGCGAACAGGTCGCCGTTCACGTAGCGGAAGCCGTAGAGCGGGTCCGTGTCTTCGAGCGTGGTGTCGGCCTGCGCGCTGTTGAGCCAGTCGAACAGGCGGTTCAACTGCGCGCCGAGATCGGAGGCGTCCTCGCGCGTCTGGCCGCGGATGAATTGCGTGAACGACTCCGGCTCGAAGATGTTCGTATCCTCGGCGAACAGGCAGAAGAGGATGCGGACGAGCAGGCGCTCCAGTTCGTGCCCGGTGAAGCCGCCGGCCTTGAAGGCGTCGTGCAGCTCGCACATGCGGGCGTAGGCCTTCTCGTTGGCCGGGTCCTCGGGATCGAGCCGCACGCGCGTCTGCCCGAGCATGAAAGCGAACGAGCGGGTGACGCGGGGAAATTCGTCGAGGGTGAAGGAGACGCGGGACGACGGACGCCCGGCAAAGAGCGGCAGGTCGCGCTGCTCCTCCGGCTCCAGATCGTAGAGGACGAAGCGAGCGAAGTCGGACACGAGCATGAAGCGGGGAATCTCCTCGGAGCGGCCTTCGCGCGTGAGGTCTTCGATGTAGGTGAAGGCCTGCGTCTCGGCGGCGTCCAGATCCTCGCCGAAACTTTTGTGCTCCACGAGCAGCCGGCCGCGCCAGAGCAGATCGATGGCACTGGTGTGGCCGTGCAGGTTGCGGACATTGGCCTCGAACGAGGCGACGGACGCGCGGCGGATTCCGAACACGTCGAAGAACTCGTTGTAGAACGTCTGTTTGTCGGCGCGTTCCGAGGTCGCGCCGGACCAGTCGCGGGAGAACCTGATGGCACGCTCGCGCACTTCACTCCAGGAGAGATGAGGCATGGCTGGGGAGCCGCGTGCCTCAGCACTGTCTTCGGACTGCTACTGCATGGGACGATCCTGGGTGCCTGAAAACGAAAATGGGACGCACTTACTTACGTCCCATCTCGGGCACCTGGAGGGCCCATGCAGGAACGCTTTCAATGCGCCCCGGTTGGGGCGCACTTCGAGCGCTGTCCTGCATGGCGAAATTTCCAGGTTTCGAGATGGATCAGCAGCCGAAGCGACGCGAAATCGCTTTGGGTTAGGTTGTCAGGTCAGTGGATCAAATCATGGCGTATTGCGAACGGCATGACGCTACGCAGCGGCTCGGATCGCGACAAGTCCCGTGTCCGAGATGAGGGCGACCCGCGCCCGCCCACATCATCTAGGTCCCCGCCACGTTCCCGGAGGGCTGACCTGCCAGAACACAGCCAACGTCGAATTCGGCCAGACGAACGGAAACCGCTTCTCCAACGACCGCCACTACCAGGCCGTCGCGCCCGGTGCCGTGCCGCTTGTGACCATTGGCACGTCCAACGGCTTTGCCCGCCTCTTCGCCGACTTTGACTACTGCGCCACGGGCGGCGTCTTCACCGCGCACTTCCCCTACGGCGCGAAGGTTGCCTGGACCAATGGCGGCCAACTCCGCATCCGTGACGTCGTCGTCGCCCAGACCAACGGCGGCAGCTTCCTCGCCGGTGTCACGCCCGTGACGGTTCCCTATCCGGCCAACTGCGTGGGCTGCGTGGGCTGCGTGGCGGCCAACTCGATGACCAATGTCACCGTCGCCCCGATCTCGCAGACCCTCCTGCTCACCCAGGACGGCGGCCTCATCGGCAATGGAAATCCGCTGACCAACCGTTCCCTCGCCTGGGGCTACATCGCGTCGAGCAACGACTTCGCCAACCGCATCCAGACCACCACCAACGTCGGCGTCCACGTCCCCGGCAGTTCGCTGCGCGGCGGTGAAACCCTAATTCCCGGCGATGGCGGCGGCGCGGTGCTGATGCTGACAGGCGTCGATGCCGACAACCTTTCCTACCGTGAACGGCCCGACTTCAAGGGCACGCCCAACTTTGCCGCCTACCAGGAGGGTCTGGCCGACTACGCGGGCGTGAACTATTCGGTCATCAGCAACGTCGCCCGCCACGCGACCAGCATCATGGCCGGCGTGAAGATCAGCGGTTGGCCGCTGGCAGCGCGCAGCAAATACTACGCGCGCGCCTCGGGCGTCAGCGGCATCCACGAAGCCACTGCCGGGGGCTTCCCGAGCAACGCCGCGCTCTACGGCTACTCCATCATCCTGTCGAACTACTCGCTCTCGTTCCTCGACGGGGAAAACAAGGACTCCCGCACCTTCGGCAGCCTGCGCCTGCCCTATCCGTCCGGCATCACACAGGACTTCTCCAACCTGCAGTTCTCCTGCCCGGGCGGTCTGCTCTCGGCCGAGATCGGCGGCATCGCCTCCAACATCAAGCGGCTGCAATACTGGGACGCCGACATCGTCACCCGCTCGCTCACCTTCGTCTCGCCGGATGAATGCAACCCGATGGACGGCTACGTCACGATGGGCGTCACCGCCTACGCCTCGCAGTTCGACACGCTCCTCTCCGGCACGCTCGGGTTCAAGACCAACGGCCACATCATCAGCCGAGACTTCGCGTTGTCCGTCGGGCTGACCGATCTGGATTCGCGCCTCAAGCTGTCGAGCGACGCCGGGTTCAACGGCCCGGCCGGGGAGAAGTATCAGTTCATCCCGTCCGCCGACGCCTACTACAACGACTACGCCGCACGACCCGGAACCGGCGAGGGTTCTTCCAAGGGCTGGATCAACCTCGCCGGCACGCTCAACGTCCCGTTCTTCGAGGATCTCCGCACCCACATCCACACCGGCGCGCAGATCACTAACATCACCGCGGCGCTCAACCTCATGGGCGGCTGGCCCCGTGAAACCGGCAAGCCTAACTTCGGCTGGCGCATCTCCAGCGACGACTATTTCAACAACACCGAATTCGACGGCGGCAACCGTGGCTGGCCGAGTTCGTTGACCACAGTCGAGGACTACCGCGCGAGCACGATCGAGGACTATCACCCGCGCGCCCAGCGGCTCTGGCTCGGGTTCGTCGACTTCGACTATCCGTTGGCCTGGTCCACGGCCAGCCGTTCGTTCGCCTCGTGGGAACCCAAGGAACGCGACTTCCTCATCCTCCACACCTCCTCGCAGGTGCCCTACATGAGCGCCGAGAAGCTGGAGATGACCTTCGGCCTGCAATACGACGGGCTGCCCCAGATCAACCTCGCGAACATCGCCTTCGACCTTGTCGAGGATGTGACCGGCGTGGCCAAGAGCGTGACCGACGCCGTCGGCAATGCCGCCCGGGAAGCGTTGGAAGATGGGCTCGCGGACTTCGACGCGATGTTGGACGACCTGCCGGAAACGCTCTTCGACCCCGTGCTCGATGCGGTCATCGATCCCACGATCGGAGCGCTACAGCAGCAGCTTTCCCAGGCGTGGAGCAACACCACGTCCGCCAACTGGGAAGGTGCGGTCAACAACCTCCTCGCCCAATACATCCGTGGAACCGTCGGCGGCGTGCCGACCAACGTCGCCTTCAAGCTCCGTTCTCTCGCCCAGCTCAACACCAACACGGCGGGCCTCGTGCAGGACCTCGACCAACGTCTCGCCCGGATCGATTCGATGATCTCGACGAGCCGCTACCTGATCGTCGAAAGCCCCGCCGGCTCCGGTCATCGCAGTGTCGGTTCCAACCTCGTCCACTCGCTCATCGGCAATCTGGCTCCCCAGTATCTCGCGAACGCCACCGGCTCCGCGCTCGACGCCCTCCTAGTCTCGGCTGATCCGACCTTCGACGCGGTGGATCAGACGCTCGGGGTGCTGGAATCCGATGTCGTGAACATCCGCTCGGGCATCATCGCGCCGGGTGGGCTGGGTCGTGAACTGAACGACGCCATCATCGCGGCCAGTTCCGACATCGACCGCGCCGCGTCCAACTCCGCCTACCAGGTCCAGGCCTGGCTCGTCTCGATCCACGACGACATCCCCTACTACACCCCGGAGGAACTGAAGGCCGAAATCCGGAAGAAGATCGACGACGCGTTCTACTCCGAGCAGGTCAGCGCCACGGTGAAGACGATTCTCCGCGCGTGGTTCCAGGAGATCGATTCCGCGGTCCGCGAAGGCGTGGACTCGGCGATGGCGCAGTTCAACCGCACCATGCGCGACCTCATCTCGCAGTCGCTTGCGCAGGTGGACGACGCCATCAACCCGCTCATCGGCGAGGTGAACTCCGTCCTCGGTGCCGGCCGCATCTCCGGCTACGCGCACTTCAAGGGAGACTCGCTCGACGAGGCCCGCTTCGACGCGCGCTGGCGCTGGAAGGTGCCGGACGACCTCAAGTTCGACGGCTACGCCCTCATCCACGAATACAACACCGGCGGCGACAGGACCTACGCCAGCTTCGGCGGGAGCTTCGTCGACGTGACCATCGGTGCGCTCGACGTCGGGCTCGAATGGATCGCGCCCGATCTCCGCGCGACCGTCGCGGGCGAGTTCGCCTTCAACACCAACGGCGTGCTCATCGGCCTCGGCGGATCGTTCGAGACGACGGGCGAGTTCAAGCTGGAGGATACCTTCACCGTGAAACACCTCGGTGCGGCCGCGTTCTTCGGACTCACCGAGAACTACCTCGCTGCCACGGCCGAATTGACCTTCAACGGCTACGAAGCCAGCGGCTCCCTCTTCTTCGGCACGGCCTGCACGCTCGACCCTCTCTTCCTCGTCGATCCGGACGTCGGCAAGCTGGTGAAGAACGGCTCGTTCTCCGGCGCCTACGCCTTCGGACGCGTCAGCATCCCTGTCACCGAAGTCGTCCTCGGCATCCCTTGCTCGTGCCTCTTCTGCATCTCGGCCAGCTCCGGTGTCGGGGTTGGATACCGCGCCGAGGGCCATGAGTTCATCGGCAAGGTCGAGGCCGGCGTCAGTGGTGAGGCCCTCTGCCTCGTGAACATCTACGGCAACGTGACGCTCGTCGGCAGCATCGGGCAATCCGGTCCGAAGTTCCTCGGCATCGGTGAAGTCGGCGGCTGCATCGGCCACAAGCCTCTCGAGCTCTGCCACGACTTCCGCGTGACCCTCAGCTACGACAGCGGCAAGTGGGCTGTCGACCACCAGAAGAAATGAGGAACCGACCATGAAACCCGCTTCTGCCCAAACCTTCCGGAACACGCCGCCCCGTTTTCAGATGAACGTCCTTCGCCTCCTCTTCGCCCTGCTGCTCCTGGCCGGGCTGTCCGTCCGCGCCCAGGAAAACCTGATCGGCACCATCGGCCTCGCCCACACCGATCTCAACGGCCGCAACTGGGCCTACATCACGTGGCAGGGCAACGACGGAGCGGGCATCGCCAACGAGGCGTTCGCCGTCTACGGCAAACCCGGCGACGCTTCTTCGACCTCCAACTACTCGCGCTTCTCCATCGTCTCCCGCCAGCAGGACACCCACGTCATCCAGTCGCTGCTGCAACGCGGCGTGAACCTTGGGGACAACCTCGTCGTCCTGGACGGCGACCTCGCAAAACTCTTCGGCGATGTGATTCCGGCGGGAACGATTTCTTTGTCGGACAAACTCTCGGCCGTTCTCCGCGGCACGACCGGAAACGACCGCAGCTTCCGCAACCTGACCCTGCTGGCGCGCATCCATCCCGGCGTCGCGCTGAACCTCGGCATCGCCGTGGCGGAACAGTTCCCCGCTGGCGTGAGCAACATGACCTTCGAAGTGCGTCGTTGGAACCTCGCCACCGCGTCCGACCGGGCCGTAGTCGGCCGCGTGACCGTCCAGGCCGGCTCACGGCTCATGCTGCCCGCGCCGGGCGCTGCGGTGGAGCTGCCTGACACGACGGGGAGCGGCAACCTGAACGTGAAGATGCGCTGGGCCGTGCCCGACGCGTTGCGCCGTCTCGGGTTGGCGACCCACGGCTTCAACGTCTGGCGCGTGAACAAGAACTACGCCGAAGCCGCCGGCTGGAATCTGTCGCCGCCAACGGCCGACCAGCTTCTGGGCGGTTCCGCCACGAGCCCGCTGGTGGTCCGCCGCATCAACACGGTCCCGATCCTGGCCGCGAAGTATTTCTCGCCGGCCGACGTGGCCAACTTTGGAACCAACGGCGACGCGGCGACGTTCTTCTTCACCGACAATAACGACGCCTTCAAGGGCGCGCAGCCGTTCGTCGACGGCGCCGGCTACTACTACTACGTGACCGCTCGGGACCTGTTGGGCCGCGACGGCACGCCTTCGCCCGGCACGCTGCTCAAGGCCTGCGACCGCATTCCTCCCCAGCCGCCGCGCAACCTCAGGGTGCGGCCGGTGCATGCCTATCTTCCCGGCAACCTTTCCGATGGTCTCCTGCTCTCGTGGGAGCCGCCGATCGGCGGCGGTCCTGGATTGGCCTATCATGTCTACCGCTACGAGAGCCTCGCCGAACTGAAAGCCAACTCGGGCAGCGTCGTCAGCAACCACATCGCCGGGCCGCTGACGTTCCCGCCGAACACCGATCCGCTGCGCTATATCGACCGGCCCTGCACGAACTCCTTCATCACGACGTCGAACACGACGTTCTGGTATGTCGTCCGGGCAACGGAAACGACCGCCTGCGGCACGAACGTCTCCAACCCAAGCGGGCCAGGATTCGGTTCCTGCCGGGCATGGAGCGGTCCGGGCGCGATCAACGGCATCTTCTACACGACCTGCCTCGTTCCCTCTGTCGTATGCCACACCAACGGACTTGCCCCGAACCCGAATCCCAACCCGAACTGCTGTCCCTATCGGCTCATCTGCTACCGCGAAAGTTCCGCCATCGAATGGGCCGAGTTCAGCTACCAGCGGAACGGCGTGCAACTCACCAACCGCGTCTACTTCACGTCGAAGGGCAACTCGGTGACGATCGAGGTCTGCCTTCCCTCAGGCCAGCCGCAGCAGATCCGTTGCTGCGTCGGAACGTCCGGCAAGACCGTCGCCGCGCTGGTCCGCGCCGTGGACATCCACGGAAACCTCGGTCCGCTCAGCAACGAGGAGGACTTCACCGGAGCGCTGGAGAAGATCATGCTCGTGCCCCAGGTCGCCTGGCCCGCCCGCGCGCTGCCGCTGCCGGCGGCGCACACCTACGATCCCGCGCTGACCATCCGGCAGATCAAGGACGACGGTTGCTTCGAGGGCGTCGGAATCGTCGTCGGAAGGACGGAGCTCGAGAATTTCTTCAGTTGCGTCGATCTCCTCGTCTCCAAGCCCAAGACCGAAACCTCCACCGATGAACTCGGCCGCAGCGTGTTCCCGTTCGTCGTCTATCGGCAGCAGGTGGCGAACGCCTGGTTCCCGATTGTTTCCGGCGATGTCCTCCAGGTCACGCCGTTGATCGAGAAGGTGTATCTGGAGGAGGACTCGCCCCCGAACGCCAACTACTGGCGCATGAGGGACTCCTTCATGATGCTCCGGGCAAACGGGGTGCAGCAGCTCTCGGACATCATCGTGCGCGATACCCAACCGGTCGTCGCCGGCGCGCGCTACCGCTACACGCTTGTCCGCTTCAAGACCAACCACGAGATCGAGGAGATCGTTCCCGCGGGAGAAATAGAGGTGACCGAATGAAAACCCGCCTGCTTGCCTGCGCCCTCGCCGTCCTGTCGGCAGCCACCCACGTCTCAGGCGTGGAGCGCTGGGCCTACGAATCCCCAACGGAGTTCTTCACCCTCGGCGACTTCGACGGGGACTCGCGCGACGACCTCGTCGTCCTCGACAAACCCACGGGCTCGTTCCGCGTGGCGCTCCAGCTCTCGGCCGACGTCTACACGTGGATGACGCCTGCGAGTGAGGGCTTCTCCAACATCACTTCACTCGCCAGCGGCCGGCTCCTCAGCACATCGCGCGATGCTCTCGGGGTCGTCACGCCCTATGCCAACCGCGTCCAACTGCTCTCCATCGCTTCGTCCACCGCGCCGTGGCTTCCGTCGGAACGCCACCTGACCAACACCGGTCCGGCCACGCTCACGGCGATCGACATCGGAGGCGCAGGGAATGATCCGCTGATGGACGACGTTTACCTGGGCTCGACCTGGAATGGCTCGCTAGCGAACTGGCAGACGACGCTCCGCAACTCGGGCTCCGCCTTGACCGGGCTCGCCGCCGGCATCGTCTCCGGTCCGGCCGCGCGTGCGAACGCCGTGCGGATGAAGGATGCGCAGCCGTTGCATTCGGCCGTGGTTCTTCGCGGCACCGTCAACGACACGCTCCTCATCTCCAGCAACAATGCCGGTTCGCTCCTTCCCGCAGCGTCGCTGACCTTCTCGGCCGGTTCGGACTTCCTCGCCGGAAAACTGGAGACGGCCAGCAACCTCTGGCGCTTCGTCCATTGGAAGCCCGGCGTCTCGAACCTTGTCCGTGTCCCGGTGAATGAAGTCGTGGGCGGCTACGCCCTCGGCACCGCGACCACGTTCGCGCTGGATGCGGCTGTCGGCCAGGTGTTCCTCCTGCCCGGCACCGGAGCTTCGCGGTTGCTCGTGATCCACGCCGGAGGCCTGACCCAGTCCGTCTACGCCTACGACGGTTCCACCAATCCGCCATCGCTCCTGTCCCGGTCCAATGCGGTTCCCGGAGAAGCCTTCACCGGAGGTCTGGCCCTTGGCGGACACGGTTTCATGAGTTTAACCGGACCCTCGGGCACCGGCCGCACCACCACCATGCGGCCGATGCGCTGGAACGGTTCCGCCTACACCAACGGCGCCGCAGTCACGCTGCCGTCGCTCGATACGTTCGCAGGCCAGGGCAATGTGATGGTCTTCAAGTCGGAACCCTTTGTCGCACCTGAGCCGGGCCTCCTCCAGAGCCTGAACGCCGGTGACTGGTCGTCCGTTCCGACGCTTGGCGCGGCCGTGTCGGCGACGCGGGAAAACTATGGTGGTCCGACGTTGGGCGTGACCGGGCCCTCAAGCGTGAGCCTGGGTTCCGTGCCTGTCGGTGGAACGTTCGCGATGGCCAACCAGCGGTCGAACTTCATCTCCGTCTTCAGTCTCACGGCACCGCTTGGAAGCGTCGTCAGCGAAGTGCGGTTCGATCCGGCGCCCGGTGTCTACGACAATGCGATCAGCGTCTCGCTTTCGACCGCCGATACATCGCACCAGATCTGGTATCGCCTGAACGATGCGGGCAATTGGCGCCAATACACCGCGCCGTTCGTCGTCGCGTCGAACACGACCGTCCTCGCCTACGGCCGTCCCGCCACCGGCACGACCCGCTCCGCCGTCCGCACCGCAGGTTACCAGATCCAGACGCCGCAGGGCACACGCGACTCGGACAACGACGGCATCCCCGATTACGTGGAACTCGCGAAGGGACTCAATCCTCTCGGCGGTCCCGATAGCGACGGGGACGGCTGGAGCGATTTGGAGGAGCTTGTCTATGGCACCGATCCGCTCAATGCGGCCAGCAAGCCCGCGACGGGTTCGGCGCCGATCACCTTGAAGGCCGGCTTCCTGCTCGAAGCTCGTCCGCAACCCCGGGACTACTATCAGGACAAGGTGGTGAAGGCGGAGATCGGCACTTTGGTGCGGCTCCATTCCGCGGCGGGAAGCTTTGTGGGCGAGGGCCCGGTCTCCTTGCCGGTGGAACGTGCGTCGCGCTTCAGCAATGTGGTGGCCGACGCCTCCACGCGGCTGCTTTCGCTCGTGACCGAACCGCACTTCGACATCGAGACGACCAACAGCGACACGCGGATCGGTCCCGAGATGCTGGCGCTCGTTCCCGTGCCCAGGGCCGCCACGCTCGTGGTCTCCAACTTCTACACCGGCACCAACGATTCGCGGGACGCCTCGAACTGGCTGGCCTCCGCCACGTTCCTCGCCACGAACACGCCGCCGCAGTCGCTCGGCGTGGACTTTCAGCGGTTCAACACGCTCGCGGCGTTGCTCACGGAAAAGAAGGTCGCGGATCTCCTCGTGCTCCGGAGCAACGTCTGGGCGACCAATCTGACCCTTTTCCCTGGTCGCGTCTCGGACATCGGCCGCACCAATCCGCCGCTCGCTTCGCTGCTCTCCGTCGAGCAGCAGTTCAACACCGCGCCCGGCTATCGCCTGAAGACCATCCACGAGACGCTCGACACCAACGTCGCCAATGCGCTCCTCACCGGAGTCTCCCAGCTGAAAACGTTGGTCGGGGAAGTGTTCCGGATCAACAGCCAGTCCAACAACGCGGCGCCCGGTATCTATCCGCTGCCCGCTGACGTGCTCCGCGAATTCATCCGCTCCGGAATTCTCCACTCGAACTACGCGGCAGTTGCCGCCCTGAACGGTTCGCAGCTGGCCAACGCCCGCATCGGCGTGAGCAATCTGCTGGTTTCGGTCCCGTCGCGCCCCGTCACGAACCACATCGTCCGTCTGCGTTCACTGGAATGCTCACCGGGCGTTCAACTCGTGGAGGAAACCGTCACCCTGGTGCCCCACTTGCTGGTCGATGCGACCGGTGCCCCGTTCACCTTCCCGCAGGCGTTCGCGCTGTTGCCCGGTTCCGAGATGCTGGTCACGGCCTACATCGATGCCGCTCCTGCGCCCGAGATCTCGTCCGGCTGCGTGACGAACCCGCTTGAAGTCGTCGTGGTCGCGCTGCTGGCGACGCCGGTGGCGAGCGATCCCGACCTGGACGGAAACCTGTTGATTGATTCGTGGGAGCGCGCGTTCTTCGGCGGCCGCGGTGATGCCTTCGCCGACACCGACGGCGACGGATACCAGGACTTCCAGGAAATGATCGAAGGGACTGATCCCCGCGATCCATCGAGCGTCCCTGCCGTGGCGGCCGCGCGATTCGACCGCCCAAGAATGAGGGCAGTGCGTTTGCCCAACGGGCTGATCGCCGTCCGGTGGACCTGGCCGGCGCGTTACATGGACGAGATGGTATTTGCGCTGCGGGTTGCCGGCAGCCTTTCGCTGCCCTTCAGCGACATCGCGGTGGCCGCCAGCCGCAATGGCGACGAGTTCACCGTGCTGATCGATCCGGCGGCGTTGCCCCCCGTGGGATTCTATTCGCTCGTCGTTCGGCTGCGGTGATCAGCCGGAACGATTTAGTGGGAAAGCAGCCGCAAAGCGGCTGCCGCCCCGGTAGAGCGGGCATCTTGCCTGCCCAATTCGCTCACGGCATGGAACCAGACGGTGCGGGCTTATCAGGACGTTGGTTCATGGGAAAACCGCGGTCAGCTCGGGGCAGGCTGGAAGCCCGCCCTACCTTGAACCGCATCGCTCCGGATCAGAGCGATTTGACGGCGAGGATCTGGGAAAGCGTTTCGGGAGCCAGTTGGGTCAGCGCGACGTAGCTTCGGCCGCCCTGGTGCCAGGTCGCCGTGTTCCATTCGCCCGCCTTGGCGAGTTGTCGCTGGTCCGGTGAAGCCGTTCCGTCTGCCGGGAGCGCCGAACGATCGACGCTGATGATATGGACCACCTGGCTTTGTCCTTCCGGAACGAAGCAGACGAGCGTTGCGGTGTGGCCGCGCCACTTGAAGACCTTGCAACCGTAGGTGCGCGAGTTTGCCAGCGCTGCAGGCGCGTCGAGCCGGGCGTGGAAGGATTGCTGCGCGGCCCATTCCTGGATTTTGGGGAAGCTTGACTCCGGGTAGTCGAAGTCATGCTCCCATTTCTCCGAGAGGAACGTCGCCGCGTCTTTGCGCAACGCCGCGGCGTCCGTTTTCGGGGAGAAGCTTATCCAAGCGGCGGGAACGGCGATCAACAAGGCGATCGTGGCGGCCAGCGCCAGCACGGTCCGCGTGGTCCAACGTCGCCGTGGGACAGGCGCGGGCGTGGCTCGGCGACCTGCGAGAATCGAGTCGAGCAGATCGGCCGGAGGCTCGATGGAGCGCAGCCGCCCGGCCATGGCGGCGTCGAACGTGCGGGTCTCGGCGAGCCAGGCCTGCAGCTCCGGATCGGACTCCGCAAAGGCGAGAGCCTCGGCCACCTGGGCATCATCCGTCGGCCATGGTCCAGGCGGACAGGCTCCAAGAATGAACATGGCTTGGGTTTGGTTCATGTCGATGGGTCAGGAGCGGCCGGATGTCCGGTTTCCCAACGGGATCACTTTCCGGTCTTCGGCGGGAAGGCGGTTTTTCAGTATCTGCCGCAGGTGCGATCGCCCGCGTGAGAGCCGGGACATCACCGTGCCGACCGGGATTTCGAGCGTCGCTGCGATCTCGGTGTAGGACAGGCTCTCCAGGTAGAAAAGGCTGAGAGGACCCCGGTAGACCTCGTCAACTTCCTGCAACGCGTCCATCGCGAGCTGGCCATCGATCTGTTCCATGTCGGAGGCCTCGACCTGCGGCAGGTCGGATTCGACCTCTTCTATCTCCAGATGGGGGAAACGGGCGTTGCGCCGGTAGGACCGCAGGAACTCGCGGTAAAGAGTCGTGAAAAGCCAGCCTTTGACCTTTGACGGATCGCGGATGGCGCCTCCGGACGTCAGGTAGCGGTAGAACGTTTCCTGCGTCAGATCCGACGCGGGGGCCTGGCTGCCGCAGAGACTGAACGCAAACCGGTAGAGAGGAGCGTAGAGCTCCACCACCAACGAATCC
This sequence comes from Verrucomicrobiota bacterium, assembly GCA_043775315.1. Lineage (GTDB taxonomy): Bacteria > Verrucomicrobiota > Verrucomicrobiia > Limisphaerales > CANJSG01 > CANJSG01. Next base: position 37,792 of record JAYVSO010000046.1, read on the forward strand.
GCGTCATTTCCAGCAGCTGCGCTCACGGGGTGGGAGCCGGTTCATGGTCCGTTTATTCCCGGGGAATCTCGGGAATGCTCCGGTCCTCGCACGGCTCGGACTAGGTATGACTTCCCGCAAGGTCCCATGCCTATTGCCGCCGGTGGTTCCTTTCCTGTCCGAAACCGTGATCGTGATCCCCGCCCTTGATGAATCCGCGTCGATCGGCCCGACGATTCGCCGCTGGCGGGAACTTGGCGCCGGCCGGGTCAGGGTTGTCGACAACGGGAGCACCGACGACACCGCTGCCCAGGCGGCGGCCTGCGGAGCCGAAGTGTTGCGGGAGGGGTTGCGAGGCTACGGGGCGGCGGCCTGGCGCGGCTTGGAGAATTGGCCCGGGGATTTTCGCTGGGTGATCTTCAGCTCGGCGGACGGAAGTGATCGCATGACTCCCGCCGAAGCGCGCCTTTGGCAGGCGGCCGTCGACGACGGGGCCGACCTCGTCATCGGCGACCGCACGGCGTCCGCCGATTCACGGCGCCACCTCCGGCCAATGCAGCGATTGGGCAACAGCGTGACCTCTCTTGCGTTGACCGCCGGTTGGGGACGCCGTTTCCGCGACATGGGTTCGCTGCGGCTGGTCGGGCGCAGATCGTTGGCCGCGATGCGGCTGACGGATCGCGGGTTCGGCTGGAACGTCGAGATGCAGGTGCGGGCTATGGAACTGGGCTGCGCGATCGTCGAACTCCCGGTCGGCTATCACCCACGTTCGGCCGGCAAGTCGAAGATCTCCGGCAATTTTGTGGGAACCTTGCGCGCCGGGAACGGCATCCTCAGCATGCTCGCGCGGATGCTCTGGTGGAGGCTGAACGCCACACGACGGATCCGCGATGATGCCGCGATGAAGGCTGGAGCCGGTTGGGCATCCGAAGCGGAATGACGAGCGGTCGAGAGTTTCCAGACGGTTCAAAACGGATCCCGTGGTTCCACATCGCGGGACTTCTCAGCGTGGCCTGCTGGGCAGCGCTGGCGTGGCGGAGCCATCAATCTCCTGACGCAGGCAAACTTGCCTGGTGGCTTGGCGCCCAGGGTGCCGGGTGGATCATCCTCGCCTTCGCCTGGCGCCTGGTTCGGTGCGGGTTCAAGCCGGGTTTCATTCTCGCATGGGCGCTGGCCTTCCGACTGTGCGGACTCTTTGCGGAACCCGTGCTGGAGGACGACCATCACCGGTTCCTCTGGGATGGACGGGTCTTCGCGCTGACGGGCGATCCCTATCGCAAGGCTCCCGCGGAATTCTTCCAGGACCCCGCCGTCGAACCACGGTTCCAACGGGTGCTCGATCAGATCAACAATCCCGAGCTTTCGACGGTTTACGGTCCCGTCTGCCAAGTTGGATTTGCCCTGGGCTACAAGGTGGCTCCGGCCCGGTTGTGGCCGTGGAAGTTGCTGCTCATCGCCGCGGAGTTGGGGCTTCTGCTGGCGTTGCGGAGAAGGTTGTCGGAAGCGGGATTCCTGCTTTTGGCTTGGTGTCCGCTCGCCGTGGCCGAGTCCTCGTTCAACGCGCATCCGGACATGCTGGGTGTGGCGCTCATGACCCTGGCGTGGACGGTTCGTTCGCCTTGGCTCGCCGGTCTGCTCGCCGCCGCCAGCGGTGGCACAAAGGTTTTCGGATGGATGGTGGCACCGTTCGTCCTGGTGAAGTGCGGATGGCGCGCATGGGTCGGTTTCTCGGTGACATTGATCATCCTCTACACGCCATTTCTCCGGAATGGAGGCCAGGCGGAGTTCGCCTCGTTGCGGACCATGGCGACACGCTGGGAGTTTAATTCCGCCCTCTTCGCGCTCGTAGATCTCATGGTCGGGCAACCCGCGGCGCGCCTGCTTTGTCTCGTCGCGTTCGCCCTTCTTTGGATCGCGGTGGCATGGCGTTGGATGCAAAGGATGCCAAGCGACCCGAGGTGGCGGTCGTTGGTTCCCCCGGGCGGAATGGTCTTCGGCGGATTCCTCCTGCTCTCGGCCACGATCAATCCCTGGTATGCCCTTTGGCTATGGCCGTTCGTGGCGTTGAAACCAACCCGGGCGGGCGTGGCCTTCCTCGTCATGGTGACGCTCAGCTATTGCACCGGCAGAAATCTCGGGCTCGAGAACCTGGAACCATTCGCGCATCCGGGGTGGGTGAGGCCGGTGGAGTTCGGAGTGGTCGGGGTGGCCGCTGTCTGGGACTGGATGCGACCGCTGAAGAACCGTCCCTTGGATCAGGAAACGCCGGGGTCCGGCTGAACCAACACGGATGGGGAGGAACAACCGCATCCGCCAACCCAGCCCGGGACCCCGGCGCTCAAGCCATCCGGCTATCTCCCCAGCTGGAAGGGGAGAGTGACCGCAAAACCGAGGACGAACTTTTCGCCCGTGTTCCGTCCGTCGATTTTTTGCGCGACCGTGAACTGGTAGGTCCGACCACCCTTGTCGGTGTAGCCGAGTCCGCCTTCGATCAGTTGCGAGATCTCCTTCACCTGCGGGAAACCATAGGTCGCGCCGAAGCCCGGCCCGCCGATGTCGCCGCCGCTCAAGCCCTGCGTGTGGCGATAGGCGACGCTCAGCGTGAAGCCGCCAAGACGTTGGAAGACCCCTGCGGAACCAAAGATGTCCTCCGGCACATCCTGCGAGCGCCACCGGTATCCGATGTCGCCGAAGAGTCCGAAGCCGGAATCACCGATCTGTTTTCCGAAGAGGAGCGACGTCTCGAAGCCCGACGCGCCGTCTCCGACGTTCAAGGGCGCGGCGTAGTCCACCTTGTAGGTTCCCTCGATGATCGCGCCGACGCGGATCGCCACTGTCGGCGTCCAGGCGTTGCCGGACTCGCCCTCCTTCAACAGCTGGTAGCGAAGCCCGATCGAAGTGTCGGCGAGGCCGTCGGTTGAAGTGCGTCCAAACCCGGCGAAGTCGCCCGTGTCGGCGCGCACGTAGCCAAGGGTGAGGTCGGCGGCGAGCCTGGGCGTCACGCCGTATTCGGTGCTTATGTAGCCGGCATGCTGGTTCCAGCGGGCGTTGTTGTCCCTCAGCGCGGTCACCTGCTGTTTTCCGACGAGGAACTTGTCGAAGGTGAAGAAGGTGTATCCGGGGGTGAGAAGCAGCTCGCCCTCGGCGGGAAGCCAGGTGGACTGGGCAAAGGTGGTTACGGCGGTCGCACCAATGGCGAGGAGAGTCAGGGGAAAGCTTTTCATGGATGGGTCTTGTTCGTTTTGAAATGGAAACGCGGCTCACTTCTTCTGGCCGAAGCGGGTCATCACATAGTGCTCGAGGCCGGCGACCTGATCGGCGGTGAGTTTGCCGGCGAGCTTGGTCAGGTCCTTCTTGGCGGCCACATCGCCGGGCAGCATGGCCTGGAGCTTGGCGAGACGTGGTTTCTGGTCGGCCATGTCCCCATCAGTGACGAGCTTGGCGCGTTGGTTGAAGACCTGGAGCCCGAGGCTCATCTTCGCCTTTTCGGATATGGCGCCGGTTTCGGTCTTCTCCGGAACGCGGGGAGGACGCGCAGAGTAGCTGCCGGAGGCCTGTGCGGTGGACGTGAAAACCGCCAGGCAGACGGCGAACAGAATGGTTGGAAGAGGTCTCATGGTTTGTTTCTGGAAGGCAGCGTGCGTGCCGCGATCCCTCGTCTGAACTGCGCGCGGCCCCGCCTATTCCCGGTTCTTTTCGGATTCTCTCCGCGCGGCTTTCGCCTTGTCTCCCGCGATCGGGCAACGGACGCTCCTACCCCGTAAAAGCACTCTTCTCCAGCCTGCCTCTGCTGGGACGTCGGGGCGCAGTCGTTTATGCGTCGGCCACGTTCCTCTTCCGGCTTCACGCGTCCAGCGTGTCGGCGGCTTCGTTCCGGTCCGGCGACTTCGCGACCACCAACATCGTCGCGCCATTCCGCGTCACCATAGCGAACCCGCGCGGGGACGCCGCGCGGTTGCAACAGGAACTGCAGCGAGTCCAACCGTTCTACCGGTTTTACGCCGGCACGGCGGGCGAAGCCGACAAGGCGTTTCGTGAGGCTTTCGCGGCATCGCGCGCGGCCTTCCTGGATGCGGTCGAGGCCGACTACGGCCAACGGTTCCTGGTGTCCTCCGATTTCGACAACCCGCGCTTCAGCCGGATCGTTGCGCGGGCTGCGGGCCGTGTCGGTGGTCTGCCGGTGTCCACCAGTCTCGCCCGAGTCTGGGCATCGGGTGATCACGGAAAACGATACGAAGACGTCCTCGCCGCCCAGCTTCGCGAGGCCATGACGCGTGTGATCCGCTCGGACAGCCTGCCCGAGCAGGCGCGTCCCGGCGGCACCGAGGTCCGGCTCATCCCGGCCAGCGCCCGCTATGTGGCGCGCGACATCGCCGCGGCTTTGGAGGACGCGAGGCCGTTCGTCTGGACAAACATAGTCACGCTTTCCCGTGCCCGACTGGATCTCGAGGAAAGCTCCGGCGCAGGCGACGAGTCGATCGGGCGGTTCCTCTCGGGGTTCGTGCGGGGCAATTGCCAGTTCGACGCCGAACTCACACGACAGGCCCGCGAAAAGATCACCGCGGAGCTTTGGACCGCGGAACAGTTCGAGCCCGGCCAGATCATCGTGCGCGCCGGCCAGCGGATCGATGACCGGCTGAAGCTGGCGCTGGACGAGATCTCGGCGCGCACGGAAACCGAACGGCGTTTGGCCGATTCGGTCGAAGCCCGTCGCCGCAGCGAGGCGGACGCGCTTCGGCTTCAGGAAGAACTCGCGCGGACGGCCTCCCTGGCCGATGAGGAACGCCGCACAACCCGCTGGCTGATCGCGGGAGGCGCGGGTGCATTCATCATCGTAGCGGCCGTATTGATCCGGCGGGCGCGTCGCCGGCCGGCCCGTTCGATGGGACTTCAGCGAACGGTTTTCAGGCCGGGGCCGGCGATGGCTGCCACCGGCAATCGCGCTTTGCCGCCGGGTCTGATGCCGCACCTCGCGCGTTGGCTGAGCCTCGGGATTTTCCAGCGCCTGCTGGCGCAGCGTTCATCGATGATCGATCACCAGCGGCAGGCTGAGTTGGAGATGGCGCGGTTCGAGGAGAGGCTCATGCGCCTGCACGCGCCGTTGCACGACCGGCTCCGCGCCTACGAGCAGCGCATCACCGAACTGGAACGGCAGCTTGAATCCAAGGCCGAGGAGAACCAGGAACTCATCCGCGCGGTGATCGTGTCGACCCGGCGCAAGCTGGAAGCCGAGCGCTCCAATTCCGGCCAGTGACCAGGCCCCTCCGTCTACTCTTCATCTGCAGCCGCAACCAGTGGCGCAGCCGGACGGCCGAAGAGGTCTTCAAGAACCGGCCCGGCGTCGACGTCCGCAGTGCGGGCACTTCTCCCCAGGCTCGGATCAGGGTGAACGAAGGCCATGTGCTTTGGGCCGACTGGGTGTTCGTGATGGAGAAACGCCACGCGGAGATCCTGCGCGACCGGTTTCCCGACGCCTTAGCGGCCGTGAGGTGCGGTGCCTCCACATCGATGACGCCTACGGCTTCATGGACGAAGAGCTCGTGTCCTTGGTGAAAGCCCGCGTGGCCGAACATCTTGGGGATGGATGATTTCCGCACGGTCTTCCCCTTATCGGGACAAACGTCGCTGGCGGATGGGATTCCGGTTCGGCAGGTTGCCCGGGTGCGAGTCGTCGTCTTCCTGGCCGCGTTATTGGGCGCGGCACAGATCGGTTCCGCCGTAGAACCCTACGGTGAGTTACTTCGTTCCCAGTTTCATTTCACATCGCGGAGCAACTGGCTGAACGATCCGAACGGCCTCGTCCACTACGGCGGCGAATGGCACCTGTTTTTCCAGCACAACCCCAAGGGCAACCAGTGGGGCAACATGACCTGGGGCCATGCGGTCAGCACCAATCTCTTCCACTGGAAACAGCTCCCCGACGCGATCCGGCAGGATGAGCAGGGAGACGTCTGGTCCGGCTCGGCGGTCGTCGACTGGAACAACACGGCGGGTTTCGCCTCGGGACCCGAGAAGGCGTTGGTCGCCTTCTACACTTCGGCCGGCGGCTTCACGCCGTTGCGCGACACGAAGACATTCAACCAGCGCCTCGCCTTCAGCACCGATCAAGGCCGCTCCTGGACGAAGTCGCCGGGGAGCCCGGTTGTCCCTCAACGGGGCGACGGCGACCGCGACCCGAAGGTCTTCTGGCACGAGCCGACGAAGAAATGGGTCATGGTCCTCTATGTCGGCGTGCCCGATGAGCAGGAGAAAGATCCCAAGGGGCGTCCGATTATCCGCCACACCGCGCAGCTCTTCAATTCGCCGGACCTCAAGTCGTGGACCTATCTCTCCAGCGTCCCGGATATCTATGAATGCCCCGATCTTTTCGAGCTTCCCGTCGACGGCAACCGGGCCAATACGCGCTGGGTCCTCTTCGGCGCGGACGGCAACTATCTGCTCGGCAAGTTTGACGGCGCGAACTTCGTGGCCGATGGACCCAAGCAGACGGGCGACTACGGCGCGAACTTCTACGCGGCCCAGACCTACAGCGACGCTCCCGATGGCCGCCGCGTTTTGATCGGCTGGATGCGCGACGGAAAGTATCCCGGCATGCCGTTCAACCAGCAGATGAGCCTGCCGTTGGAGCTCAGCCTCAACACGACTCCCGCCGGGATGCGCCTTTCACGGCAGCCCGTGAAGGAGTTTGCCCAGCTTAGGACCGGTCAACGCATTGAACTCGGAGGTTCGCCTCTGCGGGCGGGTGAAAGCCTGCCGCTCAATCCGCAGGCCGATCTCGTGCAGGGCGAGTTGCGGGTTGCTCCTGGCGACACCGGCGATGTGGTCCTGGATGTCCGAGGTGCGGAGATCCGTTGGTCGGCCAAGGATCGTTCTCTCCATGCCTTCGGACGAAAGGCTCCCCTCGCTCCGATCGACGGGAAGATCAGCCTGAACGTGGTGCTGGATCGCAGCTCGATCGAGGTCTTCGCCAACAATGGCGAAGTTGCGATGTCCTTCTGCTTCGTCCCCCGCGCAGGCGACACCGAATGGCGCCTCACCGCCGTCGAGTCCCCGATGCGCCTTACAAGCTGGACGCTCCGCCGTTTGAAATCCGCCTGGTGACGCGGCGTTGTCGTGCAGGCCGCCGCCGGCTGCGGTTGTCCGGTTCGGACCGGAAAATTCCTCTGCCTTTTCACGGAGCCTGCGGTTAACTCGCCCGCATCATTTCATGAGCTTCACGCAGCAATACCTCGCCGAGACCATCCAGGTCGTCCAACAGCTCGACGCCGCCGCCATCGAGAAACTCGCCGTCACACTCGCCGCGGTTCGCGACGGCGGCGGACGACTCTTCCTTCTCGGCGTTGGCGGCAGCGCGGCCAACGCCAGCCATGCGGTGAACGATTTCCGGAAGATCTGCGGCTTCGAGGCCTACGCCCCCACCGACAACGTCTCCGAACTCACCGCCCGCACCAACGATGAGGGCTGGGCCACGGTCTTCTCCGAATGGCTCAAGGGCAGCCGGCTCAACGCGAAGGACGGTCTCATGATCTTCTCCGTCGGCGGGGGCAATCTGGAGAAAAACGTGAGCCCCAACCTCGTCTCCGCCATCCAGCTTGCCAAGGAACGCGGTGCGGCCGTCTGTGGCATCGTCGGACGCGACGGCGGCTACACCGCCAAAGAAGCGACGGCGGTCGTCATCGTCCCCACGGTGAACGGCGAGCACACCACGCCCCACGCCGAAGCGTTCCAGGCCGTCGTCTGGCATCTGCTCGTATCGCATCCGGCGCTTAAGGTGAACCGGACCAAGTGGGAATCGACCAAGTAGGGAATGACGAAGCTCGAAGGCCAAAGGCCAAATCTTACGGAGCCCGAAGCTTCGGCCTTTGGCCTTGGTCATTCGTCATTGGCCAAAGCCGTCTTCCTCGACCGCGACGGCGTGATCAACCGGGCGTTGGTCCGCGACGGTAAACCGTATCCGCCCACGACCGTCGCCGAGTTCGAGATCCTGCCCGGCGTGGAAGAAGCGTGCGCGAAGCTGAAGGCGGTGGGATTTCTCCTCGTCGTCGCCACCAACCAGCCCGATGTCGGCCGCGGCACTTTGTCACAGGCGGCGCTCGACGCTATCCACGCCGAGATGTGCCGCCAGTTGCCGATTGATCACTTCGAAGTCTGCATCCATCCCGGCAAGGGCAAGTCCGACTGCGATTGCCGAAAGCCCAAGCCCGGAATGCTCCTCACCGCCGCCCGGGAACTGGGCATCGAGCTCGCGCAAAGCTGGATGGTCGGCGACCGCTGGCGTGACATCGACTGCGGCACGGCGGCCGGAGTGAAGACCGTCTTCATCGACTACGGCTACGACGAGCAGCTGCGGGCGACGCCCGATTTCACCGTGAAGAACCTGTTCGAAGCGGCCGGGGTGATTCTCGGAACTTGAAGCGGTGGCCTCGCCGAGTTGACGTGGCACGTTAGCTCGGGTCCCCGTCGGGTCGGGAAACGCTCTCTGGAAACGCGCGTTGCCGACCGCCGGGGCGGCCGTTAGCTTTTTCTCACCGATGAACTCTCTGTTGGCCGGACTCCGGATCAAGATTTTCGCCGATGGCGCGGACAAGGCGGGCATTCTCAGCCTCAACGCCAATCCGCTGATCAAGGGAATGACCACGAATCCCACCCTGATGCGCAAGGCGGGTATCGCGGACTACGAGGCGTTCGCCCGCGACGTGCTCGAGACCGTCACGACCAAGCCGATCTCCTTCGAGGTCTTCTCCGACGAGTTCCCCGAGATGCGCCGCCAGGCCATGAAGATCGCCGGCTGGCAGAAGAACGTCTTCGTTAAGATCCCGTCGACCAACACGCGCGGCGAATCGTGCGTGGCGCTGGCCAGGGAACTCGCCGCCGAAGGCGTGCAGCTCAACATCACGGCCATCCTCACGCTCGGACAGATCCGCGGCTTCGCCGACGCGCTCAATCCCCAGATCCCGAGCGTGCTCTCCGTCTTTGCCGGGCGCATCGCCGACACCGGCACCGACCCCGTCCCGGCCATGCAGGAAAGCCTGCGGATGATCCGCGCGCGCCTGCCCAAGGGCGAACTGCTCTGGGCCAGCGTCCGCGAAGTGCTGAACATCTACCAGGCCGACGCCTGCGGCTGCGACATCGTCACCGTCCCGCACGACATCCTGAACAAGTCGATCAAGATGTCCGGCATGGACCTCGACGAGCTGTCGCTCGACACGGTGAAGATGTTCGCCGGTGACGCACTCGCGGCCGGGTTCACGCTCTGACCGGGAGCGGCCATCCCGCTCTTCACTTCGGGGGTTGTTCTCCGCAGTCTCCTCCGGTGGACCTTGTCTGGCTTTGTGGATTCGCCTTTCTCGCCGGGCTGGTGGATTCGCTGGTCGGTGGCGGCGGATTGATCCAGCTCCCTGCGCTTTTCGTCTTCCTGCCCAAGGAGCTTGCCGTGCAGGTCGCGACGGTCTTTGGCACGAACAAGCTCGCCTCCATCTGCGGCACGAGCATCGCCGTGGTGCAGTATGCGCGGCGGGTGCCAATCCGGTGGGGGACCATCCTTCCGGCCACGATTGCGGCCTTTGTCTTCTCGTTCCTCGGTGCGCGGGCCATGGTGGGCTTCAAGACTGAGACCTTTAAGCCGATCGTCCTCGTCCTGCTCGTGGCGGTGGCGGTCTACACCTACTGGAACAAGAACCTTGGCGGCGAACACCGGCCGAAATTCCCGGCGAACCTCGAGCTGCTGTGGGGTGTGCTGACGGGAATGGCGATCGGTTTCTACGACGGGTTCTTCGGGCCGGGCACGGGTAGTTTCCTCATCTTCATCTTCATCGGATGGTTCGGCTTCGATTTCCTCAGCGCATCGGCCAGCGCCAAGGTGATCAACTTCGCGACCAACCTTTCCGCCGTGCTCTACTTCGCCGCGACGGACCACATCCTCTATGCCTACGCCCTGCCGATGGGCGTGTGCAACGTGCTCGGGTCGCTGGTGGGGACACGGCTGGCCGTGCTGAAGGGCAACCGGTTCATCCGCTGGTTCTTCCTCGCCGTCGTGGGCGTGATGATCGCGCGTTTTGGTTGGGAGATCGTCGCCAACAGACGCTGAGGGTCTGGGGCATCGCCTCCTCTTCGTCCTGGTTTTCTTCTATCCCGCCAAGAGTTCAAAGCGGCGAAGACGAGGATGATGATGATGAAGAAGAGGACGAGACCACCCGTAGCCGACAAACTCCTTGCAACACGCCGCCGCCGGACTTACGCCAAGACATCGAACAAGACTCGCTGGGGTGATTCGTTCCCGGCTCTGGAAAGCGAGCATGCACATCAAGAAGACCACGGCCCGTCGTTCGTCCATCCAACCGATGGCTCTGCTGCTATTGTTACCGGCATTGGCGACCAGCGGCTGCAGCCTGCGCTTGCCGGGACGCGATCTGGCCATGGGCTACGCCGCTGAACGAACAGGAGCCGAACAACGGGTTGTTGGTGGACTGGATCTGCGGATCGGCGGCGGTTGGCCGGGGTTCAATGCGGGATTTGGCTCCACGACGATCTCCACGCCCGCACCGACCGGAGAAATCTCGTCGGAGAACACCAACAGTCGATCCCGCTATGAACCACCGCTGGGATGGACCTGGAGCCGGTCCGGCGTCGTGCACCACGCGGGCTGGTTCCACCGCGCCAGCCAGTCGCCAACGGGGGCCGTGCAGTTCATCGCTGAAAGCAAACTCGGGCTTGGCGTCGGCTGGCATCCGGCCGCCAGTTCATTCGACCTTGGCTTCGGTCGGCAGACGCTCGTCATCGCGCAGCCCGACGCGCACGGGACTTTCCTGGTCGATTTCACCAGCCGCCGTCCGCTCGACGGCGGCGTCACACGCATTCGCACAAACCAAAACGACATCCCCGCCCCATGAAGAAACGAACCATGCTTATCCGGTTTGCTGACAAAGCCACGGAGCCCCGAGCATCGCTCGGCAGGAATGAAGGCATTTAGGCCGAAAGCCGAGCGATGCTCGGCGCTCC
>JAYVSO010000047.1:0-10053 GCA_043775315.1 Verrucomicrobiota bacterium
GTTGGCCGAGGTTGTAAGCACGAGCGCGCCACGAAGGCCCTGTTCCTTCCACGTCTTGTAGGCTTCGTCGCCAACGATGTAGCTGCCGGTGACGTTGACACCGAAGGTGAAGGCCCACTTGTCGTCGGGGATGTGGCCCGTGGTATCGCTCGGCCAGAAGACGCCGGCGGTGACGCAGATGCTATCGAAACCGCCGTAGGCGAGCGCGACATCGTCGAGCATCGCGCGCACGCTGGCGCGATCGGTGATGTTGGCGGCGAGGCCGATGGCCGGACCGCAGCTGGAAAGGCCCGTGCCGGCGACGCCAATGCCGAGGCCGTATTTGTCGGTGATTTCCTTCGCGGTGGCCTGTGCGGTCTCGACCTTCATATCGACGCACACGATGTGCGCGCCTTCCTTCACGAGACGGTGCGCGGTCTCCTTGCCGATACCGGAGCCGGCCCCGATCACGATGATGATCTGGCGGGCGAGCTCCTTCTCGGCGGGCATGCGCTTCAACTTCGCCTCCTCAAGGAGCCAGTATTCGATGTCGAACGCCTCTTGTTGCGGGAGCGCGATGTAGTTGTCGATCGCCTCGGCGCCGCGCATGACTTCGACGGCGCAGTTGTAGAACTCGGCGGTGACGCGGCTCTCGGACTTGTCCTTGCCCCAGGCGATCATGCCGAGGCCGGGGATGAGGATGACCGTCGGGTTTGGATCGCGCATCGCCGGGGAGTTGGCGTGTTTGCACTTCGCATAATACGCGGCGTAGTCCTTGCGATACTGGGTGAGGCCGGCGGTGATCTTCGCCTTGAGCGCGGCGGCGTCTTCGGCCTGCGGGTTCCAGTCGACGTAGAGCGGCTTGATCTTGGTGCGGAGGAAATGATCGGGGCAACTGGTGCCGAGTTCCGCGAGGCGCGGGGCGTCCTTGGAATTGACGAAGCGCAGAATCTTCTCGTCGTCCTGCACGGTGCCGATGAAGCGGCGCTGCTGGCTGACCTGGCCGCGCAGCCACGGGAGAATCGCGGCGAACGCCTTGGCGCGCGCTTCAGCCGGGAGCGTCTGGTATTTCTGCCCGCCGAACGCGGTCACGTCGCCGCCCTTGGCCTGATACTTCGCCTCGATGTAGGCGGCGGCCTTCTCGATGAAGCCGAGCGTGGCGAGGTAGCAGTCCTTGTCGTCCTCGGCCCAGGAGATGAAGCCGTGCTGGCCCATCATGATCGCCTTCACGCTGGGCTGCGCCTGGCAGATCGCCTGCATGGCGAGACCGAGCTCGAAGCCGGGACGCATCCACGGCACGTAGGCCATCTCGCCGCCGAAGATTTCCTTCGTCAGCTCCACACAGCGCGCGCTGGCGGCGATGGAGATGATGGCGTTCGGGTGCATGTGGTCCACGAACGTGCCGGGAATGAAGCTGTGCAGCGGCGTATCTATGGACGAGGCACGCGGGTTCAGGTTGAAGGTGGTGTGGGCATACATCGCCACCATGTCGTCCTCGGCCTGCGACTTGAGCCCCTTGTCGGCGCGCGCGGCGTAGACCTTCTGCAAACCGATCAGCTTGTCCTGGTAGAGCGAGCTGAAGAACTCGCGGCCGGCGGTGCGGAGATCGCCGCCGGAACCCTTCACCCAGAGCACGGCCACGTCCTGGCCGGTGAGCGGGTCCTTCTCGACGAGCTTGGACGAGGTGTTGCCGCCGCCGGTGTTGGTGATGCGCTGGTCGCTGCCGAGCTGGTTGGAGCGGTAGACGAGGCGGTCGGCGCCGGTCAGCTTGGCGGCTTCGGCGTCGTTCCAGAGATTCGAGACGTATTGGAAGGTGCTCATGGTGGGAAAAGGTCGCAAATCAAAGTGATTGATTTATGAGCGAAATATGAAGACTTTGTTCGCAGCGTCAAACACAAACTTTGCGACACGGATTTCACGGATGAACACGGATTCCAGAAAACAGCCCTCCCGGTTTTGTCCGTGCCAGTCCGTGAAATCCGTGTCGGGCATCCCATGAAACGCTGCCTTAGCCGGGAACTCATCCTATGAACTGGAGATCCAAAGAACTGGCCGATGTGGTCCCGCTGACCGCCTGGTTGCCCGAAGATGTGGCAGCAAAAACATGGACGGACACCGAGGCTGTTCTGAGTCGGAAGACCTATGGGCTGCCCGCCGGAAGATTTCGGTTTGAGGAGAGGTGCAGCACGGAGAACGAGGAGGTCGCAACAGCCTGGCTGAAACAAACCCTGGCCGCTGAAGAGGGGAACGTCTTCGTCGTGTTTGATCGTTCAGAAGTTCTGGAGATCTCAATCAAGAGGTTGTTCGAGATCTGGAACGACATCTTCTATCCGAGCCGAGACGACGCGGTTGTTTTCAAAGCCCACGCAGACTGGATCCTCTGCTACTGCCATTGGGAGATGTTCGAGTTTGGCCGGACCAAGCGAGATTCCCCATGAAACGCCGTCTCCGCCTCAAGCAGATCCTCCAGCTCTTGCAGGACGATCCCGAGCTGTCTCTCATGGAAGCGTGTGAACGGCTGGCCTTGTCGCCGGCGACGATCCGGCGCGCCTTCGTGGAACTGGAGCAGACCGGCCAGGTCGAGCGCACCTGGGGCGGTATCCGCTTGGCCGGACCGGGTGCGTTGCAGATGGGACCGCCCGCTTTCGCCAAGCGGTTAGAACAGGAGACCGATGCCAAACGCGCCATCGCCCGCGCCGCCGCCGAACTGCTGAAGGACGGCGACGTGGTCATGATCGACGGCGGCACCACGACCTTCCAACTGGCCGAGTTCATCGCGTTGAAGCGCATCCGCGTCATCACCAACTCCCTCGTCATCGCCCAGGCCATCGACCGCCTCAAAGCCGGCAAGCTCGGCGCGGAAGTCTATCTGACCGGCGGTTTGCTGGAACCCGAGTCCGGCTTGGTCGTGGGGCCGCAGGCGGAGGAGTTTCTCCGACGTTACCGGGCGCAGTGGGCCTTTCTCGGCGCGGCCGGCGTGGATGCCAAGTCGGTCACGAACTACAACGAAGCCGTCCTCGCCAGCGAGAAACTGATGATCTCCCAGGCGGAGAAGCTCGTCGTCCTGGCCGACGCTACCAAGCTCGGCAAGCAGGCCATGTGCATCCTCTGCCCGATCGCCGAAGTGGACCATCTCTTCACGACGAAGGCAAAAGGCGGGGACAAGATGGTGCGTGAAATCAAGAAGGCAGGAGTGGAGATCACGGCTGTTCCGGCGAAGTGAGTCTGGCCACGGCCGGCCGTGACTTCGTCGTGGTGGGCTGGCAACTCAGCCGCATGATTTGCCGTCTACGTTTCTTTGCGCTGTTGCTGTTGGTCGGCGGTCTCGTGGCTGGATGCCGCACGCCCTTGCCACCGCGCGATACCGGACCGTGGGACATGACGGCCTTGAAACGTCCGCCGCAGTTCACGTCAGGAGCGACGACGGGGCTGGTGCAGGAGGTCTTCTACGAGGGAGAACCGTTTCGCGGAAAACCGACGCGGATCTTCGCCTATCTCGGGAAGCCGCCGGGCAAGGGACCTTTTCCCGCGATGGTGCTTGTGCACGGAGGCGGCGGTCAGGCGTTCCGTGAATGGGCGCAGATGTGGGCCGAGCGCGGTTATGTGGCGCTGGCCATGGATACGGCCGGGCAGGGGCCTGCTCGCGTTCGTTTGCCCGACGGCGGTCCGGATCAGGGCGACGACGCCAAGTTCCGCAGCTTCACCGACGCCGACGTGCGGGAGATGTGGACCTATCACGCCGTCGCGGCCGTGGTGCGTGGGCATTCGCTGCTGGCCAGCTTGCCCGAGGTGGACGCGTCGCGCATCGCCATCACCGGCATCAGCTGGGGCGGTTATCTCACCTGCATCGTCAGTGGCATCGACGACCGGTTGAAGGTGTCGGTGCCCGTCTATGGCTGCGGTTATCTGCATGAGAACAGCGTGTGGTTGGCCCGGTTCGAGCAGATGGGCGAGGAGCAGTCGAAGCGCTGGGTCCGCTGGTTTGATCCGTCACGATACTTGGCGGGGGTGCGTTTCCCGATCCTCTTTGTGAACGGCACGACGGACTTCGCCTACCCGCTCGACAGCTACCAGAAATCCTACCGAACTGTGTCGGGTCCGGTGGACCTCGCCGTCACCGTCGATCTGAAACACTCCCATCAAGCCGGATGGGCTCCGCCTGAAATCATGCTCTACGTCGACAGCGAGCTGCGCGGTGGAAAACCCCTGGCCCGGTTGGGTAGAACCATGGTTTCTGCCGGGATCGTTTCCGCATCCGTGAGAGCTGGCGTGCCGCTGAAGAAGGCCGAACTCAGCTACGCCAAGACCGAAGGCGCCTGGCAGAAACGAGTCTGGCAAAAGGCGGACGCCCGCATCGATGGTGGCCGCGTTGTGGCCAGTTTGCCGGATACCCGGCCGTTGGTTTGTTTCCTGACCGTGACCGATGAACGCGGGGCGACCACGAGTTCACCCCATGTGGAGCTGCCTGCCGGCCGCTGAACGGGCGGCGCGCAGACGATTGGCCTGCGATCAGACCACTTACGGTGTGTTTGCCGCGCCTGCATTGACTTGGAGGCGCATTCGCGAGATTTCTTCATCCGCACTTGTTGCAGCCTAAGCCGGACCGCCTTCCTGCGGTTCGGCGCGGGGGAACCGAATTCCTCGGCGTAAGCCGGGGACGGGGCGAACGGCGGTGGGCAACCATCGCCAAGGTCACTTCCGAGACCAAGCCCGTCAGCTAACCTCGTCGGCAACTGGAAGGGCAATCCTCCAGGCCCGCGTATTTGCGGCGCCCGCGATTCCCACATTCGAACCTGGCCCGGAACCGTCGTGTCCAGGACGGCATAGGCCATTGGCGGCGTTTTGCCGCCGTTGCTGAATGAACGCGAACACATCGCTGGCCGCGCGGTTGAAGAATTTGGTGATCGGTCGGGCACGGAGCCTGTCGGACTCGCGCCTGTTCCATCAGGTCTCGCTCGTCGCCGTGTTGGCGTGGGTGGGGCTCGGGGCGGACGGCTTGTCGTCGTCGTGCTACGGCCCCGAGGAAACCTTCAAGGCGCTTGGGACGCATCCGCACCTTTCGCTGATCGTGCTGCTGATGTGCGTGGGAACCATCCTCGTCATCTGCGCGAGCTACTCCCAGATCATCGAGCTGTTCCCGTCGGGCGGTGGCGGCTACCTCGTGGCCACCAAGCTACTCTCGCCCACGGCCGGCGTGATCTCAGGCTCGGCCCTGCTCATCGACTACGTGCTGACCATTGCGATCTCCATCGCGAGCGGAGCGGACGCGGTCTTCAGCTTCCTGCCGGTGGAATGGCATGCATGGAAACTGCCGTTCACCTTGGCGGGCGTGGCTTTGCTCACGGTGCTGAATCTCCGCGGCGTGCGCGAATCGGTCCTGGTCTTCGTGCCGATCTTCTTCCTCTTCCTCGCTACGCACGTGGTGATGATCGTCACCGCCATCGGCCAGCACGCGGCCGAATTGCCGCAGATCGCGACGGCCACGGCGGCCGATTTCCGGGCCACGCACGCGGAGTTGGGCTGGCTTGGTTTAGTGGCGCTCTTGCTGCGGGCTTTCAGCATGGGCGCCGGCACGTTCACGGGCATCGAGGCGGTGAGCAATGGCCTGCCGATCCTGCGTGAGCCGCGCGTGCAGACGGGCAAACGCACCATGCTCTACATGGGCGTCTCACTGGCCTTAATGGTCGCGGGATTGCTCTTCGCCTATCTGCTGCACGGCGTGAAACCCGTCGTGGGCAAGACACTCAACGCCGTCCTGTTTGAAAGCATCACCGCCGGCTGGGGAGTAGCCGGCAACGTCTTCGTCGTGACCACGCTCGTCGCCGCGGCGGCGCTGCTCATCATCGCGGCCCAGGCTGGGTTCCTCGATGGCCCGCGCGTGCTGGCCAACATGGCGCTCGACCGCTGGTTCCCGGCGCGCTTCACCGCGCTGAGTGACCGTTTCGTCAGCATGAACGGCGTCCTCATCATGGGTTCCGCCGCCGCGCTGGTTCTGCTCGGAACGCGTGGCGCGGTCGAACTGCTGATCGTGCTCTACAGCATCAACGTCTTCATCACCTTCAGCCTCTCGCAGCTCGGCATGGTCATGCACTGGTGGCGGTGCCGTTCCACCGAACCCGCCTGGAGGAAGAAGCTCGCCGTGAACGGCGTCGGCCTCGTCGTCACCACGTTCATCCTCGTCACGCTGACGGTGATCAAGTTCCACGAAGGCGGCTGGATCACGCTGCTCGTCACGGGTGCGCTGGTGACCGTGGCCTTCGGGGTGAAGCGCCATTATGAATCCGCCCGCGCCGGACTGGGACGCCTCCAGCACATCGTGGAAGCGGCGGAGAGTTCGATGACCTTGCCGGCGGTGGCCGCCAAGGAAGTCCGCGCGGGCGGTAAGACGGCCGTCATCCTCGTGAACGGCTTCAACGGCCTTGGCCTGCATACGTTGCTCCACGCCATGCGCCTTTTCGGTGACAGCTTCTGTCGCTACGTCTTCGTGCAGGTGGGCGTGGTCGATGCCGGCAATTTCAAGGGCTCCGCCGAAGTCGATCGCCTGCGTGAACACATCGGCGCGGAGGCGGATCGCTATGTGCGGTGGATGCGTCATCAGGGCCATGAAGCGGAAGCCGTCACGGCGCTCGGGACGGATGTCGTCAGCGAAGTCACGCGCCTCGCTCCGGAGATCCGCGAGCGCCATGGCGACGTCGTCTTCTTCGGCGGCCAACTTGTCTTCGAGCATGAGACTTGGACCACGCGGCTGCTGCACAACTACACCGTCTTCAGCCTCCAACGCCGCCTCTACCGGCTCGGCCTGCCGTTCCTCGTGTTGCCGGTGACGATGGATCAGCGCTCCGCCGCCACCTGACAGTTTTTTTGAAAGGACAACTATGAAACCTCTGAACAAACAGTGCCCGGAATGCGATGGGCATTCTCTCTATCAAACGACCACACGATCCGGCGGCGGCTACGGGCCCGTCCTGCTGCCAGGACTCGGCCGCTTTCTCCGGATGGCCCACTTCCATGTCGTCGTCTGCGCCGATTGCGGACTCACACGTTTCTACGCCGCGCAGGACGCGCGTTCGCAGCTCCAGGCCTCCAAACGCTGGACCCAGCTTTGACCCCTAGTTGAAAGGAAACCCATATGAATGCTGAAATCACTCCCATCGGTCTCGCCATCGCCGCCGGTTCAATCCTGTTTGGGCTTAGCGCGCTCTACTGGTTGCTCGGCATGGTGCTCATCGACGAACGCCAGGTTGGTATCGTCATCAAACGGTTCGCAGCGAAGTCGCTCCCGCCGGGGCGGCTGTTGGCTCTCGAAAACGAGGCGGGCTATCAGGCCGACACGCTCGCGCCGGGTCTGCATTTCGGTTACTGGCGTTGGCAATTCCAGGTGTTGAAGGCGCCGGTTACGCAGGTTCCGCCCGGCGAGATCGCACTCGTCGTCGCGGCGGATGGCGCGCCCATCCCTGCGGAACGAATGCTCGGCCAGGTGGTGGAATGCGACAGCTTCCAGGACGCGCGTGGGTTTCTGCTCCATGGCGGCGAACGCGGACGTCAACTTGGACTCCTCACTGCGGGCACCTACCGAATCAACACGGCCTTGTTCAAAATCATTACCGCCGTCCAGGCCGGGGGACACGGGATGAATCCCCAGGCGTTGTTCGTGCAGCGGGTCGATCCCGACCAGGTCGGCATCGTCACCACGCTCGACGGCCGGCCCATCGAGCCGGGTGAGATCGCCGGTCCCACCATTCCCAGTCATGACAACTTCCAGAACGCGCAGGCCTTCCTCGCGGGCGGGGGACGGCGTGGATTACAGGAGCAGGTGCTGCTCAGCGGCAGTTGGAATCTGAACCCGTGGTTCGTCCAGGTGGAGCAAGTGCCAATGGTCGAGGTTCCCATAGGCTCCGTCGGCGTCGTCATTTCGTTCGTCGGTTCAGCGCATGTGGACGTGAGCGGCACGGACTTCAAACATGGCGACCTCGTCAACGTCGGCCACAAGGGCGTGTGGGTGTCGCCGCTTTATCCGGGCAAACACCCGTTGAACACCCGTGTGATGAAGGTCGAGCGCGTGCCCACGACCAACATCGTGCTCAACTGGGCGTCGCGCACCGAAGCGCATCACTTCGATGCCAAGCTGTCGTCCATCACCGTGCGGTCGCGTGACGGCTTCGCCTTCAACCTCGACGTCTCGCAGATCATCCACGTCGGTGCGCTCGACGCGCCCAAGGTCATCTCCCGCGTCGGTTCCATGCAGAACCTTGTGGACCACGTCCTCCAACCGATCGTCGGCAACTACTTCCGCAATTCGGCCCAGGACTACACCGTGCTCGACTTCCTCAGCGCGCGCAGCCAGCGCCAGACGGAGGCCGCCGAGCACATCCGCACCGCCATTGGCGCGTATGACGTGCAGGCCATCGACACGCTCATCGGCGACATCAACCCGCCCGCCGAACTCATGCAGACGCAGACCGACCGCAAGATCGCGGAGGAACAGCGTAAGACCTACGAGGTGCAGGAAGCCGCCCAGGTGCAGCGTCAACAGCTCGTGCGGCAGACCTCACTCGCGGACATCCAGCAGCAGGTCGTCGGTGCCGAACAGGGCGTGAACATCGCCGAGCTGAAGTCCAACGCCCACATCAAGCAGGCCACCGGCGAAGCCGAAGCCACACGTCTGCGCGCCTTGGGCGAGGCCCAGGCCATCCGCGCCACCGGCAACGCCAAGGCCGAGGCCTACCGCGCCGGTGTCGAGGCCCTCGGCTCGCAGAGCTATACGCTCATGCAGATGATGCAGATCGTCGGCGAGCGCAACGTCCGCATCGTGCCCGACGTGGCGGTGAACGGCGGCGGGACAAGCGGCGGCCTCGTCGAAGGCATGCTCGGCCTGATGCTCAAGAAGGAGATCGCCAAGGCGGTTTAGGACGCCAAACGGGGTGGGATGGACACTGGCCGAAAGGCTGCGGACTGCGTGGTCGTCCGGCCCAAAATTCCTTCACCGCTTTTCTCAGAACAACGGCAGCCGCCGGAAGACCCAGAAAAGGCCGCGGTCCGCCAGTTCCGCGAAGAGGAACACGAGCACGATGCCGACGACCGGCATCACGTCGAAGCGCCCCGATCGCAGCGGGCCCCAGTGCAACGGCCTGAGCAGTGTGGCGGCCGTCGTCTGCACATAGGTCCAGATCGTGTCCGCCCCGAGATAGACGTAGGTGTTCACCAGTTGGGTGAGCAGGAGCAGCGCGACGAGGAACTTCACCGAGACATACAGCCCGACCGCGATGATCGCTCCCTGCTGCGCAACGTGGCCGAGGTTTATCGCGTTGGGGTTGAGCTTCACCACGCTCAGCAGCGGCCCGATCGCGAGCCATGCCGCGAAGGCCATCACGCCGGGAACCAGCGGCCGGAGGAATCCGGGCAGGCGGTCCATCCAGCCGAGCTGGGTCTGCACGAAACGGTTCTGCGGGCTCTCCACCTTGGCCGGATGCAGCAGCGAAAGGATCGACAGCCAGAGGAAGGCGTGCAGCAGCGTCAGGCCGAAGCTGAGGAAGGAATACAGGAACATCGGTCCCGGATACCGGCTGGGGAACGTGATCGCGACGGGCGGGAGGTGCAGCGTGGCCGCCCAGCCCACGGCGGAGCCGATCTGCCAGTAGACCAGGCCGCGGATCAGGAGAAGGCCCAGGAGCAGCGGCAGGAGGTGTCCGCGCGGCTGCCGGACGTCCGCGCGTTTCAACGTCGCCAGCAGGCTGACACCGGCGTTGGGCACGACGAGCTGCGGGCGCGAGGACTTCCAGCCGAACCACAGAAGCAGTCCGGCCATGTTCAGGATGAAGTCGACAATGCCCATCGTAGCGTCGCGGGGTGGACGCCCCGAAGTCTCCGTAAACAGACGGCGGGTTCAATCGAAAGCTTTGCGAGCCCGTCGTCCGGAAGCGGGGCCGACGCGGTGGTGTCCTAATCTGGATTCTAAATCTTCCTCCGAGGCAGTGCCTTCAAACTTGGAGCTTGGCGTTTTCAGCACCGGAGGTGCGGCAGAAAGTAGCCCACAGCGTGAGCTGTGGGTGAATTGCCTTCTTGTGATAAGCTCCG
>JAYVSO010000048.1:0-10130 GCA_043775315.1 Verrucomicrobiota bacterium
CTCAAGGAAACGGAGTGGCGCTGGAACCACCGCCGTGAAAACCCCTACTCCTTGTTGTTAAACGAAACCCGCAGACGCCCTCTCAGCTAGGAAAGACCCCCAGGTAATAGTCCTCACCACGGATCTCCGAATCGCGGGCCGGGGTGTAAGCCGGGTCGAAGGCGTAGGCGTAAAGGCGCTGGCCGAACTGGACGGTGACGGAGGACGAATAGGCCGTCCACCCGGTCGGGGGCGTGGTCGGGAGCTGTTTCATGGACCGGATCTGGAACTTGATCGTCGCTCCCGACGTGGCGCAGGCCAGGGTCACGCTCGGGTAGCCTCCAATCGGGAAGGCCCCGCCCACAGGGCTGAAGCTCGGGGTGGCCACCTGGGTGCTGGCGGGGGCGGCAGGCACTCGGGCTTCCACCACCACCTCGGTCGACAGGCCGGTCACATCGGTCGCACGGGCGGTGATCTGGTAGACCTTGTCGGCTCCGGTATTGGCCGGGAGCGTGATGGTCCTGTCGAAGACCACGGTGCTGCGGCCGCCGGCGGACTGGGCGTCGATCAGGGTGTCCTGCTCGGCCGAGGAAAGGCGGTAGCTCAACGAGTAGCCCGCGACGTCGCCATCGGAGTCCTGCCACGTCCCGCGCAGACGCACTGTGCCGCCCGCCTCCGACGCCAGCGTGTAGGGAAAAGCCGGCGACTCGGCCTCCCAGGACAGCCTCGGCTTCCAAGGCGCGGCCATTGGGAACCTCATCGGGATCGAGGTCAGTTGCGAGGCAGGCCGACGGGCCGACGGCGTGAAGGGCTGGAGGCGCAGGTTGAAGTCCTGGACCGAGCCCGAGATGGCCTTCTCGCGGTTGAGGCGGATGGTGAAAAAGTCCGCATGGGTGGCCACAGCCACGCTGTCGCGCCAGATCAGCCACGCCTCGGCGCCGGCGGCCGTGAAGGCGGCCTTGACCGTTCCCCGCCGCGCTCGCAGCGCCTCGAGGGCGTAGGTGCGCGGCTCGCCCGATCCGTAGGCCTCCCAGGAGTCGACCGAGAACACCTCGCAACGGGCCAATCCGTCGACCGTCTCGGCGATGTAGCTCCCCGACTTCTGGACCAGGACGAGCAGGAGCTTGTCGTCCGACGCACCCACGGCACCGGGTTGAATCGAGCTGAAGAGGGTCTCACGGTCGGTCTGATTGGCGACCGAAATTCTCAGCACCGAGGCGGAGGGCGTGGCGTCGATGGGCAGCGTGTCGGCGTCGCCCAGGGCGTTGGCGGCGAGATCGGCCGCGAGCGAGGCTTTCACGGCGAAACCGCTGAACGGGCCGATGTCCTCGAAGTCCGAGTCGGCATCGAGGCCCGAGTCGTAGAGCATCTGGAAACCGATGGTCCGCTTGTTGGGCCGCACGGCCAACGGAATGACGCCCGAGAAGACGCCTCCGAGCTGCATGGGCGCATCGATGATCCGGACGTCGGCGATGGCCTCGACGGTCTCGGCGAAACCGAACGCCGGAGTGTCGTCGGCCGGAGTGACGAACACGGGCCACTGCGTGGCGTCGCTCTCGATCTTGAACTTGATCGGCCCGCTCGAAGGTATGACCCGCTCCAGGACTTTGAACGGCAGCAGCGCCTGCGTGCCGTTGGGCTCCAGATCCACGTCCAGTTCGATGTAGTCGCCGGGCTTCATCGTGAGGCCCCAGGGGCGGCGCAGCGACAGGTCTCCGGTGATGCGCGGCTGGCCCTTCTTGCGGAGCGTTTCGACGGCGACGTTCCGCGCCTGTTCCAGGCGGCTGACCAGCCCCAGATCGAGCGGGGTGGCGGAGCCGAAGCGATGCCGGATACCAGAGCCCAGACACCCGATGCGGAAGTCCGGGAGCAGGGATCTGGCCTCAGGGATCGGCCTTCCGCTCCTCGGCGGCGGGGCGGCCTCGACATCTTCAAGCCCGATTCCCAGGACACCTTCGCGGCCAAGGCCGCCCGCATCAAACGCCTGCGGACCGCCAGCGCGGCGGCCGTGGCCCACTGACACCGACACCTGATTTAGAAGGAGGAACCAACATGGACAAAGACAAGGACACCACACCACACACCGCGCCGACGGACGACGGCCGCACCATCCGCTGGGACGACGTCACCATCGGCCAGGAGGCGCTCCACATGCCGCCGGACCTGCGCGAGGACTACTGCTGGCTCAAGGGCTTCACGCGCGACACCTGCACCAGGGACATCGACGCGCTGGTCCAGCGCCTCAAGGAGCTGGGCATCCACCGCGACAAGACCACCTGGGCGAAGATCCTGCGCGGCCGCTACCAGCGCGACATGCGCGGCGCGACCAAGGCCCCCGTCGTCTCGGCGCAGAACTTCCGGGAGGAGGTCGAGGCCCTGCGGGCCAACGTGCGCGTGGAGTCGATGCGCGGGCTGGTGCCCTTCGTCGAGACCTCGACCTGGGAGGTCGTCAGCGACGCCATCAACGCCCGGCGCGAGACCAGCCGCGTGAACAAGTGGCTGGTCGTCGTCGGCCCCACCGGCGCAGAAGACCGCCTGCTTCCGCGAATACACCCTGCGGAACAACCACGGCATGACCAAGCACGTCGAGGCCCCGGAGAAGGGCACCTTCGGCGAGTTCATCCGCCTGCTCGCGCGCGCCTACGGGCTCAACGCCAAGAGCAACTTCATCGACGCGCGGGCCAAGGTCTTCCAGGCGCTGCCTCATCATCGACAACGCCCAGGAGCTGTGGCAGGGCGACCGCGACAGCGACCAGCCCGCCTTCACCTTCCTCCGCCGCCTCCAGGACACGACGGGCTGCACCATCGTCCTGAGCATCACGCCGCTCTTCGAGAAGAAGCTCGTCACCGGCATGATCGAGGGCTGGTTCGAGCAGATCGAGGGGCGGTCGGGCGGCCGCGACCGCTGGGTCAAGCTCCCCGAGTTCGCGCCGGAGGAGGATGTCCTCGGCATCGCCAGGGCCTTCGGTCTCCAGGGCCCGGCGAAACACGCCAAGGAACTCGTCGCCATCAGCCGGCTGCCCGGCCGCATCCGCCGCCTCTTCGAGGACCTCCAGGAGGGCAAGATCATCGCGAGCGCCGAGCAGGCGCCCTTCACCATCGAACACGTCCGCGAAGCCAGGGGGATCTGACCATGGGAACCAAAGCACGAAGCACGAAGGCCAAAGGCAGAACGATGCCGGAGCACCGGTCTCCAACCCGGCAACCGTGGCCACACTGGCGATCCTCACGATGATCAACACGGAGCGCCACCGACAGGAACAGCTCTGTGAGGCCGGGAAGTTTCCGTGGACGGCGGCGTCCAGGCACGTCCGCGACTCATCCAAGCTGGCCGGCCTGATGGAGGAAGTCGGCGAGGTGGCCAAGGAGCTGAACGAGGAACCAACCAGCGGCGACTGGCAGGCCAACGAAGGCTTCCGGCTCCGGCTCCTCGGCGAGCTGGTCCAAGTCGCGGCCGTGGCTACGGCTTGGGCCGAGGCCATCACCTGGCAACTGGAGGAAGGGCGATGAACAGCTTCAAGCTCGCCCCGCTGCCCGAAGACGGCCCGGTGTTCGACATCCAGGTGGAAGTCCGTCCGAGCGTCTGCATCGTTCACGTTCAGTTCCGGGCTGCGACGAACGGGACCGAGACCCGCCTCCGAACGCTATTTGCACGCGAGCAATGGGAATCCTTCATCTGCGGCCAGGCCCATGCGCTCGGATTCTCGATCCCCGTGCTTCCAGTGGGGGACGGGCGATGAAAGAGACCGACCTCGTCAAGGAGAAGGCCAATCGCGCGGGCCTGCTGGAAGTCCGACGCGAGATCGAGCGCGTCCGCGCGGGCATCCCCAAGGCGCAGTCCATCAGCGCGCGCAAACGCTTCGAGACCCGCCTGGCCATCTACCAGTCACTCCTCGGCCAGCTCGTGAAGGAGGGCCAATGAACCCCCGATGCGAGATCTGCAACGCACCCATCTCGACCAACCAGCTCTGCTGCGCGAAATGCTTCCGCCTCGCGCCCTGGGAGCTGAAGCACGCATGGGAATCCGCCCGCCACTTCGGCCAGGAGGCGATGGACGTAGCCGGCCGCAAGATCCTCGACCACCTGCACGGCAAGGAGGTTGCCACCTCCGCCGCCGACGAAGCTACGACCGACAACCCGCAACTCGCCCTCCTATGACCATGAACCTCCTTGCCCGACTGATGCCCACCCACGCCGCCTTGGCCAACGACGCCGGGCGCAAGATCCACACCCATCTCGGCGGCCGCACCGAGCTGCCCACCATGATTGGCGGTGACCGGCCCGCCGCCCAGATCGACCGCCTGTCGGTCCTGATCGAGGCGCTCCATGGGATCGCCGCCGAGAATCCGGCCGCGCCCGCCCACGAGCAGCTCGTGCGCATCCGCAGCCTCGCCATCGGCATCTCCCAGGAGGCGCGTGACCGCCTCAAGGAACTCCACTGCGACGAAGCGGGCGTCTGCCTCGACCCCAACCACTAGAGACGGCGCCGGATCCCGCAGATGAAAACCTTCACCAGCAAATGGACGCCCGAGGCGAAGGCGGCGGCATCCGCCCGCTACCGACGCCAGATGGAGCAGATCCGCGCTGGCCGAAACCAATCCGGCATGGGCCCGGCCCGCCGCGAAAACCCTGGACATCCGGCCCCGCCGGATGCCGCGAGCAGCGATGCCGCGGGAACATGCAGGACCGCGCCCATGCCTTCCTCCTCAACCCACTGACACCGCCCACCGATGAAGACGCCTCCAAAACGACTGGCCGAACTGTCCTCACGGGTGGATCGCGGCGAAGGCCTCACAATGTCGGAACGAATGGAGAGGCAAGGAATCATCTTCGATCACGCCGGGCGGATGCCACCGCTAAACGACCATCGGCAAAACCCGATGGCCGCTGATCGTCGGAAGGCGAATCAGAGGGTATCCGCCCGTGCCTCCCACCTCAACCACAGCCCCACAACCAAACTGAAACCATGAGCACCAAACAAATCGCCCAACTCGTCGACGAGGCCATCTCGCTCGACCGCCAGATCCAGAACGACACCGAGAAGCTGAAGGAGCTGAAGGCCGACATCCTCGCCCTTGCCGAGTCCCAGCCCGAGGCCCAGCGCATCGAGACCGACGGCGGCGGCTGGAGCCTGCACCTGCCCGGCAGCGATGACAGCATCGCCCGCGTCACGCGCCCCGCGCCCAAGCTCAAGACCGTGATCGACGCCGAGAAACCGGCCGGTGCGAAGCTCGTCGAGCGCCTTGGAAAACATAAGGACCGGCTGCTCAAGCCCGTCCTGAAATACTCGCCCGTGCCCGACTTCCGCGAGCAGGTCTCCGACCTCTTCAAGCCCGCCGAAGCCCGCGCGATCATCAAGGCCGCCACCACCGAGAGCGCCCCCACCATCAGCTTCGAGACCAAGGAAAAGGCCTGATCTGGTAGGGCGGAGGTGCTCCTCCGCCCTATTCAACTTTCCGGAAAGGAGAACGACAAATGATCCGCATCAACGAAATCGAGGCAGTGTCGGCCAAGACGAAACCCAAGAAGCCGTTCCGGTCATTCCTTGAGGAACTGAACAAGCCCGTCATCACCCTATCACCCGCGGGCGCGCAGCGGCCGACCATCGAGGTGGTCCGCTTCGCCGCCGGCGGTGTGGCCTGCATCATCGCCCGCTCCAGGCTGACCAAGCAGCAGATCAGCCACACGCTGGACCTGATCCCCGGCGGCAAGCTCGACGCGAAGCTGCCCAGAAAATGGACCGCTTGGGCCGTCTGGGTCGACCGCTCCTGGGTGGCCCCCGACCATCGCCCGCGGCCTTCGTTCACCATCCAGTTCGGCTGCTGAATCCTATGCCTGCCCTCAACTTCCAGAAACAATTCGCCGCCGCCGTGGAGAGCGGGAAGAAGCGGCAAACGATCCGCTGTCATCGCAAGGATGGACGGCCGCATGTGCTGCCGGGACAGACCCTCAAGCTCTACACGGGCATGAGGACCAAGGAGTGCAGGCTGCTGGCCATGGTCAGGTGCATCTCGGTGGAGGTAGTCACCATCGACCGCGACGGTGTGGGCCTCGGCGAAGGGACTCTCCGTGTCATCTGGCTCGGAGAAGCTAGCTCGTTCATCCGGCGTGGAATGCTTGAAGGCTTGGCCATCGCCGACGGTTTCAAGGATTGGCCCGCGATGCGTGAGTGGTTCCGCGAGACGCACGGACTGCCATTCCACGGATCACTGATCAAATGGGTGGTCACGCCATGAAACCCATCCGCATCCACGTCATCCGCATCAAGGACCGCCTGCACGGCCATGTCTGGCGCGCGTCGCTCCTGAACGAGCGCGGCTTCACCTCCACTTCGCCGCAGGGGCCGGAGGCGGCGGCGCGTCGCCTCGCCATCAAGGCGCTCCTGCCCAAGATGCCCAGCGCCGTCCGCGCCGACCACGAGGACCGTGTGAAGGTCTCCGCCCTCGACGCCGCCAAAACCGAATTCATCGCCCAACTCGTATGAATGCTCCTTTGCCCGTCGTCGGCCCGGTCGAAAGCGGGATCAGCATCCCACCCCGTTATTCGTTCAGGTCGAACACCGCCATGGGACGGATGCGGCGGGCCATCTCAGAGATGAAGCCCGGAGAAAGCCGGCTGCTGGGCGACGCCGAAGGAGCGTTGACGAAACGCTTCAGCGCCCACCTCCACCGGGCCGCCGAACTGGAGAAGACCAGGATCACCACGCGCAGGACCACCGACGGAAAGATGCGTGTCTGGAGGCTCAAATGACCGACGCCCAGCTCACCCGCTTCTACCTGCCGAACTGGGGCCGTTGCGCCGCCGCGCTCGACTGGCGGATGCAGGCCGGCCGTCTCCTGGCCGCGCGTCAGCCGGTCCATGGCCACCCCACGGCCGACGCGCTGTATCAGCAGGTCTGGTCCATGGCCGACCAGTTCGCCATGCAGTCACAGCGGGCCGTCCGGCCCGACGATCTCCGGCACGCCGTCAACTACGTGGCCACCTCCCGCGTCAGCGCCAAGGAGATGAACAGCGCCCAGGCCAACCGCGCCGTCGCGCTGATGAAGCTCCTCGCCGATCCGGACAACCTCACGGCCGTCACCGAATGGTCCAATCCCGAACTCGCGGAGAAGCGTGGATTGATGGAACGCCTCGGCTTCAACCGCGCCTACGCGGCCACCATCGCCCGCGACCAGTTCGGCACCGTCGACCTCGACGATCTCGATTGCGGCCAGCTCCGCAAGCTGGTCTGGACTGTTTCCAACCGGCACCGCGCCATGGCCCGAGCGCAACGCCCGGCCAACATCCCGTTCTGACCATGCAACTGACCAAGCCAGCCGAATTCACCGAAGCCGTCCAGAAACTCGGCTCGCGTTCCGTCATCGGCTCGAAGCTCGACTCGGCCGACTGGCGTGAAATGCCGCTGGCCCTGGCCGACCGCGCGTTCTTCTCCAGCCAGATCGAGAGCGTCCGCCTGTTGCAGGCGATGAAGGACGGTCTGGGCGACTTCCTCACGGGCGCGCGGGAAGTCCTTCCGGACGGACAGACAGCCTTGAAGCTCGGCAGCCGCGCCGAGTTCGTGAAGCAGATGTCCACGCTCTCGCAGAGCCTCGGCCTCGGCCCGCTGGACCCGGATCTGAAAGGCACGCTCCGCGACATCACCAGCGAGCGCCGCCTTGGCCTCATCTTCGACGTGCAGACTCAGGCGGCCTACGACTACGGCAGCTGGAAGCAGGGCCAGGACCCGGACATCCTCGACGAGTTCCCCGCGCAGCGCTTCATCCGCGAGACCGATGTCACCAAGCCCCGCGTCGTCCACCAGCAGAACGAGGGCGTCGTGAAGCTCAAGAGCGACCTCGACTTCTGGACCGGCATGAACAGTCCCGTCATCGGCGGTTTCGGCGTGCCCTGGGGACCGTGGGGCTTCAACAGCGGCATGGGCGTCGAGGACGTCGACCGCGCCGAAGCCGAAGCCCTCGGCCTGATCCAACCCGGCCAGAAAGTTGAGCCCGTGGACAAGGCCTTCAACGAAGACCTCAAGGCCAGCACCCGCGGGCTCGAACCCGAGATGATCGACCTCCTCAAAGGGGCCTTCGGCGACCAGATGCAGGTGCGGGACGGCCACGCCGTCTGGCAGGGCTCCCTCATCCGTGATCTCGTCACCCGCGCCCTCTCCGAGCCCGCCCACAAGGCCGATGTTTCGCTCGGCCAGGCCACCCCCCGGACCATCGCCGCCGCCCAGGAGCACGGCACCGATCTGGCAGGCCACGAACTCATCCTCACGGCCGACGACATCCGCCACGCCATGAAGCGCCACGGCCCCTCCGAACAGCTCCCCGGCCATGAGCCTTTGCGGCCCGCCGATTTCGAGCTCATCCCCTGGATCTGGCGCGCGCCCGATGAAGTCCGCCCCGGAGAAAAGCCCGGCTCCCTCGTCTTCATCGCCCAGATCACCGGCCGCCTCGTCGCCGTCACCTGGGAACGCTCCCAAAAGAGGAAGCTCACCGGCATCAAATCCGTGTGGATGTGGCAGGGGAAAGGGAAGGGGAAATGAGCGCGTGCCCGCCACCATGCAGATCCCTCACGGAGACCCGCCCGGCCGGCTGGACGTCCACAACGCCGGCACGCGCCGTGAAGGTGCCACTGTATTTTTCCGTTGCCAAGCCCCGCGCCGGCAGGTCCAAGTCGCAGCGTCCGGCAGGCAAAGGCCGGATCGCCACTTCTCGGACGGGCCACCAGCCCGTGGGCGTAAACGCAGAAACCGATTCCCCGAGATGCCATAGAGAACACGGGTGGTGCCGTGGCTTGATAAGGTTTGCCCCTTGGTGTCTCGGGCTTCGTTTTGGCCAGGCAAATGGCCAAGGAAAGTCACATACCATGACCTCTCACCAGGGTCCGCAGACAGAACCGCTCCGCTACCCCATGCTGGAGCTCGAAACCACCGTCTCCAAAACCATCGGCACGCTCGATCTGCTGGCCATGCGCCTCATCGGCTACATCGAGGCCGAGGGGACCGCCGCCAGCGGCGAATGCGCCGCCGGCATCGCCCAGATCGCCTATGGCGCGTCCAAGGAGCTCCGCGCCGCCTACGACCGCGCGCACGAGGACTACAACGCCATGAGAAGGGCCGGCCTCAACTGACCCGGAACCACCGGCGGGGCCGCCACCCGGCCCCGCCCCTTTTTCACCACCATGAAGACCACTCCTGAATCACCGCAGCCCGCCCTTCCATTCCTCGGACGTCGGCCGTTTCGTGAGGGAGAGCTGGAGACTGTTCCGCCGCCGGTTGTCCGCCTGGATATTATCAGACTGTCGTCGTTGCTTCCCGACGGAGCCGCAAAACTGCGCCTTCAGGACCAGCTTTATCTCGCGCAAATGCTCCACTGCGTCGAGGTGGTTTCCATGTCGTCCAGCACCTCCATCCGGAAGGCTTGCCGGGAGTTGCAGGGCGACGTGGATCTTCCAGGGTTTTCATCCTCCTCGATCTATCGCGCCTATGCGGCATGGAGGGCTAGCAAAGGGGACTGGAAATGCCTTTTGGACCAGCGCTGGCGCTCTGGTCGCCTAGGGGCCGAACCCTAAGCCAGACCATGGCCAAACCCCAGGACACCCCGGATCAACTCGCCCTCGCGTTCTTCACGCCGGCGGTGGTCATTCCCCAGGGGGACGGATCGGTCTTGGTGAAGCCGGGCAAGCCGATCCATCGGCTCACGCCCAAGGAGTTCGCGTCCACGGTCGGCCTGGATGTGGACACCATCTACAAATACATGGGGTCCGACGCCATCCCTGAGCACTTCATCGAGTTCGCCGGTGTGAGGAAGAAGTATATCCAGGCCGCCGCCATCGCCCACTTCCAGCAGCACTGGAAACGCCGGCGCGGCGCCGAGTCGCTTGTCGGTTGAAAAGGGTGACAACGGACCCTTTTCATTTATTCCTTGGGGCATCTTGAAAGCCCCATTTCACATTTTCCCGCCCTCCCCGTCCGTTCAGGATCGCAAGCCCCGTGTCTGCGGGGACTTAGCCCCGGTATTCAGCCTCGTTCACCCTGTTTCATGAATTCCCTGCTGTGGTCTCTTCAAACTTGGAGCTTGGCGTTTTCAGCACCGGAGGTGCGGCAGAAAGTAGCCCACAGCGTGAGCTGTGGGTGAATTGCCTTCTTGTGATAAGCTCCG
>JAYVSO010000049.1:0-17690 GCA_043775315.1 Verrucomicrobiota bacterium
CGCGATGAACACGCGGTTGTAGCTCGTGCGCGCCGTGCCGGTGTCGGTGATGCCCGTGCTGTTGCCGATCGAGACGAACCCGTCCACGCGATACTCCGCCGACTCGTGCGCGCTGATGCCGTCGTCGCCGCACTCGATGGCGCGGATGTTTTCAAACACCACGTCGCGGCAGTCGCCGTGAATGTTGAAGCCATCGTTGTACGGATGCGTCGCGGTGATGTTGCGGATGACGAGGTGCATATTGTCCCCGCTCATCTGCACGCCCGCGCTGCGCACCGGCGCGGCGATGTTTGCCTCTGCGAGTTTTTGTCCCGCACGCAGCTTCAGGAAAAATGTGCCATAGATCTGCTTCGACGGCGGCTTCTCGCGCGAAGGATCCTTCACAAACGTCCACTCGCCCGGCTGCAATTCCTCCGCCTTCTTGAACGTCGCGCTCCGGCCCTTCGACGTGCGGCCCATGAGGTTCATCTTTCCATCCCACAGGAAAAACCAGCGCCCGATCACCGCATCGTCCAAATTCCGAGGCGGCAGCAGCTCATCATTCGCAAAAAGTCCCGGCGAAATCTCACGCCACTTCGCGGGATCGATCGGGTCGCTGCCTTCGAGCGTCGCGCCATGCCCGTCCAGCGTGATCGGTTTTCCCGCCTCGCCCTTCTTTCCGTAAAATCCCGCGTAGTCGCGATACACCTTCGGCTCGAGATGGATCGTGTCGCCCGGCTGCGCGATCTTGATCGCCTCGCGGATCGTCTTCACGTCCGAGCCGACGCGGATATCGCGCGCTTCGGATGACGCCGCACAGAGCACGAAAGCGGCGAATAGTGGGATGCGAAAAAGTGTCGGGTGATGCTGCCTCATCGTGGACGCGCTAGATGAGTATTCCGATGACCGTCGTCATCACGTAGCACGCGAGCACCCCGGAGACCATCGCGCGCAGCCCGATTTTTGCGAGATCGCCGCGGCGCTCCGGGCACAGCGCGCCGATGCCGCCGATCTGGATCGCGATGCTCGCGAAATTTGCAAAGCCGCACAGCGCGTAGCTCGCAAGCGTGACCGACCGCGGGTCGAGCGCGCCGGGA
This sequence comes from Verrucomicrobiota bacterium, assembly GCA_043775315.1. GTDB lineage: Bacteria > Verrucomicrobiota > Verrucomicrobiia > Limisphaerales > CANJSG01 > CANJSG01. Next base: position 1,077 of record JAYVSO010000049.1, read on the forward strand.
TGCACCTCGACGTGTTTCGACAGGTCGATGTAGGCGACGAATTCATTCAGCACGACGCGCTCTCCGAGGATCTGGCCGATGAATCCGCAGTCCTTCGCCGGCACGCCGAGCAACCACGCGAACGGCGCGTTCAGCCAGCCGAAGAATTGCTGGAGCGTGACCGGCGTGCCCACGCCGAGCGCGTGCTGAGGCCACGAGACGAGAGCATTCACCAGCGCGACGACCGCGACGAAGGCGAGCAGCATCCCGATGACATTGATCGCGAGCATCACGCCCTCGCTCGCGCCGGTGCAGAGCGCGTCGATCGAGTTCTCCGCGGTGCGCTGCACGGTGAAGTGGTGGCGCTCGCCGGTCTCACTTTTCTCGGTCTCGGGAAACATCACCTTCGCCATCAGCAGGCCCGCCGGCGCGCCGAGCACGGAGGCGGTGACGATGTGCCCCGCGCTCATCGCGGGCAGGTTTGCATAGACGACCATCACGCCCGTCGCGATCGTCGAGAAGCCGGTGACCATGAGCGCCATGATCTCGCTCTGCGTCATCTTCGGCAGGTAGGGCTTGATGAGCAGCGCGGCCTCGGTTTGTCCGAGGAAAATATTGCTCGCGCCTGCGAGGCTTTCGCTGCCGCTGGTGCGCATCGTGCGCATCATCACCCACGCCATGCCCGCGACGATTTTTTGCAGCACGCCCCAGTGGTAGAGCAGCGCCGAGAGCGCGGAGATGAGGATGATCGTCGCGGCGATGAGCAAGGCGAAAACGCCGCTGCCCGGACCGAAGCTCGCGTCCATTTTCGCGCTGTCGGCGAGCGGGCCGAAGACCATCTTTGCCCCTTCGAGCGCGTGGAGATTGAGCTGGCCGACGAGCTCTGTCGCGCCCGCGAATATCTTTTCGCCGACCGGCGTTTTCAGGATGAAAAGCGCGAATGCGAATTGCAGCCCAAGGCCCCACAGCACTGTTCGCCACGGGAATTGCCGGCGGTTGTTCGAGAGCAGCCACCCGATCGCGATGAATGCGACGAGCCCGAGCAGCGAGATCATTTTGGGGAACATGCGCGCGCAGACTGCCCGGCGGCGCGTGACTTTCAATCACGGATGGCAGCCAAGTGCTTCTTGCACCGTGGCGCGGCACCGCGCAGGTTCCCGCCATGCTCCAAGGTCCAGATGTCGTCCTCGCCTGCCCGCATTGCCAGTCGCTTGCGCGGCTTTTTACCATCGCGAATCCCGATCCCAGCGGCGCGGTGTCGTGGTCAGACGGGTATCAGGAAATGCCGCTCACGCCCGCGCAGCCAAACCTTTCGCGCTGCAAGAATTGCGGCAAGCTCATGTGGGTCGCCGAGTGTCCGCCGATGGGGATGATCGATGAAAATCAGCCCTCGCCCGAGCATGAGGACTGGAAAAAGCTGCCGTACGTAGAGCCCGTCGAGGAGGCGGATTACCTCGAGGCGCTGAAGTCCGGCATGGCCACGCAGCCCGAGCAGGAGACGGAGCTGCGTGTCTTCGCGTGGTGGCGCGCGAACGACAAGCACCGGCGCGAGGAAGGGCCCGGGCGCTACCCGCAGTCGCCGGAATCGGTGGAAAATCTGGAGCGCCTCGTCGAGTTGCTGAAGGACGGCGAGCATGAGTTCGTGCTCTTCCGCGCCGAGGCGATGCGGCAGCTCGGGCGCTTCGATGAAGCGCAAGACCTGCTCCAAGGAATCTGCAGCGACTACGCGATCGCGAAGGAAAAAATGGCCGAGCTGATCGAGAAAAAATCGCGCGACGTGGAAGTGCTCTTTGCCGAACCGCTGGCATCCGAATCCCTGGCATGAACACCGACGGCACCATCACCCTCACCCGCGAAATCACCGCGATCAAAATCCCCGAGGGCGCCGATCGCGTCCTGCCCGCCGGGACGACCGTGGCGATCACTCAGGAACTCGGCGGCACTTTCACGGTGATGGCGCCGGACTTCGGCGGACTTTTCCGGATCCAAAATCGCGACGCGGATGCGCTCGGGCGCGAACCGGTCGCACTGGCGGCGGCGGATGGCGTCTTCGAAATCGAGCGCGTGTGGGAGCAGCTCAAGCAGGTGTACGACCCGGAGATCCCGGTGAACATCGTGGACCTTGGCCTCGTGTATGACATGGCGGTCGATCCCGGCACGGCCGGTGGCAGCAAGGTTTCGGTCAAGATGACACTGACGGCCCCGGGGTGCGGCATGGGCGCGACCATTGCCGGCGATGCCCAGCAGAAGATCCTGACGCTTCCCGGCGTCGAAGAGGCTTCGGTGGAGATCGTCTGGGATCCGCCGTGGCATCAATCGATGATTTCGGCCGAAGGCCGTCGCGTCTTGGGGTTGGAGTGACGACTACCCGCCGATTTGGCCGGAACCGATATCCCCCGGTGTTCCGCATTTGCGTTTGACCGGCTTTTTCCCGGGCGGCTAGCTTCCGCCCTCACTTTTTAATGCCCTTATGATTGGTAGTCTCCGCAAGCACCAGAGCTGGATTTGGATCATCGCGATCCCTGTCGTCATCGTTTCACTCGTTTCGTTCTACTCGTCCGGCGGGAGCGGCGGGCGGAATCAAGGCGACCTCGCCATCGGCTCCATTAACGGCCGCCCTATCAAGCGGGAGGAGTATACAAGCGCCCGGAAACTGGCCAGCCTCCAGAGCCTTCTCAGGACCGGCCAGGTTCCGCGTGATGGTCAGGACCTGAAGCAGGAGGTCTTCAACCGCATCCTGGTCGAGGAGGCGATCCGCCATTATCGCATCGAGATCTCTTCCGAGGTCACGGCCAAGTTTCTCCGGAACATGCTCGTTGGTGAGAACGCCACCCTCGACCTCCCGACCTACCAGAAGATCCTTGCCAACATCGACACCAAGATCCCCGGACTGACCGACCAGGACATGGACCGTTATGCGCGGACCGAGGTCGGACGCCTGCACCTGGCCGCGATATTTGGCGCCCCCGGTTCACTCGTCACCCAGGCCGAGGTCGAGGACAACTTCCGCCGAGCCCACGAGGATATGGTCGTCGAGGCCGCCGTCGTAAGCGCCACGAACTTCCTGGCCGAGGTCAAGGCCGATGCGATGTCCGTCAGCAATTACTTCAGCTTGAACCAGTCGTTCTACCGCCAACCAGAACAGCGTTCCGCGAACTACGTGTTCATTCCACTGACGAACTTCTTCGCCGAAGCCGACGTCAAGATCGCCAAACAGGGCACCAACATGGCCGCGATCGTCGAGAACCAGTTCACGCAGATGGGCACGAACGCATTGATCGAGCCCCTGACCGGTCGCCAGATGACCAAGCCGGAGGCTCTTGAGCGCATCCGCACCGAAATCCGTGGATCGATTGCCGGTTCCGAAGCGCGGATCGCGGCCGCCAAACTGATCAACGACGTCTACGAAGCGCAGAAGGAAGGCCCCTATGTGTCCGGGTTGTTTGAGAAGCAGGCCGCGGCAGCGAAGCTTCCAGTCATGAACACGCTCCCGTTTGAAGCCTCCGTCGGTCCGCTGGGAGTTTCAGCCGAGGGATTCTCCGAGGCGACCTTCGCCTTGACCCAGGAGAAGCCGTATTCCCTCCGCCCCCTGTCCACCGACAAGGGAGTCTACGTGTTGCTCCTCAAACAGGTGGTCCCGGCTCGCCTGCTCCCATTCGAGACGGTCCGGACCCAGGTCACCTCGGATTTCAAACGCGAGGAATCCCTCAAGCTCGCGCGGAATGCCGGCGAGAAGTTTGCGTCGACGCTTACCAACACGACCCCGGTTGTGAAGGGGTTTGCCGCCACGGCGAAAGCGGCGGGATTCTCCGTCGTGCCGCTTCCTAGGTTCTCGCTCGCCACCCAGGCCCTTCCCGACAGCCCGTTGCCCGTCGATATCCGGCTGCTCAAGGGATACACCTCGGGCCTCAAGGTCGGCGCGAGCACCGCGTTTGTTCCCCTCCAGGACGGCGGGGTCGTCATGCACCTTGTTTCCAAGCAGGCCGTGGATCCCGCCAAGCTGAAGGAAGAACTTCCGGCCTATGGCCAGCGGTTTCGCGAACAGCGCGTCTACTACAGCTTCAGCGAGTGGCTGAACCGTCAGGCGACCGAGCTCAAGCTCGTCGTTCCGCAGTCCTGAGCGGAACATCACTGACGCCGTGGCCGACACCATCAAGCTCTCCTCCCCGGCGACCAAGGAATTCTGGGAGATCCCGATCCTCTACAAGGACGAGCACCTGCTCGCGATCGACAAACCAGCCAAACTTCTGACCTCGCCCGACCGCTATGATGCGGAGAGGCCGAACCTGATGAAGCTTCTGCACGCCGGCATCGAAGCGAAGAAGCCCTGGGCGGTGAAGCATGGGATCGACTATCTGGCCAACGCCCATCGGCTTGATTTCGAAACCAGCGGCGTGATCCTGCTGGCCCGGAACAAACCCGTCCTGGTCCAGTTGGCGAACCTGTTCGGCTCCGACAAGCCGTTGAAGACCTACTTCGCCCTTGTCAACGGTTTCCCCGCGGAGACGGCGTTCGAAGTGGACATGCCCTTGTCCCATCACCCGATGCAGCAGGCGCTGATGCGCGTCGATCCGAAGAGCGGCAAGAAATCCCTCACCCGGTGCGAGGTCCTTGAGACGTTCAGGAGACACGCGTGGGTCAGGTGCCATCCGGTCACCGGCCGCACCCACCAGATCCGCGTGCACCTCAAATGGGTCAAGCTGCCCATCTGCGCCGACACGGTTTACGGCGGCAAACCGCTCTGGCTTTCGTCCATCAAACGGAACTACCGCCTGAAGGAAACCGAGGAGGAGAAGCCGCTCACGCCGCGACTCGCCCTCCATGCCGCCACTCTGGAGTTTAAGCATCCGGTCACCGGAGAACCGGTCGTGATCGAGGCCCCGATGCCGCGCGATCTGGCCGTGGCTTTGAAGTATCTGAGGAAGTATTCCGTTCCCGGGACCGGACCCGAGGGCGTGGAAGGAAGCGTCCCGATGGATGCCGGTCCGTCTGACGACTTGGTGTAGTCGCGGGTTGCAAGTCGTTTAGGACCGGGCTCCGGCCGGGCGACCTGCTACCACTTTTTGTAGCCGAGGAACTTTCCGTTCATCGTGATCTTCACGCGGTCGCCCTTGGGGTCCTCGACCTTTTCGATGTCCATGGTGAAGTCGATGGCGCTCATGATCCCGGGTCCGAACTTCTCCTCGATCAACGCCTTCATCGTGGAGCCGTAGACGTAGATGATTTCCTGGAAGCGGTATTGCAGCGGCTCTTTCGGCACGGTCGGCGCGGCTTCGCCCTTGTTGGCGAACTCCGTGAGTGCCTCGGCCACGTCGGCTTTGAGGCCGAGAAACTTGGCGACTTTGATGGCGGCGCCGGCGTCGAGCGCGTTTTCCCCAAGGCAGGCAGAGGTGGTGTAAACCTCGGACAAACCGGCGGCCTGGGCGATGGCGGCCCAGGTAGTCTTCTTGCGCTTCTTGGCGGCGAGGATGGTTTCGGAGAGCTGGGCTTTGGTCATAGCTTTTGTGGTTGGGTTTCTGGCTGAAATGGAAGAGTAGCTTGAACTGGTAGCGCAGGTTGCCAGCCTGCTGTATCGCCGATTGGCAACCGGCAGGTTGTCTGAGGGCATTGCTCATATGGACATTTCCAACATCTACATTCACGACGGACGACTCTTGAAAGTCATCGAGCATACAGAGACTGCGACTATCACGATGGAGTGCGAGTTGCCTGCCAATGAATGGAGCGATGATTTGGTTCCGAAGCTTTTGGTTTTTGAGAATGTTCTCAATTATCAGGTTTGTGAGGGTGCGATCGTTGGTTGCCCGACAATGCTCGATTTAAAGATCGTCGGTGAGCGAGGTGGGCGCAGCACCTTGAGGCTCGACACCACAGCAGGATACCGTGCGATTGATTGCAGAGGTGTCAGCGTCGTTGACCATCCGGTGCAATGAACCCTTTGACTCATTTGGGGCGATGAACCTTGGGCGCTCGACATGTCCGATGCCAGTGGGTTACCAACCCGCGATGCAGTCGATTGCCAGTTGGCGCTACGCTCAATACACGTCGCGTTGGTAGCGCTTCTCGGACTTCAGTTTCTTGATGTAGTCGGCGGCTTGCTCGGCCGTCTTGCCACCGGCCTTTTCGACGACTTGGTGCAAGGCCAGGTCCACGTCCTTGGCCATCCGGCTGGCGTCGCCGCAGACGTAGAAGCCGGCACCATCTTCCAGCCAGGCGAAGAGCTCCTTCGCGTTCTCCAGCATCCGCTGCTGGACATAGACCTTCTCCGTTTGGTCGCGCGACCAGGCGAGGTCCAGACGGTTGAGCAACCCGTCTTTCTGCATAGCCGAGATTTCGTCCTGGTAGAGGAAGTCCGTCGTGGACTTCTGGTCGCCGAAGAAGAGCCAGTTGCGGCCCTTGGCGCCGGTGGCCTTGCGCTCTTCGAGGTAGGCGCGGAAGGGCGCGATGCCTGTTCCCGGTCCGACCATGATCAGCGGCTTGTCAGACGCGGGCGGACGGAAGCCGGTGTTCTGGTGGACGAAGACCGGAACCGCTGCGGCGTCGGCCCGTTCGGCAAGGAAGGTGGAGCAGACTCCGGCGCGCTTGCGGCCGAGGGATTCGTAGCGGACGACGCCGACGGTGAGATGCACCTGGCCCGGATGCGCCTTGAGGCTGGAGGAAATGGAGTAGAGGCGCGGCTGGAGTTTCTTCAGCAAGGCCACGAACTCCGTCGGAGAGAACCGCGCTTTCGGATGGGCCAGCAGCAGGTCGATGGTTTCGCGGCCGAAGAGAAACTTGCCGAGCTCGCCGTTGGCGGTGGGGGCGGTCAACTGCTTGAGAAGATCGTCGCCCGATCGCTCGGCCACGGCGGCGAGGAAGGGCCGGGGAATCCGCGTGATGTCGTAGTGGCCGAGCAAGGCCGAGCGGATCGACAGGGGCTTGCCGTCCTTGCCTGGAACCTCCTCGTCGCCGCTGAAACCGAGCGCTGTGACCAGCTCCGACACGACGGTCGAATCATTGGTCGGCGTCACTCCGAGTGCGTCGCCCACCTCGTAGGTGAGATCCGAGCCTTCGAGCGCGATCTCGAAATGGCGCACGTCCTTGCCCGATCCCTGGCCGTTCAGCCGCCGGTTGGTGACCAGCTTGGCCGGGAACGGATTGCTCTTCGTCCACTTGGATCCTTCCTCCTCGGAAACATCGGACGTCGAAGTCGCTGAGACGGCAGTTGCGGCTGAGATGGGGCCGTTGGCTTCAGCGAGCGCCGGCAAGGTGGACGCGAGCCATTTGGCAAAAGGTTCCTCGTAGTCCACGTCGCAGTCGGTGCGCGGCTGGATGCGTTTGGCGCCGAGGGTCTCCAGCCGCATGTCGACGTCTTTGCCGAACTGGCAGAAGCGCGCGTAGTTCGTGTCGCCCAGCGCGAGGACCGAATAGCGCATCGTCGCGAGCTTGGGGGCGGTGTCCGCAGCGAGCGCCTCCCAGAACGACTTGGCGGTGTCGGGCGGTTCGCCGTCGCCGTAGGTGCTGGTGAGCACGAGGACGTTCTGTTCCGAGGCGAGCTGGTTGAAAGGATACTTCGCGAGATCGTGGATTGTCGGGGCGAAGCCATGTTTGCCGGCTTCTTTGGATACGCGTTTCGCTAGTTTCTCAGCCGTGCCCGTCTGGGTTCCGAAGAAGATGGCGAGCGGTTGGAGCGGCTTGGCCGTGGCGGCTCCGGGCGAAGCGACGGTGGCCGGCACCGGCACATACGAGAACAGGCCGGCGAGGTAGCCGTTCAGGTAGGCGCGTTGTTCCGGAGTGAACGGCGCGGACTCGGGAAGCTGGGGGATGAAATTCATTGGACGGGGAATGACGAAGTTCGATGGCCAAAGGACGAATGAATGTCGAATGCCGAAGTCGCGGGGCGCGACGCACCTGGACGATTCGATTGAATCGAACTCTGAAACAGAAATGGGAGCGCACGCGTCCCGCGTGCGGGTTTGGGCGTCCCGCCCAAACCTTCGTCACACTGTCTGTCTCCTTTCCGGGGGGAAGAAAATGGACGACGAGATTTTCGGCGGGACGCCGAAAACAGCACGCGGGACGCGTGCGCTCCCCGGTCCGTTCTCATCCGCTGATTCCAACTTCGGAGTTTGGGTTGAATCGAACGGACGCCGGGGATTCGGACGGCCATCACCGCGGGGGATGGTCCAACCGTGTGCCGCCACTCGTTTGGGCTTTGGCCTTCCCGCTTCTTTCGGGTTTTGGCCTTCGGATTCCGGGTTTCCAGTTTCATGGGTTCATTCCGAAAAGAGCTCCTGCAACTGCTTCAACTCATGGCGGCGGGTGAAGACGGCGAAGCTTTCGCCGCCCTGGCGTCGGGCGAGGTAGACCTTCAGGACCTTCTCAAGCAGCCCGGGGATTTCTGTGAACGGGATGTTGCTGAAGACCTGCTTGGCCACGGCCTGGTGGCTGCCGAAGCCGCCGCCGAAGGCGATGTTGTAGCCTTCGACGCTTTCCTTGCCGTTGGCCACGCGGACGGCCTGCATGCCGATGTCGCCCATGTAGTGCTGGGCGCAGCTGTTCGGGCAGCCGGTCAGGTGGATGTTGATGGGCTGGTCGAGCTGGAGCTTCCGGTTGAGGTGGTCGCCCAGGGCCACGGCGTTTCCCTTCGTGTCGGCGCTGGAATACTTGCAGCCGTTGTTGCCCGTGCAGGCGACGAGGCCGCCAAGGATGTTGGTGGTGTCGGCCGGGAGTCCGGCCCGGGCGAGGTTGCGCTTCAACGTGTCGACGAAGCCGTCGGGCACATCCGTGATGATGAAATTCTGCCACGGCGTCAGGCGGATCTGGCCGCTGCCGTAGTTCTCCGCGAGGTCCGCGGCACGGCGCATCTGCTTCGACGACATGATGCCCACGGGCACGACCGCGCCGACGTAGTTCCGGCCGGGCCGGTTCTGGCGATAGACTCCGACATGGCCGTGACGGATGGCGGGATGCCGTGGCGCGCAGCGGTCGGCCGCGAGTTTCACCAGGGGGAAGGCCAACTTCTTCTGGGTCTCGGCGAGGAACCTTTCGGTGCCCCATTTGTCGATCAGATACTTGAGACGGGCCTTCTTGCGGTCGGTGCGGTCGCCGTGCTCGGAGAAGACACGGAGAATCGCGGCCGACACGGCGACGGCTTCGTTCGGCTTGATGACGATGCCGGCATCCTTGGCGAACTGCTTGTGGCCGGTGATGCCCGCGAGTTCGACGCGGTAGTGGACGCCGGCCTCCAAGGCGATCGTGGACCCGTCTTTGAGGGAGGTGCCTTCCGCCGCCGCGACCTTCACCGCCATGAAGCCGATGTCGTTCGTGTCCGCGACGGTGTCGATCGCGCCGCCGCCTTCGAAGGAGACGTTGAACTTGCGCGGCAGGTCGAAGAGGTCGCGGTTGTTCAGGATGTAGTGGTGGAGCCCGTAGGCATGGGGCCGGGAGTCGAGATACTCCTGCGGATCGATTCCGGCCGTGGGAGACGCGGTGATGTTGCGGACGTTGTCCACGCCGGAACCCTTCGAGGTCAGGCCGAGGCTCTGCAGCTTCGTCAGGACGTTGACCAGGTTCTTGGGCGCGATCTCGCGGATCTGGAGATTGGAACGGGTGGTGATCGCCGACTTGCCGTTGCCGTAGAGATCCGCCATTTCGGCGAGGCCGCGCAGTTGGACGGATGTCAGTTCTCCAGCCGGAATGCGGCAGCGGAGCATGAAGGACGCCTGGTTGGGCGCGACGTAGAAGAGCCCGTAGAAGCGGAAGCGGAAATTGTGCTCTTCGTCCGGATGCGTGTCGGCGTCGGAGTGCGCGAGCAGGCGGTCCCAGCAGTCGAGGCCGTGTTCCTGCATCTTCCACAGCTCCTGCTTGCAGAGATCGGCGACGTCCTGGCCGTGCCATTTTGTGGAAGGGGAAGCGAGGTTCTCGCCGCCTTCCCCGGGCGTCGCGGTGATCGCGCCCGAGCCGGGAACGATGCCGACATAGGGATGGATGTTGCGTTGGGCGACTCCCGCCATGAGCCCGGCGAGAAACTCCTTCTGCTCCGCAGTGAAGGAGGTTCCCGGAGGCGGAGCGGGCGTGGTGGCTTCCGTGGTCATGGCTTAGAGTGGTTTGAGATTCACGGCGCAGTGTTTGTAGCTGGGTTGGCGCGAATACGGATCGAAGGAGGGAAAGGTCAGCTTGTTCGTCTCCGCATAGTGCATCGGCATGAAGACCGTGCCGGGCTGGACGGTGCCGGTGACGAAGGCCGTGGCGGTGATCCGCCCGCGTGCGGAGGCGACCTCGACCGGCGAGTTGGGCTCGATGCCCAACCGCTCGGCGTCGTCAGGGTTGATCTCGACGTAAACGTTGGCCGGGTAGAGCTGGCGGAGGATGGCGGACTTGCCGGTGCGGCTGTTGGTGTGCCACTGCGCGCTTGTGCCCCGGCCAGTCAGGAGAACGATGGGGAACTCGGGGCTCGTCGGTTCGGCCACGGGACGGGGTTGTTCGAAGACGAACCTGGCCCGGCCGTCGGCGGTGAAATAGCGGCCATCGGCGAAGAGGCGGCGCTCGGCATCCGGCGTCCGGGATCTGGCATTCGGCATCTGGGAAGGCCACGGCCATTGCACGCCGCCGCACTGATCAATCATCGGGTAATCATCGATCCCCGTGATGTCGCAGGGTTGGCCGGCGGAGAGTTGCTTGAGGATCTGGAAGGCGGCTTCGGGCGAACTCCACTTCGTGAACATTTCTCCGCAGCCCCAGTGGTGGGCGATCAGGCGGAAGATGTTGAAGTCGCTCAACGCCTGGCCCGGTGCGCGGCGCACTTTCTTCAATAGCCCATAACGGCGCTCGGAGTTGATGAACGTGCCTTCCTTCTCACCCCAGCCGGCTGCGGGGAGATATAGGTCGGCCAGCTGGGCGGTCTCCGTCGTCGGATACATGTCCTGCACGACGAGGAACTCCAGTTTGGAAAAGGTTTCTCGAATCGACTTCTGGTTGATCCACGAGTGGGCCGTGTTGGTCGCGAGGATCCACAGGCCCTTGATCGCGCCGGAGTCGATGCCGGCGAGGATCTGGTCGTAGGCCCACGAAGCTTCCTGCGGAATGCGGTCCTCCGAAATGCCGAGGACGCCGGCCACCTTTTCGCGTTGCTCCTGCTTCTTGAAATCATGCCCGCCGAGGAGGTTCGTGGTGTTGCTCCAGAGGCGGCTGCCCATGGCGTTGCACTGGCCGGTGATCGAGTTCGAGCCGGTGCCGGGGCGCCCGATGTTTCCTGTCATCAGGGCGAGGTTGATGATGGCCTGCGCGGTCCGGGTGGCCTCGTGGCTCTGGTTCACGCCCATCGTCCACCAAAGGCTGACGGCCTTGCCGTGGTGGATCGTTTCCGCGCAGCGATAGAGCTGGCCGACGGTCAAGCCGGTCTGGGCCGCGACGGTGTCGGGGGTGAACTGCCGGACAAACTCGGCGAAGGCCTCGAAGCCTGTCGTCGAATCGCCGATGTAGCCGCGGTCGATCCAGCCGTTTTGGACCAGCATGTTCGCCAACCCGTAGAGCAGGACGAGATCGCTCTTGGGTTTCAAACCGAGATGCTGCGTGGCGTTCATCGCCGTCTCCGTGCGGCGCGGATCGATGACGATGATCTCGGGCTTGTTCGGGTTTCTCAGGACCCGTTGCCACATGATCGGGTGGGCGATGCAGGGATTTGCCCCGATGAAGACGAGCACGTCCGACTGCTCGAAGTCCGCATAGGTGTAGGGCGGCGCGTCGAACCCGAACGACTCCTTGTAGGCCACGGCGGAGGTGGCCATGCACTGGCGCGTGTTGCCGTCGCCGTGCTTCAGGCCCATGCCGAACTTCCCGAGCGCGCCGAGGAAGGCGAACTCCTCCACCGCGATCTGGCCGGTGCCGATCCAGGCGACGGAATCGTTGCCGTGCCTGGCCTGGATGGCTTTGAAGCGTTCGCAGAACGTCGTCATGGCCGTGTCCCAATCCGTCGGCTGAAGAGTTCCGGAATCGTTCCGCAGCAGGGGACTCGTGCCGCGGTCCTGGGCGTCCAACGGCGTCAAGGCCTCCCAGCCTTTCGGGCAGGCCATGCCGAGATTGACCGGATACGAAGGGTCCGCCGTGAGGTTGACCGCCACGCCGTCCTTCAAATGGATGTTCAGACCGCAACCGGTGGAACAGAAGCCGCAGACGACCGTCGTGGTCGCGTCGGGAATGAGCCGGGCGGGAGTGTTGCCAAGACCGAAGTCGGCCGGACTCTGGACAAGCTCCGAAGTCATCGCCCCGTCGAAGGCGCGGAACGCGTTCTCCAACGGGGAGGCCTGCGGGCTGACGATGGGCGTGGTCATGTGGTGATCCCTCCGGGCATTTTGTCCGGAGCAACGGCGGCGAAAAAAAGCACACGCTCGCAGACTTCCCCCACCATCAGCAGGGATGCCGCCACGAGTCCCGCGACGGGTGTCATCGACATCAGGCCGCCGAGGACGAGTCCCGGCATAACAAGGCCGCCCGCCGCGCCGAGGGCGAGGCGAACGATGCCCAGTTTCCGGAAATGGCCCGTGATCAACCGGGCCGAGCGATGAAGTTCCGAGCGGTTCGTGAGCTTGAGCGATGCGAGGATCTCGAACTCGACCGCGAGTTTCGCGACGAAGGCGACGGAGATCGCCAGCCACAACATCTGGCTGTGAACCAACACGGCGCTGGCAGCGAGGCCCAGGAGCAAGGTTGAACCGAAGAACTTTCCGGCCGTTCGTCCGACGGACCAAAACCTCCGCCGCGTGTCGACGTAGAGCATGACCGAGCAGAACACTGATAGAAGGCCGAGGGACGCGGTGATACCTAAAGCTGGAAGCTGGATTCCGGAGTGAAGCAGATCGGGTTTGAGCCAGAGCGTCGCGGTCAGCACGGCGAGGGCCTTGAGGTAAAGTCCGAAGGCGATGGCTTCGCGGCTGAACCAGGATTTCCTCCAGCCGAGGAACGCTTTCCAGGCGCGGAGCGGTTGGCCCAGATGGAGTGTTCCTATTCCCAACGCCGCCGCCATGACGACGAATGCAGCGGTCGAGCCCGCTTTGAACTGCTCGGGAGAGCCCAGCACCGCCGCTGCCATGATGATTCCGACCGAGAGCTGGGACAGGGGCAGCATCAGGGCGAGCGGGAGATGCGGGTCGGACGGACGAAGGGCAGCGGCATCGGCCGGAACCAGGGTTCCGATCCGATCAAGCGACGACTTGAAGCGTGTCGTCGGCACCGTGATGTCCGGGGCGGGTGATCCGGGGAGGAACGAGTTGAAAGAGATTAGGCCGCCGTCATCGCTTGTGCCGTTGTGCCCGTTTTTGGCGGGCGGCTCCACCGGCCGAAAGGTGGAGAGGATATCCGCGACATCGATGATGCGGATGCGGATGGCTTCGTTCGGGCAAGCCTGGACGCAGGCCGGGGCTTCGCCGGTTTCGAGGCGCTGGGTGCACATGTCGCACTTGCGGACGATGCCCAGCCGGGCGGAGTAGCGCGGCACCTCGTAGGGGCACTTCATCACGCAGTATTGGCAGCCGATGCACTGGTCATCGAGATGCCGGACGATGCCGGTGACCGGATCCTTTTCGTAGGCGAGGACGGGACAGCCGTTGAGGCATCCGGGATCGACGCAGTGGTGGCAGGCGGTGGTGACCGTGCGCTGAAGAGAGGCAGGCGATGCGATGCCTGATGCCTGATGCCTGATGTCGGATGGCTTGAAGGCGATCGGGACTTCTTCAATCAGCAGACCCACGCTGCGCCAGGATTCATTGTCGTCCAGTCCGTTCAAGGAATGGCAGGCGGTGACGCACGCCTTGCAGCCGGAGCATTTGTCGATGTCGACCTCGAAGGCGAACTGCTGGCCGGATTTCGGCCGCGACGCCGGGATCAGTTCGCGGTAGAGGCTCGTGATTCTTGGATGGCTTCCTGAATCGTGGATGCGGGAGAACCGTTCGATCGGCGTGAGGCGGCTTTGCTCGGCCAGCAGCAGGTCGACCGGGGATTTGTCCGCGACTAACCCACCTTCCCCCGTGCCGGAGGATCCGGTTCGGGAAAGGCTGCTTGATCTGGATGCCGGGGGCGCGGCCAACACAATAGGGGTAGGAAGCAAACCCGAAGCCGCAACACCCGGAATCGGCATTCGATTTTGTTCATCGTGTTCATCGCGGCGATGAATGCTGTTCATCGGTGCGGGATCAGCCGGAATGACGGAAGAATAACGGGCATCGTGGAGGTGAAGCGGGTTTCACGACCGTGTTGTGACTGCCAGGGAAGCGCAGCGGATCACTGGTAGACTGTGGCCTTTTCAAAATCCCCGATGGTGGTTCGCACACAGGGCGATCATTTCAAGCCACTGATTCGTCGTAGGCCGGAGGAGGAGGTGATGTGTATGGAAACGAAGAAGGGCGGCCGGACAAAAGCCCGGCCGCCCTCAGTCGCCAACCAGCCAACGGAGAAATCAGAAGCGGATGACGGTCTGGAGATAGAACCAGTCGCCTGCTGCCGAACCGCCGGAATTCTGCCAGGTGCTGTTCACGTAGCTGCCGGGGAAGAAGTGGCCGTAGCCGCCTTCCAGCATCGCGAACTTGTTGATGGAGTATCCCACGACGACATCGATCTCGGACCCGATGAAGTTGTCGTAGCCGGGATTGCGGCCGAAGGCGGCGGCACTGGGCCCGGCACCACGGGCGACGCCGCCGACGTTGTAGAGATTGTCCGCCGTGTCGGCGACCCAGAAGAGGTGGCCTTCCAGGGAGAACGAGACCCGGGGATGGGGCTTCATCTGGTAGATGGCGCGGACATCGTGGAGGTTCTGCCATGAGAAGTAGTCCATGTAGCCGTAGAACTTGTGGTTCGTGGGATACAGGTTGTCGAAGGTCTCGTGCTTGTTGTCGTTCGGATTGCTGTCGCCCGAACCGAAGGCGTATTCCAGCGCGATGCGCGGAGTGCCGAAGGTCTCGGCGAAGGTGTAGCCGAGGTTGGCGACGAACGCATAGGCCTGGTGGTCCTGCCGGGCGCTGGCGGCGGTGGGCTTCCAATTGCCGAACTGGTAGGCGCCTTCGACCGTGTAGTCCCAGTTGCCGAGTTCGTTGGTGGCGGAGCGGAAGCGTGCGCCGACGGTGTAGATGTCGCGGGCGAACGGGGCTGCGGATTGGAACGGCGCGAAGGCTCCGGGCTCCGCGGCGGTGCTGCCGCGCTCGTCGTTGCGGGCGAAGAAGTAGAGCTCCGTCAGGTTCTTCGGGATCTTCTTGGTGGTGACATGAACCCCGGAGAAATAGTTGTAGTCATTCCAACCGTTCAGATTGTTGTCGTCGGGCAGGACGATTTTGGAGCTGAAAACATCCGCGGCGAACCACGAGTTCTGCCAGCGCACTTTGGCGGCATCGAACACGCGCCCGATGTTGTGCCAGGCGAAGGCGCCGACGAGGCGTTCGTCACCATAGCTCAGTTCCTGGCGACCCAGCTTCACGGAGACGGGAAATTCCTTGTGGTTTCCGACGAAGACAAATGCCTGGTGGATGTCGATCGGGCCGTCGGATTCGAAGTTTGGATTGCGGTCGTCGCCGGTGGTGGAGCTGTTGCGGCCTTCGACGAGGAAGTTCCACCAGCGCGCGGTGTAGCCGACCTTCATGAGCAGCTTCGAGCTGAAGTAGCTGTTGTCGTTGTCTACGCCCGTCTTGCGGAAGTCGTTCGCGGGAGGAAGGCCGAGGCCGTTTTCCTTTAGCTCATACCGCATACGGAACGATCCGCCGATGTCCCAGTTCGCGTAGTAGGGATCCTGTTTGTGGAGGTAGTCGTTGACGAAGCCGGGAAACGGCTGGGTCGGCGGCGGCGGTGCATACTGGGCGAAGGCGGGCACCGAGGTGCCGAGCGCGACGGCGGCGGAAGTCAGGGTCAGCAGAGTTTTCTTCATACGGAGGCAGTTTCGGGCTTCGGCGCGTTGTGGATTTGATCCGGGTCAACGGCCTTGGGTTTTGTGGGAGTGGGCACGGGGGATGGGGAATCGTCGGAAGGGCCTGCGGGCGTGGCGCTGTGGCTTTTCCTCTTGTGGGCATGAATCTCCAGGAACTCGATCAGGCGTTCGCGGAGCTTGTAGTAGTCCGGATGTTCCATCACCGCCTTGCGTTCGCGCGGCCTCGGGAAGTTCACCTCGATGATGTCGCCGACTTCAGCCTCGGGGCCGTCGGTCATGCAGACGATGCGATCCGAAAGGAACAAGGCCTCGTCCACGTCGTGAGTCACCATCATGGCCGTGATCTTGTTCTTCCTCCAAAGCTCGATCAGCACCTGTTGGAGTTCGTGGCGGGTGAGGGAATCCAACATGCCGAACGGCTCGTCCAGCAGGAGCATCTTCGGTTTGAGGGCGAAGGCGCGGGCGATGCCGACGCGCTGCCGCATCCCTTGTGAAAGCTCGCCCGGCCTTTTGTGCATCGCGTCGCCCAAGCCCACTACTGTGAGGTAGTATTCCACGATCTGTTTGCGCTCGGCCTTCGTCGCCGTGAAAAAAACTTGATCCACACCAAGCATCACGTTTTCAAACGCTGTAAACCAAGGCAGCAAACACGGCGACTGAAAGACCACGCCGCGATCCGGCCCGGCGCCCACGAGTTCCTTGCCCGCGAGAATGATGCCGCCTTCCGTCACGTCGCTGAGGCCCGCGAG
>JAYVSO010000050.1:0-13886 GCA_043775315.1 Verrucomicrobiota bacterium
GCCTGTCGTTTCGCCACGGAGTTGGACATAACAGTTGCTTTACTTTGCGGAGTGGAGCCGTTAACCACCCGCACCTTATCGCCCGGGGCGAACTGAACAAAAGCAAAAACAAATCTATGTGTGGAATCGTTGGCTATGTGGGACCGAAAGAAGCCGCGCCGATCCTTCTCGAAGGACTGCGCCGCTTGGAGTACCGCGGCTATGACAGCGCGGGCATCTCGATCCTCGCTCAAGGACACCTCGGGACGCGCAAGAAGAAAGGCAAGATCGACGAGGGTCTCGCCAAGCTCCTCGCGACTCAGCCGCTGCCCGGCTCCGTCGGCATCGGCCACACGCGCTGGGCCACGCACGGCCCGCCGTCGGATGTCAATTCCCACCCGCATCCGGACCAGGGCGGCACGATCACGATTGTTCACAACGGCGTCATCGAAAACCACGACCGCCTCAAGGACCGCCTGCTGAAAGACGGCCACGTTTTCCAATCCTCGACCGACACCGAAGTCCTCGCGCACGTCATCGGTGAACATTACGAACGCCTCAAGAAAGACGGCTTCCCCGCGCGCACCAACGGCGCCGCGAACACCGGCTCGCACCCGCTCGCGCAGGCCGTCATCAGCGCGCTGCGCGAGGTCATCGGCACTTACGGCATCGCGGTGCTTTGCTCGGATTTTCCGGGAATCATCGTCGGCGCGCGGCGCGGCTCGCCGCTGATTGTCGGTGTCGGTGAGGGCGAAAATTTCCTCGCCAGCGACGCGAGCGCGATCGTCGCCCACACGCGGCAGGTCGTTTATCTGAACGACTACGACGTCGTCACGCTCACCGCCGACGGTTTCAAACTCGACAACCTCGGCAACGACACCGCCGTCGCGCAGATCACCAAGCTCGAATTCGACGCCGAGGCCGCCGAGAAAGGCGCCTACCCGCACTTCATGCTCAAGGAGATTTTCGAGCAGGGCCGCACCGTGCAGAACGCCCTCCGCGGCCGCATCGATCACGATGAATCCACCGTGAAATTCGGCGGCTTGAACATGTCCATCGCCGAGCTGCGCGCCGTCGATCAAATCGTCATCGCCGCGTGCGGCACGAGCTGGCACGCCGCGCTGGTCGGCGAATATTTGCTCGAGGAATTCGCGCACATTCCCGTCGAGGTCGAATACGCCAGCGAGTTCCGCTACCGCAACGCGCCCATCGAGAAGAACACGTTGTTCCTCGTGATCACCCAGTCCGGCGAAACCGCCGACACGCTTGCCGCCATGCGCGAAGCCCGACGCCGCGGCCACAAGGTCCTCGCCGTCTGCAACGTCGTCGGAAGCACGATCGCCCGAGAAGCCGACGGCGGCATCTACCTCCATGCCGGACCCGAGATCGGCGTTGCCTCGACCAAAGCCTTCACGTCCCAGGTCACCGCCCTGACCCTCCTCGCCGTGTTGTTGGGCCGACTACGGATGCTTTCCTCGGCGCACGGCCACCAGATCTTGAAGGCTCTTGAGGCCATCCCCCGCCAGATCGAGTCGATCCTCCAACAGGAACCCAAAATCAAGGCGCTCGCGGCCAAGTATCAGTCGGCGGAAGACTTCTTCTTCCTTGGACGACAGGCCTGTTTCCCGGTCGCGTTGGAAGGCGCGCTCAAGCTCAAGGAAATCTCCTACATCCACGCCGAAGGGTATCCTGCGGCCGAAATGAAGCACGGCCCCATCGCACTGCTCGACGAAAAGACGCCGACGGTGATCCTCACGCCGAAGGACGCGATGTATGACAAGGTCGTGAGCAACCTCGAAGTGGTCCGCGCCCGCAGATCCCCCGTCATCGCCATCGCGACGGAAGGCGACGAGTCCATCCGGTCCTTCGCCAACGACGTCATCCATGTGCCCGCAACCCTGGAGCAGACCTTTCCTTTGCTGGCCGTCGTTCCGCTCCAACTACTCGCCTATCACATCGCCGTCCTGCGCGGCTGCGACGTCGACAAACCGCGCAACCTCGCCAAGAGCGTCACGGTCGAATGATTCGTCATTTCGAATTTTGAATCGGTCATTTTGAATCCCCCTCCCATGCCAGTCCGCCTTTTCAACACCCTGACCCGCCAGGTCGAAGACTTCGTCCCGCTTGATCCCGCCGGCAAGAAGATCGGCCTCTACTGCTGCGGACCGACCGTCTACGACTTCGCCCACATCGGGAACATCCGCACCTTCGTCTTCGCCGACCTGACCCGGCGCTGGCTGGAATTCTCCGGCTTCAACGTGCAGCACGTCATGAACATCACCGACGTGGAGGACAAGATCATCCGCAAGGTGCGCGAGACCGGACAGTCGCTCGCCGAATTCACCGGCAAATACGAAGCCGAGTTCTTCCAGGACCTGGAGACCGTTCACTGCCTGCGTCCGCATCAATCGCCCCGGGCCACAGAGCACATTCCCGAAATCATCGCCTTGATCGCCCGGTTGCTGGAACGCGGCGTGGCCTACAAGGCGGCCGATGGTTCGATCTATTTCAGCATCGAGAAGTATCGCGGCTGCGGCTGCAAATACGGGCAGCTCGTGAACCTCAATTCCGACGGCATGCGCGTCGGTGAACGCGTGGCCACCGACGAATACGAGAAGGAGTCCGTGGCCGACTTCGCGCTCTGGAAAGCCCGCGTGCCGGATGACGGCGTCGTCTTCTGGCCCAGCCCCTGGGGCGATGGCCGGCCCGGCTGGCACATCGAGTGCAGCGCGATGTCGATGAAGGCGCTGGGAGAAAGCTTCGACCTGCATCTTGGCGGCGAAGATCTGGCGTTCCCGCATCACGAGGATGAGATCGCCCAGAGCGAAGGCGCGACCGGCAAGCCTTTCGTGAAACACTGGATGCACGGCTACCACCTGCTCGTCGAAGGGAAGAAGATGAGCAAGTCGCTCGGGAACTACTTCACCCTGCGCGACCTGCTCGCCAAGGGATTCACCGGCCGCGAAGTGCGCTTCCTCCTGCTCAGCGCACATTACCGGGAGCAGTTCAACTTCACGCTTGAAGGCCTCGCCGGCGCCAAGACCGCTCTGGCCCGGCTCGATGAATGCGTGGCCAAGCTCAGAGAAATCGCCGGCGGCGCCGCGCCGATTACTTCGCCCGTCAGCGGGTTCCTTGTAAGCAATCTCAAGCACGCCCTCGAAGAGGATCTCAACGTCTCCAAAGCCTGGGCCGCCGTGTTCGACTGGATCCGCGCCAACAACCAGGCACTCACTCCCGGCGGGGCGCACCAGCTCTCCCCCGGAGAAGCGGCCGGGCTGCTCGCCTCGTGGGCCGAAGTCGACCTGGTCCTTGGGATCGGAGAACCCGCGCAACTTGAAGCCCCCGCCGAACTGCTCGCCCTGCTGGAAGACCGCCAGGCCGCCCGTAAGGCCAAGGATTTCAAACGCTCCGACGCCATCCGCGACGAACTGAAGGCAAAGGGCTGGACCATCGAGGACACCGCAAAGGGTCCGAAGTTGAAGCGGGCGTGACCAGTTCCGTAGTCCGGGCGCGGACGCCCGGACTCCTGCGCTACGGATTGCCCCGGCCGGTGGCGTCGGAGTTGGGGAGCCAGATGCGGTTGGCGGCGGCGGGCTGCTGCTTGAGCATCTGCCTGAGTTCCGCGGTGCTCAGTTTCCTCACGCTACCGTCCATGAAGGCGGCGTTGCCTCCGCCGTTGTGGACGGTCGAGATCCAGCGGACGGATTTTGTAGTCGGCGAATTGGAACCCAAATCCTGCTGGCCGAAGAGGAACGTGGTCTTTTGTTCCGAGGACGTTTCCGGGTCGGTCGTCAGGTAACGGTCTCCGGCAAGGATGTTCCCCCTTTGGGCTTCGTCCGCGTCGAGGGAAAGGAAGTAGCTCAGGGCGTTCAGCCGGTTGTTCGTAAGGCTGAAACTACCGGGCCCTCCATTGGTGAGAAACGAGTATGCTGTTGTTCTGTGAGGATCACTCGGGCAGAGGAGGATGCGTGGTGAAGAGATGTCGTTCTGCGCCGCCTGGATGAGCTTCCAAAGCTCTGCGGCGTTGTTCGTCGAGAACGGAGCAAGTCCTGGAGGAACATTCGTGGGATTCGAGAAGAGCCTGAACGGATAGCCGCCCGCATCGTTGGCGAAGAGTCGAAACCCCATGGAGATCTGACTGAGATTGCTGAGGCAGGAAATTCGTCGAGCCCGGTCCCGGTCCTTGGCCATTTTCGTGGCCATGATTGGCAAAACGAAGGAGGAGACGACCGCGATGACGGCCACGATAACCAGCAAATCGGTCATGCTAAAGGCCCGTCGATGTCGTTTGGTGGATGAAGTCCTCATAGGTCGCCTCCGGTCTGGGTGTTCCCTGCCGGAAACTGGCAGCGCCACCGGCCGGAAGCCAGCCGACAGAAATGAGGGCTCGTTACGACGATGCGGAACATTGGCGGGGCGCGGCGATGCCCGCGTGGCAGCCCCCTGCCAGCCTTCCTGCTCTTCGTGTCCTTCGCGGATGGATCAGACTGGCCGGGCGGGGATGCCTGGCCTACTTCACGATCCGTTCGTTTGGCCTTCCTATTTCGGGCTTCGCCCGACGCCACTTCCCTCTCGTCAGCTATTCAGCCGCTGCTACAGTCGCCCCATGCGTATCTCGTCGCTGCTGGCATCGGTCTGCGTGTCCTTCGGCCTCCTTGCCGACGGACCGCCGGTTCCGCCTGCCCTTCCCACCGCCACGCCGGCGGCTCCCGCCGTCCCCGTGGTGAACCCGTTCGTCTGGGATGCGATGAGCAAGGAGATCACGCCGAAAGCAGGCGAGACCTCGATCAACTTCACGTTTTGGGTGACCAACACCGGACCGACCGAGGCCCGCATCGATGCGGTGTCCACCAGCTGCGGCTGCACCGTCGCCCAACTCCCGTCCACTCCCTGGATCTTCAAGCCAGGCGATTCCGGCCCGCTGACCGCTTCGATGAACCTCGTCGGCAAGTTCGGCCTCGTTCAAAAACTCGTCCACGTCAGCACTTCCGCCGGACAGCAGTCGCTGATTGTCCGGGCGAACGTCCCGACACCCAGCACGCCGAACACCCTCAGCGACCGTGAACGCAACCAACTCATGACCCTCGGCGACCGCCAGGCCGTCTTCAAGGGCGACTGCGTGAAGTGCCACGTGGACCCGGCCAAGGATCGGCACGGTGAAAAGCTCTTCATCGCGGCCTGCGGCATCTGCCACGTCTCCGATCACCGCGCGGCAATGGTTCCCGATCTCGCCGCCGTGAAGACCGCGACCAACGCCGACTACTGGCGGGCCTGGGTTACCTACGGAAAACCCGGTTCGCTCATGCCCGCCTTCGCCAAGGAACAGGGCGGCATCCTCGATGCGAAGCAGATCGATTCCCTTGTCGAATACCTGGTGAAACATTTTCCATCCGTCGCAGGCGCCATTCCCGCCGCGCTCCCTGCCAAGAGCCAACCCCCGGTGCCGCCCGCCATTCCGCAGTCGAAGTAGGCCACCACACAGCCGATCCGATGACCGGAAGATTCATCTCCTTCGAGGGAAACGAAGGCAGCGGCAAATCCACCCAGATCAAGATCCTCGCGGACTGTCTGGTGGCCTTGGGCCGCTCGGTCATCACCCTGCGCGAACCCGGCGGCACACCCATCGGCGAGGAGATCCGACATCTGCTGAAGCACAGCGCCCCCAACGTCGGCATGACGGCCGAGACGGAGCTGCTCCTGATGAACGCCAGCCGCGCCCAGCTCGTCCGCCAGATCATCCGCCCGGCCCTGGTCAGCGGAGCCATCGTGCTCTGTGACCGCTTCTACGACTCGACCACCGTCTACCAGGGAACCGGCCGCGGCCTTGACTCGGCGCAGGTCCAAAACGTCATCGACCTCGCCGTCGGCGACACGCGGCCCGAGCTGACGCTCTTCCTCGAAGTGCCGCTCGACGTCAGCGAAGATCGACGTCGCCACCGCTCCGGGGCGAAGCCCGAGCGCGACCGTTTCGAGGAGGCCGACCGGGCGTTCTTCGAACGCATCCACGCCGGCTACGAAGCCCTCGCCAAGGCCGAGTCCGGACGCATCCGCCGCATCGATGCGACGCGCCGGATCGACGAAGTCTCCGCTGACATCTGGTCCCACGTCTCGCCGCTGGTCGTCTGATCCAGGAAGGGCTCCTTCGCCGGTCGGTTCTGGCCTTCGTCCTTCATCCTTCTGATTACCGCGCCCGCTTGGCGCGTTAGGTATTGCCGCCCGACGAACCCGCGTTAGCGTCCGCGCAAGCCAAGAGAGACACGCCATGAACACCCCGGAAAGAATCCAGCAGTTCCGAGACGCCTTCAACCAGCTCCGGGCCGAGATCGGCAAGGTCATCGTCGGCCATCAGGCCATCGTCGACGGCACCCTCACCTCCCTCTTCGCCGGCGGCCATGTGCTGCTGGAAGGCGTGCCCGGACTCGGCAAGACGCTCCTCGTCCGCACGCTCAGCGAGGTGATGGACCTCAGCTTCAGCCGCATCCAGTTCACCCCCGACCTCATGCCGGCTGACATCCTCGGCACCAACCTCGTCATGGAAGGCCCCGACGGGCGGCGCGCCTTCGAGTTCCAGCACGGACCCGTCTTCGCCCACCTCGTCCTCGCCGACGAAATCAACCGCGCCACGCCCAAGACGCAGTCCGCGATGCTTGAGGCCATGCAGGAGAAACAGGTCACCGCCGGCGGCCAGGTCCGCAAACTGGCGGAGCCGTTCTTCGTCCTCGCCACGCAGAATCCCATCGACCAGGAAGGCACCTATCCCCTGCCCGAGGCCCAGCTCGACCGGTTCTTCGTGAAGCTCGTCGTCGGGTATCCGACCGCCGGAGATCTTTCAGAAATCCTTACGCGCACGACCGAAGGCCACAAGGCGACCATCGCAAAGATCATGGACGGCGCGACCTTGATCGACTTCCAGCAGCTCGTCCGGCAAGTGCCCGTGGCGTCGCATGTGAAGGACTTCGCCGTCCGCCTCGTGCTGGCCACGCATCCCAAGTCAGAGACGGCCGCACCGGTGACGAACCAGTATCTCCGCTTCGGCAGCAGTCCGCGCGGTGGGCAATGCCTCCTCCTCGCCGCCAAGGTCCGCGCCCTGACCGAAGGCCGCTACAACGTCAGCATCGACGACATCCTCGTCGTGGCGCCCACCGTCCTCCGCCACCGCCTCATCCTCAACTTCGAGGCCGACGCCGAAGGCATCACCACCGACCACGTCATCGCCAGCATCCTCAAGGAACTGCCGAAGGAAGCGCTGGTGAAGGTGTAGTGACTCCATGCCGCGCGGCCTATGCATACTGCTCTGGACGATCTTCTTCTTTGTCCTGCCGACACTCTTCTTTGGAGGTGTGATCGCCTTCCTCTACCACGAAGATTCCGATCCGCCGACCGAACTGGCCTTTGTCTCCATCGGCTGCTGTTCCCCTGTCAGCGCGGTGATTGGCTTCTCGGCTTCGTTGGCTGGATGGCTTCCGGGAACTGCAAAATGGAAGGGAAGCCCAGAAGATCAAAAACGCTCAGGGAAATAGTCACAGAGCCTATGGGACGGTTCGCAAATCCATCCGCACCCCGTTTCGTCCCGAAGGGACCTCCGGAAATTAGCCAGCCACAAGGTGGCTGGTTCCACGTCCACCAAGAACCCCGCGTCCCGCAGGGACGTCGGAACTGATGCCCGCCACCCACACCAGCCTCCATGTCCACGTCGTCTTCAGCACGAAGGGCCGTCGCCCATGGATCGACACGGCCTGGCGCGCGCGCCTCCACGAATACCTTGGCGGCTTGACCCGGACCGCGCAGGCCATACCCGAGGCCATCGGCGGCACGGACGACCATGTCCATCTTCTGATCGGGCTCCGCGCCACCCACGCGTTGGCGACATTAATCCAGGACATCAAACAAACCTCCTCGCGATGGATTCACGAAACCATCGGCGAGAAGGAGTTCGTCTGGCAGCAGGGTTACGGCGCGTTCAGCGTCAGCCCGACGGCCCGCGACGCGGTGAAAGCCTACATCGCCAATCAGGAGGAACATCACCGGACAAAGACGTTTCAGGAGGAATACGTGGAGTTTCTCCGTAAGAGCGAAGTGGAATACGATGAACGCTACCTTTGGTAAAATCGTTGCACTCCGACGTCCCTCCGGGACTCGGGGAATCGAGGACGGCCGTTTCCAGCCACCTTGTGGCTGGCTAATTTCCGGTGTGCCTTCGGCACCAGCAAACCGTAAGAGCGCACGATCGACGGAGGCCGACCATAAAAGCCAATGACCGACACGTTCATCGAGCGCACGTTCTCGAATGCCCACCAAGTTGCCTGGGTCTACCTGTCTGTAGTCATTTCGGTTCTGATCTTCGGAGTTTGGCTGGGGAGACGGCGGCTCTGGGTGGCAATCGCTATCGCAATCCCCATTCTGCTTTGGGCGATGGTCATGATCCCCGGCATCGTGACAATTCGCCCCTACGTTCGGCGCTTCGCCTGTATCGCAAATCTGGAAGAGATCCAGACTGAAGGAGCCCGTTGGTTGAAAACAAACTCGACTGGATCGGTAAACGTCCCACCGATCAGCCAACTGCTTCCGAAGCACTTTAGCCCATCGAGTTGTCCTTCTGGCGGAACTTACCGGTGGGACACATCTCTCGGCGTCCCCACATGCTCCCATTCCAATCTCGGACACCGACTCAACCCCTAGCCGCGACCATGTCCACCCCGCTTCTCCCACCCGAACTCCTCCGGCGCCTTGAGCAGTTCCAGCTCCTGGCCGCGCGTCGCACCAAGTCCACGTCGAAAGGCGAACGCCGCAGCAAGGCCCGCGGCCTGTCCGTCGAGTTTGCTGACCACCGCAACTACGTCCTCGGCGACGATTTCCGTTATCTAGACTGGAACCTCTTCGGCCGGCTGGACCGGCTTTTCCTCAAGCTCTACGAGGAGGAGCGCGAGCTGCCCGTCCGCATCTTCCTCGACTCCTCCGAGTCGATGAACTTCGGCGACCCGACCAAGTTCGACTTCGCCCGCGGCGTGGCCGCCGCCATCGGCTACGTGGCCCTGTGCGGGTTCGACCGCGTCTCCGTCGTCCCCTTCCCCACCGTCGGCAACCGCAAAGCCATCGAGCTGGTCGCGGAGCCGAAGCCCTCGGCCGATCCGTCCCGCGAAAACGCCGCCGCCGGGGCGTTGCGCTCCGTGCGCGGCAAGAAGTCGACGATGCAATACTTCTCCCTGCTGTCGTCGCTGACGGCGGGAGGCGCGGCTGACCTGAACGGCTCCCTCAAACGCGGCGCAATGGAAGCCAGACAAACCGGCGCGGCCATCGTCCTGAGCGACTTCCTCGATCCGGCCGGTTACGAGGTAGGCCTCAAGGCGCTCGTCTCGCGCGGCTTCCAGGTCAACGCCATCCAGATCCTCGCGCCGGAAGAAGTCGCCCCAACGACCTTCGGCGACCTGCGGTTGGTGGATTCCGAGACCGGCTCGCAGCAGGAGGTCACCTTCGGCAAGTTCCGCCTGAAGCACTACCAGGCGACGGTGGACGCGTTCCGGGCCGAACTGGCGGAGTTCTGCGGCAAACGCGGCGTCCACTTCTTCACCTGCACGTCCGATACGTCGCTCGAAGGCCTGCTCCTGCGCCAGTTGCGCGAGGCGGAAGTGTGGGGGTAACAATCTCGGGACAAGGAAAAGCGCCCTTGACGCTGGGTAGGTCGTCGCCTAATCACTCCCGCAACCTAACTAACCGAACATCATGTCAGAGAAACCCACAGAACAGCGCGTCAAGGATATCATCGTAGAACAGCTTGGTGTGAAGGCCGACCAGGTCACCCCCGAAGCCAAGTTCATCGAGGATCTCGGCGCCGATTCACTCGACACCGTCGAGCTCGTCATGGCCCTTGAAGAGGAGTTCGGCATGGAGATTCCCGACGAGCAGGCCGAGAAGCTCCAGACCGTCGGCGACGTGATCAAATACGTCGAGGAGCTTGGGAAGTAACCGTCACACGATTTTCACCGGGGCAGCGGGCAACCGGCCCGGCTGCCCCGTTTGATTTATGGCAGGAAGCATCGCAGATCGCAGAGTCGTCGTCACAGGCATCGGAATTGTCGGCGCCCTCGGGCACGACATCGATTCCTTTTGGAAAAACGTCCTTGCCGGCGTCTGCGGCATCGACCGCGTGACCCAGTTCGACGTGACGGGCTATGACTGCCAGATCGCGGCCGAGGTGAAGAACTTCGACCCCGTTTCGGCCTTCCCCAATGCGAAGGAAGTCCGCCGAACGGACCGCTTCACCCACTTCGGCGTCTATGCCGGATGGAAGGCGATCCAGGATTCCGGATTGGACCTGTCCAAAGAGGACACGACGGAGATCGGCTGCTTCATCGGCTCGGGCATCGGCGGCCTCTACACCGTCGAGGAGCAGCACAAAATCCTTTTGGGCAAAGGCCCGGGACGAGTGTCCCCGTTCATGATCCCGATGCTGATCCTGAACATGGCGTCCGGGATGTTCTCCCTCTACCACAAGCTGCGCGGTCCCAATGTCGCGACCTGCTCCGCCTGCGCCACGGCGAACCACGCCATCGGCGAGGCCTGGCGCACGATCAAGATGGGCGATGCCAAGGTCATGTTCGCCGGCGGCACCGAAGCCACGATCGTCCCCATGGGAATGAGCGGTTTCGCCGCCATGCGCGCCATGAGCACCCGCAATGCGGAACCCCGGAAATCCAGCCGCCCGTTCGACCGCGACCGCGACGGCTTCGTCATGGGCGAAGGCGCCTGCGTCATCGTCCTGGAAGAACTGGAGCACGCCAAAGCCCGAGGCTCCCGCATCTACGCCGAGCTCGTCGGCTACGGCAACACGGCCGACGCGAACCACATGACCTCGCCCGATCCCGAAGGCGACGGCGCGGCGCGCTGCATCCAGATGGCCATGCGCGCCGGACGTCTCAACCCCACGGACGTCGACTACGTCAACTGCCACGCCACCAGCACGCCGGCCGGAGACATGTGCGAAGTGATGGCCGTGAAACGGGTATTCGGCGACCACGCCAAGAAGTTTGCGGTCAGCTCCACCAAGGGCGCGACCGGCCACATGCTCGGCGCCGCAGGCTCCGTGGAGCTTGCGATGTGCTGCAAGGCCATCGAGAGCCAGATCGCCCCACCGACGCTGAACCTCGACAACCCGGATCCAGCCTGCGATCTGGACTGCATCCCGCACACGCCGCGTCCGATGAAGATCGACGTGGCCGTGAACAACAGCTTCGGCTTCGGCGGCCACAACGCCTGCACCATCGTGCGGAAATTCGTCGGCTGATTGATTGCCCATCCCACTGACGCCGCCGCCCGCAAGGCCGGCGGCGTTTTCATTTTCAAACTTGGCGTCCACACCTGCGGGCCTACGTTCATCGCATGCACCCAATTCGCTCACTAGTGGTTCTCGTCATCGCTTCCGGTCTTGTCGCATGCGGGAAAAAGGACACAGCGAAGCAACCGCCGGCAACGACTCCCCAGTCGTTCAACGCCGCGATCTCGAACAACTCGTCGGGCAACCCGCTGACGGCACCCGTCGACTATCTCGGCGCCGTCGCCAAGGGCCAGCAGACCGCCGTGAAGTCCATCGACGTATCCGTGCTCAAGCAGGCCATCATGCTGTTCCATGAGGCGGAGGATCGTTACCCGACCGACCTGAACGAACTGGTGAAGCTGGGACATCTCCGCGAACTCCCCAAAGCGCCCTACGGCATCCGCCTCGACTACGATCCGAAGACCGGAACCGTCAAAGCCGTCACCCAGTGACGCGTCCCGGCGGCAAAGTTTCTTTTCCGCTTTCGGAGACAAAATCCTCTGGCAAATCGCGGGCGCGAACGGCAGAAACTCCGCTTTGCTTCACCTCACATGAACGAGCAGATCGTAATCCTCGATTTCGGGTCCCAATACACCCAGGTCATCGCCCGGCGTATCCGTGAGTGCAACGTCTACTCGACGATCCTGCGCTACGACACGCCCGCCGCCGAAATCGCCAAGCTCCACCCAAAGGGCATCATCCTTTCCGGAGGCCCTAGCAGCGTCTACGCGCCCAATGCGCCGCTGCCGGACAAGGCGATCTTCAAGCTTGGCCTGCCGCTGCTCGGCGTCTGCTACGGCGTCCAGCTCCTCGCGCATTTCCTCGGCGGCAAAGTCGAGAAGGGCCCGAAGCGCGAATACGGCAAGGGCACGCTGACCGTGGCCGACAAGGAGTGCGCCCTCTTCAAACATCTCCCCGCCCAGCTCCAGGTCTGGAACAGCCATGGCGACAAGATCACGCGCCTGCCGAAGGACTTCGTCGTCGTCGGCACGACGGACAATTCCGACTACGCCGCCATCGAGCACGCCACGAAAAAGTTGTTTGGAATCCAGTTCCATCCCGAAGTCGTCCACACGCCGAAGGGCAAGGAGATCATCTCGAACTTCGTCCACGGGATCTGCGGCTGCTCCAAGGCCTGGACGATGCGCAGCTACCTCGACCAGTCGGTCGAAGAAATCCGCGCGCAGGTCGGCCAAGAGAAGGTCATTCTCGGACTGTCCGGTGGCGTCGATTCCAGCGTGGCAGCCGCGTTGCTGCACCGCGCCATCGGCGACCAGCTCACCTGCATCTTCGTCAACAACGGCCTGCTCCGCGCCCGCGAGGCCGAGGTCGTGCAGGAGGTCTTCGCCCGCAACTTCAAGATCAAGCTCCAGTATGAGAATGCCTCGGCCCTCTTCCTGCGGAAGCTGAGGAAGATCACCGACCCGGAGAAGAAGCGGAAGGTCATTGGCAAGACCTTCATCGACGTCTTCCAGGCCGCCACCAAACGCGCCGGCAAGGCCAAGTTCCTCGCCCAGGGCACGCTTTATCCCGACGTGATCGAGTCCGTGCCCATCGACGGCAACCCCGCCTCGATGATCAAGAGCCACCACAACGTGGGCGGCCTGCCGAAGAACATGAAGTTCGCGCTGGTCGAGCCGTTGAAATGCCTCTTCAAGGACGAGGTCCGCCAGCTCGGGCTCGAACTCGGCCTGCCCAAGGAAATCGTCTTCCGCCAGCCATTCCCAGGCCCCGGCCTCGCGGTGCGCGTGCTGGGTGAAGTGACCGAGAAAAAGTGCGCCATCCTCCGCAACGCCGACGCCATCGTCGTCGAGGAGATGAAGGCCAGCGGGCTCTACTACAAGACGTGGCAGACGTTTGCGGTGTTGCTGCCCGTGCGCAGCGTCGGCGTGCAGGGCGACGAGCGCACCTACGACTTCACCATCGCCCTCCGCGC
Source organism: Verrucomicrobiota bacterium (assembly GCA_043775315.1). GTDB lineage: Bacteria > Verrucomicrobiota > Verrucomicrobiia > Limisphaerales > CANJSG01 > CANJSG01. Next base: position 13,227 of record JAYVSO010000050.1, read on the forward strand.
GGTGGAATCGCAGGACGGCATGACCGCCGACTGGGTGAAGCTGCCCTACGACCTGCTGGAGAAACTCGCCAGCCGCATCATCAACGAAGTGAAAGGCGTGAACCGCTGCGTGTTCGACATCACCAGCAAACCGCCGGGGACGATTGAGTGGGAATAAATTCCCGTTGCACATAGCGGGCGGACAAAGCACCTTCAAGCCATGAAAGAAATCACCTTTCAAGTAACGCCCTGTCACGAAACCGGCGGTTATGTGGCGCGCTGGGATGACGCCGACAAGGGCGGCATCACCACGCAGGGCGACACGTTTGAGGACCTCGACCACATGGTCAGCGACGCGGTGAAAGGCTACTTTGAACCCGGCCAGCATCCCCGCCGGGTGCGGCTGCATTTCGTGGAAGACCCCGCGCTAGTGCTGGCATGATTGAACAGGCGGGGATGACGGTGGAGGAATTTGCCGCCTTGCTGTAGCCATGCAAAAAACACTCACCATCCTGAACGAACTGGAGTCCGCCGGACTCGTGGAGCGTTACGCGATTGGTGGAGCAATGGCGGGATTCTTTTACGCGGAAGCCGTCGTCACGGAAGATTTGGATGCGTTTGTGCTGCTCAAGACATCCGGCGGGCTGGTTTCTCTCACGCCGCTCTATGATTTTCTGAAAC
>JAYVSO010000051.1:0-30991 GCA_043775315.1 Verrucomicrobiota bacterium
GGGTTTTGGTAAATCATCCGGTCGATGGCCTCGGGGCTGTGGCCGCGCTTGCGCATTTCCAGCGCGGTGCGCGGGACGGCCAGCGGCACGCTGATGCCCCAGTCGCACGCGCTGTTCATCCACAGGCGCTCGCTGCCGTAAACCTCAATGATGTCGATGGCGCGCGCGGGGCTGCATTTGCTCTCGGGATACAGCGTCATGCCCGCCCAGAAACCGGCGTCGAGGACGTGTTTCACCGTGTGTTCCTCGACATGATCGATGATGCAGCGCGCGGGGTCGATGCGGCGGTCGTTCTTGAGCACATCGAGAATGAGGTGCGTGCCCTTGAGCTTGTCCTCGAGGTGCGGCGTGTGGACGAGGATGAGTTGGTCGTGGCGCGCGGCGAGGTCCACGTGCATTTCGAGCACGCGCATTTCATTGCGCGAATTTTTGTTCAGGCCGATTTCGCCAATGCCGAGCACGGTCGGGCGGTCGAGGAATTGCGGAATGATCCCGATGACCTCCGTGGCCAGCGCGACGTCCTCGGATTCCTTGGGGTTGATGCACAGCCAGCAAAAATGCGGGAGGCCGAACTTCGCCGCGCGCTTCGGCTCGTAATCGGTGAGCTGGCAGAAGTAGTCGTAAAAGCCCGCGGCGGACGAGCGGTCGAAGCCCGCCCAAAAAGCCGGCTCGCACACCGCCGCGCAACCGGCGGTGACCATGTCCTGATAATCGTCCGTCGTGCGACTGACCATGTGTCCGTGGGGTTCGATGTAGCGCATATACTCTTTAATCTGTTCCGGCACTGAACGCGTTCAACTCCCGGTCTTCAACCAAGTAATGCAAAGCCCGCATGGTCTCCGTGGCACGCAATCCCCAATTGTGCTTAAACCCCTCGTGCCAATAGCAAACTGCCAGGGTTGCAAATTTCTCCTCCCCATTCGCTTTCCAAATGCGCAAGCCCGAAACAATGCCCGCATGAATATCCGACAAATCATCGTTCAACCTGCCTTCAACGACACAGTGGTCGTTTGCATCCGTGGGGTCGTAAACGTCGTGGTAAACATCGTGTCGTCCGAAGATGCGACCAACGCGGCAAGAGACTGCGCCGACTTCGGCCGTCGTCACTTTGAATTCTTTCAGCAGCCGCAGAAACTCCTCGGTTTCAAATTCATCTTCGACGTCCGGCAGATTCAGACCCAAAGAGTATAACGCTGCGAGCGTGCGAAAAACGGATTGAATCCAAGCTGAAATTTCAATGGGGTCCGTTTCGAGCAGGGCGCGGAGTTTCTCGACCTCGCCGACGAACCCAATCACCCGCTGATCTTCACGAAGGCTCATTGGTAATATTGTTTCTGGCCCCGGAATCGCTTGAAGAATGGATTTGTGGGCGGGTCGCGAAATGGTTCCTTCGTGTTCATCACAGCTTGATTGCCTTGAAACCCATTGCTGCTGCCGCCTTGCATTGAGGGAAGTCGCAGGTCATGGAATGTCGCGACGCTCGTTCCAGCACGTGTGCGGCGGTCTTCCGCTCAATACCGTTTTCATGTCGGCCAACCGCCCCGCGTCGGCGTCCAAGATGGCTTGGCGGAACGATCCCGGAATCCACGAATCGTCCGCGGCGATGACGTGATTCCCGGAGGCGAACACCTTGGCGCGCCCGGAGGCGGGCAACGTTTCGATTTCGGTGATGACGGTTTCGGCGGTCATGCGGATACACTAGCCTCCAATCGGAACGCCGCGCAAGTCAGCACACCGAGGCGCGGGGTGGGTAACAAAAGCAACGCGTGCGAGCATGGCCCGGCGCGCCGGTGGTGGAGACCGTGAGCGCGTTTCCTGCAAACGGGAAAGGTTAGAGACTCGTTACCTCGTCACCTACAAATGGGAGGAAGTTAGAGACTTGTTACCTTGTCTCCTACAAAGGGGAGGAAGTTAGAGACTCGTTACCTTGTCTCCTACAAAGGGAAAAAGAAACGGGGCCGACTGGCGTCGGCCCCGTTCGTGATTAGTTAGGGAGGGCTGACTTAGTAGCCGCCGCCCATGCCGTGTTCGCCACCACCGCCGGGAGCGGGTTTGTCCTTCTCCGGGATTTCGGTGATGAGGCACTCGGTGGTCAGCAAGAGACCAGCGATGGAGGACGCGTTTTGGAGCGCGGTGCGGGTGACCTTCTTGGGGTCAACGACGCCGGCTTTGACGAGGTCTTCGAATTCGCCCGTGGCGGCGTTGAAGCCGTCATTGCCTTTGCGTTTCTTGACTTCCTGGACAATGACGGAGCCTTCGTAGCCGCCGTTGTTGGCCAGTTCTCGGATCGGGGATTCCACGGCGCGACGGACGATGTCCACACCGATCTGTTCGTCGGCGTTGGCACCCTTGACGGCTTCGATCGCGGGGAGGCAGCGGATGAGCGCCACACCACCGCCGGGGACGATGCCTTCTTCGACGGCCGCACGGGTGGCGTGCAGGGCGTCTTCCACGCGGGCTTTCTTTTCCTTCATCTCAGTCTCGGTGGCCGCACCGACGTTGATGACGGCGACGCCGCCGGCGAGCTTGGCTAGGCGTTCTTGGAGCTTTTCCTTGTCGTAATCGGACGTGGTCTCTTCGATCTGGCGGCGGATCTGGCCGACGCGGCCCTGGATCTCAGAGGACTTGCCGTAACCTTCGACGATGGTGGTGTTTTCCTTGTCCACCACGAGGTTCTTGGCGCGACCGAGGTCGGAGAGTTGAAGGGTCTCGAGCTTGATGCCGAGGTCTTCGGTGACGAACTTGCCACCAGTGAGGATGGCGATGTCTTCGCACATGGCTTTGCGGCGGTCACCAAAGCCCGGCGCCTTGACGGCGCAGACGTTGATGGTGCCACGGAGCTTGTTGACAACGAGAGTAGCGAGGGCTTCGCCTTCGACTTCTTCGCTGATGATGAGGAGGGGTTTGCCAGTCTTGGCAGTTTGCTCGAGGATCGGGAGGAGGTCCTTGAGGTTGCTGATCTTCTTCTCGTAGATCAACACGTAGGCATCCTCGAACTTGCATTCCATCGTGTCCGCATTGGTCACGAAGTAGGGAGAGAGATAACCCTTGTCGAACTGCATTCCCTCGACCACTTCGAGAGTGGTGTCGATGGACTTGGCTTCCTCGACCGTGATGGTGCCGTCCTTGCCGACCTTGTCCATCGCGTCGGCGATGATCTCGCCGATGGTGGTGTCCCAGTTGGCGGAAACGGTGGCGACCTGCTTGATCTCTTCCTTGTCCTTGACCTTCTTGGCGATCTTGGCGAGCTGGTCGGTGGCGGCTTCAACGGCCTTGGTGATGCCGCGCTGGAGGGAGATCGGGTTCGCGCCGGAGGTGACGTGCTTCAGGCCTTCGCGGTAGATCGCTTCGGCGAGGACGGTGGCGGTGGTGGTTCCGTCGCCGGCGGTGTCGCTGGTCTTGGAGGCCACTTCGCGGACCATCTGGGCGCCCATGTTCTCATAGGGGTCTTCGAGCTCGATCTCCTTGGCGACGGTGACGCCGTCCTTGGTGACCGTGGGGGAGCCGAATTTCTTGTCGAGGACCACGTTGCGGCCCTTGGGGCCGAGGGTGGCCTTGACGGCACGGGCCAGCTTCTCGACGCCCCGGAGGAGCGCCTGACGAGCTGCTTCGTCGAACAACAGTTGTTTTGCTGCCATAATCTTAAATCAGTAGTGGGTTAATGTTGAAAGTGAGTGGGTCGATCAGGCGATCACGGCGAGGATGTCGTCGGTGCTGACGATCTTGTATTCCTTGCCGTCGAGCTTGATGTCGGTGCCGCCATACTTGCTGGTGAGGACGCGGTCGCCGACCTTCACTTCGAAGGGAAGCTTCTTGCCGTCGTCGTTGGTCTTGCCGGTGCCGAGGGCGCGAACGACGCTCTCCTGCGGCTTCTCCTTGGCGGTGTCGGGGATGATGATGCCGCCCTTCTTGACTTCCTTCTCCTCTACGGCTTCCACGAGGATGCGGTCGCCGAGGGGTTTGATGTTGAGTGCCATGTGTTTGTTCTATTGGTTGGTTTCTACTGTTAGATGAAATCCCGCCGCACCCGCGGCAGGGAAAAGCTTACTTCTTCTTCTCGTCCACGACTTCGGCGTCGATGATCGGCCCGTCGCCGGTCTTGTTGGCGGAATCTTCCTTCGCACCACCGGCCGCCGATTCATTGGAGCCACCGGATGCCTTGGACTTCTCGGCCTGTTCAGCAGCGGCCTTGTAGAGTTCCTGCGAGGCGGCCTGGACGGTTTCGTTGAGCTTGTCGAGGGCGGTGCGGATCGCGGCGGCATCGGAACCCTTGAGGGCTTCCTTCACGGCGTTGACGGTGGTCTCGACCTTGGACCTGGTGTCGCCGGAGATCTTGTCGCCGCTGTCCTTGAGGAGCTTCTCGGTGCGGTAAATCGTGTTGTCGGCCTCGTTGCGGGTCTCGACTTCTTCGCGCTTGGCCTTGTCTTCCTCGGCGTGGGCGTCGGCGTCCTGGCGCATCTTTTCGATCTCGTCCTTGGAGAGGCCGGAACCGGCGGTGATGGTGATCTTCTGTTCTTTTCCAGTGCCGAGATCTTTAGCCGCCACATGAAGAATACCATTTGCATCAATGTCGAAGGTGACCTCGATCTGGGGCATGCCGCGGGGGGCCGGAGGCAGGTCAGTGAGCTGGAATTTGCCGAGGGACTTGTTGTCCTTGGCAAACTGCCGGTCGCCCTGAAGCACATGGATCTCGACGCCGGGCTGGCTGTCGCTCGCGGTGGAGAAGATCTGAGACTTGCGGGTCGGGATGGTGGTGTTGCGCTCGATGAGATTGGTGGAAACGCCGCCCTGGGTCTCGATGCCCAGCGAGAGCGGGGTCACGTCGAGCAGGAGGACGTCCTTCACCTCGCCCTTGAGCACGCCGCCCTGGATGGCCGCGCCGATGGCGACGACTTCATCGGGGTTCACGCCCTGGTGCGGCGGTTTGGTGACGAGGGTCTTGGCCACCTCGACAACGCGGGGCATGCGGGTCATGCCGCCGACGAGGACGAGTTCGTCGATCTTGTCGGCGGACAGGCCGGCGTCCTTCAAACAGGCCTTCACCGGCCCGATCGTGCGCTCGAACAGCGTGTCGCAGAGCTGCTCCATCTTGGCCCGGGAGAGGGTCTTCTGGATGTGCTTCGGGCCGGATGCATCGGCCGTCACAAACGGCAGGGAAATGTCGTAGGACTGCGAGGAGCTGAGGGCGATCTTCGCCTTTTCGGCCTCTTCCTTGATGCGCTGCAGGGCGTCGGGCTGCTTGCGGAGATCGATCCCGGAGTCGCGCTTGAACTCGTCGAGAATCCAATCCATCAGGGTGTTGTCCCAGTCGTCGCCTCCGAGGTGCGTGTCGCCGTTGGTGGCCTTCACTTCGAAGACGCCGTCGCCGATTTCGAGCACCGAGATGTCGAACGTGCCGCCGCCGAGGTCATACACGGCGATCTTCTCGTCCTTCTTCTTGTCGAGACCGTAGGCGAGGGAGGCCGCGGTGGGCTCGTTGATGATGCGGAGGACTTCGAGGCCCGCGATCTTGCCGGCGTCCTTGGTGGCCTGGCGCTGGGTGTCGTTGAAGTAGGCGGGAACGGTGATGACGGCCTGGGTGATGGTCTCGCCAAGGCGCATCTCGGCGTCGGCCTTGAGCTTCGCAAGGATCATCGCGGAAACCTCCGGCGGGCTGAAGGCCTTGGGTTTGCCTTCGACTTCTACCTCGATGTGGGCGTCGCCGTTGCTGGCGCGAACGACCTTGTAGGGGACGCGTTTCAGCTCTTCCTGGACCTCGTCGAACTTGCGGCCCATGAAGCGCTTCACCGAGTAGACGGTGTTGCGCGGGTTGGTCACGGCCTGTCGTTTAGCGGCTTCGCCGACGAGGCGCTCGCCGTTTTTGGCAAAAGCGACGACCGACGGGGTCGTGCGTTTGCCTTCGGAGTTTTCGAGAACCAACGGCTCGCCTCCCTCCATGACGGACATGCAGGAATTCGTCGTGCCCAGATCAATGCCAAGAACCTTAGCCATAGCGTTCGTAAATTTGTGCCGACTCTTGCGGCGCGATTCTCTCTGCAAGGCATGTGCCGCCTAGGTGGGATACGGCTCAAAAACCTGAGGGCCAATTGATTAAGGATGATTTGCAGTCCATTTCTCCGAAGAAGCGCCGATTGATTCGCGCCACGATGGCACAAACCGAGGAGGAATGTGCCAGAGAAGGAGCTGTTGTTGGCTCACTCAATTCGCCGATGAAGCGCCGAGCTCAAGGTTTTGCCCTCAACCGAATGGCGTGGTCCGAGGGAAACGCGCCGGATCGGAGACTGTCGCTCGAAGGCGTGAGCAGCCTTACAGGCTCATATCCGTGTTCTCGTAGACTCCCGCCTTCACCGTCTTGGTCTCGGATGACCCATTGGTGAAGCTGACCTTTCCCTTGCAGACGACGCCCTTCTCGAATGCCACGGGCCCTTTCACCGTGAGGCTGGCGCAGCCGATCAACGACGGCGTGCCCTGGGCGAAGAACGGTTCGAAGCCGCCCATCGTCTTGTAGAACTTGCCGTCGAGATCGAGCCCGGGCGGTTCGCCGTTGCGGCTGGCCACGAGCTGGAGGCGGAAGTCCGGCGTGACCTCGTAGGCGTCGGAGCGGACGGCGAGCAGGTCGGACGTCGTCTTCACCGGCGCGAAGCGGCTGCGCGGCACGACCACGGCGCCCGTGTCCGGGAAACATTCGATGGCCGCGCCCATCGCGGTCTCCAACTGCACGACCTTGGGCGAGGACGCGGTGGTTGGATCCACCGTCTTGTTGTTCGCGATCAATGGCAGCGGAAGCATTCCGCCGTTGCGATCCAGCTCGGCCTTCAGATGGTCGAGGCGGAGCCAGAGGTTGTTCGTGTTGAAGTAGCCGTGGCGTCCGATGTCCTGGAAGGCGTCGGTATCGGCCGGCGGGCATTGGGCGGATTCACGGAGGACGAGGCGGTTGTCCGAAGCGCGCCGGGCAAGATGACCGCCCTTGCGGTCGGCGGCGGTGCGTGTCGCCACTTCCATGAGGAAGGAAAACCCGGACGAAGCGAAATGGGCCAGCAGTCGTTCGTCGACCGTCGCGCCGAGGTTGTCCGAGTTCGACACGAAGGCGTATTTCACGCCCTTGGCCAGGAACTGGTCGAGGAGGCCGGTGCCGAGCAGCGAAGGATAGATGTCGCCGTGGCCGGGCGGGCACCATTCCAGTTCCCGATCGACCGGCCAGCTCACGGGTTCGAGCGTGGCGGCATCGAGCTTCGGCACCTTGCTCTGGAGGAAGTCCACCGGTCCGGCGGCGAAGAGCGCGGGATGCCGGTGGCGCAGATAGTCCCGCGTGTCCTGCTGCGTGGAAAAGCTGTTCATCAGGTAGAAGGCCAGTCCGCCCGCACCGTCGCGGGCACGGAGATGACCGACCTGCCGGGCGATGAGGTCGAGGAACGTGTCGTCGCCCTTCACACGGATGAGCGATTTGGCGCGGTCGAGCCCCATCCCTGTTCCCAGGCCGCCATTGAGTTTGATGACAGCGAGCTGGCCGATGAGCGCGGCGGCGTTGCCAGCGGGCAACGATTCCAGCGTCGGCAAACCAGTGGCGGGGCGGATGGAAACCTCGGGCATCATGCCCTTGTCGCCGTTGGCCAACCGCGTGAGCGCGCTGCTGAAGGCGGCGATGACGGGCGGCATGGCATTGATCCCGCGCAGCTTGGCGACGGAGGCGTTGAGGACGTGTTCCACGTTCATGCTGATAAGTGTCGGATGAAACCCGTCCGGAGTTTTCCGGGAAGCGGGGAGAAGTTCCAGCAAAGGAAGAAGGCCAACCAACGATGGGCACCGATCAACCCAGATGGCGGTGCCCGGACGTCCCGAGTCGCGAAGCGACTTCGGATATAGGGCAGCCATCGAGTGGGTGGGTGTGGTCATTGAACGGGAACGAGTCCCGGAGGCACGACGGATTCCGTGTGAGAGCCTCCCACATGCCTCCGGGACGCAGCGGCACCGAGGCACGTGTGGGGCTTGATCCAGGATTCGTTCCCAACCGCCGCGGCCTGGAAGGCTGCGCTCTGCAGGCGGGGGTGCTTGCATGGCCTGCAACCTCGACGAGCATGCGTTCATCATGAAAACCGTCGCCGTCATTGGCGCCTCGAACGACCGCAGCAAGTTCTCCAACAAAGCCGTGCGCGCCTACGTGAAGCAGGGATACCGCGTGTTTCCGGTGAACCCCCGTGAGTCTCAGATCGAAGGATTGCCGGCTTTCGCGAGCGTCCGCGACGTGACCGAAAAGCCTGACCTCGTCAGTGTCTACCTGCCACCGCCGGTCGTCTTGAAGCTCCTCCCGGAAATCGCCGCAAAAGGTTGCGGCGAACTCTGGTTGAACCCCGGAACCGAGTCCGCAGAGGTGCTGGAGGAAGCCGAGCGGCTGGGGCTGAACGTCGTTCAAGCCTGCAGCATCGTCGCGGTCGGGATTTCGCCGGGGAGTTTGTAGGCGCTCGCGCGAAATGCTTCAGGTCCGAAGGGCCGACCTGCTTATTGCAACCGCACCGCTACAGGTCTCCACCGGCTCGGTAGGTTCTCGGGAATCGTTAGCCCCTAGAAAATGGACTCTCCTGACGGGGCCGCCCAGCCTTGCAAAAGCTTGCCCAAATCCCCCGCTGGATTCCCCGCTCAAACCCTGCCTGAATGCAGGCGCAACCCGCTTCATCCAACTCGCTCACCCATGAAAGCAATCGCTTCGCTGCTCTCGCTCGTTCTTCTGCCCGTCGCCCTTCTCGCCGCCGATGATCCCAAGGAGATTCCCCTCTGGTCCAACGGCGCACCCGGTTCCGAAGGCAAGACCGCGCCCGAAGTCGTCAAGACGAGCGCCGGCGGCGAACGCAGCGTCTGGAGCATCCACAACCCGTCCATCACGCCCTACCTGCCCGCCAAGGAGAAGGCGACCGGTGTGGCCGTGCTCGTTTGTCCCGGCGGCGGGCATCGCAACCTCGCCATCGAACACGAGGGCTACAACGTGGCGAAATGGTTCCAGGAACGCGGCATCGCGGCCTTCGTCCTGAAGTATCGCCTGGCGCGCGAAACCAACTCCACCTACACGATCATCGACCACGCCTTCGCCGACCACACCCGCGCGCTCCGGCTCATCCGCAGCCGCGCCGCCGAGTGGAACATCGATGCCGCCAAGGTCGGCACGCTCGGCTTCAGCGCCGGCGGCGAACTCTCCGTGCTGGCCGCGATGCGCTTCGACGACGGCAAACCCGACGCCACCGATCCGGTCGAACGCCAGGGTTCCAAACCCGCCTTTCACGCGCTGATCTATCCCGGCAACTCCAAGACCATCGCGCCGCTGGAGGATTCCCCGCCCGTCTTCATCGCCTGCGGCTTTGGGGATCGCCCGGACATTGCCGAAGGCATGGCCGACGTCTATCTGCGCTACAAGAAGGCCGGTGTGCCGGCCGAACTCCATATTTACTCGAACGCCGGCCACGGCTTCGGCCTGCGTGCGTCAAACAAATCCTCGGCCGGCCGTTGGGCGGATCGTTTCACCGACTGGCTGACCGACCGGGGAATGCTGCCGAAGCCTTGAGGCCGCTTCCGCCCGCTACCTACTTTCTCGCGCCAGCCTTCGGTTCGTCGCGGATGAGCGGGATCTTCAGCGGAGCGGGGGTGCTCGTGGTGTAGGGAAGTTTGTCGCCGAGTTCCGCCTGGAGTTCCTGCAATCGCGGCGTGAGACGGAAGAGCACGCTGGCGCCCTCCGGCGTGGTGACCATGTCCTTCTGTTCCAGCTTGTCGTCGGAAAGGTCGAAGATCTGCGTCTTGTTGATCTGGGTGTAGCGGATGAGCTTAAACCGTCCGTCGGTGATCCCCCGCTGGACGTTGCCGTAGGCGAAGAAGAGTTCGTCGCGGTGTTTGTTGGTCGCACCCGTCAGCACACCGGCGAAAGACCGGGCATCCATCCCGGTGGCGGGCTTCAGGCCGGCGAGTTCGCATAGCGTGGGGTTCAGGTCGTGGAGATAGACGAGCGCGTCGCTGCGTTGCCCGGCTTTGATCCCGGGGCCTGCCGCGATCAAAGGCACGCCCACGCTGTGTTCGTAGAGGTTCTGTTTGCCGAGCAGACCGTGGCTGCCGAGGGCGAGTCCGTTGTCGGCGGCGAACACGATGATGGTGTTCTCAAAAAGCCCCTTCTCCTTCAGCGACGCGACCAGGTCTCCGATGCGGGCGTCGAGATGCGTGATCATCGAGTAGTAGCGGGCCGTCTCCTCGCGGACGGCCTCGACGGTGCGGGGCCACGGCAGGAGCTGTTCGTCGCGGACGAGCATCTCGCCGTTGTTGAAGGCGTGTTCGCGGCGGAAGTTCCGGGGCATCGAAACGTTCTCCACGGTATACATCTTCTGATATCCCTCCGGTGCCTGACGCGGGTCGTGCGGCGCGGTGAACGGCACATAGAGGAAGAAGGGCCTGGACGCATCCTGGCGGGCAATGAAGTCCTTGGCCGCCGCCGCGAAGATGTCGGTGGAGTAGCCTTCCAGCACGGTGGCCCGGGTGGCGGGATAGAGACCGTCCGGATCGTAGGATTGGACCGGAACCTTGAAGTGGTCGCCCATGCCGCCGAGGAAGAGGTTGGTGCCATCGGAGAACGCGGCCGAGAGCGCCTTTCCGCCGTTGTGCCACTTGCCGACCATGTAGTCCCGGTAGCCCGCTTGGCGGAAAATCGCCGGAAGGAAGACATGGTTGGTCCCGATCGCCCCGAGCTGCTTGGGCTCGAAGCGGAAGAGGTGCTTTCCGGTCATCAGCATCGCCCGGCTCGGCATGCAGACCGCGTCGACCGTGCTGCCCATGATGTGGGCGCGCGTGAACGCCGTGCCGCGGTTGACGAGTTCGTCGAGGTTCGGCGTGAGGATCTCCTTGTTCCCGAGGGCACGGATCGCGTCCGGCCGCATGTCGTCGGCGAGGATGAACACCACGTTCGGCCGGGACGCGGCCCGTGCGGGCAGCGCCAGAAACGTGAACCCAAGGATCAGGGCGCGGAGGAATCGGCTGGAGACGACGGGCATGGACGAAGTTCTGACACGAGCCCGCTTCGCGGCAAATCCGAAAACCCAAGGCCAAATGCCGAATGGCTCAAAGTTCGGCCGTTTTGGCCTTCGCGTTTCGTGTTTTCGCGGCTCCGGCGCGACGTTTCTCTTCCACTTTCCCGCGACCGCTGTTTAGCCTCACGGCGCTTTCCCAGCGAAACCAGTCCCAGACTTTTATGAGCACCACCGCAGCCAACAATTTCCCCAAGCTCCACAACGCCATGTGGCCCGGCCTCGTCGGCAAGGGCAGCCCCGGTGCCGAGCCGTTCATCGACCTCGACACCATGCTCGACATGACGGCCAAGGCCGAGGTCAACGGCGTGCGTTTCGACGGCGTGGATCTCTTCCTCTACAACCCGCACGTCGACATCGACATCTCGGACGATGGCATCAAGCAGCTCGCCGAGAAGATCGCCCGCCGCGGCTTCAGCGTCGGCTCCGTGGTGGCGCCCGTGTGGTTCGATGCCTCCGCCGGCGGCGACGAGAAGGCCCGTGCGAACTTCGTCACCCACGTGCGCAAGGCCGTCCGCATCGCCCGCAAGCTCCGTGAACTCGGCGTGCGCCCCCATGGCGTCGTCCGCATCGACAGCGCCACCGCTGTCACCGCCTGGGACAAGGACCCGAAAGGCACGACCAAGCTCATCGCCCAGACCTTCCGTGAAGCCGGCAAAGTGGCGAAGGGCGAAGGCGAACGCCTCGCGGCCGAAGGCGAGATCTGCTGGGGCGGAATGCACTCGTGGAAATACATGGTGCAGCTCCTCGAACTCGTGGACATGCCCAAGGTCGTGGGCTTCCAGGCTGACATGTCCCACACGCACCTCTACACCCTCGGCTACAACGCCGAAGCCCACCGTATCGTCCCGAAGAACTACCACTACGAGCCGGGTGAGTTCCACAAGGCCATGACCAAGCTGACCGACGCGCTCCGTCCGTGGACGATCGACTTCCACGTCGCGCAGAACGACGGCTCCGTCTTCGGCTCCGGTGACCATGAGAAGACCGGCCGCCACTGCCTCGCCACCGATCCGAAGGGCAAGCTCAACATCGCCCGCGACTCGGGTTACTGGCTCCGCGACAAGGCGGGCAAAGTCGCCAAGAAGATCAAACACATCTGCTGGGACGGCTGCATGTTCCCCAACGACGTCCTGGGCAAACAGGAGACGTGGAACAACATCCTCGCCGCCATGATCCAAGTCCGCGAAAATCACGGATGGTATCAGAAGGATTAGCCACACGGAAGGTGCGTATTATGTCAGACGACTCGGAAAGTTGCCGGAAAAAGGTCGATGATATTTTCATCGAGCTGGTGGGTGCCGAGAAAGCCAGATGGCTTAGAGCGGACGTCCCTTCGCGAACAATGCTGCTGATTGCAAATGCCGTTAGTTCCGAATCCGGTTATCCTGAAAAGGTAGGGTGGAACATTGGAATCAACGTCTCAGACTGGCAGGCCGACGCTGCATTCCTGGTTGCACTGCACCTGTTTCCGGAAAGATTCACTCCACAGGAGATTGATGATGGTGTTCGGTCGCTACTGATCCATGCCCCGGCCCACGTCATCGCCGCCGCTCGGCTTGCGGGACATTCGACGGAAGACATCTTCTTGGAGATCGATAATGAAACCTAGACTGTCAACCTGGTGGCTCACGATGCGACCTTTCGCCTCTTCGGCCCCGTTAGGGGCCACCTGTTTATAGATTCGAATCACGGAAAAGATCTCCAAGCCCCGTAGGGGCGTCCTGTCGAATGGCCAACACCTACACCCAGATCTATCTGCAAGTCGTGTTTGCCGTCCAAGGCCGGGCTTCGGTCATTTCGGAATCCCACAAGGAAGAGCTGCACAAGTTCATCACCGGCGTCGTGACGAACCGTGGCCAGAAGCTCATCGCGATCAACTCCATGCCGGACCATGTCCACCTGCTCGTCGGCTTGAAGCCCGATTGCGCTCTCTCGGATTTGCTCCGTGATGTGAAGGCCGCTTCGTCGAAGCTGATCAGCGAACGGCATTGGGTCGCGGGCCGGTTTGCGTGGCAGGAAGGCTTCGGCGCCTTTTCCTATTCCCATTCCCAGCTCGACGATGTGATCCGCTACATCGCGAACCAGGAGCAGCATCACACGAAGAAAACCTTCGCCGAGGAGTATCGGGAATTCCTCGAAAAGTTCGGCGTGGACTACGATCCGCGCTACGTGTTCAAACCCGTTGAAGACGGGTCGCCCCTGACGGGGCTTGAGCGAGATTCAACGGACAGTCCTATAAACAGGACGGCCCTACGGGCCTAGACGGGCGACCCCAGCTTTCACTTCCAGTCACCAACACTTCATCCTATGGCAAAGAAACAACTCCGCATCGGACTCATCGGCTACAGCTTCATGGGCCGCGCCCACAGCAACGCCTTCCACCAGGTCAACCACTTCTTCCCCTCCAGCTACGAGGTCGTGCCGCAGGCCGTCTGCGGCCGCGACGCCGCCAAAGTGCAGGAGTTCGCGGACAAGTGGGGCTACAAGTCCATCGAGACCGACTGGCGCAAGCTGATCGAGCGCGACGACATCGACGTCGTGGACATCGCCACGCCGAACAACATGCACGCCGAGCAGGCCATCGCCGCCGCCAAGGCCGGCAAGATGGTCCTCTGCGAGAAGCCCCTCGGACTGAATTCCAAGGAAGCCGAGAAGATGCTCAAGGCCATCGAGAAGGCCGGCGTGGCCAACATGGTCTGGTATAACTACCGCCGTTGCCCCGCCGTCGTCCTCGCCAAGAACATCATCGATTCCGGCAAGCTCGGCCGCATCTTCCACTACCGAGCGAACTTCCTCCAGGACTGGACGATCAATGCCGACCTGCCCCAGGGCGGCACCGGCCTCTGGCGCCTCGACGCCAAGGTCGCAGGTTCCGGCGTCACGGGCGATCTGCTCGCGCACTGCATCGACACCGCCATGTGGCTCAACGGCGGCATCAAGGATGTCAGCGCCATGACCGAGACCTTCATCAAGGAGCGCAAACACAACCTCACCGGCAAGGTCGAGAAGGTCAGCATCGACGATGCATGCCTGTTCCATTGCCACTTCAACAACGGCTCCCTCGGCCTCTTCGAGTCGACCCGCTACGCCCGAGGCCACAAGGCGCTCTACACCTTCGAGGTGAACGGCGCGAACATGTCGCTCAAGTGGGACCTCCACGACCTGCACCGCCTGCAGATCTTCGACTACACCGACGAAAGCCAGGAGCGCGGCTGGAAGAGCGTCCACGTCTCCGACGGCGATCATCCCTACACCGGCAACTGGTGGGTGCCCGGCCTCCAGCTCGGCTACGAGCACAGCTTCGTCCACGCGATGGTCGAGTTCGTGCGCGGCCTCGAAAGCGGCAAGGGCTGCAAACCGGACTTCAAGGACGGCCTCGCCACCGACTACGTCGTCGACGCCGTGCTCGCCTCCGCCAAGGCGAAGAAGTGGACCAAGGTGAAACAGGTCAGAGCCTGATCAATGCTCGGTGACGCGGAGCGGATGCTCCGGCAAAGATTCAGAGCCCGTCTCGAGCAATCGAGGCGGGCTTTTATTTGCCCGTAGCAGCCTGTCAAACAAGCCACCACCCCGCCGCGTGAGGGCACGCGGCCTACAAAAAAGCTCGGGAATCACGGTGGTCTTGTAGGCCCGGTCCCCTGACCGGGCGTTCTTTGACCGTCTGCAAAGGCCGAAAGGTCCGTCATCCATGTTTGCCGGGGGCGACTTCCCGGCCAAAGTTGAAGTCATGTTTGTCCGAATGCTTCTTCTGGTTGGTCTGGTTTTGCAGACGGCTCCGTTGCGCGCAGCGGAAAAGCCCGGGTTCCCGGACGTCTCGCAGCTTGGCCGGCTTTTTGTGGCGACGCTCACGAACGCGCCGTTCCCCCACGCGTCACGGACCGATGGCCACACCTACCAGGACGTCGCCTATCCGGCCGCGAAACACTATGCGGACAGCTCGACGGCCTTTTTCATCCCGCGCGCGTTCAAGCCCGGAACGGAGATCGACGTCGTCGTCCATTTCCACGGCTGGAGGAACTCCATCAGCGGCGCCGCGCGTGACTTCGACCTGCTGGGCCAGTTCGCCGCCAGCCGTCGCAACGCCGTGCTGATCCTCCCGGAAGGTCCGCTCAACGCGCCGGACTCGTCGGGTGGCAAGTTGGAGGACGCCGGCGGTTTCGCGCGGTTCATGGCCGAAGCGATGGCCGCTCTGAAGGCGAATGGAGTGTCCGGCGATGCGCGATTGGGCCGCGTCATCCTGTCAGGGCACAGCGGCGCGTATCGCGTGATATCGGCGATCGTCGAATCCGGCGGACTGCCGCAAGCCGTCCACGAATTGTATCTGTTCGACGCGCTCTACGGTCAGACCGAGCGTTTCCAACGGTGGTTCGAATCTGCCCCTGACCGGCGGCTCGTCGTGATCTACTCCGACACCGGAGGAACACTGGAAGAGACCAGGAAGTTCATCGCCACGATGGGTGCCCGGAAGCCCGTTCCGCTGGTCAGCGAAGAATCGACCGCGACCGATCTGCAACTCCGGACGAACCACCTGGTGTTTCTCCACTCGTCCAAAGGCCACAACAAAGTCCTGTCCATCGGCGGCAACCTGCGGCGCTTCCTGGAGACGGGAGCGCTTCGTCCCGTATCTGCCGCCGACTAGCTCCGCTACTTCACCGTCACCACCGCGTAGTTGCGTTTGCCTTTGCGGACGAGGAGATGCTGGCCGAAGAGCAGGTCGGCCGGAGTCACCGGACGGCCGAACGCTTCGAGACGCACGTTGTTGAGATACGCGCCGCCGCCTTCGATGTCTTTTCGTGCCTGCCCTTTCGACTGGCTGAGGCCGGAGACGACGAGCAGATCGGCGGCGGTGAACGGGGGTTCGCCGGAAAGTTTGACGGCTTCCAGTTCCTTGGTAGGCACTTCGCCCACGACGTCGTTGAAGATGGTTTCGCTCACACCGTCGAGACTGCCGCCGAAGAGGATTTCGGTGGCGCGGATGGCGTTGTTGAACTCCGTCTCGCCGTGGACGAGCACGGTCATCTCGCGGGCCAGCCGCTTCTGCGCGGCGCGGGCTCCGGGATTGGTCTTCACTTCGTTCTCCAGCGCGGTGATTTCCTCCTGCGAGACGAAGGTGAGTGTCTTCAGCAGCTTCACCACGTCGGCGTCCTCGGCCTGGATGAAGAACTGGTAGAAGCGGTAGGGGCTGGTGCGTTTCGAATCGAGGTAGACGGCGCCGGAGGCGGACTTGCCGTATTTGGTGCCGTCGGACTTGGTCAGGAGCGGGAAGGTAAGACCCCAGACGGTGGCACCGAGCTTCTTGCGGGTGAGTTCAGTGCCGACGGTGATGTTGCCCCATTGGTCGGTCGCGCCGACCTGCAGCTCGCAGTCGAGCGTCTTGCGGAGGTGGTAGAAATCGTAGCCCTGGAGCAGCATGTAGCTGAACTCGGTGAAGCTGATGCCGCCCTCGCGGTCCTCCATTCGCGAACGGACGGAATCCTTCGCCACCATGGAATTCACGGTCATGTGCTTGCCGACGTCGCGGAGGAAATCGAGGAAGCTGATCGGCCCGATCCAGTCGGCGTTGTTCACGAGCCGGGCGGGATTGGTGGGCGTCTCGAAGTCGAGGAAGCGCGCGAGCTGGCCCTTCACGCAGGCGATGTTGTGCGCGACCTGCTCGGGCGTCTGGAGATTGCGCTCGGAGGACTTGCCGCTCGGATCACCGACCATGCCGGTGGCCCCGCCGGCCAGGGCGATGGGATGATGCCCGGCCATCTGGAAACGGCGCAGCGCGAGCAGCGGGACGAGGTTGCCGACGTGGAGCGAATCAGCCGTGGGATCGAAGCCGCAGTAGAGCGCGACGGGTCCCTTGGCGAGACGTTCGCCGAGGGCGGTGCGGTCGGTGCAGTCGGCCAGGAGGCCGCGCCATTCCAATTCAGCCAGGATGTCCATGAGCGCGGAGAGTTAACCGGCGGAGGGAAGATTGCCTCAAGGAAATCTGCGGGACCCGGCAACTCCTCCGCGCAGGAACGCCAAGAAAACAAAGCGCAGAAAACGCGGACGGAGCCGAAGAGAAACAAAGTCCAACCACCGGTAGGGCGATGGCCCCCGGCGGTCCGCCGCTGCGTTTCCTTGGAACCGCACGGCTTTAGCGAGGACGCGTGATGGTTGAGTGAGGCGCATTGGTTCCCGCGAGAAACCAACTTGTCAGGAGATCGCCCCGAGGCGGCTCGGCAGGAGCCGTCGCCCTACCGGTGGTTGGACTTTGCAGCGAAGGCACGGGCGATTCGGCGCAGGACGGCCGGCAGACGTTTCGGGCGGAGGCTGTGTTCCCAGATGCGGAGGACTTTCCAGCCAGAGTGGCGCAGGGCGCGGTGGACGCGGCGGTCGCGGGTCTGGTTGGCGGTGATCTTCTTTCGCCAGAAGGCGCGGTTGTCTTTGGGCCGCGTTCCGTGGATCGGGCAGCCGTGCCAGAAGCAGCCGTCGACGAAGATGACGACGCGCTCTTTCCTGAAAACAAAGTCGGGTCGGACGGCGGTGCGATGACGGGGATTGGCCTTCCTCCGTCCGCCGGGTGAGGGCATCCGGCCTGCACCTTTGGTTATACACCCGGTCCCCTGACCGGGCGTTTTCTTCAGGCTGATGGAAACGTGTCGTCGCCAGCCGGTGATGCCTTCACGGCGGAGCAGCCGGGCGAGGGTCAGTTCGGTGCGTTCGTTGCCGCGCGAACGGATGCGCGACATGAGTTCGGATCGGTCGGCCTTGCTCAGGACGTCGGCCATGGCGGCGGCGTCAGGTCAGGCGGCGAAGACGCGTTTCAAATACTCCAGGCTCCGCGTGGCGATGGCGTGGGCGCCTTCCTCGAACTTGAAGACCTCGACGGACACGGTGCCGTCGTAACACGCGTCGCGCAGGGCGGCGACGATGGGCGCGTAGTCGACGTCGCCGAAGCCGGGGCCCTTGAGGTTGCGGTCGTTGGCGTGGAAGTAGGCGAACTGGCCGGCGGAGTCGCGGATGATCTGGGGAATGGGCTTGGCTTCGCTGCACATGGCCTTCACGTCGATGATGACGCCCATGGCGGGGCTGTTGAACTGGCGGGCGAAGCGAATGCCTTCGGCGGCGGTGTTGACGAAGTTGGTTTCCACCGGGGAAAGCGGTTCGAAGCAGATCACCACGCCGCGTTGTTCGGCTTCCTTCACCGCATCGCGGAAGCTGTCGGTGGCCCAGTCCCACGCCTGCTGTTCGCTGACGCCGGGGAGGATGTTCCGCTGCTTGGGCGAGCCGACGATGATGCGGTCGCCGCCGAGGTCGGCGCAGCAGCGGACGAGCTCGACGAAGTAGTTGGCCGTGCGGCGGCGGGTGGCCTCATCGGTGTGGTTGAGATACATGCCCTCGGTCTGGACGAGCACCCAGTGCAGGCCGGAGATGGCGATGCCGCTCCGCTTGGCGAGGTCGCGGATCTCCTGGCGACGCGCGGTGGTCAGATCGGTGACGTGCTTCGTCACGGTGAACGGTGCGATCTCGACCGCGTCGTAGCCCGTGTGGCCGATGTGGGCGAAGGCGTCCTCCAACGACCAGTCCTTGTAGATCTCGTTGCAGATGGCGAAGCGCATGTCACGAGCGTCGCGCAGTGGGCAAAGATATGGCAAGACGCGCGGCGCGGACGACGGAGCCGTTTCAGCGGTCGCGCCGGTTCAGGATGGTCGACCCGCGGTCATCACCCCGCGGTCGGCCGCCGTGGTGGCGAAGGTGAATCCGCGGAATCCAGCCTCGGTCGCCAGCGTTTCATATTCGCCGGTCGAGTAGCATTTGCCCTGGGTCGAATGCATGAGAAGGGCCGAATACTCCGCGACCGGCAATGGCCCGGCCTTGTCGGCATTGATGAAGGCGTCGTGGATCAACAGCATTCCGCCGGGCTTCAAGGCGCGGAAGGACGCGGCGAGAAGCTGGCGCACTTCGGCGACGTCCCAATCGTGGAGCACGTTCGAGTAGAGGTGCAGGTCGCAGCCGGTGGGGAGCGGTTCGTTCAGCATATCTCCGGCCTTCACCGTGACACGGCCGGCCATGCCGAGCTCGGCGATGCGTGTGGTGGCGATCTTTTCGACGGACGGCTGGTCGAAGACCGTGGCGTTCAAGTCCGGGTTGTTCGCGACGAGGGCACAGGCGTAGATCCCGGAGCCGCCGCCGATATCGAGCAGGCGGCTGAAGCGTTTCAGGTCCACCTTGCGCGCCATGGCCGGCCCCAGCAACACGCCCCGGCAATCCATCGCGGCGGTGAATCCCCGGGCGAAGGTTTCGTCCTCCATCGATTTGTGCCAGTCGTTCGCCTTGTCGTAGCCGCCCCAGTTCGCCGGCCGGCCGGTGGTGAGGACCTTGAGGTAGTCCTTCACGATCGGCCTTTCCTTGAGCGACGCGTAGTAGGGCTTCAACGACCACGGCGATCCGGCGACGAGATGTTCAAGGGCCACGTCCGACGCCTGGAAAACGCCCGCCTCGCTTCGCACAAACCCGTTGGCGGCGAAGAGCGTCATCATCACATCGGCGGGGCGTTCCGCGAAACCGAAGTGCCGGCAGATGCCGGCGAAGTCGGACGGGTTCCCGGCCAGCCAGGTGAAGAAGTCGAGATGCACGAACGCGGCCGTGACAAGGTCCGCGGCGTAGAGCCCGTCCCGGTAGCGGTAGACACGGGTCGGATCAGCCGAGGGCAGGCGGGTGAGATCGATGCAGGACATGGACGGAGGAGAAGGCCGGGACTCGCAAGTGCCAAGCCGCAATGTTGAAACGCGCCCCCGGGATTCGAAGCGCGGGGTTGCCGGCGGTTGCGTCAATGGGGGGCGAAGGGAGGTTGAACCCGCGGAGGTTTGATTGTTACGATCCTGTGACAGAAATCCGTGGGCACACTGAATGTCATCGCCGTCGTCTTGGCCGCCTATGCCCTGGGTTGCTTCGTCACGGGCTACTATCTCGTCCGGTGGCGCACGGGGCAGGACCTGCGGCTGCTCGGCAGCGGCAGTCTCGGGGCCAAGAACGCCGGAAGAATCCTCGGCCGCGGCGGTTACTTCCTCACCAGCCTCGTCGACATCGCCAAAGGCTTAACCGCCGTCCTCCTTGCGCGCTGGGCCGGCCTTTCCGGCTGGGCCGTGACAATGGCCGCGCTCGCTGTGGTGGCGGGGCACAACTGGCCCTTGCAGCTCGGCTTCCGCGGTGGAAAAGGCGTGGCCACCGGTTACGGCGTTGTGCTGGCCGCGGCTCCCTGGGTGGCAGGGGCGATGTGGGGCGTCTTCCTGCCGATCACGCTGCTTCTCCGGAGCACAACGCTCGGCGGAGTCGCGGCGTTTGCCGCAGCCCCTCTTCTCGCGATGGCGTTCTCCGCCGGACCGCCGGTGGTCACGCTCTGCGCGATGACCGGAGCGGTGGTCGCGTTCACCCATCGGAACAACCTCCGCGCCGAGCTGGCTGGACCGCCCGCCTCCGCGCCATCCGCCGGCGTGGTTCCGGATCGCGGATCCCCAACCCCCGACGCCCAGGCGAAACCGTTGCCATGAACCAGAAGACCGGCCTCATCTTCAAGATCGCGTCCGAGGAGTGGGAGTTCGAGCAGATCCATCGCCTGAATTACCGGACGTTCGTGGAGGAGATCCCGCAGCACCGGCGGAACGCCGAGGGCCGGCTGGTCGACAAGTTCCACGCGGAAAACACCTACATCGTCGGGCTGGATGCCGGCCGCGTCGTCGCGATGGTCGCGTTCCGCGGGCGCAGGCCCTTCTCGCTCGATCAGAAACTGCCCGACCTCGACCGCCACATCCCGGCGGGGTTCGTGCCGTGCGAGGTGCGGCTGCTGGCCGTGGACAAGGACTACCGCGGCACCACCGTGTGCGCGGCGCTGCTCGGCACGCTGGCCACGGAGGCCATCCGGGTCGGCTTTGATCTGGCGTTGATCTCCGGCACGACGCGCCAGCTGCGGCTCTACCGGCACATGGGCTTCAAACCGTTCGGACCGCTGGTCGGTTCGGGTGAGGCGGTCTTCCAGCCGATGCTCCTTTCGTTGGAGGATTTCGACGCGCATTCGGGCGAAACCATGGTGGGCGGCCTGCACAAGCCCGTGGCGGACCCGGCCAACTTTCTTCCCGGCCCCGTGCCTGTTTCCGCCGCCGTGCGGGCGGCGTTCGAGCAGCTTCCGCTTTCCCATCGCAGCCGGAACTTTGTCCTCGGATTCCGCGAGGTGCGGAAGAGCGCGGCCGCGATGGTGCATGCGCGGCACGCATCGATCCTCCTGGGCTCGGGCACAATGGCCAACGACGTCGTCGCCCAGCAGCTCCGGCTCCTCGACGCTCCCGGAATCGTCCTGAGCCAGGGCGAATTCGGCGAACGCCTGGTCGACCATGCGCGCCGGGCAGGATTGAAGTTCCAGACACTGACCATCGGCTGGGGCGAATCCTTCGGGCAGGATCAACTGCGCTGGTTCCTCGACCAACACCCGGAGGCCCGCTGGCTCTGGATGGTCCACGGCGAAACCTCCACCAGCGTCCTCAACGACCTCGGACCGCTCAAGCAGCTGGCCGCCCAACGCGGGCTCAAGCTTTGCCTCGACTGCATGAGCACCCTCGGTGTCGTCCCGCTCGACCTGCGTGGCGTGCACCTCGCGACCGGCACCAGCGGCAAGGGCCTTGCGTCGTATCCCGGGCTCAGCCTCGTGTTCCACCATCACGACGTCGCGCCGGAACCGGAGAGGCTCCCGCGTTATCTCGACCTCGGCTGCTGGTCCCAGGGTGACGGCGTTCCGTTCACCCACTCTTCGAACCTCGTCGCCGCGCTGGCCGTGGCGTTGGATCGGGGCAACTGGGAGGAGAAATTCGCCCGCACCCGCGGGACTGCGGCCACGCTCAGGAAAAGCCT
This sequence comes from Verrucomicrobiota bacterium, assembly GCA_043775315.1. Taxonomy (GTDB): domain Bacteria; phylum Verrucomicrobiota; class Verrucomicrobiia; order Limisphaerales; family CANJSG01; genus CANJSG01. The sequence goes on from JAYVSO010000051.1 coordinate 21,927, forward strand.
CCACGAACTCGGGTTCCTGCTCGTCGGCGCCGATGAACAGGCGTCGCCGGGAATCGTCACCGTCGCGCTCCCGCCGCAACGCAGCGCCCGCAGCCTGGGATGGCAGTTGGAGAAGCTGGGCTATCTCGTCAGCTACCGCAGCGACTACCTGCTTCGGAGGAACTGGATCCAGATCGCGCTGATGGGCGAGTTCGACTCCGGCCGCCTGGATGATCTGCTCCGCGAAATGCGGAAGCTGGTGCCGGTATCCGCCACGCCGCCGGTGACGATGGCATCGTCGGTGTTGCTGCCAAGTTCGTAGGGCCTGTCTTCAAACCCGATCCCAGCACCGGAGGTGCGGCAGACGGCAGCCCACAGCGTGTGCTGTGGGTTGGATGTCCCCAAGTGCTCCGAAACTCCGGCGGAACGACCGAGGCCTTTCTGCCGCTCCTCTGGAGCTTGCTCTTCTTACCCGACCACCCGCGGGCTCACGCCCGAGGCTACTGTCTTCCGCTGCTCCGCAGCTGGTTTGAAGACACGCCCTAAATCCCAATGCTTCACCCCTCCGCCTTGAAGACGCTGATGCTGAGCGGGGGCAGGATGAACTCGGCGCTGAAGGGCTGGCCGTGGCAGGTCGTCGGCTGCGCGGTCAGGCCGCCCGAGTTGCCCTGGTTGCTGCCGGCGTAAACGGCGGAGTCGCTGTTGATGACTTCCTTCCAGAAGCCCGCCTTGGGTAGACCGATGCGGTAGGGCACGCGCGGCACGGGCGTGAGGTTCAGGATGACGACGATGTCCGCGCCTCCTCCTCCACGCCGGATGAAGCTCATGATGCTCTGCTCGTGGTCGGTGCAGTCGAGCCACTGGAAGCCCTCGTGCTTGAAGTCGGCCGCCCAGAGCGCGGGCTCGGCCAGGTAGACACGATTGAGGTCCTCGACGAACTGCTGGAGGCCCTTGTGGAACGGGCTCGCTTCGAGGAGCCACCAGTCGACCTGGGAATTGTGGTTCCATTCCGCCGTCTGGCCGATTTCGCAGCCCATGAAGAGCAGCTTCTTGCCGGGGAACATCCACTGGTAGCCGAGGAGGACGCGGAGATTGGCGAAGCGCTGCCAGTCGTCGCCGGGCATGCGGCCGAGGAGCGACGCCTTGCCGTGCACGACCTCGTCGTGGGAGAGGGGCAGCACGAAGTTCTCCTGGAAATGGTAGAGCATCGCGAACGTCAGGTCGTTCTGGTGGTGCTTGCGATGGACGGGCTCGCGTTTGAAGTAGCCGAGCGTGTCGTGCATCCAGCCCATGTTCCACTTCATGCTGAAGCCGAGCCCGCCCAGATACGGCGGCTTGCTGACCATGGGCCACGCGGTGCTCTCCTCGGCGATGGTGACGACGCCGGGATGCTGGGTGTGGACGAGGTGGTTCGTGTGCCGGAGGAAGGAGATGGCGTCGAGGTTCTCGCGGCCGCCGAACTTGTTGGGAATCCATTCGCCCTCCTTGCGGGAGTAGTCGAGGTAGAGCATCGAGGCCACGGCGTCGACGCGGAGGCCGTCGAGATGGAAGCGCTCGCACCAGTAGAGCGCGTTCGCGGCGAGGAAGTTCCTGACCTCGTGCCGGCCGAAGTTGAAGATGAGCGTGCCCCAGTCCTGGTGGGAACCCTGCCGCGGGTCCTCGTGTTCGAAGAGGGCGGTGCCGTCGAAGTTGGCCAATGCCCAGTCGTCGCGGGGGAAGTGCGCGGGCACCCAGTCGACGATGACGGCGATGCCGGCGGCGTGGAGCTCGTCGACGAGGAACTGGAAGTCATCGGGCGTGCCGTAGCGGCTGGTGGGAGCGAAGAAGCCGGTCACCTGGTAGCCCCAGCTCGGGTAGTAGGCGTGTTCGGCCAGCGGCAGGAATTCCACATGCGTGAAGCCCATGCGGTTGACGTATTCGGCTAGCAGCGGGGCGACCTCGCGGTAGCCGGGGGATTCGCCGGCGGTCTTCTTGATCCACGAGCCGAGGTGCACCTCGTAGGTGCTCATGGGACGTTCGAGCGAGTTCACCGTGGCGCGCTTCTTCATCCAGGCGTCGTCGGTCCACTTGAACTTCCGCGTGTTCCAGACGATGGCGGCCTGCTTGGGAGGAAGCTCGAAGAACGCGCCGAAAGGATCGGTCTTCTGGCGGATGTGTCCGTCCTTGTCCCAGATCTCGAACTTGTAGAGCGCGCCTTCCGCGATGCCGGGGATGAAGATCTCCCAGACTCCGGACGAGCCGAGCATCCGCATGGGATGCCGGCGTCCGTCCCACTCGTTGAAGTTGCCGACGGTGGAGACGCGGCGGGCGTTCGGGGCCCAGACGGCGAAGGCCGTGCCGGCGACGCCGTCGATGACCTTGAGGTGGGCGCCGAGCTTGTCGTGGAGATGGTGGTCGTTGCCCTCGCCGAAGAGGTGCAGGTCGAGTTCGCCCAGCGTCGGCAGGAAGGAATACGGATCGCGGCCCTGCTGCGAGGTCCCGTCGGGCCAGGCGATTTTCAGGTCGTAGGCGTAGATCTCGGTCGCCTTCGTCGTCGTGCCCTCGAAGTAGCCGGTGTAGTCGAGCGGCTGGAGGGCGAAGGAGGGTTTGGACTTGTCGTGGACGGGAACGATCCCGACGGACTTCGCGCCGGGGGCAAAGGCGCGGGCGACCAGCCCCTTCTTCCCGCCAAGGCTGTGGAGCCCCAGGAGTTGATGCGGGCAGAGGTGTTCCACTTTGACCAGGCTCTCCAACTCGGCAGGCGAGAGAATCATGGCCGGAACGCTAACGAGGGCTTCCCGGGAAACAAAGGAAATGGTTGGACCGCGCCGCCCAAGTGGCTCGTTTCGGTCAACTTGGGGGGCGGGTTTCGGTATTTCGGCCCTCAACCCGCGAGGGCTTTGGGACGATCCAACTGAAAGCGAGTGAGATATCGGTCGCCCATAAGAATAGCCGGAAGGATGGTCGGGAGGCTCGTGCCCATCGCCGTCGCATGGGCTTTGCCCAGCGCCGGCGCCGTCGCTCCCGGCCTGTTTTCCGGGGGGGAGCCGTCGGCGATGGCGGACACGTGGTTCTGGGCTTTTGTGGCCGCGATCGTCGCAGGCGTCGCCTGCCTCGCGGGACTTGCGGTCAACCGCGCGCGGAAGGTCTCGGCGCTGGCCAAGAGCCTGACCGAGATCAATGCCAGTCTTGAAAGCCGCGTCTCCGAGCGCACGGCCCAGCTCGAGCGGTCGGCGCGTTATGCCGGCGAGATGGCGTCGCGGCTCGACCACGAGCAGCAGCTCCTGGAAACACTTCTTGCCGGTGCCGAGGACTCCATCTTCTTCAAGGACCCGGAAGGCCGGTTCACCCGCGTCAGCGATTTCCTGGCGAAACGTTTCAGGGCCGGGGGCCGGGCAAGCGTCATCGGGATGACTGCCGGGGATTTCTTTGACTTCGGCCATGCCCGCAAGGTCGCCGAGATCGAGGCCGAGATCATACGGACGGGCGAGCCGTCGCTCGGATCGATGGAACGCGAGGTCTGGCCGAACGGCCGCGTGAGCTGGGCACTGGTCTCGCGTCTGCCCCTGCGGGATCCGTCCGGAAAGATCGTCGGCACTTTCGGCATCGCCAAGGATGTGACCGAGCTCAAGGAGATCGAGAGCGCCCTCCGTTCGTCCGAGAGCCGCTACCACATGCTGGTCGAGAATCTTCCCGTAAGCGTCTTCCAGAAGGACTCGGAAGGGCGGTTCGTCTTCGCCAATTCGGGCTTCTGCCGCATCATCGGCCGGCCTCAGGAGGAGGTCGTCGGTCGCACGGACAGCGATCTTTTCCCCGAGGAGATGGCCCGGGCCTACATGGAGGACGACCGTCGCGCCATGCAGGGGAACCGCCTCGTCGACCAGGAGGAACAGTTCGTCAACGGCGACGGTGAGAACCGCTGGGTCCGCGTCATCAAGGTCCCGGTCACGAACCAGTTCGGGCTCGTCACCGGCATCCAGGGCGTCTTCTGGGACATCACCAAGGAGAAGCAGGCCGAGCACGAGATGCGTCTGGCCCGCGAGAAGGCCGAGCAGGCCAGCCTCGCGAAAAACCTCTTCCTCGCCAACATGAGCCACGAGATCCGGACGCCGATGAACGGCGTCATCGGCACCACCGGACTCCTGCTCGACTCCCCGTTGAACGAGGAGCAGCGCGATCTTGCCCACATCATCCGCGACTCCTCCCAGGCGCTCCTGACGATCATCAACGACATCCTCGACTTTTCCAAGATCGAGGCCGGCAAGCTCGTGTTCGAGCAGATCGATTTCGATTTCCGCGACCTCGTCGAAGGCGCCCTCGAGCTCGTGGCCGAGGCGGCGCAAAACAAGGGCGTCCAGCTCGGGCACCTGGTCGACGGCGCCGTTCCGCACGGCCTTGTCGGAGATCCAGGCCGCATCCGCCAGGTCCTCCTCAATCTTCTCAGCAACGCCATCAAGTTCACCTCCGAGGGACAGGTCTTTCTCGACGCCCGGCTGGTCTCGACCCTTGGGGGTCGCGCCTGCCTCCGCGTAGGCGTGCGCGATACGGGCATCGGCATGACCGAGGAGCAACGCCTCCGTCTCTTCCAGGCCTTTGAACAGGCCGACGCGTCGACGACCCGCCGGTTTGGCGGAACCGGCCTCGGCCTCGCCATCAGCCGCAAGCTCGTCGAGCAGATGTCCGGCGAGATCGGCGTCGACAGCGCGCCCGGCGAAGGATCGACCTTCTGGTTCACGATCGAACTGCCGGTGCAGGATCGCGTGACCGGCTGGGCGCCGACGAAGAAGGACGCATTCGCGGGACGCCGCGTCCTCGTCGCCGACGCCAATCCCAGCTGGCAGCGCATCGTCATGGAACATGCCATGCGTTGGGGCTTGGATTCGCTGGCCGCGCCGGCGGCGGCCATGATCCATCCTCTTCTTGCCGAGTCTGCGGCGGTCGGCCAGCCCTTCCATCTGCTCGTGTGTTCGGACGACATCGCAACGCTGCTCGCAGGTTCGCCGGCCGATCCAGCAGTGCTTTCCAAGTCTGTCGGCGTGCCCGTCATCATCCTAAGCGGACGGCCCAAGGCGACCAACGAGGTCTTCAAGGGGGTGCTCCCGGTCGTGGCGAAACCCTGCCGCGAGGCGGCGCTCTTCAAGGCCATCGCGCGCGCGCTCGGGGATCCCTGCGTGGCCCCGCGCGCGGCTGTGCCGGGCGCGACCCCGGCGGCACCCGCGCTCCGCAAGGGCCGCGTGCTCGTCGCCGAGGACAACCCCACCAACCAGCGCGTCGCCACGCTCATGCTCCGCAAGATCGGCATGTCCGTCGACGTCGTCGCCAACGGCATCGAGGCATTGGAGGCCATCGACCGCATCGCCTACGACCTGGTGTTCATGGACTGCCAAATGCCCGAGATGGACGGCTACGAAGCCACCCGTCGTCTCCGCTCCTCCGGTTCCGTCCGCGCCGGAATGCCCGTCATCGCCCTCACCGCGAACGCGACCGAAGACGACCGGCGCCTCTGTCTCGACGCCGGCATGTCCGAACATATCGCCAAGCCCGTGCGCGATGAGGATCTCCGCCGTGTCCTTGGCCATTACATGGTCTGACCGGGTCGGAAGTCGGATTCCATTCGCTCCGATAATTCCGTTTTCCCGCGCTTGAATCCAGTCGGTGCGGAAGGTGAAGTGGAGGAAATCCCATGAACACGTCCCTTCGCCTCAAGCTCTTCGTCATGATGGCCCTCGAGTTTTTCATCTGGGGGGCGTGGCTGCCGTTGATCTTCGGGTATCTTCCCAGCCTTGGGTTCAGTCCAGGTGAACAGGCCTTGGTCCTGAATGCGTTTCCCGTGGCGTCCATCGTCGGAATGTTCTTCAGCAACCAATTCGCCGACCGGAAGTTCGCGGCCGAAAAATTTCTAGCCTTCTCCCATCTCGTCGGCGGCATTGCGATTTTAGGCTGTGGGTTCACCAGGAGTTTCTGGCCCTTCTTCAGCCTGATGCTGCTGCATTGCCTGCTCTATGTGCCGACCATCTCCATCACCAATTCTATCGCATTCTCTGCCATGAAAGATCCAGCGAAGGAGTTCGGAACCGTTCGCATGGGTGGCACGATCGGCTGGATTCTCGCGGCATGGCCTTTCACCTTCATCTTCGTGAATTGGGAGGCGGTCAATGCGGCCAATCCGGCAGGATTTGTCGATTGGATCGGCAAGGCGTTGGCCAACCCTTTGACAGGTGAAGCCGCCAAGGCTGCCACCAAATGGACATTCATTGTCGCCGGCATCGCCTCGCTGGCGCTCGCCGCATTCAGCTTCACCCTGCCGCACACGCCGCCGAAGAAGCCGACCGGCGCTGCCGGCGAAAGCCCGGCGTGGTTGGCGGCCGCCAAGCTCCTCCGTCACCCATTCGTCCTGGTTCTTTGGCTGGTCACGTTTGTCGATTCATTCGTGCACAACTGCTACTTCAACTGGACCGGCGTGTTCCTTGGGACCCCTGTCTCGGAGGGCGGCGTTGGCATCGCGTCGAACTGGATCACTCCGATCATGAGCATTGGCCAGATAGCCGAGATCCTCACCATGTTCGTCCTGGGAGCGACCTTGAAGCGACTCGGATGGCGGACGACCATGATCGTCGGCATACTCGGACACGCCGCGCGGTTCGCTGTCTATTCATTCGTCCCCGACAGTGCTGTGGCGATCATCCTCATCCAGATCCTTCACGGCATCTGCTACGCATTCTTCTTCGCGACAGTCTACATATTCGTGGATTCCTATTTCCCAAAGGACATCCGTTCGAGCGCCCAGGGCCTGTTCAACCTGCAAATCCTCGGTATCGGAGCGCTCGCGGCAAACTCCATCTGCCCTTGGCTGATTCAGAGCGTTTACACGGTAAACAGCGTCACCAACTTCAAGGGGCTCTTTCTGGTTCCGCTGGCCGCTGCCTCGCTCGCCGCGATTGCTCTGGCGTTATTCTTCCATCCTCCAAAAAACTTGGATGCCGTCACTGGAGGTAAAGCTCCCACGCACTGATCCCGCCATGAACCGCCGCCAGTTCCTCCGCTCGGCCGCGCTTGCCGCCGCTTCGGGCGGCGCCTTGGCCGCGTGCAAATCGGCGCCCTCGCCGAAGCCGGTGGTCCTCGACGGCCCGGCTTTCCGCATCTCGCTCGCGCAATGGTCGCTCCACCGCGCCATCCGCGAGAAAAAGACGATGACAGCGCTGGACTTCCCCGTCGTCGCCAAACGCGACTACCAGATCGAGGGCGTCGAGTATGTGAACCAGCTCTTCGAGAACAGGCGTTCCGACAACGCCTATCTCGCCGAGTTGAAAAACCGCTGCGACGGCGAGGGCGTCACCAGCGTCCTGATCATGTGCGATGGCGACGGCAACCTAGGTGATCCCGACGAGGTCAAGCGCCGGCTCGCCGTCACGAACCACCACCAGTGGGCCGATGCCGCGAAGTTCCTCGGCTGTCATTCCATCCGCGTGAACGCCTACTCGAACGGCACGTTCGAAGAGCAGCAGAAGCTCGCAGCCGACGGATTGCGCGGCCTGTGCGAATACGCCTCGAAGCTGGGCCTGAACGTCATCGTCGAAAACCACGGAGGCTTCTCGTCGAACGGCAAATGGCTGGCCGGCGTGATCCGCCTGACCGGCATGCCGAACGCGGGAACGCTGCCGGACTTCGGCAACTTCTACGACTACGACCGGTATGCCGGCGTCACCGAGATGATGCCCTACGCCAAGGGCGTCAGCGCCAAGACCAACGACTTCGACTACGACGGCGAAGAGACCAAGATCAACTACCGCCGCATGCTGGAGATCGTCTGGCGGGCCGGTTACCGCGGCTGGATCGGCGTCGAATACGAGGGAGCCGTTCTCCCCGAGCCCAACGGCATCCGCGCCACCAAGCGCCTTCTGGAGAAACACCGCGACGAGCTCACGGCGCGGCTGCGGGCCGGCGTCGAGATCTGACATCCGTAGGCCGGGCGTCCGCGCCCGGCCAGTCGGTTTTCACAACTGCTCAGGCTACCAAGCCGCGCTCTGTTTTTGTTCTGCGTTGAACCGGCAGGCGTCGGATGGCTAAGTCGGGGCGAACTCAGCAAACCCATCCCACCTCATCATGTCCCAACGCATTGGAATCGTCGGAGTCGGTCGAATGGGCGCCAACATGGCGCGCCGTCTCAAGGATACCGGCTTCAGCATCACCGCCGTGTTCGACGTCCGTCCCGAGCCCGCCGCCGCGCTCGCCAAGGAACTCGGCTGCGAGGCCGCCGCGAGTCTGGCACGCGTCACGGAACGCGCCGACGTGGTCATCACCGTCGTCACGGACGACAAGGCCATGCGCTCCATCTTCGCGGCCAAGGGCGATTCCCTCCTCACCGGAGCGAAGGGCCGGACGTTCATCAACTGCGCCACAATCACCCCGTCGGTCCACGTCGAGGTCGAGGCGCTCGCCCGCAAGGCCGGTGCCGCTTCGCTTGAAGCCTGCATGGCCTCGAGCATAACCCAGGCCCGCAACGGCACGCTGTATCTCATGCTCGGCGGCCGCAAAGACGCCTACCTCGCCGTCGAACCGCTGCTCAAGAAGCTGACGGACGACGGCAAGCTCCTCCGCTACATCGGGCCCGCCGGCCAGGCCGCCCAGGTGAAGGCGCTGGTCAACATGGTCATGAACATCAACACCGCCGCCCTGGCCGAAGGCTTGGGCTTGGCCGAGGCGCTTAAACTCGATCTGAACACGTTGCGCGAAGTCTTCTCCCAGACGGGCGCCAACTCGCGAGTCCTCCAGACCGACGGAGAAGACATGCAGAAGCGGGACCATTCCTGCTTCTTCTCGGCCGGCCACGCCGCCAAGGACTCGGGCATTGCCCTCAGCCTGGCCAAAGAAAAGGGATTGAACCTGCCTCTGGCCACCGCCACCAAAAAACAATACGACCGCATGATCAAGGAAGGCTTGGGCGAACTGGACAAATCCGGGATCGCTGAACTGACGTTTAAAGGCCGTCACAAGAGCAAGAGCAAGAGCAAGTAATAGCCGCTTGTTTTAAAGGCCTCCCCGCCTGCCCTTTTAACTTAACCATGCCAAAGCCCGCTCTCTCCGTTTGCCTCGGCGCTCTGCTTGGG
>JAYVSO010000052.1:0-14308 GCA_043775315.1 Verrucomicrobiota bacterium
GCTATCGCAGCCGGGATTACATGATCGCCATGCTCTACTTCGTCGCCGGAAAGCTCACTATACCGTCCTTAGCCCGCCACAGAAAGTAGCGAGAAACCAATTTTACTTCTGGATCGGTTGGAGCGCCGAGCAATGCTCGGGGCTACGTGGCTTTGTCAGCAAACCGGATAAGCATGGTGCAGATCACCGGCCGAGTTTGCCCATCATCTTCTGGAGCTTCCCAAACTTCTTCATCATCTGCTGCATCTGAGAGAACTTGTTCAGCACCCCGTTTACTTCCGAAACGGCGACCCCGCTGCCGCGAGCGATCCGCTGGCGCCGTTTGGCATTCAATATCTGGGGATTTCGGCGCTCGATAGGCGTCATGGCGCAGATGATTCCTTCCATCCGCCGGAACTCCCTCTCGGACTTCTGCACATCCATTTGCTTCAAGGCGTCTCCGCCGCCTGGCAAAAGCCCGATGACACTTTCCAAGGATCCGAGTTTCTTCATACCGCGCAGCTGATCGAGGAAGTCCTGCAGGGTGAACTGTCCCTTCCGCATCTTCTCTTCAAGCTGCTTGGCTTCATCTTCATCGATCGCCGCCGCGGCTTTCTCGACGAGGGTGACCACATCGCCCATTCCGAGGATCCGTGAAGCCATTCGCTCCGGGTGGAAAGGCTGGAAATCCTCAAGCTTCTCGCCAAGTCCCATGAACTTGATCGGCTTGCCGGTGACGCTCTTGAAGCTCAACGCCGCACCACCCCGGGCATCGCCATCAAGCTTGGTCAGGATCGCGCCGGAGATGTTCAGCGCCTTGTCGAAGTGGGACGCGACGTTGACCGCTTCCTGGCCGGTGGCCGCATCGAGGACCAGCAGGACTTCCTGCGGTTCGATCATGGCCTTCAGCCTGACCAGCTCTTGGACGAGGGGCTCGTCGATCTGGAGCCGTCCTGCGGTGTCGAAGATCAACGTTTGCCGCTGGAGATCCGCCGCCATCTTGAAGGCCGCTTCGGCGATCTTGAGCACGTCCGTTTCACCACGCAGGGAACACACTGGAATATCGAGTTGGCGGCCCAGGGTTTCCAACTGATCCATCGCCGCCGGGCGATAGACGTCGGCAGCAACGAGGAGCGGTGCGCGGCCTTCCTTCTGCAACATCCGCGCGAGCTTGGCGGAGCTGGTGGTTTTGCCCGATCCGTGCAGGCCGACCATCATGATGCAAGCCCGGTTTCCAGAGAGATTCAGCGCCGCATTCTGCGCGCCGAGCAGGTCGACCAGTTCGTCGTGGATGATCTTTACGATCTGCTGGCCTGGACTGACCGATTGGAGCACGTCCGCCCCAAGGCTCTTGCTCTTGACCCGCTCGATGAAGTCGCGGGCGACCTTGAAGTTCACGTCCGCTTCCAGCAGGGCCATCCGGACCTCGCGGAGCGAATCGGAGACGTTGCCCTCGGAAATGGTCCCGAGCCCGCGCAGGTTGCGGAAGGCGTTTTGGAGCTTCTGGGACAGGCTTTCGAACATGGGGATGGGACGCTAAAGACAGGCTGGGCGATTGACAAGAAGCGGGGTGCCGGGGTTTATTTCCCGCCCGGTTTATCCGGTTGGTAGGATACTCAAGTGGCCAACGAGGGCAGACTGTAAATCTGCCGGCTAACGCCTTCCCTGGTTCGAATCCAGGTCCTACCACCAATTCTCAAAGCAAATCCCTGAAGCAACAATGCTTCGGGGATTTTTGTTTCGTCGGGAATCTCCCTTTGGGTTCTCGCGGCCACGCACGGTATAGGCGCGCGAATCACTGACTGCCGCACCAAAGAAAATGGCGGCCACAACTGGCCGCCATTTCGTGGGAAAACACGGAACGGGTTTGATCAATCGAAAGCGTGACCGGCGCTGCAAAGGACGTTCTTGATCTTGTGGCGCACGAGTTCCTTGGTCGCCTTGCGGGCGGGACCCAAGTATTTGCGCGGATCGAATTCCTTGGGATTCGTCCAGAGGACTTCGCGGATGGCCGCTGTCATCGCGAGACGCAAGTCGGTGTCGATGTTGACCTTGGTGCAACCGACACGGCGGGCCACTTCGATGTCGGCCTCGGGCACGCCGGCGGTTTCCTCGCCGAGATTGCCGCCGAACTTGTTGATCTTTTGGGCAAGTTCCTTGGGCACCGAAGACGCCCCGTGGAGAACGAGGGGATAGTCGCCCATGCCGGCTTCGAGCAGGGCCTTCTTGATCGCCTTGAGGCGTTCCAGGTCCAAGTGCTGCTCGCCCTTGAACTTGTAGGCGCCGTGGCTGTTGCCGATCGCGATGGCGAGGGAGTCGACTCCGGACTGTTTGACGAACTGGACGGCTTCATCGGGATGGGTGTAAGCGCCGCCTTTGGAGTAGCTGCCGCCTTCTTCCCCGTCGTCGTGCTGGGCGCCGACGAGCATGCCCAACTCGCCTTCGACCACGCAGTTGTGCTTGTGGGCGTAGTCGACGACCTGGCGGCATATTTCCACGTTCTTCTCGAACGGATCGTGGGACGCATCGATCATCACGCTGGTAAAGCCCTCGTCGATGCACTGCTTGCAGAGCTCGAAGCTGTCGCCGTGGTCCAGATGGACGGCGATGGGGATGGTGCTCAGGCTGACCGCGGCTTCGATGAGCTTCTTTAGATACACCGGGTTCGCGTAGTCGCGGGCACCTTTGGAGATCTGAAGCATCACGGGAGCCTTCTCTTCTTCGCACGCCTCGATGATGGCCTGGAGGAGCTCCATGTTATTTACGTTAAAGGCGCCGAGGGCGTATTTGCCCTTCAATGCCTTCGCGAAAAGGTTTCGGGTATGGGTCAGTGGCATAAATCAAAAGATGTTCGTCAAACCGGTCGGGCCGCGAAGCTAAGAACGCCCCAAACAAATTGGAACACCTTTTTAGGGCCCGCAAAAATCACGGGATTGTGACCCCAAGCCACCGCCAATCGCATGATCTAGACACCCGGTGTCCTGAAAAAACTTATTGTCAACGGAGCAAAGGATCTCCTATGACACCCCGCAGTGCGCGGCTTTTTCCGCGCCGGGCGGTTTTGTTCGCCCGCAAAAAACCGTATAACCAACCAAGTCGCAGGAGGAACATTAGAATGAACGTTAGCAAATTGACCTTGGGTCTGGCCGCCGTCGGCGTCGTCAGCCTCGCATCAGTCGCTCAGGCCGAAGAGAAGCTCTCTTCCGTCATGACCGCCGTCTCCGGAACCACCATCGGTGGCTGGGTCGACTCGTCCTTGAGCTGGCGCCCCGGAACGGGCGTAGGATTCGCCCCGGGCCGCGGAAACGACGCGACCGGCAAGCAGGACGGATTCAACCTGAATGCCGTCGGCATCAACCTCGACAAGGCATTGGAAGCCGACCAGCAATGGAGCGCCGGCTACCACGTCCAACTCGCGGCCGGCCCCGATGCCGCCCTCTACCGCGGAAACGTCGACGCCAATGACATCGGCATCTCCGAAGCCTACGTCACCCTTCGCGCCCCGCTCGGCAACGGAATCGACTTCAAGCTCGGCCGTTTCGCCACCCCGATCGGCTATGAAGTCTTCGAGTCCTACAAGAACCCGAACTACGGCCGTTCTTTCGGATTCAACCTCGAGCCCACCGTGCACGAAGGCGTGCTCGCGAGCTATACCTTCAGTCCTGAGGTCTCCGTCACCGCCGGCATCGCGAATACTTTCGATGCCACCTGGGGTGGACGCAGCATGATCGAGTCCCGCAAGACCTACATCGTCGCCAGCACATTGACCGCCCCTGAATCCCTCGGATTCCTCAAGGGCTCCACGCTCTCCGCCGGCTACATCCTCGGCACCGGCACCGGCACGGCGAACACCACCCAGCACATATATGTCGGAGCGACGCTCGCCACCCCCGTGGCCGGCCTGAACTTCGGTGCCGCGTATGACTATCAGGAAACAAGCTTCGCTTTCGGCAGCCCCACCGAAAACAGCGCCGTCGCCCTCTACGGCTCCTATGCCGCCAGCGACAAGCTCAAGTTCAACCTCCGCGGCGAAATGGCCCACGGCAACGCGTTCATCGTTGTCGGCGGCAAGCGCAAGGACCTCTACAGCGTGACCGCCACGGCCGACTACTCCCTCTGGAAGAACGTCGTGACCCGCGGTGAAGTCCGTTGGGACAGCGCCAGCGCCAAGCCCTACGGCTCCCCCGCTGCTGACGAGAAGAACCTCCTGACGGTCGCCCTGAACGTCATCTACGTGTTCTGATAACCCTCCGGGTTTGATTCATCGCCCTTCCCTGCGAAAGCGGGGAAGGGCTTTTTGTTGCCCCATCCGTTCCAGAAACTGGAGCTGCGCGCCGTTCCCTCGTCAGACCTAAGGAAACGCTGATTTGAACCGGACTCTGAAATAGAAATGGGGAGCGCACGCGTCCCGCGTGCGGGTTTGGGCGTCCCGCCCAAACCTTCGTCACACCGTCTGTCTCCTTTCCGGGGGGATGGACGCCGAAAACAGCACGCGGGACGCGTGCGCTCCCCGGTCCGTTCTCATCCTCTGATTCCAACTTCGGAGTTTGGGTTTAACGGGCGGAGGCCAGAGCACCAAAGGTGCGGTTCTAAACCAGCCCAGGGCAACGCCCTGGGAAAAGCGTTTGGAAACAACCCAAGCCCTGAAAGGGCGGACTATGGGGAACGGCGTCGGGTTGGTGCGCCCTTTCAGGGCTCGAAACGGCTTTCCTGCCTGAACCCAGGGCGCTGCCCTGGGCTGGCTTGGGGCTGGGCCTTCGGCCCGCAGATCACTCGACGATTAAATCTGCGTCTTTCTCAGCCGCAAGACGGGCGAGTCCACCTAAAAACCGCCCCTGCGTCGTCTCCCACGAATTCGCCCCGCGGAACGCCGCCAGGTCCGTTGATGCCAGGTAGTTTTTCCCCGCCCGCATCTCCGTGATCACCTTCACCGCCTCCGCCTTGAAAGCCATGAGATCGAAGCACCGGGCGTAGCGCACCGCATCGCCGAAGAGCGGCCGGTAGTTCGGCAGGCCGTAAGCCACAACGGGAGTCTGAGCGATGATGCTCTCGCCGATCACGCGGGGACTGCCCTCGTGTCTGCTCGGCATCAGGAACACGCGGCCGGACTTAAACAGGCGGATCTTCTCCACCTCGCTGACGAAACCGGAGAACTCCACCTGCTTCGTCAACCCGCGCTTCTCGACCTCCGGCGTCAGCGCATCGCGCACGTTGCCGATGAACATCGTCTTGAAGTCCGAAAACTTTCCCGCCAGTTCGACGAGCGTGTCCAGCAGGTCGTCGATGCCTTTCTGCCGATGCACCCGCCCGATCCAGACCACGTCGTATCGCCGTGTTTGTTCCGGAACGGAATCGGTCAGTCCCACTTCCAGACCGTAGGACAACAGCGTCCGCTCCTTTTCGCCGGCACCGAGCCTTTCGAGCCGCGGTTCCATCAGCGGATGGAGATAGAAGAGATGTTTCTTCCGCTGCTTGCAGAATCGTTTCAGCGACCACTCCTGGCTGCCCCAGTAATGGAGCGACGCGAGGCGTTTTGGGTCCACGTCGGGCCGGCTTCGTTTCAGCACTTGGCCAAACGTCGGGGCCTCCATGTGGAGCACCATCATCTTGTGCCGCGCGGCGCTGGAGATGGCGGGAAGAACATCGAACCAGTAGTCGCTCACCGCGTAGGCGAAGTCCTCCGACCTGATGACGCCGAGTTGTCGACGCGTCCGCCGATACCGTGCGAAGAAGTCGCGGAACATCGCGATCTGCCCCCCGAGCGCGGACTGGTTCACCTTCGGCATCTTCGTGTCGTCGGTGAGCGTGACGGTTCCGGGCAAACCGTGTTTCTCCACCACTTCCTTCAAGGCATGTCCGCCGAAGAAGTTCAGGCCATAGCCGGCGGCGGCGGCTCCCTCGGCCAGCTTCAGGAAGTGGATGTCGCCGCCGGCGATGCTCGTGGAGAACACGCCGTTGGTGATGAGATGAAGCGTCGGCCGGCTCATGGTCGTGTCACTGCTTGAGGGTCTGCTTCACCTGGAGATCGGCGATAAGATTCCGGTTTTTCCGACCAGCCCGGTGGGTTTGGATTCCCCAAAGCACGCCGAGCAAACTCGCGACGCTCGCCGGGATGTGCCACAGCCACGCCGCGTCGCCATCGCGGACGAACCCGCGCAACGCGTGCCACGCCGGCCCGAAGAAGCTCACGCAGTAGAACGCGGCCAGCCACGCGGGCACCGGCGGCTTCTCGCGCATCCAGTTGACCGGCTTCTCCTCCTGCACGCGGAGGAAGTGGACCGTGGCGCGCCGGCGTTTCTGGAGAAATCCCTTCAGCGTCTGCACGTAGTAATGGTGCACCCCGCGGCCGCGAACACGCAGCCATTCGCGTTTGCCGGCCTTCATCAGATGGAGCGCCACATGCGTGTCCTGGAAATGATCGTCCGCCTTCACCGCGTCGAGATCCGCCCGGCGGAAGACGAATCCATTGGCCCCGAGCGGATAGCTGAAAGTCCCGTCCGGCAGCGTCCACCGCTCGATCTCGCCCTCGCGCGCGACGAGGTGGGGATTGCTCGCCATCAACCAGCAGATCGGGTCGCTGATGTGCAGCCGCGCGGTCACGTAGCGGCAGAAGGACGTCATCTTCGACGAAGGCAGGTAATAGCCTTCGACGCCCAACGCATTGGGCCGGTCACGCAGCGCCGTCACGGCCAACTCCAGATACTCGGGATGGGTCAGCTCGTTGTCCGCGTCGATGAAGACGATGAACTCGCCGGTCGCGTGTTTGAGGGCGATTCGTTTGCCCTCCTCCATGTTCTTGCCCGTATCATCCACCACCAGTGCGCCGTAGCGCGCCGCGATCGCGCGCGTGTCGTCCTTGCTGAACGCATCCCCCAGCACGACCTGAAGCCTGTCTTTCGGATAGGTCTGCCGCGCGATCGACGACAGGCAGTTGTCCAGCAACGCGCCCGCGTTGAGCGTGGGCATGATGATGCTGACCCGTGGAAGTTCGTTGCTGGCCATCGGCGACGCGAAATCTCCGGCTGGTCCCGCTTCCGCTCAAGCCTGCAATCTCCAGCGCCAGATTCGACAAACCGCAGAGGACGCGGAAAACCGGAGGATGAAACACTGCCCACGCAGGTGATCCGCCGCCTGGTTGATTTCTCAAGCCCAAGGCGAAACGCTGCGCCTGCTTTCGATGAGTTCCGTTCCAACCAAGTTCCTGTCTTGGCAAGTCCCGCACTACGACCTCGCGGCCACGCTTGGCTGTGGGCAGGCGTTCCGCTGGAAGCCGGCGGGCGGCTCGTGGGAGGGAGTGGTCTGCGGACGCTGGGTTCGCCTGAGTCAAAACGGCGAGAGCATCTCCGCCGAATGCGCCACGGATCAACCCGCCTGGGCCTGGCTGGAGGAGCATCTCCAATTGCATGTCGACCTGCCCGAAGTGCTGGCCAGTTTTCCCGATGACATTCCACTTCGTTCGGCCGTCGCCGCCTGCCGGGGCTTGCGCCTTCTGAAACAGGAACCATGGGAATGCCTGGCATCGTTCATCTGTTCATCGACGAAGCAGATCGTGCAGATCCGGCAGATCATCGCGCTGCTCAGCGAACGCTTTGGCGAGGCGGTTCCTTCGGTTCACGGTTCCGTCCATGCGTTCCCGTCCGCCGCGCGTATCGCCGCCGCTTCCGAAGCCGAACTGCGCGCCTGCAAACTGGGGTTCCGCGCTCCCTATCTTTTGGACACGGCCCGCAGGATCGCGTCCGGAGAACCTGATCTGGAGGCGATGTCCCGGCTGCCGCTGTCGGAGGCTAGAAAGCACTTGGAAAGCCTGCCCGGTGTCGGACGCAAGGTGGCCGATTGCGCGCTGTTGTTCGGCTTCGGTTTCTCCACGGCGTTTCCGGTCGACGTGTGGGTGCTGAAGGCTCTGCGGCAGCTCTACTTTCCGAAACGTCGGCCACGTCCGGCCCGCCTGCGCCATTTTGCCGACACCTACTTCGGACCGAACGCGGGCTACGCGCAGCAATATCTCTTTCACGCGATGCGGCTGGGAAAACTGTCGAATGCCTGAACGTATATGCCGCGTCCCAAACCGAAACCAAAGCAGCCCGTGCAGGCGGCCGCCACCGGCTACCAGCTGTTGGATTTGGTTTCCCCGATCGACGACTCGCGTCAGCCGTTCGCGCTCTGGGTTCCGAAAGGCTACACGGCGCGGAGGAGCTGGCCGCTGCTCGTCACGCTGCACGGGAGCGATGCGGATCACCGGATGATTCCCGAGGAGTGCTTGCGAATTCCGAGGGTGGGTTTCGACGAACGGATGCTCCTGCTCTCGCCATTCGGACGCGGCGACGTCGACTGGCGGTGGATGGGTGAAACGGATCTTTGGGAAGCGGTCCGCCATATCCGCGAAACCTACCGGATCGACGGACGGCGAATCTATCTCGCCGGGCTTTCCATGGGAGCCTTCGCCACTTGGCGGCTGGCGGCGGAGTTTCCCGACCAGTTTGCGGCCATCGTGCCGATTTGCGGAGGCGGTGAACCGGCAACGATGCCCGCCCTCCGCCGGAAGCCGGTCTGGTGCATCCACGGAAGCGTCGACGCGGTGGTCCCGGTTGAACGATCAAGGACACTCGTGGCCGCGCTGCGGAAACTTGGATCACCCATCCGTTACGACGAGCTGCCAGGCCGTGGTCACGATTCGTGGAACTGGCTGCTCCGTCCGGAGCGCAGGGGAGAACTCGTGGATTGGCTGCTCTTGCACAGGCAGCCCAGGGCGGCTCGTCCGGTCACAGCGCCTCACCGCACAGGCGGCTTCGCCGATCTATTTGGAGAACGGCTCGTCATAAGTTATCCGGCGGGTTCGGAGATTCCCCAGGAGTCCGCGTTGCTGCGCGTTGAGGCCGAACGGCTCGCCCGGTTTCAATTCGGCGACTGGACCATGCGGGCGGGCAAACTCCTCCTGAAACCGGATGACGAACTCACCGACGCGGACCTGCTTGAGGCGAACCTTCTGGTCATTGGCCGGAGCGACAACCACGCGCTCCTGCGCCGCGTCGGTAAACGCCTGTTGGCTCGGCACGACGAGGGGCGACTGGTCTTCCGGGGTGAAACACTGCTCGGCAAAAACTGGGCGACGGCAACAGTGCAACCGAGCCCGTGGCGGCGTTCGCGCCTGCTGGGTTTGCTGACCTACCAGCAACGCGGACAGATCGCCGGGCTTGCCGCACGCTTCATGGAGAATCTCGATGGACTCGGAGCCGCCAACCTGCTCGACACCCGCTCCGGCATCCTGACGGTCTTCAGCGGTAGGGCTGGTGCAGTTTGACCGTGTCCTTGGCCTTCGTGGACTTGGGCCGGACCCGGATGTTGAGCATCTCGACGCCGACGGCGAAGGCCATGGCGAAGTAGACGTAGCCCTTGTTGATGTGCTGCTTGAACCCCTCGGCCGTGAGCAGGCATCCGATGAGGATGAGGAAGCTCAGCGCGAGCATCTTCACCGTGGGATGGCGGTCGACGAAATTGCTGATCTGGTCGACGAACACCAGCATCACGATCACCGCGACCACGACCGCCGTGATCATGATCCAGAGCTGGGACACCATCCCGACGGCGGTGATGACGGAGTCGAGGGAGAAGACGACGTCGAGGATCAGGATCTGGCTGATGACGCTCGCAAAGGAGACCTTCATGCCCTCGCTTTTTTCGCCATCATGGCCCTCCAGCTTCTCATGGATTTCCCGGACGCTCTTGAAGATGAGGAAAAGGCCGCCGACGAAGAGGATGAGATCCTTGCCCGTGTTCGGAAACGGCAGGCCCAACGGCTGCCAGGCCCACAGCTCGTTTTTCAGGCTCATGACCCACGAGATGGAGAAGAGCAGGCCGATGCGCGTGACCAGCGCGAGCATCAGCCCGATGCGGCGGGCCTTGGCCTGCTGGTCGGGCGGGAGTTTGCCGCTGAGGATCGAGATGAAGATGATGTTGTCGATGCCCAGGACGACCTCCAGCAGCGTCAACGTGAGCAGGCTGATCCAGACCGCGGGCATCGCGAGCTGTTCGAGGATGGTTCCGGAGACTGCCGCAGGTGCGCCCGCTTCGGCGATGAGACCTAATGATTCCATTGGGACGGAGTCTTCACATAGGTCCACCCGGTGTCAAAACCGAGCCCGCTGTCGTTCGGCTGCAACGGCGAGGCTCGGTCGAGGAGAATTGGCTTGCTGGCCACGAACACGCTGTCTAACCCTCTCTTAAGCGGTTTGGGGACGTAGCTCAGTTGGTAGAGCGTCTCGTTCGCAATGAGAAGGTCAGGGGTTCGATCCCCCTCGTCTCCACCACTTCCGCTTTTGCCCAGCAATCCGGCTTGCTTCAGATCCGCGCTTCCACACCTAGGCCGAGTTTCCCGGTCACGCCGATCATGCCATCCTCATAGGTTAGGCCGGGGAATGGATCATCGGCCAGCAGCCAGGAACCATCAAGGTCGGCGAAATCCGTTCCCTGCGCGACAACCGCTCCGGCCGCGATGAGAAGGCTCGTCTCCAACATGCAGCCGACCATCGTCTTGAGACCAAGTTCCCTGCCCCGGCGCATCATGGCCAGGCCGGGCGTGAGGCCCCCGCATTTCACCAGCTTGATGTTGAAGCCGTGGAAATAGCCCGGAACACGTTCGACATCCTCGAGCACGACACAGCTTTCGTCCGCCAGCACAGGCAGGACGGACTGGGCGAGGAAGTCGGGCATCTGCCCGCGCAGATCCGGCGGAAGCGGCTGCTCGATGAACTCGGTGCGGAGCTTGGTCAGCTCGGTGGAAAGGGCCCGCGCGTCCAGCTCCGCCCAGGCGCAGTTGGCATCGACCCGGAGTTTCGCGACCGTATTCGCGGCGATGTAACGGAGCGGGGCCAGGTCTCCTTTGGCGTCGGACTTCACCTTGATGGAGGGAACATTTTTGAGTTCTTGGACTTTGCGGACGAGTTCCTCCGGCGTGGAGATTCCGATGGTGAAGGAGGTCACGATGGGAACCTGCTTTCGTCCAAGGGCCAGCTCGCAGACGGAGATTCCTTTCTTCTTCGCCAGCCAATCCCACAACGCGATGTCCACGGCGCACTGGGCCGCCCGTGACGGTTGGAGCCGGGGCCAGACCTCGTTCCAGACACGCTCGATGTCGGCCACGGAATCAACCCGCAAGCCGCCGAAGTAGCCGCCGAGGCCTTCGATCAACTCGACGACTCGGTCGGCCGTTTCCTTGTAGAACTTGTTCGGGGACGCCTCCCCGTATCCGACCACTCCGTCCGCCGCCAGTTTGATGATGACGTTCTGGACCTCGGTCTGAGCCTCCCGGGAAATCCGGAACGGAGTCTTCGGATGGAGCTTCAGGATCGTGGTGGAAAGTTGCATGGGCGCCGCCAAGAACGGCTCCATCGACGATTCATGTGCCGCCTTTCATGCGCAATAACACCTTCGCACCAGACGCCGACGGGCTCCGCACCCAGGATTTAACCTATTGCAATCCATGTCCCACCTGATAGTAAACGCGTCCCCGTTTCGGCGGGACCAACCAGATTTTACGGAGCAAACACGATATGTCACAGCATCGAAGCCTTCGGGCATCCAGCAACTTGGGTGCAAAACGAAACGTCTTGAAGCGCTTTGAGCGCGTCGCCCTCCTCAAAGAGCGCGGGTCCTGGAAGGACGGCGAGCGCGTGACCGGTCTGCCCAAGACCAAGCCCCCGGAGTAGGACCAGGGCCCACGACTGCTTTTTTACCCCCGCGGAGGATTCGCCTCCGCGGTTTTCTTTTGCCCACAAGGCCTGAGCGCGGGCTGCGTAAAAAAAGGCCGGACCCAGAGGCCCGGCCCTGCATCCTCGATGAGGAAATCAACAATCCCTAGCCTCGGCCGACGGCTGCGATGAACGGCTTCAATTCCTCCATCAGCTGGGCAAACCCCTCCAATGTCACCTGCTGTGCGCCGTCGCTCCAGGCCTCGGATGGATTGGGATGCACTTCGATCAGCAGCGCGTCGGCTCCCATGGCGACGGCTCCTTTGCACATGGAGAAGACCAGGTCGCTCCGGCCCGCGCCCTGGCTTGGATCGATGACGATCGGGCAGTGCGATTCTTTCTTGATGATCGGAATGGTCGAGAGGTCGAGCGTGTTGCGCGTGTAGGTCTCGAACGTGCGGATGCCGCGTTCGCAAAACATCAGATTTGGATTCTCATTCGCCAGCACATATTCGCCAGCAAGCAGCCATTCCTCGACCTTCATCGAGAGGCCGCGTTTGAGCAGCACTGGCTTGCCGGTTTTGGCGGCGGCGATGAGCAACTGGAAATTTTGCGCATTGCGCGCGCCGATCTGCAGGATGTCCGCGTATTCGGCGACCATCTCGGCGTGATTTTCCGAAAGTAATTCAGTGATGATGGGCAAACCGGTTTCCTTGCGCGCCTTGGCGAGCAGTTTCAATCCCTTCTCGCCGAGGCCCTGGAATTCGTAGGGCGACGTGCGCGGTTTGAAAGCGCCGCCGCGCAAGACGGTCGCGCCGGCCTTTTTCACGGCGTGCGCGGTGGTGAGCAGTTGCGTCTCGCTCTCGACGGAACACGGGCCGGCCATGACGACGAACTTCTTGCCGCCAATGACAGTCTTGCCCGCCGTCACGGTCGAGTCGATCGGATGCGCCTCACGGCTGACAAGTTTGTGGCGCTTCTGAATCGGCGTGACGCTCTCGACCTGCGGCCACGCGGCGAGGGATTCGAGCGACTGATGCGTGCGCTCGTCACCGATCGCGCCGACGACCGTGCGCGCCACGCCGCGCATCACGTGCGGGCGGTAGCCGAGCTTTTTGATTTCCTTGAGCACGGCGGTTTCGTCGCGTTTCGAGAGGTTGGGTTTGAGGACAATGATCATGGTTTGGAGGGGGTGAAATGGGCCGCCGGGTTTTGAAAAATCCACCCGCACCGGCGGCGGTTCCTTTCGGCGATTGCGTTTCTCAACGTCGCCGAACGCACCGGAAACCGGGGCGAAAAAAGGAAACGCGAAACCGCGTCGCGCGAAAAAGTTCAGGGCCGGAAAACACGGGCGCACGCTAGCAGCACGCACTGGTGCGTCAATCGCGGGCGCGGCGCGGCGCAATCCTGTTTTGGCAATCGGGAGGCAACGCCCGGTGGCGCCGGGCGGGATCGGAGCGCATTTCAGTTTCTTGCAAAGCACACGAAGAGCTTCAGCCCCAACGGGGCTGTGTCCTCCAGCCCAGGGTTGTCCGCGCCGAGCGGGCTACCCTGGGTAGGCGCGAGAAAATTGTTACCAACCCCAACGGGGTTGCGTCCCTCCACACCGCACGTTATGCCACAACCCCGTTGGGGTTGTGACCGGAATTGGCGCGTGTTCCCAGGGTAGCTCGTTCCTCGCAACCCTGGGCTGGAGGACACAGCCCCAACGGGGCTGGCTCGCGCGAAACGGCTGTCGCGAGAAAGCGCGATGCGTCCGCCGCTTCAGCCGTAACCATGCAGTCGGAGCGCCGCCGTCTCGGCGGCTCACACCGCCCGAACGGCGAAGCTGCAAGCCTGGGCCGTTGTGCCAAAGCCTCACGGAATGGTGAACCAAAAGCTTGTGCGTCAACCGCCGCGCCTGACCACCCACAGCCGCCGAGACGGCGGCGCTCCGTTCATGGCATCGTTCCGATTCGCCCAGTCTTTACCTCGCATTGTCGCGGCTGTTACGGTGGCGCGCATGGAAACGAACGTTGCATTCGCGGGCCGGTTGAAGCTGGCCTGGCAGGTGTTGGTGGATGGCGGGTTGGCGGCGCGATTGCTGGCGGGTGCGAAAACGCCCGCCCCGGTCGCGCCCGCGCCCGCGCCGGGGTTGCCGCCGGAGCGCGTTCACGCGTCGGGGTTGTTCGTGCTCGGGGCGTTGCAACGCGAGGGGCGGCTCGTGGATTTTTTGCGGCAGGAGGTCGCGGGATTTTCCGACGCGGATGTGGGCGCGGCGGCGCGCGTGATTCATGCGGGTTGCCGCAAGGTGCTCGAGCAATACGTCACGGTCGCGCCGGTTTTGAAAGAGGCCGAGGGCGAGGCGGTGACGGTGGCCGCGGGCTTCGACGCGCAGCGGATTCGCCTGACGGGCAGCGTCGCGGGGCAGCCGCCGTTTCGCGGCACGCTGCGGCATCACGGCTGGGTCGCGACGGAAATCAAATTCCCCGCGGTGCAGGCATCGCTCGACCCGCGCGTGCTCGCGCCGGCGGAAGTGGAAATGTCGTGAACGCGAATTTGAAAATTCAGTGCTGGGTGGAACCGGCCACTGGCCTGTCCCGGCGGCGGCAAGTTGCCGCCGAAGACGGGCTGGCAGCCCGTGCCACCCACTTTTCAAAATGCGC
>JAYVSO010000053.1:0-20415 GCA_043775315.1 Verrucomicrobiota bacterium
GCGCGGTCATCGCCTTCCTGCTCTCGCTGCTCGGCATCCTCGTGTATGTCGCCTTCCGCTATGAGTTCTCCTTCGCCGTCGGGGCCATCGTCGCCATTCTGCACGACGTGCTGATGACGCTGGGCTGCTATGCGCTGGTCGGGCGCGAACTCAACGCCACGATGATCGCCGCCGTCCTGACCATCATCGGCTTCTCGATCAACGACACCATCGTGATCTTTGACCGCATCCGCGAAGACTTGAAGCTCGGCGTGCGCGGGACGTTCCGCGAGCTGATCAACAAGGCGCTCAACCAGACCCTGAGCCGCACGCTCATCACCAGCGGCACGGTTTTCATCGCCACGATGGCGCTCTACCTGTTCGGCGGCGGCGCGATCAACGACTTCGCCTTCACCTTCCTCGTCGGCATCATCACCGGCACCTACTCGTCGATCTACATCGCGAGCGCGATGGTGCTGTGGTGGCACAAGGGCCAGCGTCCCGTGAAGCTCTCGGTCGCGTCGGTCGTGTCCGAGATCCCGTCCGGGACCAAAGCCGCGAAGGCCTGACCGCCTGCCAGGTCGGCCGTTATTTAACACGCGTCAGGGGCTTGCGTTAAGCGGGCTCCTGACGTTCTTTTTCGCCCCTATAGCAACATGCTAGCGCTGACCGAAATTTCCGCCGTCCACTGGGCCGCCTTCATCGGCGCCGTCCTTGTCTTCCTTGCGCTCGATCTTGGGGTGTTCCATCGGAGCGCGCATGTCGTGAAGGTCAAGGAGGCGCTGGCTTGGACCATTCTCTGGTTTTGCATGGCGATGGTGTTCGCGTTCTTCATCGCGCCCTACATGGCTGGAAAGTGGACCGCGGACGACACCAAGGTCTTCATCACCGGTTACATCGTCGAGCTGTCGCTCTCGATGGACAACGTCTTCGTCATCGCGGTCATCTTCTCCTACTTCAAGGTTCCGCCGGCGTATCAGCATCGCGTGCTGTTCTGGGGCATCCTCGGCGCCCTGGTCATGCGCGGTGTCATGATCTGGGTCGGGGCGGAACTCGTTAAACAGTTCGGCTGGATACTTTACGTGTTCGGAGCTTTCCTGCTCTTCACTGGTTTGAAGATGCTCTTCACCAAGGATGAGAGCGTCGATCCGGAGCGGAATCCGATAGTCCGGCTGGCCCGAAAATTCCTCCCGCTGACGGACAAGTTCGATGGACAGTGCTTCACCTCGATCGTGGACGGCAAAAAGCTCTTCACGCCCCTCTTCCTGGTGCTGCTGATCGTCGAGACGACGGACCTGGTTTTCGCCTTGGATTCGATTCCGGCGATCTTCGGCATCACCAAAGATCCTTTCATCGTTTTCACTTCGAACGTATTCGCCATCCTCGGTCTCCGCTCCCTCTACTTTGTGCTCGCGGGAGCGATCGGCTACTTCCGCTACCTGAAATACGGCCTGTCACTGGTGCTCGTTTTCATCGGCGGCAAGATGCTCGCGCTGATCTGGGGCATCCACGTCAGTTCCGATGTTTCATTGAGCGTCGTCGTCGGAATTCTTGTGCTCAGCGTTGTCGCTTCGCTCGTGGCGGCGCGTTTCGAGAAAAAGGCGGCGGGTTGAAAGTCGTCCGGTTCGCATCCACGTTCGGCCCGAATAAATGAAAGGCGGCCACCACCGACCCCTCTCTGCGGACCTTAGCCACATCCTCAAGGAGGAGTTGGCGGAAGTCCCGTTGACCCTCAACAGCCTCATGGAGCGAACCGAGGGGCGGGGCGTCTACCTGGTGATGATCCTGCTCTGCCTGCCATTCATGCAGCCGATCCCCTTGCCGGGCGTCAGCACCGTGCTGGGATTGGTGATCGTCCTGATGGCCATCGCACGTGCGCGGGATTCGTCGCCCCGTCTGCCGAAGTTCATCGGTGACCGCGCCTTTCCTCCGAACTTCGGCGCCAAGGTGCTCGGTGGCAGCATCAAGTTTCTCCAGTTCCTCGAACGGTGGGTGAAACCCCGTGGCGACGCCTGGATCTCGTGGCGCGGCGTCCGCATCTTCAACTGCGTCCTGATCATCTTCATGTCCGGGTTGCTTGCACTCCCGATCCCGCTTCCCGGCACCAACCAGCTTCCGGCCATCTCCATCATGCTGATCACTCTCAGCATGATGGAGGAGGATGGGGTCCTGGTCTTCTACGCCTACGCAGTGAGCATTCTGACGACCGCCGCTTTTGCCGTTCTGCTTACCCTCATCGCACTCCTCGGGGTAGGCGGCGTGAAAGCGCTGGTGCAAAAAGTCTTTTCCGGCGGAGCCGAATGAATCAAAGCCGCTACCGTTGGATCATCGCCGAGCCCAAAGCCTCCTCCTTGTCCGGTCTGGAAGACGCGCTCGGCATCGAGCCCTTGCTTGCGCGGTGCCTGCTCAATCGCGGCTTTGCCGATCCTTCCAAGGCCGCAGCGTTTCTCGACCCCGTGCTTAAGGGCCTCAAGGATCCGGTCCTCCTTCCGGGAATGGCCGGAGCGGTCGGACGTTTGCTCATCGCCCGCAGCCGCGGAGAACGCCTCGTGCTCTTCGGCGACTACGACGTCGATGGGGTGAGCTCCTGCGCGTTGCTCGTCGAGGGGATGACGCGCCTCGGTTGGAAGGTGGAGACCTATCTGCCGCATCGCATGGATGAAGGCTACGGACTGAGTCCCGATGGTGCGGCCAATTGTCTGGAGAAACATCCGTGCAACCTGCTCGTCGCCGTCGACTGCGGCTCCACCGCTGTCGAAACCATCGCCTGGCTCAAGGGCAGGGGAGTCGATGTGATCGTCCTCGATCACCATCAAGTCTCCGATCCGCTCCCCGCCGCCGTCGCGTTAGTCAATCCCCAGCTCGGTAGCCGCCATGGCGATGGGACGGACTCGTCCGCAGTCGACTTCCGCGAACTCTGCTCCGCCGGACTCGCCTTCAAACTTCTCCACGCTTTGACTAAGCGCGGCCGCGAACTCGGCTGGCCCGAAGCGGAGGCGCTCGATGTCCGCACCTTTCTCGATCTCGCCGCACTCGGCACCATCGCCGATCTCGTTCCACTGACCGGCGAAAACCGCATCCTCGTTTCGGCCGGGCTTCCACGACTGACGAAGACCACGCGGCCGGGTTTGATCGCCCTCAAGGAAGCGGCCGGCCTCGAAGGCCCCATCGGCGTCCGTGACGTCGGCTTCGGCCTTGGCCCGCGCTTGAATGCCGCCGGGCGTTTGGAGAACGCGGATGAAGCCCTGCGGCTCCTGCTCGCGCCCAGTGTCGCGATCGCCATGCCGATCGCGATGTCGCTCGACACCCGCAACCGCGAACGCCAACGCATCGAGAAGGAGATCACCGCGCAGGTCATCGGCGCGGTGAAGGCGCGGTTCAACCCCGAGACGGACCACGTCATCGTCGAGGGCCAGCTCCTCTGGCACATCGGCGTCGTCGGCATCGTCGCGTCGCGCGTGCTCCAGGAATTCTACCGGCCCACCGTCATCCTCGGCGGCGATGGTGAGAGCTGGCGCGGCTCCGGCCGCAGCATCGAAGGCTTCGACCTCGCGGCCGCCCTGCGGCGTTGCGACGATCTGCTGATCAAACATGGCGGCCACGCCATGGCGGCGGGCGTCACCATCCGGCCCGACAAGCTCGACGAATTCCGCCAACGCCTGAACGGCATCGCCCGCGAAAGTCTGTCCGCCGATCTCCTCCGGCCCGCGCTCCGGCTCGATGCCGTCGTGTCCCTCGGCGACATCGACCTCGCCGCCCTCGAACGCCTCTCCCGTCTCCAGCCCCACGGCATGGAGAATCCGCCGATCCAGTTCGCCGCCCGCAACGTGGCCCTCGCCAAGCCGCCGCAACGCATGGGCAAAGAATCCCAGCACGCCCGCCTCATGCTCCGCGACGCCAGCGGGTCCGCCGAAGCCGTCTGGTGGAACTGCGCCGGCAAGCCGCTTCCCGAAGGCCGGTTCGACCTCGCCTTCGCCCCCGAACGCAACGACTACAACGGCCAGACCCGCCTCCAGCTCCGCCTCCTCGATTGGCGGCCTGCCACGATGAACTTAGGAGCGGCTTAACCGAGCTGCGGCGCGGGTGAAGGTGGTAGCCCTGAGCGTGAGCGCGTTCGACTTGGGTAAAGCTCCAAACGAGCGATGGACGGCACTGTGCGTCTCCGCCGGTGTTCGGAATTGGGTTTGAAGACACTCCCCAGCCCCAGGAGTCGCGAGTTTGCGCGCCGAAGTTGCTGTTAGCCTCTCCACGGATAACCTGAGGGGCTTTATGGAAGCTTCCGAATTGTTTCCCCGCAACCGCGCCGAAGCTTTGGCGCGCTTGGACGAGTTCCTTCCCGTGGCACCGGTTTACGCCGCCCGGCGGAACCACGTCCAGAGCGGGCATCCCCACGTGTCACGATTGTCGCCGGCGATTCGGCATCGGCTCGTGTCGGAAGCCGAAATTATCGACGCGGTTTTGGCCGCCCACGCGTTTCCGGCAGTGGAAAAGTTCGTGCAGGAAGTGGTCTGGCGCACCTATTGGAAAGGATGGATGGAGCTGAGGCCGGGCGTTTGGGAGGACTATCGCGAACAGGTTGCTCGGCTTCGCTGTGCCGCGCAGGGAAGCATTCTTTCCCGGGTAGAGGCGGTGACTTCCGGCATGAGCGGGGTGGCGATCATGGATCGATTCGTCCGGGAATTGCTCAGCACCGGCTACCTGCACAACCACGCCCGGATGTGGTTCGCCAGCTTTTGGATCCATGTCGAACGCCTGCCGTGGGCGCTCGGGGCCGACTTTTTCTCCCGCCACCTCCTCGACGCCGATCCAGCCAGCAACACGCTTTCGTGGCGGTGGGTGGCGGGCCTGCAGACGAAGGGCAAGACCTACCTCGTGCGCCGTTCCAACCTGGAGAAATACGCGGACCCCGCGTGGATGGAGGACACGACGGGCTTGGATCGGCTGGATGATTCCGAGGTCACGGCTGCCATCGTGGAGGACACGGCCGACTTGTCCGTGGTGCATTTGCAGCATTTGCTCGCGCGACCGGAGGACGCTTCCGGGCGCTTCGGGTTCTGGCTGCACAGCGACGATCTCTCAATCGAAACCTCCGACTTGGCGGAAATGAATCCAACCTCCTGCCGGGCTTTTCTCAGCGGGCGAATGGTTGAAACGCTTGGGCTGAGTCCGCTGCGTGAATCCTACATGCGCGATGCGATGAACGACGCCGTGGCGCGGGCTTCGGCCCACTTTTGTTGTCCGGCCGAGTTTGAACTGACCGAAACGCTTCCCGAGGCGATCTCCGGTTGGGCCCAGCGAGACCGCCTCGTCGCCGTGGTGGCGCTCGAACCGTTTGTCGGCCCGCTGCGCGACACGCTTCCGGCGATCCGATCCGCCTTGCTGGCTGTGGGAGTCGGGCTCGTGCTTGTTCGGCGGCCGTATGACGCCGAACTCTTCCCTTTGGCCCGGAGCGGATATTTCGGATTCTGGGAGCGAGGCCAGGCATGGTTGAAGCAAAGGCAGTCCCGGCTCCCCGCTGGTTCACAGTAGAGGCCACCCCGCTCAGTCCTCCGCCCGCTCCCCGCTCGGGGCCATCTTGACGATGCGCGGCATGAACTCGGCCAGCACTTCTACTAGGTCCGTCTGCACGGCCATGACGGTGTGGATGTCCTTGTAGACCATCGGCACCTCGTCGATGAAGGCGGTGAGGAGAAGCAACACCAGTTTCAAATGGGTAGCCCTGCTGGTGACCGCGAGCGGTCGCGCGTGAGTTGATGCAACAACCCCAATCCCGCCACCCACTGCGCCGTCGCCATCAGCAGGTAAACCCGGTGCCGCGCGTAGAAGTGGTCGTCGTCCGAGACAGTGCGACTGGCGAAGTCCAGCATCCCCGCTAACTGCGCGTGCAGGGCGAAGAGCGCAGTGGTCGTCACAAGCACGCCCGCCCACGCGAGCCACGCGGCGCGGGTCGATTCGCCGCGACGACGACGGGCGGCGAGTTCCCAAGCGGTCACGGCGAGCATGGCGACGGCAAGCCAGTTGAGCTGCGTCGTCACGCGCTCGGTGATGAAGCCCTGCTTCACCTTGCTCTTGAGCACCGCGTGCCCGTCGAACACCACGAAACCCGCGTAGAAGCTGAACCCGCCCCACCACAGGGCGAGCAGCACGACCGCGAGCGAATGACGAATGCGGTGCATGAGCGTAAGAGGGGCCACAGTTCGGGAACGGTTCACGCGGCAGGTTCAACAGGTCGCGGTTTGGCGAGGCAAAGCACTCCGATGCCGCGATGCCAGCCCGATGCCGAGCACGGTGCGGTTTAGCCAGCGGGCGGGAGGCTTTGGTTTCGGGCCGCTCACTTCGCGGCCTCCACTTGCCGCTGGAGCTTGGCCAGTCCGACGTCCATGTCGCCGCCCATGAGGGCGCCAAGGAACAAACCGCCCCAGCGTCGAAGTGGGTTCCAGCCCATATCGCCTTCGACCGTCCACGTCACGGTGAGGGCGTCGCCCGCCGCTTCCCAGCGGATGGTGCCGTCGAAGAGCTGGAAGCCGTGATTAAAGTCGAGTCGGTAGCGGATACCAGTGACCGGGCCAGCCGCCAGGAGTGTCACGCGACCGTCGCCGCTGCTTTTTCCGGCGGCGACCATCACCGCGCCGACACCGGACTCCGGCCCCTCGAAATTCACCTGCATGTCGGGGAAACGATTCGTCGTCCACGCCGTCCAATCCGGCCAGCGCCGCAGTGTCGCCACACGGGCGAACACCTCAGTCGCCGGGCCGCGGATTTCAACCCGTCGTTCGACTCGCGCTTGGGCCGGGAGCAGAAAACCAATGAACACCAGAGCCATTAGCAGCAGCAACGCGCCGAACAGCAGGCGCGGCCAGCGAGGACGAACACGCGGAGACGTCATGGGAAATCCGGTCTTCGGCTCAATGGTTCCATACGAGGTAAAAAGCGCCGGACGGGTTCGGCCCGCCGAGCGATTCATCGCGCAGCGTGCGGCTGATGGATGCCTTGAGCGACCAGTTCGCGTTGAAGGTGTAAACCGCCCCGAGCGTGGCGAGCACCTGATGGCTCCGCTGGTCGAGCATCGGCGTGTAGCCAAAGACCTCCGTGCCGAGCGCGAAGTGGCTGTTGAAGGAATACAGCGTGCCCACGCCGTAGTAGGCGACATCGCTGGTGTGCGGGCGAAACGCCATCTGGTAGCCGAGCTCCGCGAAGTTGTAGAAGCGCCCGATGGTCTTGCCGAATTGCAGCGGCAACTGCGCGCGCCACACGCCGTCGCCGAGACCTCGGGCCTTGTCGGAAGTGGGGAAGAAAACTTTCGGCGCGAGGCCGATGGACGGGAGCCAACTGTTCGTGTCGGCGTCCACGAAGCGCCACTTCACCTTGAACTCCGTGTCTGCTAAGCCGCCGATGGTCGGGCCGCCGACCGGTTCCTGGATGCGGCCCGCGAGCGTGAGATTCAGACGGATGTTGGGCACGACGGCGTAGTTCAGGTCCAGCACGGGCGCGGCGAAGACGTTGCCGCCCGCGTTGTGCTCCGCCGTGCCGCCATACTTGATTTCCCAGCCGGGCGAGAACTCCTGGTCATCGGTATAGAAGGGCGAATCAGCCCGCGCCTCGCGCGGCGAAGGCAGGAACAACGCCAGCGGCACGAGCCAGAAGACCTTCCTTAAACCCGTCGCGTTCTTCGGCCGCATCTTCCAGTAGATGACGAGGCCACTGACGCTGAGCACCACGAGTGACGCGCCCCAGCCCATGCCGAGCACCATGCCGCCGTCACCAAAGAATTCCCCGGAGTGGAGCTTGAGGACCAGCGACTCATCGTCGTAGCCGCCCTCCTTCATCACGGCTGACGTAGCGAGGTTCACCTCCACCTTTCGGCCCTCTGCGGTCTTGGTCTGCGCGAGGTAGAAGGTCGCGCTCGGGGCGTCGCCCTTGAGCTGGAGCACCACCCGGTCGAGAGGCTGGTCACCGGACTTCTCGGCCAGGGCGGCCTGGGCTTTGGCAAGCTGCGCGGCGAAGTCGCCCTTGACCGTCACGGTCGCGGGCAGGTCGCGAAGCTTCTCTCGCTGCGCCTCCTCTTCGCCGAAGAAACGTTCGACTTCGAGCCACACCCCGGTGAACCCGGCGACGGTAAGGAACAGCCCGGCGGGCAGGCCGAACCAACGGTGCCATTTGCGCATGAAGGCGAAGCTACCGTCGTGATTGGGGCTAATTCAATGACTTGTCCGAACTCCGGGTCTGTTCGCAGCCGTGAAGGAGTCCGTCCTCACCAATGACACGGATAGACGATTTTGGCATGACTGAGCGTTGTCTCGGGCTTTTCGCATTGAATACGCAGGGGCGATTTACCATGTGATGAATCGCGGGGATCGGCGCGAACTGACCTTCCGTGATGAAGCGGACCGGATGCGTTTCCTGGAAACTCTCGGCGAAACCTGCGCCAAGACGGTGAATACGTCGACCCCCTGAAACGGAACTAGGGACAGATGTTTGTATTCTTCGGGAACAAATTCGAAGGAAGCGCGTCGCTGACAGCCAAGGCGGTGGCGGAGGCGTTGCCTGGAGACCTTGGAACCGCCTGATTCAACTCCACTTCTCGTGTTCGTGGCTTGCTGCGCGGTCGAGGTGGGTGTAGCCGCCGTCGACGTGGATGATCTGGCCGGTCGTGTGCGAGGAACGCGGCGAGGCGATGAAGACGACTATGGCCGCGATCTCGTCTGCGGTCGTGAGGCGTTTGCCAAGCGGGACGAGGCGTTCGATGGCATTGCGGGAGGCGGTTGGATCCGGCTGGGACGCGAACCACCGGCTATATTGCAGCGACTCGCATTCGGCCGGGACAACGCAGTTGACCCGCACGCCTTGCGGCGCGAGCGCGAGCGCCCATTCGCGGGTCAGCGCGTTGATCCCGCCTTTGGCCGCAGCGTAGCCGGATGTCTGGCCTTGGCCGGTGTCGGCGACCTTGGAGCCGAGGTTGATGATCGTGCCCTGCGATGCGATGAGCGCCTCCCGGGCGAAGTGGGTGACGGCGAAGACGTGGAAGAGATTCTTCTGGAGCGACGCCATGAACTCGGCCGGCGACCGCTCCAGGCCGACGCCGTCGTTGACGCCGGCGTTGTTCACCAAGACGTCGAGGCGTCCGAAGGTTTTCAGCGTGTGCTCGACTAGATGTTGGCAGGCGGCTTCCGACGTGAGATCCCCGGCGATGAAGACGGCTTTGCCCTGGGAGCGTCCGCACTTGTCGGCGACGGCTGCACCGCGTTCGGCATCGCGGCCATGAACGACGACCCGGGCTCCTTCCTCCGAAAAGAGTCTGGCGACGGCCTCGCCGATGCCGGCCGTGGCGCCTGTGACGAGGACGACTTTGTTTTCGAGATTCAGGTTCATGGGAGCTTCAGACGTTTACCCACTTCTTCGTTGAGCTGCTCTTGAGGATGGCTTCGCAGAGCTTCACCTCGTGGTGGCCGTCGGCGGCGGTGGCGAAGAGGGCGGGGGACTTGCCGCCGTTGGCGATGTGCTGGTAGACGGCGCGGTAGTGCATCTTGTGGGCGTCGGAGAAGCCCTCGGCATGGCCGCCGGGATAGTCGGTGAAGCCCGCGATGTCCTCGGTGAATCCGGCCGTGTTGCGCTGGAGGATCTGGTTGGGTTCGTCGCGGCGGCCGAGCTGGATTTCGTTCGGCTGCTGGAGATCCCACCGGACGCTGCCCTTGGTGCCGTAGATTCCCATGGCGAGGCTGCATTTCCAACCGGCCGCGACCTGCGAGATGGAGGCGTTGGCGTGGACGTTGTTGGCGAAGCCGTGGCCGGACTTGCCGAACTTGAGCAGCACGCTGCCGAAGTCCTCGGTGTCGACCTTGTAGGGAACCATCGTCGCGGGATCGATCTTGGCGAAGGTCTTCACTTCGCCGGTCGGGCGCAGGCGCGTTTTGTGGAACGTCTCCAGATGGGCGAAGACGCCTTCGGCCTTTGCGCCAAGGATGAAGGACACCGCGTCGATCCAGTGTGTGCCGATGTCGCCGACGGCGCGGAGTTTGCCGCCTTCGCTGGAGAGGACGCGCCAGTTGTAGTCGGTCTGCTGGAGGAGCCAGTCCTGGAAGAAGTGGCCCTGGACATGGATGATCTGGCCGAGGTCGCCACGTTGCACGAGCGCGCGCATCTGGAGGATTGCGGGGAAGAAGCGGCACATGTAGTTCACCGCGAAGACGGGGCTGTCCTTCTTGGCCGCGGCCTTCACCACTTTGGCGGTTTCCTTCGAGGTCATGCCGAGCGGCTTCTCGCAGACGACGTGTTTGCCGGCTTTGAGAGCGGCCAACGACTGTTCAACGTGGGCCTTGTTTGGCGAGGTGATGTGGACGACGTCCACGTTCGGCGAGGCGAGGAGGGCCTTGTAATCGTAGTCGCCGTAGACTTCAGGAATGCCCCACTGCTCGGCCGTGGCTTTGGCGGAATTGGTGGAACCGCAGATGGCGGTGACCTGCACGCCGAGGCGTTTCAGCGCCTCGATATGGACGGGCCCGATGAAACCGGTGCCGATGACGCCCGCGCGGAGATGGTGGAGTGGCTTGGACATACCGCGAGTGTGATCGCGCTCCCCAACGGATGGCAAAGGAAGAGCGACTTTGAACCGTCGGGTTTGGCCAACGGCCTTTGAAATCCGTCAGCCGAGCACTTGCCCCGGCTTGAGTGGACAGCCGCGCAGAAAATCTCCGGCTGCCAGCCGTCTGCCGCCCTCGCGCTGCATTTCCCGGATGCGCAGACTGCCTTCTCCGCAGGCCACGAGCAGACCCGAGTCGTCGGCCGACAAGATGGTGCCAGCCGCTCCGAACAGGTCCTCGGCCGACGTGTGGAAGACTTTGAGAAGGCTGCGTTCAGCGCTGTCCGGTAGCCGGGTGAAGGCGCCGGGCCAGGGGGTGAACGCGCGGATGCGGTTCCAGTTGGTGGCGGCGGGCAGGCTCCAGTCGATGCGGCCGTCGTCCTTCGTAATCTTTCGGGCGTAGGTCATCCCTTCGGCCGGCTGCGGTCGCGGAGCGATGAGCCCGGCGGCGTAGTCGGGGATTGTCTCGACGAGCAGGTCGCCGCCGAGCTGCGCGAGCCGGTCGTGGAGCGTCTGTCCATTGTCGTCGGCGTTGATCGCGGTTTCGACCGTTCTCAGCATCGGACCGGTATCGAGGCCCACATCCATCTTCATGATGGTCACACCGGTGACGGCGTCGCCCTCGGCGAGGGCCCATTGGATCGGAGCCGCACCCCGGTGGCGTGGGAGCAGCGACGTGTGGACGTTGAGGCAGCCGAGCCGTGGAATATCCAGCAGCGCCTGCGGAAGGATCTGGCCGTAGGCCGCGACCACGATGAGGTCGGGCGCGAGTTGGCGGAGTTGATCGAGAAACTCCGGAAGGCGTGCCTTGGCCGGTTGCAGCACGGCAACGCCGGCGGCTTCGGCGACCTGTTTGACGGGAGTGGGCACGAGCTGGAGGTCCCGGCCCTTTGGTTTGTCCGGTTGGCTGACGACCGCGACGACCTGGCAGCCGCTCCATGCCAGGAGCGAACGCAGGCTGGAGCAGGCGAGGTCGGCAGTGCCCATGAAGACGATCTTTAAGGGCGAACCCGGGGAGTTCATGGCTGACTGGGACTAGGGGAGGGATTCGATCCGCACCGATTGGATCTCGATGAAGGGGATCCGTTCGGCGGCGCTGGCGTTCCCGGCATCGACGAACAGGTCGAGGTAGGTCTGCTCGATGGTGCTGACCTTTGTGCCGATAAAAACGCCGCGGTGCGTTTCAAACACGAGCTGCTTTCCAGTGGCATCCGGTCCGGGAACCGTCTTGAGGAACGGTCCGAGTTTGGTTTCGAAGAAGCGTCGGTTGAAGACGACTTTGCCGCGTTCGAACACGCTGAGGATCGTGGGAATCTCCGAAGGGGGCGCCTTCTTGGACGATTTCGACGTGTTTCCCGTATTGCCGCGCCGGCGTAGGTTGGTCTCGGAGTGTTGGATCTGGTCCTGATGGGCTTCGAGGCTCGTTCCCTTGAGATCCAGCGAAAGCCCTGAGATCTCCTCCTCTTCCTCCAGTTCCTCCGAACGCTTCGCGGCGAACATTCCTTCGGGCGCGAAGAAGAAAACGATCGGCGCGATGAAGGGCAGAACGGCCGCGCCACCCAGCGTGATGCCCAGCGAGAGCCGCCGATAGAACGCGATCTCATAGGTCGCGTAGAGGCTGGCGGCGTAGGCGAGGAAAATCAGGAACAGGCCCACGCCCGAGCCGAACATGCCCAGCAGCCCGGTTGATCCTGCAGGACGGGTCGGACGTTCCGGATCGGTCAGCAGCACTTTCTTGAGGCCTTTCGGACCCGTGTCACCGAATGGCAGGAACGGCTCGACCTGTTCCCGGTCGCGGGCGTTGCGCGCCTTGTCGCGGAGTTCGGTCAGCGACTCGATCGAGATCTTTCCCCAGGAGATGGTCTGGAAGTTTCCATCGGCCATCCGGATCACGAGGCCCCGGTCGGTGTAGGTGTTCACGTCGCCCGACAGCGAATTCCCATCCGCCATCTTCAAGGTGATGGGTGCGGCGACGGCCGCGAACGACATGATGATCCCGAGGGCGAGAGAGGCCGTGATTTTTCGCATCCAAGTCATGCTGAGGGCAGTGGTTAACAAATGGGCCCTGCGGGCGGAAGCGTTTTCCCACTCCATTGTCCGAGCTCCGTCGCGAGTTCCTCGATCAACCATCGCGGCTGCCGGCGCGCCAGACGGTCGGCGGCCGCTCCATGTTCCCAGACGGCGTGGGCAATCGCCTTTCCGAACTCTTCCTGAAGCGTCTTCTGGCCGAGGAGGCCCGTGATGAATCCTCCCAACAGGTCTCCGGATCCGCCCTGCGCCAGCCCGGGGTTGCCCGAGCTGTTCACGACGATCGGTCCGATGTTCCGCCCAACCAACGTCTGATGGCCCTTCAGGACAACCCAGCAGCCGCCGAAGCGTTCGCTCAGTCGTCGCACGGCACCGGCCCGATCGGCTTGGAGCCCCGAGATGTTGACGCCGAGCAGCCGCGAGGCCTCACCCGGATGCGGTGTGATCACCCGCAAAGCCGGAACCGTGGTTTCTCGGATCATGTCCAATGCGCTGGCGTCGGCCACAACGGGGAACGGAGCGGACGCCCACAGTTCGGTGATGGCGAGCTTGAGGCTTGAAGGAATCTTCGGCGACGCCAGTCCAGGACCGACGAGCAGAGCCGTCAGATTGTCTGGAAGGCTGGCCAACGATTCCCATGTCCGCACCATCGCTGACTGGAGCTGGCTCGCGATTGGCAGGTAGACTTCTTCGGGCGTCATGACCGTCACCAGTCCTGCACCGGATCGTTGGGCGCCCCGT
The DNA here is from genome assembly GCA_043775315.1 of Verrucomicrobiota bacterium. Lineage (GTDB taxonomy): Bacteria > Verrucomicrobiota > Verrucomicrobiia > Limisphaerales > CANJSG01 > CANJSG01. The sequence goes on from JAYVSO010000053.1 coordinate 13,325, forward strand.
GCCGCGAGGACGGCGGCTCCGTGATATCCCGAGCTTCCGGCGATGATCCCGACATGTCCGTAGCTTCCTTTGTGCGAAGCCACGGTTCTGCGCGGTGGAAACGATAGGTAGTCACGGAACGCACTCCACAGGAGATCGCCCGTCGGAGCGGCGATCGCGGCGGGGAGCGGCACCAGTCCGATGTCCGCGATTACTTCCAGGCGTCCAACGTAGTCCACAGCTTCCGCTGTCAGCAGTCCACGCTTGGGAGCGCCCAGGGTGAGCGTCATGGCTGCCCGAATGACGCCTCCGAGCGCGCGGCCCGTATCGGCATCGAGCCCGCTTGGGACATCCACCGCGACAATGGGGGCAGGGGATTGGTTGATCGCGCCGATCAGGTGGAGCCAATCGTCGGCCAACGGACGGTTCAATCCGATGCCGAAGAGCCCGTCGACGATGAGGTCTGGGTAGTCTCCAAGCCGCTGCCATTTCGCGAGGCCAGATGCCGGGTCGTGGCAATCGATCAACTGGACTTGAAACTCGCCGAGATGTTTCGCGCACGCTCGGACATCGTCGCCATTATGACCCTTGCCGGCTAGCAGGACGATGGATGCACCTGCCGGGACCAGTTCGCCAAGCCGGACCGCCAGCAGTTCGCCCACCTGCGCAATCACCTCGGCCGGCGTCTTGCCCGTGGCCCATGTCGCGTCCTCCCACGAACGCATCTCGGCAACGCTGAGAACGAGCAGGGGCATATATGAGCTTCGTCCGGGGTCAGCCCTTCTTGCCGGCTTTGCGGTCGTAGAGGGACGCCACCTGCTTGGCGTAGCCGTTGTAGAGCTGGGTCCGGTCGCGGTCGCCGGTGTCGATCATCCGCTCCGTCGCCTGGGACCAGCGTGGATGCGGGACATCGGGATCGACGTTGCTCTCGAAGGGATATTCCTGCGGCTGCAAGTCCTCCCACAACGTCTTCGGCTGCTCCGCCACGAACTCGATCCGGCTGATCGACTTGATGCTCTTGTAGCCATACTTCCACGGCACGATCAGCCGGATGGGCGCGCCGAACTGTTTGGCCAGCGGCTTGCCGTAGACGCCTGTGACCATGAGCGTCAGCGGGTTCATGGCTTCGTCGAGTCGGAGCCCTTCATGATAGGGCCAGGGATAACGCGGCTGCCTGACGATGCCGGGCATCTGGTCGGGCTTCGACGCCGTCAGCATCCGGACGAACTTCGCTTCGGCCTTGGGCTTGGCAAACTCGATCAGCTTGCTCAGCTGGAAACCGGTCCATGGAACGATCATCGCCCACGCTTCCACGCAGCGGAACCGGTAGACGCGCTCCTCGACTCCGAACTTCGCGGCCAGCTCCAAGGCATCGATCGTCACAGGCTTCTCGCAGAGGCCGGTGATCTCGATCGGCCAGGGTGTCGTGGTGAACTTGTCGACGTATTTGTGGACGTCCTTCTGGAGCGTGAACTCGTAGAAGTTGTTGTAGGTCGAAGCGACGCGTTCGTTGGTGAGCGTCCAGCCGGGATTGAACTCCGCGTTCCGTTTCGCCGGCCAGCCGCTTGGCTTGGCTTCCGCGGCAAAACCCTCGATGCCGCCCGCCGCCAAGCCGGTCGCGCCCAATCCAACGGCCGCCATCTGGCGGAGGAAATCGCGGCGATGAACGAAGGCGTTCTCGGACGTGGCGAGACGTTCAGGAATGAACCAGTCCGGGCGAAGGATGAGGTTGGCCATGACCGGAAGATGACGCAGGTGTGGGCGGCTGCAAAACAGATTTCAGCCGGGACCCGCCGAACCTCACTTGGGACGAAGCGCCGGCCGGATCACGGGGATCCACAGTTCGTAGCCCTTGCGGTTCATGTGGAGTTTGTCGGCGACGAAGATGTCGGGCTTGGGTGCGCCGTCGGCTCCGAGCATGACCTGCGTGATGTCGACGAAACGGCGGCGAGGATCGGCTGACATGAACCTCTGGATCTCTGCGTTGGCCTGCAGGATCAGTCCACGTTGGGTCCACCGGGCGGGGTTCAGGGCGATCGACACATAGGTGACCTGCGTCTTCGGAAGCTCGCGATGGATGCGTTCGACGACGGCCTTCAAGTCGCCGACGACCTCGGCGACGGGCTTCTTCGCGTTGAGATCGTTGCCGCCGCAGTAGATCAGCACCTGCCGCGGTTGATACTTCAGGATCAGCCGCTCGAAATGCTCCCGAACGTCGCTCAACTGAGAACCGCCGAACCCGGTGTTGACGATGCCGAGGCCGGGGAAGTCGGACGTGACGTTGGTCCAAAGTCGGAACGACGAACTGCCGGTGAAGACGATGGGATTCTTCGGCGGCGGATTGGCGGCCTCCTTCGCCTCGAAGGCCATCAACTCCTTCGCATACCGGTTCGTGGCATTCAGCGGCGGCAGCACGACCGGGGCGGTGGGCGTGGACGTGCAACCGCTTCCCGCGAGGAGGAGCAGGGCGGATGCGAGTGTGAGCAGCAGGCGCGTGGTGTTCATGTGGGCAAGTGTGGAGGAAGGAGTCCGGCGCACCCAAGCGCGAAGTGGATCGGGATGGCGCTTGGAACTCGTTGGCCCTGTCACCAGGCTTTCCCCATGCCGGCGCTTGATCCGCGATATGTCACCAGCCTCGTCCGCTCCGCCCTGCGCGAGGACATCGGCCGGGGCGACGTCACCACGCTGTCGACCGTGCCACGAAGCCACCAGTCCTCCGCCGAGATGCGCGCGCGGGAGCCTTTGGTCCTCGCCGGAATCGCCTTCGCCCAGGCGGCTTTCCGCCAGCGGTCCATCGGCGTCAAACTCAAGGCGGACGCGAAGGACGGAGACCTCGTGGAAGCCGGCCAGACGCTCCTCGGCATCTCCGGTTCGTCGCAGGCTCTGCTTTCGGCGGAACGCGTCGCGCTCAATTTCGTCCAGCAACTTTCCGGTGTTGCCACGCTCACCCGGAAGTTCGTCGATGAAGTCGCCGGCACCGGGGCCAGGATCCTCGACACACGCAAGACCACGCCCGGATTGAGGCTCGTCCAGAAATACGCCGTCACCTGCGGCGGCGGCGTGAATCACCGCATCGGCCTCTGGGATCGTGTGCTCATCAAGGACAACCATCTCGTCGCCGTGCGCGACGCCAAGCCCAACGCCATCGCCGCCGCCGTGGCCCGGGCGCGCGCGAAGCATCCCAGGCTCAAGGTCGAGGTGGAGGCCGACACTTTGGAGCAAGTCGCGCAGGCCGTGGCCGCCGGGGCTGACATCATCCTCCTCGACAACATGGGCAACGCCGAGCTCCGCGCGGCCGTGAAGATCGTCGGCCGCAGCGCCAAGACCGAAGCCAGCGGCGGCGTAAATCTCCGGACCGTCCGGGGCATCGCCGAGACCGGCGTGGACTACATCTCCGTCGGTGCGCTCACGCACTCCGCACGGGCCGTGGACATCGGGCTCGACTTCAACCCCTGACGATGACCGTCGACGCCCAGATCCTCTCCGCCTTCCGTCGTGCCGGTCCCGATGGTGTTTCCGGTGCCGATCTCGCCAGCCGCCTCGGCATCAGCCGCACCGCCGTCTGGGCGCGGATCGAAGACCTGCGGAAGCTCGGCTACGACATCTCCGCCAGCCCGCATCTGGGCTATCGGCTCCTCGCATCGCCCGATCTTCTCCATGCCGACGATCTCCTCGCCCGCATGTCCGGCGACCAGATCATCGGGCGCGACATCCGCGTCTTCGAGGAAACCACCTCCACCAATGACGTCGCCGAAAAGTTGGCCCGCGACGGGGTGAAGGAAGGCGTCGTCGTCTTCGCCGAATCGCAGACCAAGGGCCGCGGCCGGATGGGTCGCCGTTGGGTTTCGCCGTCGAAGCGCGGGCTGTGGTTCTCCGTGCTGCTCCGTCCGCCGCTGCGACCCCAAGCCTGCACGCAGATGACCGTGGCCGCCGCCACCGCGCTCGTCCGCGCCATCGAACGCCAGACCGGTCTGAGGCCCGACATCAAGTGGCCGAACGACATTCTTTTCAACGGCCGCAAGGCCGCCGGAATCCTCACCGAACTGGCGGCCGACTCCGATTCCATCCGGCACCTGATCGTCGGCATCGGCCTCGATGTGAACGTGGCCCAGGATGAGTTCCCGCCCGAAGTCCGCTCCGTCGCCACGTCGTTGCGGGCGGAACTGGGACGTCCCATCGACCGGCCCGCGCTTGCGGCCGTGTTACTGGAGGAACTCGACCGCGACTACGCCCGCATTTGCCGGGGAGACTTTCCCGCACTGGCCGACGAATGGGAGCAACGCTGCATCACTGTCGGCCAGCGCGTCACCGTCGACCTCGGCGTCCGCCAGATCGAAGGCCGCGCCGAAAGCCTCGACGACGACGGCGCGCTCCTCCTCCGCACCGAACACGGCCGCCTCGAACGCATCCTCGGCGGCGACGTAACCATCGTGAAACGCTGAAGTCTTCCCGTGGTAGAGCGAAGGCTCCTGCCGAGCCGCTGTAGGCCGCGCGTCCTCGCGCGGCCAGTAGGGTGCTCCCGCACGAGGGGCGCGACGCAACACCCACTCGCCGGGCGAGGACGCCCGGCCTACGACTGAGGTAGGGCGAAGGCTCCCGCCGAGCCGCCTCTGCGTTTTCTTGGAACAGGACGGCTACGGCGGCCGCAGCAGGTGGTGGAATGGACACGCCTGCCTTCCCGCAGGGAACCAATTTGTCAGGCGATGGCCCCGAGGCGGCTCGCCGGGAGCCTTCGCCCTACGGCCGCAAATCGCGGCTTGAGAACGAGCGCCCCTCCGGCATTCTCCGACCAGAATTCTACCAGTCCGTCAAAAAAACGCCGCGTGAGGGCACGCGGCCTACAGGAACCTCCGAGAATCAAAGCGGATCTTGTAGGCCCGGTCCCCTGACCGGGCGTTCTTTGACGGGCTGCTGGGCATCTTTCCTCTCGATATGAAAACCATGCTTCTCCGTCTCATCTCCTGCTCGGTCGCATTGCTCTGTGCCGCCGCTACGTCCGCCCTCGCCCAAGGCACCGGCTTCACCTACCAGGGATTGCTCCAGCAATCCGGCACGCCCTACACCGGCCTCGCGGAATTCCAACCCTCACTCTGGGATGCCGCGAGCGGCGGGGCGACCGTGGCGGTGAACAGTCCCGCCACGTTGATCGCGGGCGTGACCAACGGCCTGTTCGTCCTGCCGCTGAACTTCGGCGCGAACTTCCCCGGCGCCGGACGCTGGCTGCAACTCGACGTGCGCACCAACCTCGGGGCCTTCACCCCGCTGCTGCCCCGGCAGGCCATCACGGCCACGCCCTACGCGCTCACGGCGAGCAATCTTTCCGGGACGCTGCCAGCGGCGCAGATTTCCGGCGTGCTCGCCTCGGGCCAGCTCGGCGGCAGCTACGGCAGCGCGGTCACGTTCAACAACGTGGCCAACAGCTTCAGCGGCAGCGGCGCGAACCTCACCGACTTGAACGCCAGCCAGCTCTCCACCGGCACCGTGCCGGACGCGCGGCTGGCGGCCAACGTCGCGCGCACGAATCAGGTCTGGTTGCTCGGCGGCAACGCGGGCGCAAACCCCACGAATGGCAACTTCATTGGCACGACGGACAACTTGCCGCTGGAGTTCCGGGTGAATGGCGCGCGGGCACTGCGCATTGAGCCGAACGCCAGCGGATCGCCCAATGTCATTGCCGGTTCACCGGGCAACTTTGTGGCGGCGGGCGTGGTCGGCGCGACGATTGCCGGCGGAGGATCGGTCAATTATTTGGGCAATCCCTATACCAACAAAGTCACCGCGAATTTCGGCACGGTGGTCGGCGGTCGTGACAACACCGCCAGCGGCAACTCTTCGACCGCGATGGGCAACCAAACCACCGCCAGCGGCGATGCTTCGACCGCGATGGGTGTCATCACCACCGCCAGCGGCACCTACTCCACCGCGATGGGTTACCGCGCCAAGGCCAACCACTCCGGCTCGTTCGTCTGGGCGGATTATCAGGAACTCGACATCGCTTCGACCGCCTTCAATCAATTCACCATTCGCGCCCAAAACGGCCTGCGTTTAAGCGATGGCACGAGCCTCTTCATGGGCGGGAATCTCGGGCAAAAGATCAACCTTTACAACGCCACTTACGGCATTGGCATTCAAAGCGGCATCCAATACTGCCGCGTCGGAACGGGCGGTGGTTTTGGCTGGTATGCCGGTGGTGTCCATAACGACAACACCTACAATGCGGGCGGCGGACTGACCCTCATGAAACTCGACACCAGCGGCCTCACGGTCAACGGCACGCTCGTCAACGGCAGCGACCGCAACACGAAGGAAAACTTTGCGCCGGTGGATTCGCGCGCGGTGCTGGAGAAAGTCGCCGCGCTGCCGTTGAGCCAGTGGAATTACAAAGCGGACACCGGCACCCGCCACCTCGGCCCGATGGCCCAGGATTTTTACGCCGCGTTCAACATCGGTCCCGACGACAAACACATCGCCACCGTGGACGCCGACGGCGTGGCGCTGGCGGCGATCCAGGGGTTGAATCAGAAGTTCGAAGCCGAGGCGAAGTCGAAGGACGCGCGCATCCGCGAATTGGAAGCCCGTCTGGAAAAGCTCGAACGCCTGATGGAAGCGAAAGGAACGTCCCGATGAACAAGCCAAACCCGAAGAACGAAGGCCAAAGGCCGAAGGAAGGCCCAAGCCGGAAGGCCGAGGCCGCGAGCGCCGGAGGCGCGGCAGACAGTAGCCCACGGCGTGAGCCGTGGGTCCGCGTCGCTTCCGATCCAAGCCCCGGCAGGGGCGGTAGAACGGGTTCGCTGCGCGGTGAGCCAAATTCTATCGCCCCATCCGGGGCTCGCCTCGCTGGCGACTCCAACCCACGGCTCACGCCGTGGGCTACGGTCTTTCGCCGCTCCGCGGCTGGCGTTGCATCAGGCTTTGTTCTTCGTCCTTCCTTCGGCCTTTGGCCTTCGTGCTTCGTCATTCTCGCGCTGGCCGCGCTCAGCGCCTCCGCCCAGACCTATTCCATCGACTGGTCCAAAGTCTCCGGCGGCGGCGGCATGAGCACCGGCGGCGTCTATGCCGTGACCGGCACCATCGGCCAGCACGACGCGGGCACGCCGATGTCCGGCGGAGGC
>JAYVSO010000054.1:0-60170 GCA_043775315.1 Verrucomicrobiota bacterium
GTGACGCTGCCGCAGATGCGCCGGTCCTTGCAGGCGGCACTGGTCCGCCTCTCGGGCCGCTGCCCCTGGTGCCGGACCCGATTCATTGACTCCTGCTGATCACTTAACCTAGTATTAGTAGCCTCCCGCCGCAACCGCGACCCCCCCGCTTTGAGCTGCAAGAGGCACGGTGGTTTGGCCGGAAACGTTCCATCCCCATGTAACTACGGAACCGTCGCTCTTCAAAGCCACGGAATGGTCCCATCCCGCCGCAATCGCGACCACACCGCTTTGGGCCGCGATGGGCACCGTAGTTTGGCCGTAGGGGTTTCCTCCCCAAGCCAACACCGAGCCGTCGTTCTTCAAAACCACGGTGTGATAACTGCCCGCCGCGATCGCGACCACCTCGCTCTGGGCCGCGATAGGCACCGTCGTTTGACCGTCCGTGCTACGTCCCCATGCCAGAACCGAGCCGTTGTTCCGCAAGGCAATAGTAAAAGCTCCGCCCGCCGCAATCGCCACCACTCCGCTTTGGGCTGGAAGAGGCACCGCAGTTTGGCCGTATGAGTTATCTCCCCAGGCCAACACCGCCCCGTCGTTCTTCAAGGCCACAGAATGATAGCCTCCGGCCGCAATTGCGACCACTCCGCTCTGGGCCGAGATGGGCACCGTCGTTTGACCGTCCGTGCTCCGTCCCCATGCCAGAACCGAGCCGTTGTTTTTCAAAGCCACGGAATGATAGTCTCCCGCCGCAACCGCAGTGACGCTGCTCACAGCCGCGAGGGGCACGGTCATCTGTCCATCGACATTGTCTCCCCACGCCAGCACCGAGCCGTCGTTCTTCAAAGCCACAGTGTGCCCCGCTGATGCGGCAATCGCCACGACCCCGCTTTGAGCTGCAAGGGGCACCGCTGTTTGGCCATCGGCGTTATCTCCCCACGCCACCACCGAGCCATTGGTCTTCAAAGCCACGGAGTGATAATTGCCCGCCGCAATCGCGACCACTTCGCTCTGGGCCGCGATGGGCATCGCTGTTTGGCCTGACGCGTTGTTACCCCATGCCACCACCGACCCGGGAGGGTCCGCAATGACTGTAAGCACGGCTGGCGGTGTGCTGGTAGTGGAGCCAACGCTGTTGGTCACCACCACGGTGTAGCTGCCGGCCAGGCCGCTCCGGGCAACTCCCAAACTCAAAACGGAGTTCGTCGCTCCATTGATGGCGATCCCGTTGATGCGCCACTGGTAGCTCAACGGCGGGCTGCCCGTCGCGGTCACGGTGAGGCTCGCGTTCTCGCCGGCTTTGAAAATCCGGGTTAAAGGTTGGGATGTGATGCTGAGGGCGGATCCGATGAGTGCCACTGAATAGTTGTATCCCGCCGCAACCGCCACCACCTCGCTCTGGGCGACAAGCGGCGCCGATGTTTGGCCAGAGGAGTTGTCTCCCCACGCCACCACCGAGCCGTCGTTCTTCAAGGCGATGGTGTGAGCTCCTCCCGCCCCGATCGCCACGACCCCGCTTTGAGCTGCAATAGGCACTGTCGATTGGCCGTCGGAGTTGTATCCCCAAGCCACCACCGAGCCTGTGTTCTTCAGAGCCACGGTGTGCCCCGCTCCTGCGGCTACCGCCGTCACGTTGCTCTGGGCTTCAAGGGGAACCGCCGTCTGTCCCTCGATGTTCCGTCCCCATGCCAGCACCCAGCCGTTGCTCTTCAAAGCCACGGTGTGATAATATCCCGCCGCAACTGCCGTTACACCGCTCTGAGCCGCGAGGGGCACCGTGGTTTGGCCGTCCGTGCTCCATCCCCACGCCAGCACCGAGCCGTCGTTCTTCAAGGCCACGGTGTGAGCATAGCCCGCTGCCACCGCGGTTATGCCGCTCTGAGCCGCGACCGGCACCGTCGTTTGGCCGTCACTGTTACCGCCCCACGCCACCACGTTTCCCGGAGAGGCGGCGTTGACCGTCAGCACCGACAGCACCAGTCCCCCAGCCGCAGGACAGAGCACCTATTGGAGAGGAGTTTTCACGAGATTTCTTGCGCTGAATGGAGCCCGTGCATCGGGGAGAAGCTTGCTCATTGGTGGGGAGAAATGAACAGAGCGCGGCTGTTTTTGGAAGCCCTGGTTTATTGGGCGAGCGTTGGAGCATCGAAGCTCCGGGGTTGAATCATGGAGGGGGCCAAACCGGTGGCTCCGCCAGTTCAGTGGCGCAGGCCTCCGGCCTGCTCTTTCCGGCGAGGACGCCGGAAAGGGTCGAGCGGGGTGGGCGAAGGGGAAACCGGAAATGAGAAATGGGGAAACCCTTCAACGGGGTCGAGCTCTGCGAGTGCGGAGATGGGTCTCGTTCCGCCTAAAGGCGGGACTACATACACGGGCTTCAACGGGACCGGCGGCTTGTGCTGCGACTTGGTTCCAAGGCGGGATCGCTTTGGGCAGGCAAGATGCGCTGCCCTACCTTGCCGCGGTCTCTATGCGGCCCGTCTTCAACTGCATCGTTCCGGCTAAGGAAGGACTGGCCTGCCAGCGGACTGCCGTAATCACTTGGCTTCTTTCGGGGGCTCTTCCTTCTTCTCCTCGACGAGCAGTTGGGAGCGGTCGCGGAGCAGGGGATCGAGAGTCCACTTGGAGACCAGGTAGGTCCAACCGTTGACCTTCTTCTCGGCTTTCAGCCGTTCATCAAGCCTGGCGAGCGACTCCTTGAATTCCTTGTCGAGCTTCTCCTTGTCTTCGGGCTTCTCGTCCTTGCCCGGAGTCCGCGTCTGGGTGAAGGAACCGCCGACGGTGACGGTCAGCGGGTAGTTTTCATCGGCTGCTTTGCCGATCTGAAGTTCGTAGGCGAAGCCATCGAACGTCGCGATGCTAACCTTCGTCGCCATGTCCAGACCGAGGTCCGACTTCGAGCTGCCGGCGACAACGTCGGTGAAGCTGGGCATCGAAAGCGCGTTAGCCGAACCGGAGACTTTGGAGGCATCAAGTTTCTCGGTGGGCTTGGCGTCGGCGAGGATCCAGTCATTCGTTTCTGTGGACCGGCTGATGGACCACGAGTTCGACGAGACGGTTGAAACGATCGAGATGCTCTTCACCTTTTCGACCTTGAAGAAATCCTTGTTCAGCCAGGCCGACGCTTTCGGGTCGAGGCTGTTGAGCGCGTCCGAAACAATCGCGACACGGTCCCCGGCAGGCAGGCTGAGAACGTAACGTCCAGCCGGGAAGCCTTCATCGCCGAAGGGCGATGGCTGGCCGCTTTGTTTGGTGTATCGCTTGCCTAGGAGGACTGATTTCAACGCCTTGCCCGAGGCATCCTTCAGTTCAACCAAGGTTCCCGAATTCGTGCCGGTGGAGGGCTCGCCCAGTTCCAGCTTGGGACGTTGCGAAGGGCCGACGGGAATCGTGCGGATGGACTTCAGATCGGCCAGTTTGGTCAGCGAATCGGCGATCTCGGAGAAGTTGGCCGGGTAACCGCCGCGTTCGCGGACGGTCCACATGTCGTTGCTCCGGACGAGCGTCAGCGTGTTGGTGTGCTGCTGGATCGAGATCGCCGCGACGGCGTTCACGTCGAATTCTCCAAGGATCTTCCCGCCGGAACCTTCGGCGGACTTGTTCCAGGAGCTCTCGTTGCGCTTGTTGAGAAGCAGGGCGGCCGCGCCGATCACGACGAGGGCGGCGATGAGGAGGACGAATTGCTTGCGTTTCATTTCGCGGCGGTGCGTTTGCGTTTGGCGACGGCGAGGGCCATTCCGAAGACGGCCACGACGGCCGGCATCCCAAGGATATTGGTCCACTTGAGCCGGTTCTCGAGCGAGTCGCGCTCAAGGTTCAGGTCGCGGCGGACCTTCTTCAGGTCCTTGTTGGCCTGGGCCTGTTCCTTGCGGAACTTGTCGAGCTCGACCTTCTGCTCGGGCGACAGGATGAAGCGCTGGTTGGCGTCCTTCTTGGACTGGAGATCGTTCAACTTCTTCTGGGCTTCGGCGAGGCCGTCCTCGAGGGCCTTGATCTTGCCGCGATACTGTTCCTGCGCGCGCGACTCCATCTCGCGGATGCGGGTGAATGGCCGGTTCATCGTGGCCCGGCTGCGGATGGAGATGAGGTTGTTGTCGCCGGACAGCTTCTCCACGAAGCTCTGGATGAGGTTCAGGTTGCCGAAACGCGGGGTGACGATGCGCTGGCCCATGAACTCCTGGATGTCGGCGACGATCTGGTCGTTCATCATGTCCGTATCGCCGACGAGGATGACCTGCGTGTCGGTGGTGGACTCCTTCAATGCTGCTGCGGCTGGGGCGTTCGTTCCGGCGCCGGGCGGGCCATCGGGGAAGGCGGTCTTGAACTTGCCGGCGAGCTGGATGGCGACGGCGAATTCCTTGTTCTCCGGCTTGAAATCCTTGCCGATCTGTTCGCCGGACATCGCGGCCATGAAGCCGTCGGCCAGCATCGAATTGGGCGAGGAATGGATGAGGACGGTCTGCTTGAGGCCGTCCTTGGGGGTGCCGGAGAAGGTTCCTGCAAGGAGCATGACGAGGTCGTCGATCTGCGACGTGGCCACGTCGTCCTTGTTCATCGCATCGGTGGTGAAGCGCAGGACTGCGGGCTGGTCGCCACCGCGGTTCTTGGTCTTGTAGGTCATGTCGGCCAGGACCTTCGAGGACTCGAAAGCGACGCCCCAGGCGGCGAACAACTTGTCGAGCGAGGACTTGCTGCCGGGCATGTTGGCGAACATCGGATTGGAGGCGGCCTGCGGATTCTTGTCGAAGACGGGGCTCGGATCGACGAAGGCGATCAGCTTGCCGCCGCGCAGGACGAACTGGTCGAGGGCGAACTGGGCCGCGTCGGTAATGTCCTTGGGATGGAAGACGACGAGGACCTTGATGTCGTCGTCGATCTTCTCTGCCGTCATCTCGACCGGCTTCACGGTGAAGTCGCGCTTGAGTTCGCTGACGAAGATCCACGGTTCCTGCGGCTGCATCTGGCCCATGCGCATCATCGCCGGGTTGACGCCGCCGTTGACGGGCAATCCGCTCATCAGACCGATGACCGGCTTGGTCGGGTTGCCGACGATGGAGATGGCGCGGGTCAGATCGTATTCGAGGAGGCGCTCGCGGTCCGGGCTGAGGAAGGGCAGGGCGACCTTCTGGTCGAGCATGTTGATGGCGATGCCGAGGTAGAGGCGGTCGCCGGTCGGGAGTGTCTGAGGTTCGACGCCGTCGAGCTTGGCGGAGTCTTCGCCATCGGAATCCGGCTCCGGGTCCATCTTGGTCACCTCAAGTTTGCCATCGGAGATCTGGCTGTATTCGTTGAGCAGATCTTCGACGCGGGAGGCGTAGTTCTTGAGCACGACCGGCATGGCGTTGTCCTTCTGGGAAACGTAGAGCCGCACTTGGACCGGGGTGTCGAGTTTGCGGAGAACGGCCTTGGTGCCTTCGGACAGGGTGAAAGCTTTGTCGGCGGTCAGGTCGACGCGGAACTTGGCCCGTGAACCGATGAAGTTGACCGCGACGATCACGGCGAACAGGGCGAGGACGCCGCCGGCCGAATAGAGGACGGTTTCGAGACGTTTGTTTTTCATCGCTGGGAAAAGAAGGGGTTCAACCGGCGCGCTGGCTGCGGATGATGACGCCGGTGGTGAAGAGCGAGAATCCGATGACGGAGACGAAGTAGAGGAGGTTGCGGCTGTCGATGACGCCGCGCTGCGCGTTTTGGAAGTGCGTCATGACGCTGAACGAGGTCACGAAGTCCACGAAGCCGGGGCTGGCCCAGCGCACGAGGAGATTGGTCACGGGCGGGAAGCCGCAGAGGATCAGGAACAGGCACAGGACGACGGCGACGATGAAACTGACGACCTGGTTGCGGCTCATGGCGGAGGTCATCGTAGCGATGGCGAGATAGGCTCCGGCCATCAGGAAGCTTCCGACGTAGCCGCAGAAGATGGTCCCGTTGTCCGGAGTTCCCAGGTAGTTGACCGTGATCCAGAGCGGAACCGTCAGCACGAGGCCAAGTCCGAGGAACAGCCAACTGGCGAGGAATTTCCCGACGATGGCCTGCCAGGTGGTGATGGGCATGGTCAGGAGAAGTTCGAGGGTGCCCATGCGATACTCCTCAGACCATAGGCGCATGCCGATGGCCGGAACGAGGAAGAGGAAGAGCCATGGATGCCAGACGAAGAAGTCCTGCAGGGAAGCCTGGCCGCGGTCGAAGAACGGGCTGGCCATGAAGGTGAAGAATCCCGTCATCAGCAGGAAGATGACGATGAAGACGTAGGCGACGGGCGACGAGAAGTAGCCGCTCATTTCGCGCTTCGCGATCGTCTTGATGTTGGACCAGGAGTTCATTTCGAGATGTCGGAAAGGGTGATGTTGCGGAAGACCTCGTCCAGGCGGCCTTCGTCGGTGTGGAGTTCCTCGATTTTCCAGTTCTCGCGGCGGGCAAGGTCGAAGACCGAGGCGGCCAAGTCGCCGTTCACAGCCGAACCCTTTGGGGTGATGCGGAAGGAGGACTTTCCTGGCGTGTTGGCGAGCGCGGCGACCTTTTGGGCGAAGGGAAGTCCGCCCAGCTTTCCGGCGATCCCTGAGGCGGCGTCCCCGGCGATGCGGACGTGGACGACGCCCGCGTTCTCGGAGCGGGACTTGAGTTCCGCCGGAGTGCCGTTAGCCACGATGCGGCCTCGGTCGATGATGATGGCGCGGGAGCAGACGGCTTCGACCTCTTCGAGGATGTGTGTTGAGAAGACGATGGCCTTGGTCTCGCCCATGCGTTTGATGAGCTGGCGGATCTCGTGCTTCTGATTGGGATCAAGACCGTCGGTGGGTTCGTCCATGATGAGCACCTCGGGATCATGGATGATCGCCTGGGCGAAGCAGACGCGGTGTTTGTAGCCCTTGGAGAGCGTGTCGACACTCTGGTGGACGACGCTCCCGAGGAAGCACATGTCGATCACGCGATCAACGGCCTGCTTGCGGGCGACGCCGGAGAGTCCCCGGAGTTCCGCGATAAAATTGAGGAAGCCCGTCACCGTCATGTCCGCATACGACGGCGCGCTTTCGGGAAGGTAGCCCAGGAGGCGCTTGGCTGGGATCGGTGCGTCGGCGATGTCGTTCCCGCCGATGGTCACGGATCCGCTGGTCGGCGGCGTGAAGCCGGTGATCATCCGCATGGTGGTCGACTTGCCGGCTCCATTCGGCCCGAGGAAACCGAGGACCTCGCCTTTTTGCACGGTGAACGACACATCGTTCACCGCCAGCTTCGGGCCGAAGGCCTTGGTCAGATTTTTAACGCTGATCATGTTTGGTTGGACAGGGTCGAGACCTTACAGCAGGTGTCAAGATTCCCGGCTTTCTGGGACACTATCCTGGCAGGTCCGTTCAAAGTTTTCGCCCTGAAACGGGCCACCCGGAAAATGGAAGAACCGCCCGGAAGCTTTCGCTTCCCGGCGGCCTTCAACCCTACGCCAACAGATTTTCAGCGCGCCGCGATGGTAGCGGCCTTGGTCGCATCCGCTTTCTGGACGGAGATCTCGAAGTTCAGGGTCGTCTCATCGTCTTTGGTCAGCTGACTGAGGCTGACGACAGTCATCCGACTGTTCGGAGTGACGCGGAGGATCGAGCCCGGGGCGCCGTCCTTGAAAATCATCACGTCGACCGACGAACTGTCCGTGGTTTCGATGACATCCATCGCCTGGAGCTCGCGTCCGACGGTGACGGCCTCGCCTTTCGCATCCACGGAGTGGCCGTTGGCGGTCACGATCTTCACCTTCACATCCTCCGCATGGGCGGCTGCGCCCAGAGCGGCCAGAGCGGTGATGGCGAGGAGGAGCGACTTCATGTTCATCTTCATGCAAATGAGAGACGCAGCGGACGTGCCAGATTTCGGAACAGCGATTCCAGATGTGGATTGGGCACGGTTGTCCTGAAGCGCGTGGGGAGTCCAACCTAAGGAAAACGTGGGCCGCGTTCGTGCGAAATAGACGGAACTACCGAGTGGGAACGGTTTTCAGTCCCAAGAAAGAAGCGTGATCCCGTCAAACACTGATCCGGCCGTCGTCGTCGCCTTCGAGTTCCCGCCAGTATTCCACCGATGGTTCGGCCCGCTCCCAGCAAAGGAAAACCTCCCGGCCTTCGCGGATCGACGGGAAGTCGACCTTGCCCCGTTCGTAATCGCGGAGAATCAGGCTGCGTTCGGTGAATTCTTGCATGACCTGCGAACGCTCCAGTTCAAGGCGGACCCGGTCGTTGACGGTCGTTCCGCCGGCATCCGCCCCTGACGCCAGGATGGAATCGATGGCCCGATCCGCGGATTGGAGCTGGGCCTGCAACAAATCCAGCTTGGCCAACCAGGTGCGAATCTGTGGAAGGAGCGCCCGTGCTTCTTCGACCGAGTAGTGGTGATGGAAGCGGATCATCGATGGGACGGGTGCCGAATCAGGATCCCGTCAGGTCCTTCAGTTTCTTCCGGATGTCGTCGTTTGGTTCGATCTCCAAGGAACGTTCCCATGCCTTGCGGGCGGCGGTGCGGTTGCCGCTGGCGAACTGGATGTCGCCGAGATGGTCGAAGAGCGTGGCATCTGGTTCTTCGGTCAGCGCGATGGCGCGGAGCATGGGCTTCAAGGCTTCATGCGGTTTGCCCATCTTGAAGAGAACCCACGCGTGGCTGTCGAGATATGCGGCGCTGTCCGGTTGGAGCTTCAGGGCCTTCTCGATCATCTCCCTGGCCCGCTCGAGTTTCTCCCCGCGATCCGCCCACATGTAGCCGAGATAGTTCAGAGTCTCCGCCGCCTCCGGTTCGAGTTCCAAGGACCTGAGCATGTATTCCTCCGCCTTGGCGAAGTCCTTGATGCGCTCGTGTGCGGCACCGAGCTGGAAATAAAAGCCGCCGGTGAGACGGCGCTTGTCCCCGGTCTTCGCCTGGAGCTCGGCGGACGTGAGGAATTTCACGGCATTCGTGTGGTCCTTCAATTGGCTGTAGGCCATCGACGTCAGGTAATCGACGGAGAAGCTTCGCGGGAACCGGGTCCGTGCCTGATCGAGAATCGTGAGTGCGTCGCGCGGTTTTTGCGTGCCGAGGAGCATGCCGGACAGATCGTAGTAGGCCTGCTCGAAGTTCGGACTGAGCAGGAGCACGTTCTTGAAGTGGTCGGCGGCCTTGGCGAACTCCTTCGCCTCGTAGGCCATCACGCCAAGCGTGTAGTAGGCCTGCGGATATCGTGTGGGGTTGTCTCGGACGATGAACTGGAGCTGGGCGCGGGCTCGTTCCTTGTCGCCCTTGCGGAGATAGAAGTTCGCCAGCTTTTCGCGGATCGCATCCCGGAGGAGCGGCGTTTCGTCGAGCGACTCCACCAGATCTTCGTAGATCCCTGCCGCCTGGTCCTGCTCGTTCACCAGGAGCGAAAGGTCCGCGATCCGGGTAAGAATCAGCGGGCTCTCGGTTCCTAGATCAAGCGCGCGTCGCAACGTGGAACGAATCTTTGGGTAGACCACGTTCGTCTCCTTCGGGGCGACGCGGAGATAGTCCGAGTAGAGATCTGCAACGCCGGCCAAGAAGGCTGCGTCTGCGTTCGTTTGGGCGGCCGCCTGGTTGATGGTCGCGAGGGAGTTGCTGATCGAGCCCGACCGGAAGTAGATCTCGGCCAGGTTCTGGTATCCCTCCATCAGGAGCGGGTCTCGCTGGAGCGACTTTTGGCTGGCGACAATGGCGTCGTTCGTGGCGCCGGAGAAAAGGTAGGCCCGCCCGAGCAGGCTAAAGACCTTGGCCGAGGTGTTCGGCCGGATGGAGTTCCTCGCCAGAATCGTCGCCGCCCGTTGCGGCTTGCGCTGCTGGAGATACCGCTGGGCGAGTTCGATCGTCAGCGTTTCGTTCGATGGATCCAGGGCGGCGGATTTCTCGAACTCATCCAGCGCTTCGTCGGGCTCGGCGTTCAGGTCGCGGCTGATCCCGGCTGCAAATCGCGCGAATGCTTCCGCTTTTTTCGATGACGACGGAACCGCCTTGGCTGTCGCGGTTCCGTTGGTGTATTTGGATTGGCCGGTGCCCGGCGACGGAGGCGGGGTCGAGCAGGCCGTCAGACCGACCAGCAGTCCCAGGAGTCCGGAGAGTATCGGCGTCCGCACGTTCATTGGAGGGCAGTGTGCCCAAAGAAAATGCAGCCCGCAAACCGCGGGCTGCATTGTCGTGTGAAAATCTTTGGGGAAACGGGACGGGTCCTACTTCTGCCAAGTGCGCTTCTTGTGGCGATTGAGACGAAGCTTCTTCCTGCGCTTGTGGCGGTTGATCTTGGCTTTCCGGCGTTTCTTGATTGAACCCATATCTTTCGGTTGGCTGCGCTTAGTAAACTAGCTTGTTTAACGGATACTCTATAATCCCTTCCGCTCCTGCAGCCTTGAGCCGGGGGATCATTTCGCGCACGATGTGCTCGTCGAGAATCGTCTCGACGGCCACCCAGCCCGGCTGGCTCAACGCGGAGACGGTGGGATTACGCAATGCAGGAAGAGTTTGCAACAACTTTGGCAGGTTTTTCTGCTCCAGATTCATCTTCAAACCCACCTTGGACTCCGCTTCGAGCGCCCCGCGGAGGAGCATCGAGATGGTCTCCACCTTTTCGCGTTTCCAAGGATCCTTCCAGGCGTCTTTGCTGGTGATGAGCCAGGGCGTCGAGACGAGCAGGGTGTCCACGATGCGGAGCTTGTTGGCCCGGAGGGAAGATCCGGTTTCGGTGACATCCACGATGGCGTCCACCAGTTCGCGGGCCTTCACCTCCGTGGCGCCCCAGGAGAATTCGACCTCCGCCTTCACCCCGTGCTTCTTCAGCCAGCGTTTGGTCAGGTTCATCACCTCGGTGGCGATGCGTTTGCCCTCGAGATCCTTGGGAACCTTGATCGGCGACTCCTCGGGCACGGCCAGCACCCAGCGCGTGGGTTGGCGGCTGACCTTGCTGAAGATGAACTCGTCGACCTTGTGGACCTGCTTGGTGACGCCGCTTTCCTCGATCCAGTCGAAGCCGGTCAGGCCGGCGTCGAGGTAGCCGAGGGCCACGTAGCGGCCGATCTCCTGGGCGCGGATCAGGCGGATGTCGAGTTCCACGTCGTCAACATAGGGCACGTAGGAACGGCTGGTGACCTGGATGTTCCATCCGGCCTTGGCCATCTTCTCGATGGTCGCGTCCTGGAGGCTGCCTTTGGGAAGGCCGAGTTTCAGTTTTTTGGTCATTCGGGAGTGCGTTCAACCGATTTGGTCTGGCTGGGAATGAGCTTTGGCCAGCCGAACGGAACGGTTGATTTGCCACCGCCGACACGGGCTTGCGACTCCTTTTTTGCCTACTCGTGTCGCAACGCCTCCACCGGGTCCATCTGGGCGGCGCGGAGGGCGGGGTAGATGCCGAAGACGATTCCGACCAATCCCGAGATGGTGAAGGCGAGGAAGGGAGCCCAGTAGGTCACGATGGTCCGCATCTCGCCGAAGTGGCTCACGACATAGGGAATGGTGATCCCGAGCAACACTCCGAGGATGCCGCCTGCGCCGGACAGCATCACCGTCTCGACGAGGAACTGCACGACGATGTCGCGGCGACGCGCGCCCAAGGCACGACGGATGCCGATCTCGCGGGTGCGCTCGGTCACGCTGGCCAGCATGATGTTCATGATGCCGATGCCGCCGACGAGCAGGGAGATGGCCGCGATGGAGCCGAGGACGATGTTGAAGTTGCGTTTGGTCCGCTCGGCTTCCTTGAGCAGTTCCAGCGGCACGACGATCTCGTAGTCCTTCTTCTTGTGGGAGTGTTCCAAGACCTGGCGGACCGCTTCCGCGACGGACTGGACCTGTTCGGGCGATTCGGCCTTCACCGTGACCTCGTGCAACTGGACGCGTTCGGCCTCGGTGCTGCCGCTCCGTTGTTTGATCAGCGTTTCGCCGTAGCGGTCCCGGGCCGTCTCCAGCGGGATGAACATCTGGTCGGCGCCTGCGCGGTTGCGGTCGCCGGCGCCGGCATCCTTCGGTCCCTTGGCCCGGGGCTCCATGATGCCGATGACCCGGTAGTAGGCGCCCCCCACGCGGATGTCCTTGCCGAGGGGCTGGTCCAGCGGGAACAACGCCCGGCTCATCTCGGAACCGAGGACGCAGACGTTGGCCTTCGTTTCCATGTCGGCCTCCGCGAAGAACCGGCCTGCTGCCACGCGGTGGTTCCGGAGCGAGGGATACCACGGGACCGTGCCGACGATCTCCGCGTCGAAGCGCCGGCTTATGTTCCACACATAGTCCCGCATGATGCGGGACGGCAGGAGCACGGTGACGCCGGGAATGGTGCTGCGGATTCGTGCGACATCCATGTAGGTCAGACCGTATTGGAGGACGTAGCTCGTGCTGCCCTTGTCGGAAATCTTCTGCTCCTCGGGCGGCTTGGTGCTGCGGATGATGATGTTCTGGCTGCCCAGGTTCTTGATTCGTTCCTGGGCCTCGAAGCTCGCGCCTTCGCCGATGGCCAGCATGGCGATGACCGAGCACACGCCGAAAACGATGCCGAGCACGGTGAGCAACGACCGCAGCCGATGGAGCCAAAGGCTCTTCACACCGAGCCGCACGGCGCGCTTCAGCCGGAGAAAACTCCAGCCGGGTGCGACGAGCGCGTGTTGCTGGAGGTTATTTGCGGACATCGGATTCAATGTTCCCGTCCTTCAGGCGGATGGCGCGGTCGGCGAGCTGCGCGACGTTCGAGTCGTGGGTGACGAGGATGAGCGTCTTGCCCTGGCGGTGGAGTTCCTTGAAGACGTCGAGGATTTCGCGGCCGGACTTGGAGTCGAGGTTGCCGGTGGGTTCGTCGGCGAGGATGACGAGCGGGTCGTTGACCAGGGCGCGGGCGATGGCGACGCGCTGCTGCTGGCCGCCGGAAAGCTCGAACGGCTTGTGGTCGATCCGGTCGCCGAGCCCGACGAGTTGGGCCAGCTCGATGGCCCGGGCGCGGCAGCGGTCCTCGGGCTCGTCTCGGTAGTAGAGCGGCACCTCGATGTTCTCCACCACGGTGAGCTGCTGGATGAGGTTGTAGCTTTGGAATATGAAACCGAGCCGAGCGCCCCGGACCATGGAGAGGAGGTCGTCCTCCATCCGCGAAACGTCGTCGCCCCCGAGGAAGTAGTGCCCGGACGACGGCCGGTCCAGGCAGCCGAGCAGATTCAGGAGCGTGGATTTGCCGCAGCCGGAAGGTCCCATGATGCTGATGAATTCTCCGGGCATGACCTTGAAGCTGATGCCTCGCAGGGCTTCGACGGTGTTGGGTCCCATCTGATAGGATTTCCGGACGTCGTCGAAATGAACGATGGGCTGGCTCACAGCTGGTTGGCCGCGGGCTTCGCCGGCTTCTCTGTGGACTTGGCAGGCTTCGCTCCACCGCCGTCGGGCAGCGTTTCCGCCGAACGCAACGCGACTTTTTCGCCCTCCTTCAGGCCGCTGCGAACTACGATGAACTCGTCGTTGAACTGTCCGATCTCCACCACGCGGCGTTCTTGCGAACTGCCGTTCATCACATAGCAGACGTGTTTTCCATCCTCGGGAACGATCGCCTGAACGGGGACGTGGATCACGTTGTCGAGGTGCTCGACGAACACTTCCACCTTCGCGCTCATGCCGGGCTTCACCCAGTCGCGGGTGCCCTCGATCGTGATGGAGGTCAGGTAGACCTTGAGGTCGGGGTTCATCCAGCGGTTTGCCGAATCCGGCAGCACCGCGACCTTGGTGATCTCGCCGGCCAGGGCCTGGTCGGCGAAGGCGTCGACCACGATCTTGGCTCTCTGGCCTTTCAGGATCTTTTTGATGTAGCTCTCGTGGATCTTCACGTTGACCGACATCTTCGCGAGGTTGGGGATCGTGATGATGGCCTGCCGTTCTCGGACGGTGGCGCCTTCGCGGATGCGTTCCTGGTCGGAGTAGTAGACGTCCTCGCGTCCTCCGCCGTAGACGACAAGGCCGGGCTTGGTCGCCTTGATGATGCACTTGGCGATTTGCTCGCTCATGTCCTTGCGCTGGCGGGACTGGATGTTGAACTGCGCCTCCGTGGAGCGGAGTTTGGATTCGGCCTGGGCCAGTTTGGAAATGGCCGCTTTCTTGGCCCGGTCGAGTTCCCGGACTGCTTCGGTGAACTTTGACAGGGACTCCTCGGCCGACTTCACGAACTCATACTTCAGGTAGAGGTCGCGCGCGGTCTCCGCCGTCTGGACCTTCAGGCGGCTGTTCTCGAAGGCGATCTCGTCGCGCTGGAGATCCGTGCGGGTGACGAAGCCCTTTTCGTGGAGGCGTCGAGTGCCGTCGATCGTGGACTGCGATTGCCCGAGCTCCTTCTTCGCGACCTGCAGGTCGTCTTCCATCTTGCGGAGCTTCTGCTTCGCCTCGCCGACGCCAAGGGCATCGAGGGTGGCGTATTGGAGGAAGTCGACTTCGACGGGTTTCGGTGAGGGTTGAGCTTCCGGCGGAGCCGCGGCTTGGGGTGTGACGGTCGGGGTTGCTAGGTCTGGTGGTTTCGCTCTGTTGGTAGCGGCCCCTGGCGCGGCGGAAGTGAGTAGCTTGGAGAATTCTGAACCGCCGACAACGACTGGCGGGGCGTTCGTTGGCGGAGACTCCGAGGGTGGCGGCGCGGCCGGCTTCGGGCGGCTGAGGACCACCGGCTTGTCCAGGTCGTGGCGGGCGATCAATTCATCGGTCAGCGATGAGCCGAGAAACTTGTCGAAGTCCATCCGGGCAAAACGGGCCTTCTGCTCCGCCGCCTTGATGTCGCTGACGTTCTGGTTGAGCTGGATCTCATAGGTTTGCTGGGCGTCCGCAAACGCAGCCATCGCGGCTTGGAGGGTGATTTCCTGCTGGACTAGGAGTTTCTGGATTTCGGACGAGTCCAGCTCGATGAGGACCTTGCCGTTGGCCACGTCGTCGTCGGTCACCTGGTAGCCTTCCTCGACGATCTTCAGGATTTTTGTGCCCTGATAGCCTACGCGGACCTCGCATTTGATCTCCTGCGATTCGAGCGCCTGCAGGCTGCCTCCTTCGATCACGGTGATCTCGAGCGGGCCGCGTCGTGCGGTGAAGGTTGCGCCTTCGGTCGTCGTTTTGCCGCCTCCTCGAAAAGCAAGGAACAAGCCGGCCGCGGCCAGAAGGGCGACCGCGATTCGCCAGCGGGGTTGTTTCCGGATGAAGTCAGTCAGCTTTGCCATGTTCGAGTTCCTCCCAGCGGCCGTTTTCCTTGATGTAGAGAATGCCCATGTTGTTCCAGAACTGCAGGCGGGCGATCGTGTGCGTGACCAGGGCCTGCGTGCGCGAATTCTTCGAGGCGTTCAGGGCGTTCTGCGCGTCGACCTGGTCCTGGGCCTTCGCCCGGCCAAGCTCGGCGAGGAGGTTCTGCTCCTCGACGCGGCGCTCGGCGATCTTCACGCCGAGTTCGCTGATCTCGTGGCTGCGTTTGGCCTGGTCCAAGGTGCGCCAGCTCTCCCGGACACCCAGCCGGATCTGGTCCTCGAATTGTTCCAACGTCCGGGCGGAACGTTTCTCGGCAATCAACGCGCCCCGGTAGGCGTTGCGCTCAGATGTCCTGTCGAACGGCAGGTCCACGTCCAGGCCGGCGCTCCAGCGGTAGCGGGCCGGGTCGGGCACGGCGAACCGGGCGTTGGTCTCCTGCCTGCTGTTGAAGCCAGCGTTGGCCACCAGATCGACCTGCGGTTTCAAAGAATTGGCGGCCAAGTCGACCTGCCGGACGGAGTCTTCATGACGTTCGCGCGAGTTCATCAAGTCGAGGCGCGAGCTCATGGCTACCAAGATCGACTCATCCACCGGAATGCGCGGATGCCGGATCGTCAGGTTCGTGAGCTCCTGATCATCGAGCACGATGGCGGTCGCGACGGGGATTCCAAGCTGGAGGAGCTTGAAATTGTCGAGGGCCTGTTTGTAGTTCCGCACCGCGCTGGTCCAGGCGTTTTCCGCGTCCAGCTCCTGCTGTTCCAATCGGCCGAGATCCGCCTGGGTGATGCGGCCTTCCTGCGCAAGAGCGCGTGTGCGCTCGGCGTTCTTCGTGGAGCTTTCCAGATTGAGGAAGCTGTTTCGGACGGTGTCGCGGTTTCCGAGCACGCCGTAATAGGCGGTGGCGACCTGCACGCTGAAATCCTTCCTGAACTGCGTGAACTCGCGCAGATCGTAGAGAAGGTCCCGTTCGGCCTGGGTCAGGTTTTCCATCTGCTGCTTGAAGCCGGCGTTGCGAAGCAGGGGCCGGGCGAAGGTGGCTCCCACCTGCGACGACGTGACCGTGCGCGGATCGCCTGTGATGAAGCGGAGGAAGTCGGTCGAGAACGATGCGGTCAGCCGGCCAATGTCCCGCACGAGCCAGCTGGTATTGAGGCCGACGTCACCCGAAACGCGCTGTTGTTCGACCAGATTGTCGCTGAGCAGCGTCTTGGGCTGCTGGGTGACCGGGTCGACGATGACATCGACCGCCTGCTCGGTTTGTCCCGCGATTCGCGCGTTGGCCCTTCCCGAAAGCAACGGCGTGAACTGGTGCCGGGCCAGGCTGAGTCCGAGCGCGGCAATGTAGAGCTGCTCCTTGCGGGATTGGAAAGTGCGGTTGTGCTGGACCGAGATCCTGAGCGCTTCTTCCAGCGACAGAACCCGGGCGCCGACCTCCGTGGCCGCGTCGGGTCCGAGGAAGGCCGCGGTTGATTTCGCCGCGGGAAGATGGTCGAGGGCGACTCGATTGGTCTGATCGATGTCGAAGGCCGAGCCGGCGTTCTTCACGAGCGCGGACTTGGATTTCAGCAGTGAATACGCCTGCTTGTCGGCGGCTTTGCGGTAGTGACCCGCTGAGCAACCGGCCAAAGCCAGCACTGCAATTAGTCCCGGATACGTCAGCCGGTGGACAGACCTCATCTTTTTTGTGGGAACCCTGTCATGGACGACCGCGCCCTGGGCTCCGTTCAAACTTCGGACAATCAACGGCGGTTTTCATCCAACGGAGTGACCGGGGGTTCAAAACCGGTCACGGCCGTTGGTTGCGAGGTTTCTCTCGGGTCGGCGGTTGAGACTGTGGTATGACCGCACCGGGTGCCGACCGTCACGAAAGTTCTGAGGGTTTTCTCGGGAAAGGTTACGAACTGTTTAGGGGAGGCCGGAGGTGGAGCGCCCTGACACCTTGACCTGCCCACGGGCCAGGGCGGCCACGACGCGCGGATAGAGTGACCGTTCTGCGAGCTGGATGCGCTCGTGCAGAGTCGCGGCGGTGTCGCCATCGACGACCGGAACCGCTGTTTGGGCGATGATCGCGCCGGTGTCCACGCCTTGATCGACGTAGTGGACGGTGCAGCCGGCGACTTTCACACCGTAGTCGAAGGCCTGTCTCCAAGCCGCCAAACCCGGAAACGCGGGAAGAAGCGACGGATGAAGATTGATGACCCGTTGGTCGAAGACGCGGAGGAACTCGCCTTTCAAGATGCGCATGAATCCGGCCAGCACCACCAAATCGACCTCCGCTGTCTTGAGCGCGTCGATGTAGGAGCGTTCGGCATCGTCGTCGAGTTTGGTCCTGAACTTTCCCGGTGCGATGAACTGCGCTGGAAGTCCTCGGCTCCGGGCGTGTTCGAGGATTCCGGACGATTCGACGTCGCTAATCACCGCGACGATCTGCGCCGGGACATCGCCGGCGCTGATGGCGTCGGTGATTGCGACCATGTTCGAGCCTTTGCCTGACCCGAGAATGCCGAGGCGAAGCGGTTTAGACATGGGCCGAGTAAAGGCGGGCTGCGCCGTTCAGGGCAAGATGTGACGCAGTGACCCGGCGATGATTCTGAACGTTCTCCCGCTTCAGCCGGTCTCACAACTGCCCGACGCTCCCTTAGCCATCGAAGGTGGCGTTCCTTGACGGTCAAGGTTCGACTGGTAGTTTCGCGGCAACGCCGATGTCGATTTCATCATTAAAGCTGAGTCACGGCGTGATCCACTCAATGAAATTCATTCCGACCACCCTCGCAGCCCTCATGGCGATCTCCCTCAACGCCGCGGAACCCACCACCGCCTTCAAATCCGACAAGGAAAAAAGCAGCTACGCCATCGGCATCGATGTCGGCAACAATCTCAAGCGCAACTCCCTCGACCTCGATGTCGACCAGTTCGCCGCCGGATTCAAGGCCGCCTTCACCGGTGGCAAGGCGTTGATGACCGACGAGCAGGTGCGTGAAACCTTGACCGCCCTTTCGTCCGGCCTCCGCGAAAAGGCGATGGCCAAACGCAAGGAAGCCGGTGCCGCGAGCATCAAGGAAGGCAAGGAGTTCCTCGATGCCAACAAGAAGAAGGAAGGCGTTGTCACCCTCCCGAGCGGCCTGCAATACAAGGTCGTCAAGGCCGGCACCGGTGCCGTCCCCAAGGCCACCGACACGGTCAAGACCCACTATCGCGGCACGCTCATCAACGGCACCGAGTTCGACAGCTCCTACAAGCGCAATGAACCGGCCGAGTTCCCCGTCGGCGGCGTGATCAAGGGCTGGACCGAGGCGCTTCAGCTGATGAAGACCGGTTCCAAGTGGCAGCTCTACATCCCTTCCGAACTGGCCTATGGCGAGAATGGCGCCGGCGCCGACATCCCGCCGAACGCGGTCCTGACCTTCGACATCGAACTGCTCGAAATCGTTACCAAATGAGATTGCCCGCTGAAGTCCGCAAATGGACGGCTGCCATCGCAGCCATCCTCCTCGCCGCGGCGGTTCTCCCGGCCCGTTCCGGGGAGCTGCCTCCGACCACGCATCTGGCGCCTCCCGGGGTGACGGAATCCAGCGTCGGCCGGTTCGTGGCCGGACTTCTGCAGAGCACTCATTTCTCCAAACGACGCCTCGACGAGGAGGCGTCCTCCAAATTTCTCGACCGTTACCTCGAGGCCCTCGACGCGTCGCACAGCTACTTCACCAAGGGCGACCTCGCCGAGTTCGAGAAGTATCGGAAAGAGCTGGGCAACCTGACCTTCGCCGGCGACACCACGCCGTCGCGGGTCATCTTCGAACGGTTCCTCCAGCGCGTCGAACAACGGGTCAGTTACGTCACCAATCTGGTGAAGACGGCCAAGTTCGAGTTCGACGCGATCGAACGCTACACGCCCAACCGCAAGGAGCTTCCCAATCCCAAGGACCTTGCCGAGGCGCGTGACCTGTGGAAGCAGCACGTCCGGTTTGAATACCTCCAGGAGAAGCTCGGGAAACCATCGGTGACGAACGTCCCGTCGAAGTCCAAAGCCGAGGTCGTCGTCAAGGATGGCAAGACAAACGCGCTGGAGGCCTCCACGCCGCTTACCCCCGAGCAGTTGGCCAAGAAGCAGCACGAGGACATCGTCAAGGCGCTCACCGCCCGCTATTCCCGGTTCCAGAAGAACATCCGCGAACTGAGCGAGGACGAGGTCTTCGGCATCTACCTGACTTCGCTGGCCCATGTGTTCGATCCCCATTCGGACTACATGACCGACTCGCAGCTGAAAAACTTCGAGATCGCCATGAAGCTCTCCCTCTACGGCATCGGCGCGCTGCTCCAGCAGGACGACGACTACGTGAAGATCGTCGAGCTTCATCCCGGCCCCGCCCGCATCAGCGGAAAGATCAAACCAGGCGACAAGATCGTCTCCGTCGCGCAGGGCGACAAGGGCGAGTATGTCGAGGTCGGCGGCATGAAGCTCCAGAAGGTCGTCGAGATGATCCGTGGCGAGAAGGGATCCAAGGTCCGCCTCAACATTTTGCCCGGGGATTCCCCCGATTCGTCCGCCCGCAAACAGGTCACGCTCGTCCGTGACGAGATCAAGATCGAGGACTCCGAAGCCAAGGCCCGCGTCTACGACCATGTCGACGCCAAGGGCAAGACCAACCGGATCGGCCTGATCGACCTTCCCTCGTTCTACGCCGACTTCCAGTTGACCGGCGCGACCCGCGGCGAACACAAGAGCACCACGAAGGATGTCTCCAAGCTCATCGGCAAACTGAAAGCGGAAGGAATGAAGGGGTTGATCCTCGACCTGCGCCGGAATGGCGGCGGGTCGTTGGAGGAAGCCATCAATCTCACCGGCCTGTTCATCAAAAAGGGCCCGGTTGTTCAGGTGAAGGATCCGAGCGGCCAAGTCTTTGTCGATGAAGACCCGGACGAGGCGGTTCTCTACGACGGGCCGCTGATGGTCTTGACCAGCCGCTTCAGCGCTTCCGCCTCCGAGATCGTGGCGGCGGCCCTGCAGGACTACGGACGCGCGTTGCTGGTCGGCGATCGCACGACCCACGGCAAGGGCACGGTGCAGCAGCTTTTGCCGCTGGACAAGATGATGGGCCGCAGCAAGGACTACCCGGTCACGTCGAACCCCGGGGCACTCAAGCTCACGATCAGGAAGTTCTACCGGGTCAATGGCGCGTCGACCCAGCTCAAGGGAGTCACGCCGGACATCACCCTCCCGTCTGTAAACAATCACGCCGAACTTGGAGAGGCGTCGCTCGACGACCCGCTTCCATGGGATGTGATCAAGGCATCGGTTTACGATCCGCTGAACGACATCAGTGCCCTGGTCGAGGACCTGAAATCCAAGTCCGAGAAGCGCGTGACAGCGAGCGCCGAGTTTGGATTGGTCCGCGACGACATCGCCCGTTACCAGAAGATCATCAAGGACAAGAGCGTCTCCATGAACCAGGCGGAACGGCTCAAAGAGCGCGAAGAAAACAAGAAGCGCGACGAAGCCCGGAAGGCCGAACGCCTCAATCACAGGAATGACCCCAAGTTCTTCGAGGTCACGCTCCGCAACTCCGTGGAGCCCGGACTTCAAGTCTGGCAGCCCAAGACCAATCAGGTCACACGCATCGCGGATCCGGATGACGACGTGGATCCCGCCGACGCCGAGTTGGACAAGCTCCCGCCGCTCGACATCCATCTCGACGAAGCCAAAAACATCATGGTGGACCTCATCCAGGCCGTGGCCAAGACCAAGCCCGGCATGTCTGTCTCCAAATAGTAAGATGCCCGGCTTCGGGCGGAGACCACGCCGATGACCAACTTACTCTCCCTCTTCCTCGGCGCAGTCTTGGCGACGAACCCGGTGGAAGCCGCCAGCAATGTGCTGACCGGCAAGGCGGTTTCGGCCCCGCCCGGAGTTGCCATCGATCCAGTGGAGGAGGCCTACCAGAAGATCCTCGAGTTCGACGATTCCTCCGATACCGACATCGAGAAATGGATCGCGGATGCCGCGAAGTTCGCGGAAGCCGGGGCCGGCGCCGACAGCGCGACGCTCAAGGCAAAGGTCGAGCAGCGCATCGCCGACGTGGACAAGGCCTACAAGAACTTCATCGACCAGCATCCGAACCACGCCCGTGCCCGTATCGCCTATGGCAGCTACCTGAACGACAACCACGACGAGCCTGGAGCCGTGAAGCAGTGGGAGGAGGCGAAGCGGATCGATCCAAAGCTCCCGGCCGCATGGAACAACCTGGCCAACTACTACGGCCATCGTGGTCCGGTCACGAACGCGTTCGCCCATTACCAGAAGGCGATGCAGCTGATGCCGAACGAGGCCGTCTATCCGTGGAACTACGCCACCACGATCTACCTGTTCCGGAAGGACGCGATGGAGTTCTTCTCCATCTCCGAGTCCGAGGTCTTCGAACGCTCCCTCGGTCTTTATCGCCTGGCCATCAAGCTGGACCCGACGAACTTCATCCTCCGTTCGGACTACGCCAACAGCTTCTACGGGACCAAGCCCCAGCGTTTTGAGGAAGGGTTCACGGCCTGGAAGGAAGCCTTGGGAATCGCCCGTGACGATGTGGAAAGGGAAGGCGTCCAGATCCATCTGGCCCGCTGCAAACTCAGCATCGGACAATACGACGAGGCCGGACGCCATTTGAACCTGGCCACGAACCGGATGTATGCCGACATGCGTGACCGGCTGCGCCGCCGCATCGAGCGTCTCAGGTCCGGTGAAGAAAAGCTCCCCATCGACAAGCCCCAGTTGCCTGCGATCGTCCTCGACGAGGAGAAGAAGTAGACCGGTTTCAGGGAGCCTGGTCGGTGAGGATCAGGCTTCTTGTCCGCATCCGCAGCAACCGGGCCAGACTGGAGGTTCCTCCCGCCGACACTGAAGACCGCAGCATCTCCGCCTTGTCTCCCGCTGCGACGATTACCCAGACGTTCTTCGCCGCCGCCAGCAGGGCATAGCCCATCGTGATGCGTTGGGACGGGGGTTTGGGTGAATCCGTGATCGGCAGGAAAGGTTCCTTGGATTCAAGGATGGCGGCCGGAGCCCCTGGAAAAAGCGAGGCCACGTGGCCGTCTTCCCCCATTCCCAGCAGCACGAGATCCAGGACCGGAATGCCGTCCGTCCCGGCGGCGATGTTCTCCCTGACTTGGATGGAGGCGAGCTTCGCCCCTTCCGTCGGGGTGAGTTCTCCCTGTAGCCGGAAAATGTGATGCCGTGGAACGGCCAGGGGACGGAGCAGCGCTTCGTCGGCTTGGAAGAAGTTGCTGTCGGCATGGTCTGGAGGAACGCAGCGCTCATCCGCCCAGAAGAAGTCGACGACATGCCACGGCACCACCGTTTCGGAAGACATCTTGATGAGCTGGCCGTAGAGGCTGGTGGCGACCCGCCCACCCGAAAGCCCTACGCTAAAGCGATGATTGCGCAGACCGGCGGCTTGCACTTCCGCGACAAGCTTCGCGGCGGCGGCGCCGACCAGGTCGGAGGTCGTGTGGAAGCGCTCCAGCACGACCGGAGTGGAAACGTCGGCCATAGCCTTAGACCGTCGGATGCGGCTTGCGCCAGCGGTGGTTCATCTTCGCGAGCAATTCGTCGGCGGCGGACGGGCCCCAGGAACCGGCGGGGTAGAATTCCTTCTCCACCATGGCTTCCTTGGTCCAGGCCTCGCGGATGGGATCGATCAGGCTCCAGGCGGCTTCCACCTCGTCGCGGCGTATGAAGAGCGTGGCGTCGCCCGCGATGGCTTCGAGTAGCAGACGTTCGTAGGCTTCGGGAGTGTAGGCGCCGAATTCGGTGTCGTAGTCGAAGTGCATCCGCACCGGCCGGATCTCCATGCTGGTGCCGGGAACCTTGCCGTTGATGTGCATGAAGATGCTCTCGTTCGGCTGGAGCCGGAGCGTGAGCGAATTGCTGTCGAGGTTCGTGCCGCACTGCGCCGCGAAGAGCACGTTGGGCGTCTGATGGAACTGCACGCGGACCTCCGAAGCGCTGACCGGCAGGTTCTTTCCAGTGCGGAGATAGAACGGCACTCCGGCCCAGCGCCAGTTGTCGATGAACATGCGGGCCGCGACGAAGGTCTCCACGTTGGAATCGGGCTTCACCTTCGACTCCTGCCGGTAGGCGGGACGCGCCTGGCCGTCGATGGAGCCGGCGGTGTATTGGCCGCGCACGACATTGGCCGCCACCTGGCTCGGATGGTATTGTCGGACCGACTTGAGGAGCTTCACCTTCTCATCGCGAATGGATTCGGCCTCCAGGTTGACGGGAGGCTCCATCGCGACGAGGGCGAGCACCTGAAGCAAATGGTTCTGCACCATGTCGCGGATCGCGCCCGCGTCCTCGTAGTAGCCGCCGCGGCTGCCGACGGCGTGCTTCTCCGAGACCGTGATCTGGACGTGGTCGATGGAACGACGGTTCCAGAGCGTCTCGAAGATCGAGTTCGAGAAGCGGAACATGAGGATGTTCTGCACCGTCTCCTTCCCGAGATAATGGTCGATGCGGAAGAGCTGGCGCTCGCGGGCATACTTCGTCAGCTCGGCGCTCAAGGCCTGCGCGCTGGGCAGATCGGTGCCGAAGGGCTTCTCGACGACGAGCCGTTCCCAGCCCTGGCCGGTGGCCTCGCGATGCAGCAGCTTGGCCGCGGAAAGATGGCTGGCGACCTCGGCGAACTGCGTGGGCGAGGTGGAGAGGTAGAAGAGCAGGTTGCGACGGAGGCGTTCGTCGCCGAAGGAATCGAGCATGCCTTCCAGCTTCTTGTAGGCGTTCGGATCGGTGAACTCGCCCTGGCAATAGTGGAGCCCGGCGGCGAACTCGGCCCACTTGGCCTCGTCGACCGGCTTGGTCCGGGAGAACTGCTTCAGCGCCGTCAGCATCTCCTCGCGGAAGCTGGCGTCGCTCTTCTCGCGTCGGGCGAAGCCGATCACGCGGACGGGGCGGGGGAGCTGCCCTTCGATGTGGAGGTGGTAGAGCGCGGGGATGAGCTTGCGCGACGTCAGGTCGCCACTGGCGCCGAAAATGATGACTGTGCAGGGCTCGACGGCCTTCCTGCGTGAATCAAGCCGGCAGGTCAGGATCTGGTCGAGCGGGTCCGTTGTTTCCATTGCGGCGAAACTGTGAGCAACGCTATCCGGGGAATCAACCACTCTGAAGCCGCCGACGATGCAACGAATTCAGAGGGCCGATGAATCGCCTTCAGCGTCTGGCTTGGCAACGAACTGCCGAAGGATCGCCGCAAGGAGGCTTGCTTGACCGGAGTTTCATGGCTCACGGGCTCAGCGGAGGCACAGGGCCGAGATACGGAATGGTCGCGCGGTCGCGGAGCCAGACAAGATCTTGGTTGCCGGGCTGGTAGGGAGCTGAACTGAGCATTTTCCCAGTTACAGGGATGACCGTCCTCTTGTCCTGCCAGCGCTTTGTTTCCACATGCCCATCGAGGAAGGACATGTTGGCCGCAGGACCGTGTCTGGAACCGGGGATGCTGATCCATGACCAGTGGCCGAAGGAAGGGGTATTGACGGCGAAGAATCCCGCAGCGACGGAATCCTCCTGCTCGTCGATGAAGTAGAAGAAGTGGGAGGGCCTTGTGACCTCGTGAATCCAGGCCATGGCGAAGCCGCTGCGGCGGCGTGTGGAATAGCCGTTCTCGTGATCGCCCATGTTCCAGTTCATGGAGTAACTGCGAGTCCTTGGGTAGGGAGTGCTATTGATGGTCACAGTGGACCTGTCGGACGGGCAGTGATAGCTGCGGATGTCCGTGTTGTAGGCCCCGAGCCGACCTCCGCCGACCCCGACGACGTAGGAGGCGTTGGTGTTCACATGGTTGTTCGGATCGTAGCTGATGTAGCCTTTGGTCCAGCCAGGCACCCTTTCGAAAGGCGAGGCGTAGTAGGAGTCACTGAGATTCCACGGCAGTTGCCCCTCGTTGTCTTCGGTATACATGATGGCCCCGAGGGTGATCTGGCGAAGGTTGCTCTTGCAGGCCGCACCTTCGGCCCGCCTGCGAGCGCCGGCCAGAGTGGGCAGAAGAATCGCTGCAAGGAGGCCGATGATGGCGAGCACCACCAGCAGCTCAATCAGAGTGAAGCCTGGTTCTTCCTTGCGGCGATTCATCGTTCATGGGCTCGACAAACGGGGAATTGTGGCGTGGTTGCGGATCCAAACAATGTCAGGGTTTGAAGGCTGATAGGGGCCGATGGTGAATATCTTTCCGGACACTCTGAGAGAAGTTCGTTTATCCTGCCAACGCTTCGATTCCACATGACCATCAAGGAAGGACATGTTGGCTGAAGCGCCATGACGCGAAGATGGCAATGTTCCCCAGTAACCGGTTGCTGGCTCCGCCACACCAAAAAATCCCCCGGAGATTGCGTCCTCATGCGCATCAATGAAGTAGAAGAAATGTGATGGTCTTGAGACCTCGTGCATCCAGGCCATCGAATAGATGCCCTTGCGCTCCGTCGTGTAGCCGGTCCCGTGATTGCCCATGAAATGGTTCATGGAATAGCTACGGGTGCGCAGGTAGGGCACGCCGTTGATGGTCACAGCCGATCTGTCGGACGGGCAGTGGTAGCTGCGGACGTCGGTGTTGTAGGCCCCGAGCCGGCCCCCGCCCACACCTACGAGATACGAGGCGTTGGTGTTTACGTGATTGTTCGGATCATAGTTGAGTTCCTCTTTGGTCCAACCAGCGACTCTCTCAAAAGGAAGCGCATAGTAGGAATCATTGAGGTTCCAAGGGAGCTGTCCGTCGGCATCGCCAGCATACATAATCGCCCCTAGGGTGATCTGGCGGAGGTTGCTCTTGCAGGCGGCGCCTTCAGCGCGCCGGCGCGCTCCGGCCAGAGTGGGCAGAAGAATCGCCGCAAGGAGGCCGATGATGGCGAGGACCACCAGCAGCTCCACCAAAGTGAAGCCTTGTCCTTCCTTGCGGCGATTCATGGGCATCTCCTGGGGTTATGGGTTGTATTCCGGTTCCTGCGGCGAGGGTGCAACAAGATGTTTGTATGCAAAACGAGTCCGGGTGGATCGCCCGGGAGACCGAACATTTTCATCGGCCAACTCCTTCGGACAACTATTGTTTATCCCGCTGAAGATTGTTCGACAAGGCGTCCCTCCGATGTGCGCTCAAAGGCACACGGGCTTTGGAAATGGCTCCCGCAAACGCCGCTCCGATTGCCCGACCTGTGGGGATAACTCCCCGATACGGAACTTTATCCGTTCATGAGGTCAGCCAGATCTTTAGCAAACCGCTCCACATCCTCCGGCTGCGTGTCCCAGGCGCACATGAGGCGGCAGCCGCCTTTGCCGATGAAGTTGTAGAAGAGCCAGCCCTTGGCCCAGAGGCCTTCGATGGCGGGTTTGGGCAGTTCCACAAACACGGCGTTGGCTTCGCGGGGAAAGAGGAAGCTCACGCCGGGAATGGCCTTCAACCGCATCTCCATCAGTTCGGCCATGGCGTTGGCGTGGCGGGCGTGCTTCAGCCAGGCGTCGTTCTGCAACACGCCGACCCAGGGCGCGGAGAGGTAGCGCATCTTGGAGCAGAGCTGGCCGGCCTGTTTGCAGCGGTAGTCGAACTCGCGGGCCAGATCCTTGTTGAAGAAGACGACGGCTTCGCCGAGCGGCAGACCGTTCTTGCTGCCGCCGAAGCTCAGGACATCCACGCCGACTTTCCAGGTGATCTCCTTGGGCGCGACGCCGAGCGCGGCCACGGCATTCGCGAAGCGCGCGCCGTCCATGTGCAGGCGGAGACCGTGTTTCTTGCACGTGCTGCCGATGGCCTCGATCTCATCCACGGAGTAGACGCTGCCGACTTCGGTTGACTGCGTGATGCTGACGACGCGGGGTTTCGCGTAGTGGATGTCGGTGCGTTTCTTGACCAGCTTCTCGATCCCGGCGGGTGTGACCTTGCCGTTGTCGCCGGGCATGAGGAGGAGCTTCACGCCATTGGAGAAGAACTGCGGCGCGCCGCATTCGTCGACTTCGATGTGGGCAACGTCGCTGGCCAGCACGCTGTGGTAGGACTGGCACATGTGTGCCAGCGAAAGGGAATTGGCCGCCGTGCCGTTGAAGACGAAGAATACCTCGCAGCTCGTCTCAAAGAGGTCGCGGATCAGGTCGGCGGCGCGACGGGTGTATTCGTCGTCACCGTAGGCGCGGGCGTGGTTGGCGTTGGCTTCAGCAAGGGCATTCCAAGCCTCGGGACAGATGCCGGCGTAGTTGTCGCTGGCGAAATGGCGGCGTGGCGTGGCGGCGAGTTCCATCGTGGTTGAGATGAAAGAGTGGGGACGGTGGCCAAGCCAACTGGAAAACTTCCCTCAAAGGAGCGCTTCACCCCTGTTTTGCGACCATTGCCCACAAAGGAGGAGGAGTTTTGGGTATCAACTTGTGTTGGTGTGATTGATTAGAATACAAGATCGCCCACTCCCAAGGCAGTATTGGCAGTTGAAAATCAAATTCATCCTGAAGTGACCCAATAATTAACATTTATGCGTTCTTACAAGCATCTCCTCCTTTTCGGTGCCGTCGGTGTTTTTGCCGGGAACTCCGTCCGGGCCGATCTGGTCACTGATTGGAACACACAGCTTCTCACTGCGATAAAGGGCGTCACGGGCCCGAGCCCGGAGGCGTTCACCAATCCGCCCAAGGCTTCCTACAACCTCGCGGTCATGCAGACTGCGATCTACGACGCCGTGAACGGTGTCAACCGGAGCTACCAGCCCTATTTGGTCAACTCACTGGCTCCCTCCGGAGCATCGGCCGAGGCGGCGGTCAACCAGGCGGCTTACCAGGTCCTGAACCAGCTTTATCCGGCGGCCAGCTTTCCATCGATCAACGCGTCGTTCACCAGCTTCTACAATTCGAAGATGGCGGCGATTCCAGCCGGATCGAGCAAGACGGAGGGACAGAACTGGGGTGCCGGGGTGGCCTCCCAGATCTTCGCCTCGCGCGTGGGAGACGGCTCCACCACGCCGGGTGTCTACAGCGTGCCCGCCGCTCCTGGCGTGTGGATTCCTACGCCAGCGGGCTTCGCTCTTCCGCTCCTTCCAGCATGGGGCGACGTCAAGCCCTTCGGCGTGCCAAGCGTCACGCCTTTCGTTCCTTCGGCACCTCCGGCCCTGGATTCCGCCGCCTACGCCTTGAGCTACAACCAGGTGAAGGACCTGGGTTCCGTGACGAGCCTCTCGCGGACGGCTGACCAGACGGAAATCGCCAGATTCTGGGCCGATGGCGGCGGGACAGTGACGCCTCCTGGTCATTGGAACCTAATCGCGCAGCAAGTGGTCAGCGGCGCCGGCCTCTCGTTGGTCCAAAGCGCCCGTGTCTTCGCGGCGCTCAACATCTCCGGGGCCGATGCGTCGATTACCGCTTGGGAAACCAAGTATACCTACAACCTCTGGCGGCCCATCACCGCCATCCGGTTAGGGGACACGGATGGCAATGCCGCCACCGACAAGGACGCGGCTTGGACGCCTATGCTCGGCACCCCTCCGTTCCCGGGCTACACCTCCGGCCACAGCACCTTCAGCAGCGCGGCGGCCGCCGTGCTTTCGGAATACTTCGGTTCGTCCTACGCGTTTTCGACTCCATCCCAGGATCCCAGCATCCCCGTCACCCGCAGTTTCTCCAGCTTCCAAGCAGCGGCTGAAGAAGCCGGAATTAGCCGAATCTACGGCGGCATCCACTTCGATTTCGACAACACCGCCGGCCTGTGGGCGGGTGCGGGAATTGGCGGCTATGTCGTGGACAACTACTTCGCGCCGGTGCCGGAAGCGACCACGGTCGGAACCATCGCCGCTGGCGTGATGATGGTCGGCGGGATCGTCCGTCGTCGCCGGCAGGTTGGCGCTGCAAAGTAATCCTCGGGAGATTCCTCGCAGGGGCGGAATGGCCAGGGCTGTTCCGCCCTTTTCGTTTCCCCAGACGAACTCCGACGACGGAGCTCCGCTCCCCAGAACGGATTTCAAAGCTTGGCCGGAAGCTTCGCCCTGAGGGACTCGATCTTCTTTTCCTTGGCGGCGATCTCGGCGGTGAGCCTTGCGACGGAGCGCTTGTCCTGTGTGGCCAGCTTGTCGCGTTCCGCCTGCTGGGCCGCGAGTTCGTCGCGCAGTCGCTGCATCTCGCCATAGTCCTTGGCGGCGGAGAGACGCGCCAGCTTCGCTTCGATCGGAGAGGGGTCGGCGGACTTGGCCTTTGCTTCGGCGAGTTCTTTTTCGGCGGAGGCGATCTGTGATGAGAGGGCAGGGGGATTGAGCGAAAGGGTTGCAAGGAGCTTGGCGTCCTTGGAGGAGTAGACGGTCACATTGCCCTGCCAATCGGCGGCCACGAAGCGTTGGCCGTCGTGGCTGAGGACGGCGCGGACGGGCAGATCATTGGTCACGGCGGCGGACTTCGTCTTGTTGCCGTTGGCATCCCAGATGGCCACCTGGCTATCGCGGCCGCAGCTGACGAACTTGCCATCCATGCCCCAATGAAACCCAAGCACGCCCGATGGGTGCGGCGTCCAAGTCTTGGCCTGTTTGCCTTCGGTCATTTCCCAGAGCTTGGCCGTGCCGTCTTCGCTGGCGCTGGCGAGGACCTTGCCGTCGTTGCGCCACTGGACCGAGGTCACGCCCGACT
The DNA here is from genome assembly GCA_043775315.1 of Verrucomicrobiota bacterium. Lineage (GTDB taxonomy): Bacteria > Verrucomicrobiota > Verrucomicrobiia > Limisphaerales > CANJSG01 > CANJSG01. The sequence goes on from JAYVSO010000054.1 coordinate 29,786, forward strand.
TGTGGCCGACGAGGGCGAATAGTTCCTGCGCATTGTCCGGGTCCCAGACGCTGATGCCGCCGTTGCGGTCGGCGCTGGCGAGCTTTTCACCATCCGGGCTGAAGGCGAGGGCCGTGACCCAGTCGGTGTGCTTTTTGATCTTGTGCAACAGTTCGCCGGTCTTCGTGCTGTAGATCTTCACGAGCCGGCCGGGTCCGCCGAGCGCGACCTTGGACTGGTCCGGACTGAGATCAGCGGCGAGCGCGGTGTCGTATTCGTCGCCGATGACGGTGATGCGTTCGGAGGGTTCGATGTTCCAGAGAACGACCCGGCCCGACTTGCCGGGAACGCCTCCGCCGATGACGAGGAGCTTGCCGTTGCGGCTGAACTTCACGTCGGAAGGCGAGCCTTCGCTGAACGGGACGATGCCCAAGAGTTCGAGCGTCTCCGTGTTGTAGAGCAACACCTGCTTCTGACCGGTGATGGCGACCAACGGGGCCCACGGACTCGTGGCCATTCCGGTCGGAGCCGTCGCATGCGCAGACGACGTGGCCGGATCGAGCAGGAACTGCAGCGGCATGGGCGGTGGACCGTCGGGTTTGCCCTGAGCCGTCGCACCGACACTCAGGTCGATGGCGGGCCTTTTTGCGACGATGGCTTTGCTGCCGGATGTCTCGAGAAGTCCGCCGGCGATCCAGCGTTTGATGGTGTCCAGATCCTTGCCCGGAAGTTTGCTGGCCTTGGGAGGCATCTCCGGTTCCTCGGTGTGGTTGACCGACCGGTGGAGCTTGCTGGCCTCCGGATCACCGGAAACGACGACCAGGCCCGAACCTCCCCCGCGCATCAACGCGGCGAACGTGGTCAAATCGAGGTCGCCCTTCTTCTTGTCAGGGTTGTGGCACTTGTTGCAGTTGTTCTCGAAGACCGGGAGGACGTATTCCTGGTAGGTGATCTTCTCCTGCGCGAACGCGAGAATGGATCCGGCAATCAGACCCGCGAACGAAAGCGTGAGGGGGCGAGGCAACATCGCGCGTCGTCAGTGGTTGAAGAGGAATTCCTTCGAGTTGAGCAACGACCAGAAGACGTCCTGCAGCCCCTGGTCCTTGGTTTTCGCCTTGTCGACGAAAGCCATCAGCTTGCCGCGTTCTTCGTCGGTGGCGGTCCGCCCGACGCAGCGCATGTAGAGTTCGTCGATGACCTTGGCCGGTTCCTTGAGTTCCTTGACCAGCCGCTTCACCACGGGCGAGTTCTGGAGCTTGTCGTTGGTGGCGCTGCCATTGAGAAGATGGAGCGCCTGCGAGAGGTTGGGCTCGGTCTTCACTTCGCAGGAACAAACGGTCGTGCGTGTGGCGCGGCCGAACGTAGTGAGGAAGTAGTTGGCGACGTTGCCATCGGCGATCTGCACGGCCCGCGCACCACGCGGGAGCCCCTGATACTTGTCCGGCGTTTCGGCGACCTGGTTGATGCTGTCGAGCAACACTTCGGCCCGCATCCGGCGGATGGCCGCGCGGGCAAAGTTGCGGTCGTCGTGCGCATTGGAATCGTTGGGCCGCGTGGAGAGCTGGTAGGTGCGGGAGAGGCAGATGTCCCTGACGAGCTTGCGGAAGTCGTATTGGTAGTCGGTGAACCTCTTCCCGAGCGTATCGAGCAGTTCGGGGTTCACGGCCGGATTGCTCACGCGGATGTCGTCCACCGGCTCGATGATGCCGGGCCCGAGGAAGTGGGCCCAGACGACGTTGGCGAGGTTGCGGGCGAAGAACGGGTTCTTCGGCGACGCGAGCCAGTTCGCGAGGACGGTGCGACGGGATTCGCCCTTGGCGATCTCGGGAACTTCGCCGCCGAGGAACTTCGGCTTCACCGTTTTGCCGCCGACGGGGTGCTTCACGTCGCCGTCGGTCCGGTCGAATACGATCGTTTCGCGCGGATCCTCGCCCTGCTTGCGGCCGATCTGCGGGAAGAACGCGGCGAAACCGTAGTAGTCGTTCATCGTCCAGCGGTCGAACGGGTGGTTGTGGCATTGGGCGCACTGGATGCGCATGCCCATGAAAACCTGGGCGACGTTCTCGGAGATCTTCAGCGTCTCGCGTTCGATCTGGTAGTAGTTCACCGCCGGGTCCGTGAGGGAACTGCCCTTGGCGGTCAGGAGATCGCGCACGACCCGGTCCATCGGCTGGTTCGTCAGCATTCGCTCGCGGAGCCAGTCGAAGTAGGACAGGGCGGCCTTGGTGCTGACCTCGTCGTTGCGCGAGCGGATGGCGAGGAGTTCCGCGAACTTCATGACCCACAGGTCGGCGAACTCTTCGCGGGCGATCAGCTTGTCGACCAGTTCCTCGCGCTTGTCCTTCTTGGTCGATGCCGAGAACGCGCGGACCTCGTCGGCGCTCGGCAGCAGGCCGATGATGTCGATGTAGGCGCGGCGGATGAACGGCGCGTCGTCGCAGACTTCGGACGGGATGACCCGCAGCTTCTTGAGCTTCGCGTGGACCAGGTCGTCGATGTAGTTGTTCGACGCGATCTCCGGGAAGACGAAGCCGGCGGCCGGAGGCGAAACGACCACCTGCGAACCGACGGTGAATTCCTCGAACCGCGCGGTGACATAGGCTTCACCGCATTGGCCGGCCGTGACGATGCCGTCCTCGGAAATCTTCGCGGCGACGTCGTTGTTGCTCAGGAAGACGGCGAGCGAAGTCACATCGCGGTCGGAGCCGTCGGAGTAGTGGGCGCGGACAATGAACCGTTGCCTTGATCCGGTCCCGATCAGGACGGTCTGTTGGGGAAGGATCTCGACGCGGACGGTGCGGGCGATGTTGGTGGAATCCTTCCTCGCGCCGTCCCTGATCCAAGCGAGGACCGGCGCGTAGAGCGCGCTGTTGGTCTTGAAGCGCTCGCCTCCCGTATGTGGCACCTGTCCCGCACCTTTCTGGAGCAGGAGGCTTTCTTCGGGCGCAGCGAGGTTGATGCGTCGGCCGATGAATTCGCGGGTCAGCCGGAAGTAGTCGCCGTCTGGATCGTAGCCGAAGAGCGAGAGGTGGAAGCCGTCCTTGCCGCGCGATGTGCCGTGGCACGCGCCGCTGTTGCAGCCCGCCTTGCTCAGGACGGGCATGACATCGATGGCGAAGCTGGTCGGCGGGCGGTTCGTCGACTGTGCCACGACGACTGGAACATCGACGGCCAATCCGGCGTAGCGGACCTTGAGGGTCGAACTTCCATCGGCGAGCGGGAACAGGGTCGCCTGGTCGATCCGGGCGAGCTTCGGATCTTCAAGGCGCAGCTTCGATGAGGTCGTCACGTCTCGCGTTGAACCATCCGCGTATCCGGCTTGGACGACGATTCCTTGCCGGTCGCGGCCGTTGTTCAAGGCGATGTTCGTCGGAAACACGGACAATGTGGCGGGCGTTTCCGGGAACCAGCCGAGCCACAGTCCGCGGATGTTGTCGCGAACCTTTCCGAGAGCGTTCAGAGATTTGCCCTGCGCCGGCCTGCCAGCCAACGCGATGGCCAGAGCCACGGTGATTGCGAGCGCGGTCGTGATGCCGAAAAACAAAACAAGGCGTGATCGGCGGCGCGGACTTGCGGCTAGAGCGACCGCTGCGGCGGCTTCGGGAATCTCGAGGGATTGGCCGCAGCTCGGACAGTTGATCTGGAGGCCGGACTGCGTCGGGTCGGCCTCAAGATGCTGCTGGCAATGTGGACAGGCGAACTTCATGGGCTACTTCGTCTTGGCCTGTTTCGTCGCCGGCCCGGCATCGGCGAGGGTCTTCTTCGTGGGAACGACGCGAAGCGTTCCTGCCGCCGAAACCGTCTGGCGAAGGAGGTCGCCTTCGACGGTCGCTTCGAGGACGCAGCTGAGTTGCCGGAACGAAGCGGGAGCGAGATCTTCGGGGATCTTCAGCTCAAACACCGCTTCCGGTTGATCGTTGGTCACCTCGCGCGACGGGGCGCCGAGCTTCTCGGGGAGTCCGAGCAGGCGGAGTTTGGCTCCGGCGGGCAGCGGGCGTTTGTGTTCCAGCTTGCAAACGATCTTCACCGTTTTGCCCGGTTCCGAGGCGACGGTATCGACCTTGCCGAGAAGGAAGGGCTCGGCGACCGCGAGCGAGGCGAGTTGAGTCGAAACGTGGAGCGGGCCGCCTTCGACCGTGGCCGTTCCAAGGATCGCGATCTTCCACGCCTTGAGTTCCGCCCCCGCATTGGCGCTGATCTGGTAGACGATCGAGGTCTGGCCTTTAGGAATGGTCATCTCGGGCTGCGACGAGATGCCCGGAGGATTCCATAGCATCTTCAAGTTGATCGGTTCATCGAATGCCGCCTTGCGATCCGCGATGATTCGCAGGTCCAGCGTCCCGCCTTGAACCACAGGAGATTTGGATTCGGCGATTCGGAGGCTGAAAGGCGCGGCTTCGGTGACGGCGACCGGGAATCGCTCCGAGCGTGTGGTGTAGTAGGCGGTGTTGTTGGGGCCGTAGAGGAACTCGAGTTCATTGCGGAAGCCGGCGGTCACGCCATTCGTTGAACGGACGAAGACATCGGCCAGCGTGCCCGCCAAGGCGGCATCCGGCGCGGCTTCGAACACGGCCACCGTCTGGTCCTGGCGTGGACCGAATGCCGCAGTTTTCATCGTCACTCCGGGCGGAAGGTTGGCGGCTTCGAGCGTGAGTGCTCCGTCCACATTCTGGCGCCGGACAGCAAGTAAGGTGGCGACCCGTCCTCCACGCGGCACGGCGGCATATTGACGCGTCTGGGAATCGTTCCGACCGGCCGGTGGCATCGTCAACGTGACCGAGGGTTCAGTCGGCGTGATCTCGGCGCGGAACACGAAGCCCGGACCGCCCCGCTTGAGCTGGTCGGTCACGCGCAGGAAGTAGTTCGTCTCGTAGGGCGGAACGAAACGCACGGCCGCATCGACTCCAGCCCCGTCGTCGTTTGAGGTCAGGACTTCGCCCTTCATGTTCAGCACGTCGAGAACCGGATCGATCGGCGAACGAAGGCGGCGTCCGTAGACGGACACTTCCAGTGGTTTTCCGCGTTGGGCGAAGAACTTGAAGTAGGCTGCGTCGCGGGCGTTGGCCAGCCGTCCGTTGAAGGCGAACGGTGCATTGGCAGCGGCAGCCGGGGCGGTTTCGCGCGACGTGTTGCTGCCGTCGCCCGTGATGTCGGGAAAAGGCGAAACCCGTATCCAGTTGGCCGAAGGAGCGCTCAAGCCGCCGTGCATTGCGAAGAGTGGGAACCGGGCGACTCCGGTTTTCGCGAGAGTCTCGCTCAAGGAAAATTTTCTTCCGACAGCATCCGTAAGTTCAAAGGAAACCTCGCGTCCCGATTGTCCGCCCAGAGGGAACACCGACATGGGTCTCGGGAAAGTGCCCATGTGAAGCCGGTAAGGAGTCGCGGCGCCGCTCAGTGTCGATTCGCGGAGCTGCACGATGAAGGCTCCGTCGTGAGGAGCGGTGAAAGTGACCACAGAGTCCTGCTTGAGCAGGACGTTGTCGTCGTTCATCGCTAGAACGGTCCCGTTGGTCTCCATGATCGTGAGCCGAGGATCCATGATGGTCCTGCCAAGCCGCATGGCTTCCACCTCGGCGGTGAAGACATCGCCGCGGCGGAGTTCGATCCGGTAGAAGTCCTCGTCCTCGGAGCCGACGAGACCATTCACGGTCGAGTTCAGCGGAGCCTTCTGGGCCCGGCTGATCTCGCTGTTGGGCTCCTGTTCGGCGAACTCGGGGAAAGGACCGACGGAAAAAATCCGTGTTTCCGTGATGCCCGAGGCGGTTCGAGCCCGAAGCAAATGCTCTCCGAGCCGGGCGTCGTCGTTGATCTTGAGATGGGCCGCGACGGAATTGGTTTTGTTTGTGGAGAAACGGACCAGATGGATGCCCGAATCGTAAAAGAACAGGTCTTTGATGTCGCCGAGCCTTTGCCCGGTGAGCACGACGGTTACCTCGGTCCCGCGTTGGCCACCGGCCGGGCGGACGTCCGAAAGCACCGGGCCAGCAGCCGGTGAGGGCTCTCCGAGCAAAACGAAAACGGCTCCGACGATCCAGCCGATGATCCGGACGCCGAGAGGTTGGCGGGATTTCATAGGCGGGTTGATTCGAGACGCGCTAGGCGAGCAAGCCTTCGATCACGTGACCATCTTTCACGATCTTCACAGGGCGATTTCCCGGCGCCATGAGGTCCCGGTCGTAGTCGATTCCGAGCAGCTTGTAGACTGTCGCCGCGAAGTCGGGAACGTAGAGCGGGGAGTCCTCGGGTTCACCGCCCGTCGGATCGGACGCCCCGTGGACGAGGCCGCGTTTGATGCCGCCGCCCGCCATGACGATGCTGAAGACCTTGGGGTAGTGGTCCCGGCCTGCTGTGGCGTTGATCTTGGGCGTGCGGCCGAATTCAGTGGTGACGAGGACCAGCGTCGAATCGAGGAGACCGCGCTCGTTGAGGTCGCTAATGAGGGCGGCGTAGGCGCGGTCGAAGTCCGGCATCTGGCGGCCGAAGGCCCCCTTGATGTTGTCGTGGTGATCCCACCCGCCATAGGTCAGGGAGACGAAACGCACACCGGATTCCACCAGACGTCGGGCGAGCAGCATGCGTTGCCCGGCCTGGTTGCGGCCGTAGTCGTCGCGGACCTTGTCCTTCTCGTCTTGGATGGCGAAAGCCGACCGGGCCTTCTCCGAGCTCAACATGCCGTAGGCGCGCTCGTAGAACGAATCCATGCCGGCGAGGGCGTCGGATTTCTCGAGTCCGCTGAAATGGGCGTCCACGATGGCGCGCATTTCACGCCGGTCGGAAAAACGTTTGTCATCGACGCCAGCCGGGAGGCTGAGGTCGCGGACCTTGAAATTTCCCTGGGCCGGATCGGCCCCGAGGCTGAACGGGCCGAACGAAGAGCCGAGGTATCCGGTGCCGGCGAAGTTGTTCGGCATGTTCGGCACGCAGACGTAGGCCGGAAGATCGTTCCGGGAACCGAGTTCGTGCGAGACCACGCTACCGAAGCTGGGATACTGTAATGCCGGGCTTGGACGGTAGCCGGTGAACATGTTGTGGGTTCCGCGGTCGTGATCCGCCTCTCCGTGGGTCATCGAGCGGATGACGGCGATTTTGTCTGCGATGGCGGCTGTATTTGGAAGGGACTCGGCGAACTGGATGCCGGGAATCTTGGTCTTGATCGATGAAAGGGGACCGCGGAATTCAAGCGGCGCGAGAACCTTGGGATCAAAGGACTCCTGGGCGGCCATTCCTCCGGGCAGGTAGATGTTGATGACCGATTTTGCCTTCGCAACGAGTCGACCGCCTGATTCGGTCGCGCGCGCCTCGAGCCTCAACAGGTTTCCCAGGCTCAGTCCAAGGGCTCCGCATAGTCCCGTGTATAGAAATTCCCGACGGTTTGGACGCCAAGCATGGTCGGGGCTGTTGCACCAATTCGGGAGGATGGGCTTGTTCATGGCTGGGATATCTAGGTGTTCCGACGATTCGGCGGGCGGTGATATGCGACAAAGTTACGGAAACATCGGCTGAAAGCCAATCGACTTTCAGTGGAGGCCAGATCTCCAAATGAAAATAGCCCGGAGCTTTTGGCCCCGGGCTGTTGGTGGACTTGGGTCCTGAAACTATTTCATCAGCAACATCTGACGCGCCCGCTTAATGGACGTCGTCAAACGGCGCTGGAACATGGCCGGAAGGCCGGTGTATTTGCGAGGCAGGATGCGGCCGTTGTCGGTCACATACTGCTTGAGCAGGTTCACGTTCTTGTAGTCGAGCGCGTCGATGGTGAAATCGACCTTCGGCTTGGGCCTAGGGGTGCGCGTCTCGGAGGAGCGGGCTCCGGTGCCCTTCTTTTCTGTGTTGGTCTTGCGGGGCATAGCTTACTTGACCTCCCGATGGAGAGTGTGGCGACGGAGAGCCGGGTTGTATTTCTTCAACTCGAGCTTGTCAGTCTGAAGCTTCTTGTTGCGCTTGGTGGTGTAGCGGGAGGGCGACTTGCCTTCCTTGCGCGCTTCGGTGCATTCGATGGTTACGATCTCGCGGGGCATGACTTATTCCTTTTCCTTCGCAGGTTTTTCTTCTGGCTCGTCGTCGTCGTCGGAGACATCTACGGAGGCGGAGGCATCCACTGATCCGAGTTGGCCGAGGCGTCGTTGCCGCAGCGCGCCTTCTTTTTCAAGCTGGGCTTGGGCTTCAACCGTGAAGCGTGCCCACGGAATGGCGTCGAGGCGGGCTTTGGGAATGGGCTTTCCGGTGATTTCGCAGGTGCCGTAGGTGTCCTTCTCAATGCGTTTGATGGCTTCTTCGATCTCGAACATCGCGTCCTGATCGGAAGAAAGAAGGCTGAGTGCGAAATCCCGGTCGAAATTGTCGGTCCCTGCGTCGGCCATGTGCAGGCTGTAGCTGTCCATTTCCTCGGAGGACTCCTTGGCAAGGCCGATCATCTGCTGGGAGAGACGGTCGCGCAGTTCGAGCAGGTTGTTGTAGTAACGCTGCCACTCCGGCTTGATTTTCTTCACGGCCCGGACTGTCCCGATGCCAAGGATGGCTGCAGCCGTTGCGCCTGCCACGGATTTACCCTTGGGCAGCTGTGCAAACGACTTCTTATCTGCGATTTTCTTTTTGGCGCTCACGATAAACACAACGTGTGCTGCGATTTACGGATTAACTTTCCAACCCTCGGCCGGAAAGAGGTGCGTGACTGTATCAAAGGGTTTTTCCGATGCTATAAAAATGTGCGGTCAATTTTGAACGCGGGAATAATGTGTAACTACATGGAAGAAAGTTAGTTGAAGCGGATTGTCAACCCTTCTCGATGCAGGCGTAGGCGTTGTGGCTGTGGATGCTTTCGTAGTTTTCGGCCTCCACTTTGAACCACGTCACGAGTTCGTGGGCGTTCAGCTTGGTGGCCACATTGCGGACCAGGTCTTCGACGAACACCGGGTTCTCATAGGCCCGTTCGGTCACGGCTTTTTCGTCCTCCCGTTTGAGCAGCGAGTAGAGTTCCGAGCTGGCGGAACTTTCGACTAGGGTGATCAAGTCCTCGATCCAGACCGGGGATTTGGAGCGTATTTGAACGGTGACGGTGCCCCGTTGGTTGTGGGCCCCGTAGCGACTAATGGCTTTTGAACAGGGGCAAAGAGTCGTGACACCGGCCTTTACTGTCAGGAGGAAGTCGATTTCCTTGCCGCATGCTGTGGCGTCAAAGCGGGCTTCGTAGTCCATGACGCCTTCTTTGCCGGTCACCGGGGCGCGTTTTGTCCTGAAGAAGGGGAACTCCATCTCGAGATGCGCCGTCGCGGCATTCAGTTTCTCCTGCATCGCGTAGAGGATGTCCGTGATGTTCTCGACGTCGATCACCGGACCGTGGCCGTTGAGCACCTCGATGAACCGGCTCATGTGGGTCCCTTTGAATTCCTTCGGAAGGTCCACGAACATCCCCATGGTCGCAACCGTGTGCTGGTGGATGCGTTCTTTGTCGCGGATCTGGATCGGGAACCGCAGGCCCCGCACTCCGACCTTGTCGATCCGCAGTTCGCGATGGTCCCGTTCGTTCTGTTTGTCTTGGAGTTTCAACTGGGTGCGGTTTTCTAGCTGGTCTGCCTGAAGTGAGACTGAATCGTTCATGCGCGAAGCTACGTGGGGACCGTGGCGTTGCAAAAATATTCTTCCTCCTTGGTCCGGGTCTGAACGGTCCGTTGACGAACTTCGTGGCCACGCGTTTCCTTCGCGGAATGGCGTTTGTGCGAATCTTCTTTCTTGTTCAGATCCTGCTGAGCTTCGCGGCATCGGCAGCCGACACCTTCACCGTCGCCACCTACAACGTGGAGAACTACCTCGACGTGAAGAACGACACTCGGGAGATCAAGACGCCCGAAGCCCGCGCCAAGGTCGTGTCCAACATCGTCGCCATGAAGCCCGACGTGATCGGCTTTCAGGAGATGGGGTCCACCAATGCGTTCCTCGAACTCCGTGCTTCACTCAAAGCCGCGGGTCAGGACTATCCCCATTGGGAACACGTCTCCGGCTGGGACACGAACATCCATGTGGCTCTTCTCAGCAAATTTCCCATCACCGCGCGGCGCCCTCATACGACCGGGAGCTACCTGTTGAACGGCCGCCGGCTCCACGTCAGCCGCGGGTTCCTCGAGGCCGACATCAAGACCCCGTCCGGCTACTCGTTCACCGTCTTCGTCGCGCATCTGAAGTCCCGTCGCCAAGTCGCCGAGGCCGATGAATTGGAGATGCGTGAGCAGGAAGCCATCATCCTCCGTGCGAAGATCGATGCGCGGATGAAGGCCAATCCGCGGGGCAACATCGTCGTCATAGGCGACCTGAACGACACAAAGTCCACCAAGTCCACCCGGGCCATCATCGGTCGTGGCAATGGCGTGCTCATCGACACCCGTCCGGCGGAGCGCAACGGCGACAGCGTGAAGCCGAAGAACCCGCGCTGGGATCCGAGCAACATCACGTGGACCCATTTCTACGGGAAGGAGGACAGCTACAGCCGCATCGACTACATCCTCGTGAACCGGGCCATGGCGGCCGAATGGAACAAGGAAGGAACCTACGTCTTCACCACCGCCAATTGGGGCCTCGCCTCCGACCACCGTCCGATCATCGCGGAATTTCGAGCCCGGGACGAATGAATGTGTCCGCCGCGACTAGCCGGGCATTTGGTTTTTCACTGGATTGGCGGGAGCGGTGGAGGCGTGGCCGACGACGCGGATTTGAAGAAATCCTTCAGCCCGCGCTTTGCTTCAAACCAGCCGGTGGCCTCGGCGCGGAACTGTTTCGCAAGATTTCGTTCGGCCCAGCCGCGCCAGAGCAGGGCGTTGCCGATGGAGAGGACGAGCCAATAGAGGATCACCATCGCGTCTTCCATCGTGGGAAAAATGCCGAAAGGCAGGAGCGCCGGCAGCGAGAGGCTCAGGATCATCACGGCCCACGGCAGCGACAGCACGCAGACGACGGTCCGGGTAACGGCCGCATTGGTCTTTCGCATCCTCAGGCCCAGCCACATGCCCATGGAACGGAGCGCAACCACGTCGGCCACCAGCACCGCCATGCCAGCTACCCACACGAGGCCGATGGTGGAGGAGCTTGGAGGGGAGCGGTTCAAGTGGGCCATGAGGAAGACGAAGTCCACCAGGAGCACAAAGAGGACCGGCCGGAGGAACATCCGGCCCAGGGCTTCACGCTGGCCTTTCAGGATTTCCCCGACGGACAGTGGCGTGGAGAGGATCAGCTCCATCGCGCCGGAACTCCGGTCTTCGTTGAATTGCCAGCAGGCCACGCCGGCGATGAGCAGCTTGATCGCGAGGTGGATCAGGAATGCCGTCGCGATGTAGACGCCTTCATTGGCCCAGTCGTTTCCCCAGACGCCGAAGCCCCCGAACCAGATGAGCGCCGCAACGCCGAGCACGCCCCACGGGGCATATCGTCCGGCGCGGTTGCGGCCCGCCAGCCAGCCGTAGGGATTGCGGTCGAGGAGCGGAGCACGCGCGGCCGTGCGGGAGTCGCGTTCATCGGCTCCGTCGAAGCCGGTTCGCCTGGCCGCTTCGGGCTGTTTTTCCTGCGAACGCCAAAGCCGGGCGAGCGTGGTTGAAGCGAGGCCGACGGCGGCGAGGGCCGTTATCAACGTCGTCCACAGCGACGTTGAAATGGCATCGGAGACTCCTGTCGTGGCTCCGCGAATGCCGCCGACTCGTTCAAAGAGGAGGAGAAATGGAGCGGTCGCCGGACTGAAGCCGGCGAGGATCTCCACACCCGATCCGGAGGCCCCACCCGCCAACTGTCCGTAGACCAATGCCGCGATCAACGGACCAAAGACCACGCCCGCCATGAGCAGCAGGCCCACTCCCAGAGCCACGCGATCATCCTTGCAGAGCGCGGACGCGAATAGTCCGAGGCTGAGCGAGAGGAACAGCACATTGAGGGCGCTGGTGACGAACCAGAGGAAGTCGGAGGCGGTCAGTCCGCCGAAGAGGAACGGCACGGCGAAGAGGGGAAACGTCGCGGTCAAGGTCAGCACGGCTTGGACGCTGCCGGCTGCAAGTTTGCCGAGGATGATCTCGATGCTGCGGAGGTTGGTCAGGAAGAGCAGGCCCAGCGTTCCCTCGCGCCGTTCGTAGCTGAGGCTGTCGGAAGTCAGCTTCACGCCGGTAAGGGCGCACAGGAAATAGGTGATCGAGGCGATGGTGAGGAAGAGGGTCTTACCCAGAGTCGCCGGCGCATTCCCCGCCGAGACGAACAACACCCACATGAGGATGGCCGACATCGCTCCCACCGAGATCAATCGACCCAGATAGGTCGAGCCGCGCCGGCCGGCGATCAGGAGCTCGCGGTGGATGATCGGGAAGAAGCGCATTCGCGATCCGGTGGAACGGCTACTGCGTCTCGCCCTTGGTCACGCGGAGGAACACTTCCTCCAGGCCGATCTCCTCTTCGCGAAGGCCGGTCAGGCGAAGGCCGTTCTGGACCATGGCCACGGCGATCTGGGAGGCGTCGGCGTCCTTGTGTTTCAAGGTCAGCTTCACCTTGCCATCCACGACCTCGCCTTCGCGCACGTCCGGCAGCGCGGTCAGAATCGGGAGAGCGCGGTCGGCTTCCGGCGTCGTGACCCACATGATGGTCGCGTCGGCCAGGTCGCCGGACGCGCCGGAGACGGGGCCGGTGTAGATGAGCTTGCCGCGCTCGATGATGGCGCAGCGGTTACAGAGCGTCTGGAGTTCGCTGAGGATGTGGGAGGAGATGATGATCGTCTTACCGAGACGCTGGAGTTCCAGAAGAATGGCCATCATCTCGATGCGCGCGCGCGGATCGAGGCCGGAGGCGGGTTCGTCGAGGAGCAGCAGATCGGGATCGTGGATGAGCACGCGGGCGAGGCCGATGCGCTGCTGCATTCCGCGGCTGAGAGCGCCGATCAAGGCGCCCTTCTTCTCCGTCAGACCGACCAGCTCAAGCACGTCTCCGATGGTCTTCTCGCGTTTGGCGGCGGGCAGCCGGTAGCACGCGCCGAAGAAGTCGAGATACTCCGTGACCTCCATGTCCTTGTAGACGCCGAAGAAGTCCGGCATGTAGCCGATCTTGCGACGGACCGAGTCCGGGTCGGTGACGACGTCGGAGCCGAGCACGCGGGCGGTGCCGGAGCTGGGCTGGAGAAAGGTCGCGAGGATGCGGAGCGACGTCGTCTTGCCGGCGCCGTTCGAGCCGATGAAGCCGAACAGGTCGCCGCGCTGGACCGTGAGGTTCAGGTTGTCCAGCGCGAGCATCGTCCCGTAGGAACGCGTGAGTCCGGAGGTTTCGACCGCCGGAATGCTGGGAGGTGCTTCAGACATGGTGTGGAGTCATTTTGCCGGCGCGACCCTGGCGGCTATGCGCCAGACGGTCTGGATTTTGCCCTGGTCGGGAACGAAGGCGGGAACAGCGGGGCCGGAGCGTGCTCCTTCATCGAGGATCAACGCGACGGCGTAGTTCTGACGGAGCAGGGGAGACAGGTTGAGGCCGTCGGGCGTCGCGAACGAGGAATGGCTTTCGAGGTTCTGGCGCAACTCTTCGATGAATCCGAGCGCGGGGAACGCCTGCTGCATCGTGAGCCGATCGCCGCTGTTTCCCGTATCGAACGACGCACTGCGCGCGCCGGCCGCCTCGACCAGTTTCTGGTTCATGCCGGCGAGTTCCGAAGAGATCAGTTTGTTCGCACCGGATTGCAGGACATCGACCGTTATCTGCTCTCCGGCCTTGAGAGTTTCGATGCGGACCAGTCGTTGGCCGACGGCGACCACGGCTGGTCCGACGCTGCGGTGCAGAAGATTTTTCACGCGGACCTTGTGGCCGGTCGGCGTGGGTTCGGCGGTCAGGCTGAAAGAGGGCGAGCCCGGCTTCATCCAGTCGGTCACGCAGAGCTGGCTCACCCAGATGGGCACGGTGATTTCACCGGTGAATCCGTTGCCCACCTGGCTGACCCCATAGGTTTCTGAGGCGTCGGTGTTGCCGTAGTAGCCGCGCGACTCGCCGCGCAGCGAGGCCAGCGCGTTCGTCACGGCCAACGGATAGCGCGCGTTCTGCGGCGAATAGAGCGAGCCGTAGGTCTTGCCGCGCCAGACGGGCTGTTTCCCGCCGTCGAGCACGTCGATGATGCTGAGTTCGTTCCACTCCAGTTTCCCGGCGCGGAGCTTGTAGCCGATCACGTAGATAGTGATGGAGAAGAGGACGACGTAGGACGGGAAGGTGATCCAGGTGAGCATTGGCCTCTTGAGCCGGCGGACGAGCACGTAGTCGAAAGGCCCGATGATGGCAGCGTAGGCGATGAGCAGGAGGAGCAGCCAGCCGAGGGAAAGCTTGCGGACCTGCGTGGTTTCGATGAGCGATCCGATGGCCGCGTCGAAGCTCTGCCGGCCGTAGCGCTGGTTGTCGGTGCCGCCGTATAGGAAGTCCGGCGCATCCACCAGACGCGTCCAGAATCCTGCTCGGCTTGTGTAGCCGACGAACGGCTGACGCTCCGGATCGAAGGTCAGCACGCTGACCCGGCCACGCCCGTGCGCGCGCTGATACATGAGTGGAATCCCCTCGGACTGGATGGCTATGGATCCATCGCGGGGTTTGGCCTCGATGGTAGCCATCCTGTTCGTGAGGAAGGACGGATCTTCGACGATGGCCTGCCGGAAATTCTGCGGCTGCCGCGCGTTGGTCCGGGGTGGTTGCCCGCTTCCGGATGGAGCCCGCCGGTCCAGCTCGTTCCAGCGGTTCGTCAACTGCCCCGTCCATTCGCTGATGGCCTTTCCTCCGGCGATGTTGCGGACGGTGACGAGGTCGGCATTGACCAGGTCCCTGAGCCAAGGCGTGGCGTTGACCTGGCCTATCTGGTCCAAGCCGATGACGAGATGCCCGCCGCCGTCCAGCCACGCGAGCAGGGCATCGACCTGCTGCGGCCGCAGGCTGATGGCACGCTCCGTGTTCAGGTAGATGGCGGTCGCGGACTGGAGGGTGATGGGATTGTCAGGAAACAGCTCCGGTGTGAGGCGGGCTACGGAGACCTGGAGATCGGGATTCGACAGCCGGCCTTGGACAAAGGTCGGCATTCCCGCAGCGGTCCGAGGGATCGCCGCCATCAACGGCACGTCCGCCTGGAGAAATCCGCGGCTGGGATACTGCTGCTGATGTTCGGAACGGATAGTGCCGCGTTCATCGCGGAGAACGATCCGGAACTGGCTGTTGTTTGCCGTGCTGAAGAGGGGAAGCGTGACGCGTTTGAGCGTGCCGGTGGGAAGCTCGATCGGCATCCGGCGCTTCTGGCTTCCACTGGTGACCTCGATGAATCCACTGAAGCCCGCCCCGTCGTTCTTCACCTCGCAGACGAGGGGGAACCACGCTCCCTGCCGGGCGTATTGATCGAGGCCGAGGAAGACGTCGAATTGGAGACCGGGCTGAGATTGGGCCCGCGAGGATCGCAGGCCAAGGACCGCGACGAAGGAGACGACGATGATGGAGCGCAGCAGATACAACCCCCGCTTGAAGGATGACCTGCGGTGCGAATGAACCTCCGACAGAGCTGCTTCCTCACCCATGGCTGGAGCGTTTATGCCCTCGCTCCGCCGCATGTCCAACGGGAAAGTGGTTGAGGCGCCGAAAACGAAGTTTCCCTGTGGGTATCGTTGAAAGCGGTGGATCAGACTTTGAACGTCTGTTTTAAGAATATCTCCATGGCGGAGATCGCCTCCGGATGGTCCAAGTTCAAGGTTCGGACAGGCTCCCAGCCTTTTCTACCATCGATGAGCACAGCTTTTGAGATGATAAAAGTCCGGGACCGTCCGTCCCACATGAACTGATAGCCTTCCGCCGCCCTTCCGGCGACCAGCCTCCACGCGCCGAAAGTAATCACGTTGCATTCACTGGCGTAAACCTCGACTGCGCACTCTGAGAGCCGCCTTGCGACTGCGAGCAGCTCTTCAGTGTATCGGATGAATGGATCGACGAACTCGGACATGGTCGATCTCTCGCATCAATTCAGGGTCGAGAGATACTCGATCACGTCGCGAAGGTCGCGGGCACCGATGGCCTCGGCGACGCCTTCGAGCATGCCTGACGGGCTCTTCTCGCGGGCCTGCACGTCCGCTTTCTTCACGGTCACCATGCCGTCCTCCGGTGAGATGATGACGAGGTCGGTGGCCGTTTCGCTCCGCACGATGCCGGCGACCTGCTGGCCGTTCTTCTTGGTGACAAGCACGCTCTCGAAGCCGGGCGCGATGGAGGCATTGGGCATGACGATGGATTCGAGGAAGTAGGCGCGGTCGCGCTTCGAGGCGATGCCGGTGAGATCAGGGCCGGCTTCGCCGCCCTCGCCCCTGACCTTGTGGCAGCGGAGGCAGCTGGCCTCGGCCTTCTCGAAGAAAATCTTCCGGCCATTCTCGGCGTTACCTCCGAAGAGGGATTCCTGGAACTTCGCGACCGGACTGTTGCCCTTGCTCGTCTGGTATGCGGCCAAGGCGCTCTTCACGTTGTCGGCTTCGCGGCCGGCGGCGGCCTGGACTATTTCAAGGCCCAGTTCCTTGGGAGCTTCTCCGGCGGTCAGCTTGCCAAGCCACTTGGCGATGAAGGCGTCCGCACCCGGGTCCTGGATGGCTCCGAGGTTGATGAAGGCCGCCTGCTGTTCTCCGATGGGAGCGGTCTCGATCGTCTTCTCGAGCGAGGCCATCGCGCCGCCCTTGTTGACGGAAGCGAGCCAGCGCCCGGTTTCTTTCCGGACCTCCGCCGTCTCGTCCTTCTCCACTTCGAGGATGGCCTGGGCGAGCAGGGGGGAACGGAGTTCGCCGAGGGCACCGAGCATGGCGGCGCGGGCCTTGGGCGTGTTGGCCAGGTTGACCAGGGCATCCTTCAGCTCCGGAGCGGCTTCAACGATCTGGAGGCGGGAAATGGCGGCGGCGGCGGCGATCTGGACCGCTTCGTTTTTCTGTTTCAGCAGGGCTGGAATGTGCGGAGACAGCGCCCTCTGCGCGGCGAGCTGGCTGCGGCCTGCGATCGGCCGGTAGGTGCCGACGATGCGGTCGCGCTGAGGAGGCGTGGACCAGCTGGCCAAGGCGGTGAGAGCTTCGGTCCTGATCAGGTCCGACACGTCGCCTCGCAGAGCGATCGCGGGAAGGCGCGCCGCGTCTTCGGCCGTGCCCGCGCGGAAGTTGGCGTTCACGATGCGGAGCAGCATCGGCGTGAGCTGGTCGACCGGTGTATTGCCCCAAGGCATCGGCTGGCCTTCACGGATGTCGCGGATCGCGTATTCGGTGCCCGTGGGCATGTAGGTCCGAGGAACCGTGGCGAACGACTTGAGGACGCCGGTCAACGTTGCTGAATCACCGAGCGCGGCCAAAGCCGGTTGGGCTGCGAGGATCGGAAGGTCGTTCACGGCCCGGGCGGCTTCGAGGGCGATGAGCGGATCGGAATCCAGCAGCATCGGAGCAATCTCGGCTTCGCCGCGGATGCGGAAGGCGACCGCTGCGGCCTTGCGAACAGCGGGTGAGACGTCCTTCGACGCGGCGACGCGCTGGGAGATGGTGGCGGACTTCGCCAGGGCGAGGGCGCCGACGTGTTGCAGGACGCGGTCGTTGCCGTTGTTCTGCCAAAGGAGCTTCACGATTCCCTGGAAGGCGGCGGGGCCGGCGAGCTTGGCGACGGCCTGGGCGGCAAAGGAGCGGACGCGCGGACTGGGGTCTTCCATCGCCTTGATGACGGGAGCGAGGCTGGTGGGAGCGCCGGCATCGGCGAGCGTCCGGAGAACCTGGGCGCGGATTTCCGCGTCGGGATCCTTCAGGAGCGTGACCAGCGGGTCGGCGATGTCTTTCGTGGGATTGATCTCGGCGGTCCCGCCTTTCCGGCCGATCTGTCCAAGGCCCCAGATGGCGTGCAGACGGGCGAGCGGATTCTCGGCGAGAAGAGCGACCTGCTTCAGGATCGGCAGCGCCTCGGAACCTCGCGCGGCCAGCTCGAACTGGGCTTCCTGCCGGACCCTCATGTCCTTGTGTTCAAGATAGGCGACGAGACCGAAGGTGGTGGCGGTCTCGAAGCCTTGGCCGATGAGGCGTTTGGTTTCGGCGACGACGGGCTGTTTGGAGGCCTCGTTATCTGTCAGGCGGAAGATCCGGCTCTTCTTGGTCCGTTCCCAACCTTCACCCCAGTCGGAGAAATAAATGGAGCCGTCGGGTCCGATGTCGACATCGGTGATCAGGGCGTTGGCGATGAAGCTGTCGTGGGCTGTGAGCGCGTAGCCCGCGCCGTCGCGGTGGGCGGCGATGCTGGAAACGCCGCTGCTGGCGCTGGTGCCTTTGAAGTAGGCGAGGAAGAATCGGCCGTCGAGTTTCGGCGAAAGGCCGGTGCCGGGATTGTGGACGAGACCGCTCGGGCCGTCGGCGATGTTCGCGACCGGGGGCAAAACGTAGGCGGCCTGGCCGGGGAAGCTCGGAACCCAGAGACGCTCCATGTTCCAGGGGCCGGCATTGCCGAGGGGAGCGTGCTGGTAGCCGACACGCCAGCCGGAATCGGAACCTTCCACGACGTGGACCCAGCGTTCGCGGTCGCCCTGGTCGGAGTCGTTGTCGCCGGTGAAAAGGTCGCCGTATTCGTTGAAGGCGAGTTCCTGCGGATTGCGCAGGCCGTGGGCGAAGGCCTCCAGATTCGAGCCGTCGAGCTCACAGCGGAAAACGCCGCCTTCATCGGGAAACACGAGGCGGCGGCCTTCCTTGGTCAGGACGTTTGCTCCCCGATCTCCAAAGCTGAAGTAGAGCCGTCCGTCGGGTCCGATGATGAGGCCGTGCATGTCATGGCCCGTGTAGCTGAAACGCACGCCATAGCCCCGGCTGACGGTTTTCCGCGAGACGGCGTGTCCTTTGGAGTCGGTGCCTTCGAGTAGGGTCAGCTCGGGAATGTTGGTGAACCAGACCTTTCCCTTGCGGGCCAACACACCGGAAGCGATGCCATCGAGTTCGGTGCTGAAATTGTCGGCGTAGATCGAACTGAAGTCGGCCTTGCCCGAACCGGAACGGTCTTCCAGCAGCCGGACAACTTCGGATTCGATGGCGAGGTCCGTCCACTTGGTTCCGAAGTGTTTCTTCACCATCGCCGTGCGGTCCTCGATCGTCCGGCAGGCGAGGTCGTCCTCGAGCATGAACATGTAGTGCCGGATATCGAGGACGCTGGTCCGATAACGATGGGTTTCCGAAACGAAGACGCGCCCCTTTTCGTCGAGGCAGAACGAAACCGCGTTGGCCAACATCGGTTCGGCGGCCCACAGGTCGAGCTTCATGCCCGAAGGAATCTTGAACTGCCGCGAACGGTTTTCCGTTTCCGATGAAGCGGGCGAGGATTCCGGAATGGGCGATCGCGGATACGGCTTCAGCTCGGAATCCTTGCTGGCAGATCCAGCGATATCGGCACTCAGGAGGGATGTGGCAGCGGCGGCGAACGACCAGGCGGCGACCAACTTTGGAAACGGCTTCATTGTCCTGAACGTAGGAACAGGAGTCTTCGCCCGGCAAGGGGGATCGTCGTCAGGCCGCCATTGTCCAGCACTCCTGTGCCGGTCCGGCTGACGACGACTTTTGTGAACAGCCCGGCACCGGCCTCCGTGGTTTACCGCCGCCAGTTCACTGCTCGATGATCCAGACGTAGCCGTTGGGGCGTGAGCGGAAATAGCCAGTGCTGAGGTCGCCATCGTCGATCATTTCATCGATGAGAATGAACTGTTCGAGCGGCGCCGAAGGATTGAACACACCGATTCCTGCCTTGTAGCCGTAGGCCGCCTTATCGCGGTCCCAGTTCCATTGGCCGCCGAGGGGAGTCATCTCCGTCCAACGCATGCGCACGAGGTATTCGTCCATCCCGTTGGGAGCAACCCCGGGCGAGGAATTGGCGGGGTAGCCGCGCCTTTCCCACGCATACATCTCGAATGCATTGGCCGCCTCTTTGACGTTGGCGACGAAGGTCGCATTGGTCGCCCGGAGCCTCGAACGAACAAATGAAGGAATGATGATCGCCGAGACCAGTCCCAGGATCGAAACCGCGATCATCAGTTCTGTCAGGGTGAAACCCCGGGTTTTCCCGCTTTTGAGGTGTGAAATCTTCATGGCGATCAGGCTGCCTATGGTTTGGTCGGCGCCTGATAGGTTTTCGGCCAGATCCGGCCTTTCCTTAAACGGGCTTTGTCGACTTCTCAGTAGTAGCAGGATTGCGGCCAGATGGCGCTTCTCACGGTTGCGACAAAACAATCGATCGAGCTTCGAGTTCGGCGGATCCCCCTCCGAACGCCGGGCGTGCTGCAAAAGGAAACGGGTGAAGCGCATCCAAAGCGCTTCACCCGTTCAAATACTCGGAGACTCTGGTCAGAGTCGGAGATGGTCCCAGAGGTCCGACGGGTCGAGTCGAAGATTGATGTAGAACGGCCCGAAGTCCCCGAAGCGGGCGGTGACCTCGTCGAAGCGCATCTCGTGGACGATGTTTTTGATCTCGTCAAGATTGTGCGCGATCAAGGTCACGCCCCATTCCCAATCATCGACGCCGGTTGCGCCGGTGATCAGCTGGGAAATCTTGCCGGCATATTTGCGCCCGGTTCGGGCGTGGCTTCCCATCAGCTTTTTGCGGGTTTCGAAGTCCATCGAATACCAATTGTCTCCGAGGTTCCGCTTCTTGCTCATGCCGTAAAAACACATGATCTCCCAGTTTTCCAGTTCGGGCTGAAGCCGGTAGAACTTGTAGCTTTCGTTGCGTTTCTTGGCGGCTTCGAATGCTTCGTCGAACTCGGGCGTGCCCGGTTGCGGTTTCTTCTCACCCATCTGGATCATCCGCTTCAGATCATCGTCCGAGGAGACGTATTCCGGCAGCTCGGTCACGCTGAGAAACGAGTAAGTGGGGACCAAGGTTCCCGGGGGAAACGCGAGTTCCACTTCGCGCTGCATCGAGCTGAGGTTCTGCAGTTCTGCCGCGTAGATGATGAAAGCGACATCGGCCTTGCCGCCGACGTTAGCGAATGTGGACAGACGTGGATGGGCAGGGCCGGGATACTTCTTCGCCACGGCGTCGAGCCGGTCTCGGGCGGCGGAGGATTCGGCGGGCGGCAACGCGGCCCAGCGGGCGCGGTCGATACGGAAGAAAAGGTGCATCACGTGGATGCCCTGGACGAGTTTGACGGAGGGGATTGCCATGTTGGAAAGGGGTCAGTCGAGGTGAAGGACTTGTTCGAGCAGCTGTGCCAGCTGTTCCGGGATGAACGCGTCGCCTGCGACGAGCGTGACGCCGGCCTGCTTGGCGGTTTCAAGGAACGACTCGGAAAGGTCCGAGTGGAATCCGAGCACCGGGATGTGGCTGGTTTCCGCGCCCGACTTGATGAGCCGGATGTTTTTCAGGATGTCGCCGCGGCGGACCCGCAGGTCGCTGACGATGACCATGGGTTTCTCGCGTTCGGCCACGTCGGCCAGCAGATCGGCGTCCTGCACCACCTGCGCGCGGTAGCCCAGGTCCTGCAGCTTGTTGATCAGCTGGGACCCGGGTAGCAGCTGCTCGTAGAACAGGAGCGCGAGAGGTTTCATCATGGCGAAAGAGTGGAGACAGCCGCCGCGCCTTGGCAACGATTCGTTCTCCACAGCCGGCGGGACCTTGTCTAGCGTCCGCGTCCATGACGACCGCCCAGTTGGAGAAGCTTGTCCGGAAGACCGTCGAGACGACTCCCGTCCGCGACATCCACACCCACCTTTACGACCCGGCGTTTGGTGAACTTCTTCTCTGGGGCATCGACGATCTGCTCACCTACCACTACCTCGTCGCCGAATCGTTCCGTTACCTCGCGATTCCCTACGACGACTTCTGGAAGCTGGACAAGTCCCGTCAGGCCGACCTGATCTGGGATGTCCTCTTCATCCAAAATTCCCCGGTCTCCGAGGCCTGCCGGGGCGTCCTGACGACGTTGAACGCCCTCGGCCTCGACGTGAAGAAACGCGACCTGCCGAAGCTCCGGAAGTGGTTCGCCGCGCAGAAGCCGGACCCCTACATCGACCGCTGCCTCAAGATCGCCCGCGTCGAGGACGTGTGCATGACCAACTCGCCTTTCGACGATTTGGAACGGCCCGTCTGGGAACGCGGCTTCCAGCGACACCCGGCTTTCTCCGCCGCCCTCCGGATCGATCCGCTGCTGCTGGATTGGAAGAACACCGCGCCCAAGCTGGCGTCCTGGGGCTACAAGGTCGCTCCCGGCAAACCCAACCAAAAGTCCCTCGACGAAGTCCGACGGTTCTTCGCCGACTGGACCGGGAAGATGGGCGCGCGTTTCCTCATGGTCTCGCTGCCGCCGGAGTTCAAGTTTCCCGACAACACCGACACGGCCGCATTGATCGAAGGCGCGGTCCTGCCCCATTGCCGCGACTTCAACCTGCCGTTCGCGGTGATGCCCGGCGTCACGCGAGCCGTGAATCCCAGGCTCAAGATGGCCGGCGACGGCATGGGCCTGACCGACCTGGGCTTCTTGAAGAACCTTTGCGCCGGATTCCCTGACAACAAATTCGCCGCCACCGTGCTGGCGCGCGAGAACCAGCATGAGCTCTGCGTCCTGGCCCGGAAGTTCCGCAACCTCCACATCTTCGGCTGCTGGTGGTTCACAAACGTCCCGCATCTCATCGACGAGATCACGCGCCTGCGCATCGAGCTGCTCGGCTTGAGCGTCACCCCGCAGCACAGCGACGCGCGCGTGCTCGACCAGTTGATCTACAAGTGGACCCACAGCCGGACGGTCATCGGCGGGGTGTTGGCGGAGAAGTATCGCGACCTCGCCGCGACCGGATGGGTCGTGACCCCGCAGGAGATCCAACGCGACGTCCGGAATCTTTTCGGCGGCGCGTTCGAGACGTTTTGCAGGGCGTGATCGAGGCAGGCGGGGAACTTGTCTTTTGAAAACCTGTTTTTAGAGTCAACCCATGAAGAACGACGTCGTGCCAGTCGAGATCCGCGGCATCCTGCCGGCGAACAACGGCTGCGCCATCTTCCTGGGCAACGCCGAGAAGGTCTTCGTCATCCAGATCGAGAGCAGCATGGGCATGGTCATCGGGCGCTTCATGCAGGACAAACCCAACGAACGCCCGCTCACCCACGACCTGATCAACTCGGTCTTCCTCGGCTTCGGCATCACCGTCGAACGCGTCATCATCACCGAACTCCGGAACTCCACCTACTACGCGCGCATCGTGCTGAAGCAGGACAACGAGCTCGGGATCAAGATCGTCGAGGTCGACGCCCGGCCGAGCGACTGCCTCGCCATCGCGGCCGCGCAGAAGAAGCCGATTTTTGTCCGGACCAAGCTGTTCAGCGCAGTGGAGGACATGAGCGACTACCTCAACAAGATGAACGAAGGAAACGGGGAGGATGAGGCGTGAGTTTGGCGGCGGGTTTGCAGGTTTTCGGTTCGTTTCCTCATCGGGCATCCGATCGGAGCCTCTGTGTCTGACGCCCCTAAACAGCTCGTGCTGGTCTCCGGTGACGACGACGTGGCCGTGAAGAAACGCGCCAAGGCCCTCTTCGACCAGTGGAGCAACGAGCTGGGCGGAATGGACCATGAGGTCATTGACGCCGCCGTGGGCAATGCCGGCGAGGCGCTGAAGGTGATCGGACGGTTGAAGGAGTCGCTCCGGACGCTGCCGTTCTTCGGCACGGGCAAGGCTGTCTGGCTCAAGGCTTGCAGCTTCCTCGCGGAGGATCGGACGTCCTCTTCGGCCGCCGTCGGGGAAGGTCTGACCGAGCTGGCCGAGGAGTTCAAACGCACGCCCTGGGGCAGTGTCCGGCTCGTCATCAGCGCGCCCAAGGCGGACAAGCGGAAGGTCTTCTACAAGACGGTCGACAAGCTGGGATCGGTGGAATCGTTCACGGGACTTTCCGCCGATGACCGTGATTGGCCGGTGCAGGCCGAACTGATCATCCGCAAGGCTTTCCGCGAACTGGCCAAGGGAGCTTCCGACGAGGCGGTCGCCGAGTTGATCCAATGCATCGGTCCGAACAGCCGGGCCCTCCAATCCGAGTCCGAGAAGCTGTGCCTCTATGTCGGCGGCCGGACGGAAATCACGGTGGACGATGTCAGCGCCATCGTGACGAAGAACCGCCAGGCCCGGGCCTTTGCGCTCGGGGATGCTTTGGGCGACCGGGATCTGCTCCGGCTGCTCCGATGTTTGGAGGACGAGTTCTGGGAGATGAAGTCCGACAAACAGAAGTCCGCCATCGGGCTGCTCTTCGGGCTCATCACCAAAGTCAGGGCCATGCTCTTCTTGAAGGAGATGGTGCGTCGCGGATGGGTCAAGGACGCGAACAACTACAACGGCTTCAAGTCCCAGCTGGAACGGGTGCCCGCCGAGGCGATGCCGGCCGACAAGCGCTTCAACCCCCTTTCGATGAATCCCTACGTGCTCTTCAAGGCCCTGCCGCAGGCGGCCCGCTACTCGGAAGGGGAGCTGGTCGCTGCGATGGGCCGATTGCTCGACTGCAATCGCCGGCTCGTCGGCAGCAGCCTGGACGAGTCGCTGGTGCTGCAACAGGCCCTGGTGCAGATTGTTGGCCGGCCGGTGGCGGCGAGGGGCGCCCGCCGCTGATCGAAGGTCCCAGTCCCGGCGGCTTGACGCTCAATCCTCGGATAACGATATTCTCGCGACGTTTATATGGCAGCCAACCCGACCAAGTTGCTTGTGTCCCGTATGGAGGCCCTGGTCTGCATCAAGATCCAGGGCAAGGCGACCTGCGCGTCCAGCGTCGACTTCAAACGCCTGCTCACGGAGCTGATCCACCACGGCACGACCAAGATCGTCATCGACCTCGCGGAGTGCCCGCTGATGGACAGCACCTTCCTCGGCGTCATGGCGGGAGCCGGTCTCCAGTTGCGCGGCGAGTCGCCGTCTGCCGAGACCACGGCGGTTTCCGATGGTGTGCTCCGGCTGCTCAATCCTCAGGAGCGGGTGGTCGATTCGCTGGAAAGCCTCGGAATGACCCACTTGTTCCGCGTCATCACCGCGACGCCCGACCAGCCCGGCAAATTTGAGGAAGTGCAATTGGGCGAAGTCACCAAGCTTGAGAACACGCGCACCTGCCTAGAGGCGCACCGGCTGCTGATGGACCTGAACGCGAACAACGTGTCGAAGTTCCAGGACGTGACCAGTTTCCTGGCCGAGGACCTCAAGCGCCTGGAAATCACGCCGCGCTGAGCTCTTTGCGACGGATTGATCCGTCTGCGACGGGATAAGTTCTGCCGCTTCTCAGATTGACCGGCTTCCCATTCGACATGGTGGGGATGGTTCCCATACTCCGCGCCGCATGTTGAACCTGGCCGCGCTCAATCCGCAGCAACGAGACGCTGTCACGACCATCAGCGGACCGGTGCTCATCCTTGCGGGAGCAGGCACGGGCAAGACCCGCGTCATCACCTGCCGCATCGCCCACATGGTCGCGTCGGGCATCAACCCGGGCCACATCCTCGGCGTCACGTTCACCAACAAGGCCGCCCGAGAGATGCTGGAGCGCGTGAACAAGCTGCTGCCCAAGACGCCGAAGACGGCCAAGGAGGAGGACAAGCCCGAGAAGCCGACGATCTGCACGTTCCATTCCCTCTGCGTCCGCATTCTCCGCAACCACATCGAGAAGCTCGGCTACAAGCGGAACTTCGTGATCTACGACGAATCGGACCAGCTCGCGGCCATCAAGAAGATCATGGGCTCGATCTCCGCGCAGGGGGAGAAGACGGACGCTTCCGCGATCCTGGCGATGTTGAGCAAGTTCCGGAACGGAGGCTCGAAGTCCGCCGCCTTCAACGATCCGTCAGTGGCCGCTCTCGCGCAGCATGTGCAGCGCAAATACGAGTCCGCCCTGCGCGCCTGCAACGCCGTCGACTTCGACGACCTGATCCTGCTGACGATCCGCCTTTTCCGGGATCATCCGGACGCGCTCGAAGCCTGCCGCCTGAAGTATCGCTACATCATGGTGGACGAGTATCAGGACACGAACGCCGCGCAGTTCGAGCTCGTGAACGCGCTGTCGAAGGAGCACCGCAACTTCTGCGTGGTGGGCGACGACGACCAGTCCATCTACGGCTGGCGCGGCGCCGAGATCGCCAACCTGCTCAACCTTGAGACGCATTTCCCCGAGGTGAAGATCGTCAAGCTGGAGCAGAACTACCGCTCCACCACGAACATCCTCAACGCCGCCAACGCCGTCATCCGCAACAACACGCGCCGTCGTGCGAAGCAGCTCTGGTCCGACAAGGGAAGCGGGCCGAAGATCCTTCTGCACACCTTCGTCAACGACGAGGAGGAGGCGAAGACGATCGTCGACCGGATCGAGTTCAACCGCGTGGGCCACCGCATACCCTGGGGCGACCAGGCCATCCTCTTCCGCACCAACCAGCAGTCGCGCCCGCTCGAAACCGCGCTCCGCAAGGCGGCTGTGCGGTATCGCCTGATCGGCGGGCAGAGCTACTTCGACCGGCGCGAGATCCGGGACTACCTCGCCTATGTGAAGGCCATGCTCAACCCGCACGACGACGTGAGCCTGCTCCGCATCGCCAACACGCCGGCGCGGGGGCTCAGCGATGTCACCATGGAACGTCTGCTGTCCACGAGCCAGGAGCGCGGTTGCAGCGTCTACGCGACCATGAGGCACAGCGATGTGCTGGACAGCCTGCAACCCCGGACCCGCGATGCGGTCAACGCCTTCGTCGCCTTTGTCGACCGCGTCCATGCTCCGCTCGAAGCCAACCAGCCGATTGGGCTCATGCAGTGGGCGACCGACTTCATCGCCGAGACCGGTTACCTCGACGACCTTCGCCGGCAGGAGAAGGATCAGGAAGTCGCCGACAACCGCGTTAAGAACATCAGGGACCTGATCGCCGACCTCGACGGGGGCACGACCACGACGCACAAGCCCGCGGAACGTTTGGCCACCTACCTGGAGGAACTCTCGCTCGACAACGACAGGCGGAACGACAAGGAACCCGAGGGCGATCTGGTGACCATGATAACCATGCACAGCTGCAAGGGCCTGGAGTATCCGCACGTCTTCATCGTGGGACTTGAGGACGGCCTGCTCCCGCACGCTCGGTCGAAGGTCGAGGGCACGATGGACGAGGAACGGCGCCTGTTCTACGTGGCCATCACGCGTGCGATGAAATCGTTGACCATAACTCTCTGCACCGGACGGAAACGTTACGGCCAGCTTTTCCCATGTCACCCGTCTCCATTCCTCAGTGAGCTTCCGAAAGATCTCGTCGAGCAGGCCGACTCGGCGGAGAAGAAACCTGTGACCCAGAGCGACGGCCTCAAGTTCTTCGAAGCGATGAAGGCTTCGCTGGGAAGCTGACCAGATGCGGGCGACCGTTGTCAGGTTTCCCGGAACGAACGGACCTCAACGAGTTTGGCGGCGCTTACCGGAGCGTCGAAGCCTTTCAACGTGACCGTTCCCATGTCTTCAACGCGGGCCATTTGTCCGAGGGCTTTGCGGGTGTTGTCGTCGATGACGATTTCCATCGGTCCGGCCGCACCGCAGAGCCGGGAAGCCAGGTTCACGCGTTCACCGAGGACGGTGTAGTTGAGGCGGTCGGACGAACCCATGCATCCGGCCACCACTTCGCCTGTCGCCATTCCGACTCCCATACGGATCACCCGATCGGTCGATTGGTTGAGGCGGTGTCGCTCCTGAACCATGCGGATTGCGCACCTGGCTGCGTTGTGCGCGTCCTTGTCCGTGGAAAGGGGAGCGCCGAAGACGGCCATGATCAGATCGCCGACGAACTTGTCGACGACGCCGTCGTGTTCGTGGACCACCTTGGTCAAAGCCGTCATGTGTTCGTTGAGCAGCGCGATGACGTCCGCAGGGGGCATTCCTGCCGTCAGGTTTGTGAACCCGCGGATGTCGCAGAAGAGAACCGTCACCCGGCGCAGCTCGCCGCCGAGATTCGCGCCGCCGCCCCGCATCATCTCCTCCGCGACTTTCGGGTCCGCCACGATGTTCAACATGGTCCGGAACCGCTCCCGCTCGCCGAGGCCTTCCGCCATTTCGTTGAACGACTGGGTCAGCACGCCGATCTCGTCGCGTGATTTGATCGGGAGGCGGACGGAGAAATCGCTCGCGCGGATTGCCTTGGTCGCATGGACGAGCGCGTTGATCGGTCCGGCCAAACCATGGGTCAGCAGCAGGCTGAGAAGGAAGGCACCCATCATGGTGACGGCGGCCGAAGTGATGATGCTCGTCCGTAGATCCGCGACTTCCTTCAGCGCGGAGGCCATCGGGAATAGGCCGACCTGGTAGGCTTTGCCGAAGGGTGAGCCGGGATTGAGCTCACGGTAGACCATGTGATGCGGTTCTCCCTCCACTTGCAGCAATGGCAGGACACCTGGCTTCGGCAGGTCTTTGGCGACGATCCGGGCAAGGTTGGTCGCCGTTTTCCGGTCGATGAACTGCGAGTAGACCTCGCCATCGAGCAGGATTCCGCTCCGCACTTTTTCACGCCGCGTGAACAACGAGCGCTCGCCGAGATCGAGCACCGTGCCCATCACGATCGCACCGGCAAATTTCCTGTCCGCAACGGTGAAAACGGGGGTGATGAGGACTTCCCGGATCGGATTGTTGGTCGTGTCGTCCAAGGCCAAGAAAGCGACCTGCTGGTCTTTTAGGGAGGGGATGGATTTGATGATCGGATCGAGCTCGCCCTGATTCTTCACGCGGGCTTTCGCCTGGTTTATGACCGGATTGTTCGTGCCGATAATCTGTCCGTTGGCGCCGATGAACCGGACGAACATGTCTCCACGACGGCCGCCCGGTCCGCCGGGGCCGCCCCCTCCCGGTTGGTTTTGAAAAGCACGTTGTCCTCCTCCAGGACCGCCTTTGGATCCTCCGGGATTGCCGGGGTTCCCTGGGATTCCAGGTCCAGTCAGGTCACCCAACATTCCGCCGCTGCGACCACTGGAGGCCCCGAACCCGCCTCGCCCGAAGCGTTGGAGCGGCCGTGAGTCACGGACTGGTATCCCGGCTTCTTCGCCCATCTGGCGGAAGAGCGCGAGACCGTCTCCCTTGACGAGCGCGTCGATGAACTTGGGATCGATCGCGAGTTTGTCGCTCTGGTCCTTGAGCGTCGCGAGGCGGGTGGCCTGTTGGTCGGCCGCGAATTCAAGGTCGTTGGTGAATTCCTCCTCGAACAGGAGCCGATAAGTCTCACGGACCCGATCCTGCGTCAGGATGATCGTCGCCGTAGTCACACCCACGACGACGATCATCATGCAGAGAAGCAGTTTCGTGCGGAAAGACAGGTTCATGTAGGAAACAACGGCGCGGCCAAAAGTTGAATGAAAGGAATCGAAGGTGGTGCTCCGACCAGGAATTGAACCTGGATATGACGTTTAGGAAACGCCTGCTCTATCCATTTGAGCTATCGGAGCGGTCGAGACGGACGGATTAACGGCAATCCCCGGCGGCAAGGCAAGACGGACGAAAATCCGGAGCCTGGCTGGTTCGCGACTTACCGGACGTTTGCTTTCCGACCACACGGACTGGGCCACGAGATTCAGGCGCTTGGGAAAGAAGCCGGTCCGAGAAGCAGAACCGGTCGGTGAAATGGTTCGCAGATCGCTGAACTAGGGCTTACCCAACGGTTACACCATCGCGATGTTCAGGACGTCCGGCAGATTTTTCTGTCGCCAAGTCGCCTGGCTCGCATCGGCCCCGCTGCTCCGGATTCCCCTGCTGGCCGCGGAGCCGGTGGCTTCGTCGCCGGTTGGGTCCGCTCCGCAGCCGTTGGACGTGCCGTGGTTTCCGAGCCGGCTCCATGTGTTCATCTGGCGGAACTGTTCCCTTGTTCCTGTTGCGCGGATAGCCGCCGTGGTGGGCGCGCAGCCAAGGGACATCTAGCGCGTCGGTCGCGCGATGGGCTTGCGCCCCGCGCGTGGACTTGGCCGCACGGAGTTTCGCAGGGCTGGCCTCACGATCATACGCCGGAATTGGCACCTGCTACCCTATGGACAACTGCTGACCCTGCTCGGTCGGAGCGCCGACGAGATCTCCTTCACGGTGCGGGAGGAGGATTTCTTTTTCCGCAAGCTCGGCCTGCTGAAACCTGATGCGGCGCCGTTGCGCTGGGCTGGTCCAAATGAAGGCCAGCGAAGATCCGAAGCGGAGATCGCCGCCGTGGTCCGGGAATGCTTTCCGGGCGAAGCGTTGGATCGGAAGGAGCCGTTGTTCGCATTCGTCAAGTCGCTCAATCGCGCCCCGGTTTCCAAACCGGCTGGGCAACCGGCGGCATCCGATGGGCGGGCTCTTCGGATGGGCTACTCCTATTTGCGCTGGGTCTTTCCTAGCTGAGAGGGCGTCTGCGGGTTTCGTTTAACAACAAGGAGTAGGGGTTTTCACGGCGGTGGTTCCAGCGCCACTCCGTTTCCTTGAG